>JAYGCM010000054.1:0-17427 GCA_046583355.1 Deltaproteobacteria bacterium
GCCGCCGAGGATGCCGCCGAAGGTCGCGCCGCTGACGATGCGGCCGATGGCTCGCCGGGTTGTATGCGGGTCGAAACGTTCGTTGATCAATGACCAAAAAGAGCTGATCACGAGAATGCCGAGCGAGGCCATATGCACGTAGAGCAGCACCGTAATGACGGCCGGGCTCTGTTGATGGAAGGCCCAGAAGGCGACAAAGACCAACGCGGAGAGTGCGAAGAGCAGGGGCGTTACGCGCCGCGGCCCGAGCCGCATAAGCGCGCGCGAGAGCAGCAACGCACCGAGGAAGGAGACGACGGCGCCGGCGATCATCGCCTTGGGCAGGTCGGTGGCGGGGAAATTCGACAGGAAGAAGCCGTCGCGTAGGGCCTTGCCCGCAACCTGTTGGGCGATCATCGCGGTGGATGCGACGGTCGCCACGGTGATCGAGCGGCGGGTTTCCTTCGGCAGATCGGTCATCGCGGGCCTGTGGATTCTCGCATGCCGCGCAGCCTAGAGCGAGGAGGCATCACCTTCCCACTGCTTGGTGGGTCTCCAGGACGGCACCGAAAACCTGCCGGCTCCAAGCCACACGCTGGTCCGGCGTGCGAGTCGCCGTCTCGGCCTCGACGCGCTCGCAGCGAGCGGCGAGACCGGCATCGTTGGCGATCTGGATATTCAGGCCGGGGCGCGCGTTGAGTTCCAGGAGCAGCGGGCCGAGCTTGCGGTCCAGGACAATATCCACCCCGAGGTAGCCCAGGCCGGTCATTTCGTAGCAACGCGTAGCGAGTTGGAGGAAGACCTCCCAATCTGGAATCGCCACGCCGGCCAGCACGGATTCGGTATCCGGGTGGATGCGCGTCCGCTCGTTTCCCCAAACGCCATGCAGGGTGCGGCCCGTGCTGAGGTCGATTCCGGCACCGATGGCACCTTGGTGCAGGTTGCCCTTGCCGTCGGATTGCTGCGTCGGCAGGCGCACCATGGCCATCACGGGGTAGCCCCGCAGCACGATGATGCGCACATCGGGCACGCCGCCGAAGCTGATGGCCTCGAAGAGGCTATCGGGCTGGACACGGTGCTCCACCATGGCGACATCGTTCTGGCCGCCGAGGCTGTAGACACCGCTGAGAATATTGGAAGCGTGGTAGGCGAGATCTTCAAAGCCGACCCAATTGCCCTTGGCGCGGCGGAAGCGGTCGCCGCGTCGCGCCATGGCGATGAGGATGCCGTCGCCGCCGGCACCGCGTGCGGGTTTCATGGCGAAATCCTGGAGATTCCCCAGGGTCTCGGCGATCTCGCGGACTTGATGCTCGTTTTCAAAAGTAGCGAAAAGCGGCGGAGTGGGGATGCCGTATTCGGCGGCAAGGCGTTTGGTACGGAGCTTGTCGTCGACCAATGGGTAGAGGTGACGCGGATTATAACGCATCACGAAATCTCGATTTCGCTGATTGATGCCGAGGATGCCGCGCTCGCGCAGGCGCCGGGCTGTATTGCGCAGCATCATGGGCGGGTCTCGAGTGTGCGGAAGCGAAGTAGTTCGTTGATGCGGTAGCCGCGGTAGGAGCCGGCCATCAGCATGAAAGCCATGACGACCAGGAGCAATGCGGGGAAGGCGAAGAAGAGGTGCGTCAAGAGCACGTTGACCATCACGAGATAGACCAGCGCCGCCGTGAAGAGACTTCCGGCGGCGACGATGAGGGCCGGCCAGGCCCCGCGTTCTTCCCAGACGATCGACATTCGCTCGATGGTCATGGTGACGATGACCATCGGAAAGAGCGCAACCGAGAGGCCACTCTCGAGGTCGAGGCGGTGCCCCACGACGCTGACTCCAGCCATGATCAGCACGACTACCGTCACGACGACGGCGAGTCTGGGCACGAGCAAAAGGTGCAATTGGTCGAGGTAGGCGCGTACGCCCATGCCGATGGCGAGGAGAAGAACGAAGAGGATGAGTCCGGCGGCGAGTTGGGTCTCGCGGAAGGAAAGCGCGATCAGGGCGGGCATGAAGGTGCCGAAGGTTTCGATGCCGACAAAGCTGCGCAGAATGACGATCAGGAATACGCCCACCGGAATCATCACGAGTACGCGGTAGAGTTCCTGGGTGCGCAGAGGCAGGCCGAAGAACGAAAGTTCGAAGCGGGGCGAGGCGGCCATCCGCCCTGTTTCGGTGGCGAGCACGAGCGAGTTGGCATCGCTGCCCGAGACCGTGAAGCTGACGCGTCCGGCCGTGCCACCTTCCAACTCGAGAAGGTTCGCGTCTCCTTCCCACCAGATCAGGAAGTCATCACGCGCGGTGCGGCGGGACTCCCGGACGTCAAAATAGATCCAGCGATCGCCGTCATAGGCCGCCAGCAGCGTCTCGGGGAAGGGGTGCGTGCCCCGCCGCAGTGGGATGACGTGCACCTCGCGCGCGGGGATATTGGCCGAGTTGAGAATCAGCACCGCCGTGCTGGCGATTTTTTCTACGCTACGTTCTTTGCCGACCAGCAGGCGTACATTGCCGTCGGTGCCATCGTTCAGGCGTTTGAGGGCGGCGGTAGTGAAGGTGGCGATATTGGCGGAGCGCCCGCGGATCTCCTCGAGCAAGGCCGCTACGGCGACCTTTTCGGGACCGACCAGCCTGGGCGCGGGTACCGAAAGAGCCTCGTCGCCGCGTGGCTTCGCTTGGCTCTCGCGGTTGGTGACGACAAGTCTATAATAAAGTGTCTGGCGCCCTTGGGCGCGCCGGATTGACCAAACGCTCTGGCGATTCGGCCCGGCGTCTTCCACCGTCACGCCATAATTACGCGAGACGAAACTCTCGCTGAGGTCGATGCGCCCACCGGCCAGATCCGGTGTGAGGAAGCGGGCGATGATCGGCCGCCCGGGTGTCGCCTCGAATTGGACACGGGCCTCGACCGTCCAGAGCGTCTCGGTCTGGTCCGGGGTGAGCGGCATGCCCCAGACCAGCACCTGGTAGAGTGTGATGCCGAGGCCGGCGCTGAAGAGGAAACCGACCAGCAGCAGGAAATGAAGTCGCCGGGTCATGAGGGCGGGGTGTCCTCCGAGGCGGCGAGCGGCGGCACGCAGATGGGCGCGATATCACTTCCGATGGAGGGGTCGACGACGGCATCGAAATCCAGGATGCCGGCACGGCCCAGAAGCAGCGGAAATTTGAAGCGCCGCCGGTCGGCGAGATTCAGGTCAATGACCTTCGCCTGGTCGTCCATGCAGACCCGCATCCGGACGACCGAGCGCCGATCGATCGATGCCCCCCCCCTTGCTTCCGCCGCCCGATTCTTGATCCGCACCCGCCGGACGTAGGGGCGCTCAAGTAGCAGGTCGACGCCGGCTTTCTCGTCGACCACGCGGAAGCGAACCCATTTCTTTCCTTCGCGCTTGAAATGCTCGATGTCGATCGCGCTGATCGAGGAGGTCGAGGCGCCGGTATCGACGCGGGCCTCCAAGACGATATCCTCAGGTAATAAGCGGATTTTCTCGGTGCGGCCGATCACGAGTTTGGCTGGCATGGCGCGGCATTCCACGGCGGCGGACCCGCTGAGGAATAGGGCGGCGGCAAGCGCTGCCCGCCACGGCCTTTTTCTCGTTGATGCTGACATGAACAAAACGGCCTGCGCCGCCCCTACCGGAGCCTTGAATTGGTCAAAACGAGCAGGAATTTCAAGTCTTCGCCACTCGTGGGGGTCGATTTTTCGTGTTTGTGCGGGCGAATTACCGGACAAAGTCGGCTCGGGGAGTTGACGAGCTTGGTTGCTCCTTCGTATGGCCTTCGGAGTGACGGCCACGCAAGCCTTGGCGCGTGCAGCGCGATTACGGAAATCGCTCCAGCACCATAGCCACCAATATTACGCGCTCGATGCCCCTGAGATCAGCGATGCGGAGTTCGATGTGCTGCTGCGCGAACTGGCGGCACTCGAAGAAGATTTCCCGGAATTGCGCACGCCCGACTCGCCGACCCAGCGTATTGGGGGTGTCGTTCAGGAGCGCTTCGCCAAGGTGACGCATCCGGTGCCAATGCTGAGCCTGGGCAATGCCTTCGGGCCGGCCGATCTGGGGGCCTGGCAGGAGCGCATGAACCGCCTCCTGCCGGCCGAGACGGCATTGCATTATGTCGCGGAGCCCAAGATCGACGGATTGACCGTCGTTCTGCATTATGAAGAGGGCCGCTTCGTGCTCGGCGCGACCCGCGGCGACGGTCGTGTCGGCGAAAATATCACGGAGAATCTGCGCCGCGTACGCGAGGTGCCGCATCAGCTCGCGGGCCGGGCGCCGCGCCGCCTGGTGGTGCGCGGCGAGGTCTATATGGCGGCCGAAGATTTCGCGCTCTTCAACGCAGGCCAAGCCGAACGCGGCGAGAAGGTCTACGCCAACCCGCGCAATTTCGCCGCCGGGTCGCTGCGCCAGCTCGACTCGCGAGTGACCGCTGCACGGCCGCTGCGCCTTTGGGCCTACCAGATCGTCGCGGCCGAAGGCCTGGCGCTCGACTCGCAATGGGCCGCACTCGACGCGTTGCGTGCCTTCGGCTTCCCGGTCTCTGCGGAAAGCCAGCGCCTGGCCTCACTCGAAGAGGTGGTCGCGCGTTGTGCGGCCTTCGGTGAGCTGCGTGCCGAGCTGCACTTCGCGACCGACGGCCTGGTCGTCAAGGTGGATTCCTTCGCTCTGCAGGAGCGCCTGGGTGCCGTCGGCAACGCACCGCGCTGGGCCATCGCCTACAAATATCCCTCCGAAGAGGTGGTGACGAAGCTCCTCGGCATCGGCGTGAACGTCGGTCGTACCGGTGTGCTCAAGCCCTGGGCCGAGCTCGAGCCATGTGAGATCGGCGGCGTCACGGTGAGCAGCGCCACGCTTCATAACCAGGATTATATCCGCGACCGCGATATTCGCGTCGGCGATCGCGTTGTGGTGAAGCGGGCCGGCGAGGTGATCCCGCAGGTGCTGCGGTCGTTGCCCGAATTGCGCGAAGGCCGAACGCGGCGCTTCCAGATGCCGACACATTGCCCGGCGTGCGGCGAGAAGGCCGTGCGGATCGAAGAAGAGGTCGATATTTTCTGCGTCGACGCGGCGTGCCCGGCCCAACTCGTGCGCCTCGTCGAATATTTCGTCTCGCGCACGGCAATGGATATCGAAGGTTTCGGGATCAAGCAGGCCGAACTCTTCACGGTGCGAAATCTCGTCACCGATGTGGCCGATATTTTCTCGCTCAGTGCTGCCGATCTCGAGCCGCTCGAAGGCTACAAGGAAAAACGCGTCCAGAACCTGCTGCGCGCGATTGAGTCGGCGAAACGGCGCCCCTTCGCCCGCCTGCTCACAGCGCTGGGTATCCACGGCATCGGGACGGTGGTGGCGGAAACCGTGGTGGCGCATTTCCCCTCCATCGAGGAGATCGCCGCGGCCACCACCGAGACGCTCGAAGCCGTCGACGGGATCGGGCCGAAGCTGGCGCAGAATCTGGTGGATTGGTTCGCGAGCGGGCAGAACCGCGCTGTCGTAGAAAAATTGCGTTTGGCCGGTGTCCGACTCGCCGCCGAAGGCGGCGTGGCGCCGACAGGCGGGCCTCTCTCGGGCCTCGTCTTCGTCATCACCGGTACATTGCCCACATTGAGCCGCGACCAGGCCGCCGCGCTTGTGCGCGAGGCCGGCGGCAAGGTCACGGGCAGCGTGAGTAAGAAAACCGACTATCTGATCGCCGGGGAATCTGCCGGCAGCAAACTCAGCAAAGCCGAAAAACTCGCGATCCCGATCCTCGGCGAAGAAGGGCTCCGCAAGCTGCTTTCCTGACCCTGCCTGTCGCGGCCTGGCGTGGGTGGCGCACGGCGTTTTGCCTGTGCCGGCTGCGAAAGCTATTGCCGGGGCATGGCACTTCGCGAATCGCAGGCGATCCGGCTCGGCAGCCCGTGCCCCGATTTCCATCTCCCTTCCGTCCAGGGTGGTGCGCTCGGGCGCGATGATTTCAAGGATAAAAAAGTTCTGGTGGTGATGTTCATCTGCCGGCATTGCCCCTACGTAATCGCTGTCGAAGAGCGCATCGTCGCCTTGCGTCGTGCCTACGAAGACCAGAGCGTGCAATTCGTCGGCATCTGCGCCAATGACGCCGCCGATTACCCCGACGATGCTCCGGCAAAGCTCGCCGAACGGGCGCGCGAGATGGACTACGGTTTTCCCTATCTGGTTGACGAGAGCCAGTCGGTGGCGCGCGCCTTCGATGCCGTCTGCACGCCGGACCTCTACGTCTACGATGCCGAACGTAAGCTGGCCTACCATGGCCGCATTGATGATTCGTGGCAGGAACCCGAAGACGCAACCACCCAGGAACTGGCCGACGCACTCGACGCGCTGGTGGCCGGGACCTCGCCCTCCAGCGAGCAGATTCCGTCGATGGGCTGCTCGATCAAATGGAAAAAGGACGCTTGATGACCCATACATCTTTTCACCCGCCGGTCCGGACCCTCATGGGGCCGGGCCCCTCGGATGTCGATGCACGCGTACTCGCTGCCATGGCGCGTCCGACCATCGGCCACCTCGACCCGGCATTCATCAAGATGATGGACGAGCTGAAGGATCTCCTACGCGCGACTTTCCGCACAGCCAACGCGATGACCCTGCCGATCTCGGGCCCGGGTTCGGTCGGCATGGAGGCCTGTTTTGTCAACCTGGTGGAGCCGGGTGATAAGGTCGTCATCTGCCAAAATGGTGTCTTCGGCGGTCGCATGAAGGAGAATGTGGTGCGCTGCGGTGGCGAGGCCGTCATGGTGCAAGACGAGTGGGGCCGCGCCTGTGATCCGGCCAAACTCGAAGCGGCACTCGCGCAGCATCCCGATGCGAAGATTGTAGCTTTCGTCCACGCCGAGACCTCCACCGGAGCTCTTTCGGACGCCGCTGCGCTCGCCGCCATTGCGCGCAAGCACGATTGCCTGACGCTGATGGATGCCGTGACCTCGCTGGGGGGAGTTCCGCTCGAGCTTGACGAATGGCAAATCGACGCGGTTTATTCCGGAACCCAGAAATGCCTCTCGGTTCCGCCGGGCCTCTCGCCTGTGAGCTTCTCCGAGCGTGCGATGGCCGTCGTGCGCGCCCGCAAGGCGCCAGTGCAGAGTTGGTTCGGCGACCTCTCCCTGCTGGATGGATATTGGGCCGAAGGCGCCAAGCGCGCCTACCATCATACAGCGCCAGTCAATGCGCTTTACGGCCTGCACGAGGGCTTGGTGATGTTGCACGAAGAGGGCCTCGAGGCTGCCTGGGCTCGGCATCGCCGCAACCACCTGGCTCTGCGCGCGGGCCTTGCGGCCATGGGCCTGGCGCTCGTGGTGCCCGAAGCCGAGCGCCTGGCACCTCTCAACGCCGTGGCCATTCCCGAAGAGGTGGAGGACGCCGAGGTGCGCCGCCAACTCCTCGCGGATTACGGCCTTGAGATCGGTGCCGGCTTGGGCGCTCTGGCCGGCAAGGTCTGGCGCATCGGGCTGATGGGCCGCTCGTGTACCCCACGCCACGTCCGCACCTGCGTGAGCGCTCTCGACGACGTCCTGTCACGCCTCGGCGCTACACTCGAGAGCGGTGCAGGAATCGCAGCGGTTGAGCAAGCCCTGAGCGCCGACTGAGCACCGGCTACGCGACCCGCGCCTTCGGCGGTCCCAGGGCAGGTCTAGAGAAGCCAGCGCAAGAGCCAATAGAACGGCGCGAGCGTCAGGGCCCAGGCTGCGTAGAGGGCGAGAAGAGCCACCGGAACGAAGGCGCTGAAGGCGAGGTGGTCGGCAAGCGTCGGGACGATTTTCGTTTCCTCGAGGCGCAGATCACGGCGCAAGACGGCGAAAGGCATCGCGAGCGTCTCGTCGTCGAGGCCGCGGTGATAGAGATTGGCGGCGCGCCGGCCGCGCACGAAGGCCCGCCAAGTACGCTGCGGCGCGATCTGTAGCCCGATCGCCAGCGCCTGTAGATTGAGAATCCACGCGGCCACGTAGCGACCGCAGCCCGACGCGATTTCGAAGGCACCAATCTCGGCCTCGCCCGTCCAACTGGTGTCGTAGCCGGTTAGTGGGTGATGGATATCGTGCAAGCGCACGGCCGCGACCCGCGCCTTGGTATTTGGCAAGAAGATGGGCACTGGCCCGGCCTGGAGTCGAACCCACCTGTCCTCGTAGCCGCCATCGCCGAGCTCGTTCGCCACGAAATAGGCGGCGCGCGCCTCGGCCACGGTCATTTCGTGCTGCTGGCGGCTGTCCCCGCGTGCCTCTTCGGCAAAGTGCTCTGCTTTGTGGACAACCGGCTTCATTGCCCGACTATGCCAGAGTTCCAGGCGTGCGCCTACCAGGCGGCCGTGCTCTTCGGCCGCGCCTGGAAGCGATGGGGGCCACGTCGAGAGGTCGGCGATCTGCTTTTCTCGCGCAGGTCCCCACGCCATGGAGCGTGCCGGACTGCCCGCCCAGTGCGCGACCGATCGAGTTCAAGGACTCACCGCATTGTCAGATGCGCCAAAGCTCCGCTTTTTACCCTTCCGAAAAACCCCGCCCCGCCATCCAACCCTTTTTATGCACTATCTGTTCGGTGATGCGCTGACCGGTTGACTCGACAACGGCTATTGCTCGGGCGCCGACTACGCCAGCAGTCGCAGTCGACGCTCTCGGTCCCAAGCCGTGCTTTTGGGCCGAAGATTCAGAGTGCGTTGGCGACGAAGAGGATTGTGTCAATATAGGGTTCGGAACGGTTGTATTGCCATAGGGGCTTGCGCTTCTGCGCGGCGGAGAGGCCGGGCTTCCAGCCGTGGCCGCGCAGGAAATGGGCGACCGAGCGTATGGCATCGGAGGGTTCGTAGAGGCTGATGCGGCCGTTGGCATTGCCGTCCTGGGCGAAGCGCAGGTAGCTGGAGGGCAGGAATTGCGGCCAACCGAAGGCGCCCGCGCCTGAGCCTCGCAGCCCGACAGGGTTGATGCCCACCTTGTCGGCGAGGCGGAAGGTGGCCCGCACCTCGGGGTAGAAGGTCTGGTGCAGGTAGAGGGCGCGCTCGCGGGCAAGGCGCTCGATCTCGCCGGGGGTGAAGCCTTCTTCGTCTTCTTTTTTATGGCGACGGATATTGTCGGCGATATTGGTGGGTTCGTTTGCCATCGCCAGGCGCGCCAACTGGCGCAGCACGACGCGGTTGCCGGTATAGCTGCCGCAGCGGGTCTCGATGTAGAGGATCGCCGCCAGTACGTCGGGGTCGACGCCGTGTTCGCTGCCGAAGGTCTCGAAATCGTGCGCATAGCGTCGGCGGCAGGCCTTTGCTGCGCGCAGGCTGTGCCTTTTTCGGAAATCGCGATAGCTGCGCTTGGGGTCCCTTACGACCAGCGCGTAGTCGACTCCATCGAAGGCGCCGACGCGGCGGTCGCGAAAGGCGCGCTCGACATCGGATCGTGCGATGCCGTCGGCAATCAGCCGGTCGGTCAGGTGCTGCCAGCTGCGCATGCGCTTTTCGCCGTGGTGGGCGCCTGCCTCGCTCGCGCCGACGAGGACGCCGAGTGCGAGATGAAGGGCGAGAGCGACGATGCCGATCCGCGGCGCGGCCCGGGCTCGGGCCGGGCGCGGCATGGCGCGATGCTCGGGCATCGTGCTCATCCGAAGGCGTCGAGGCCAGTGATATCGCGGCCGAGCGTCAGGCGGTGGATATCCTCGGTGCCTTCGTAGGTGTTGACGGTCTCGAGGTTCATCATATGGCGCATGATAGGGTAGTCGTCCGTGATGCCGTTGGCGCCGAGGATATCGCGCGCCTCACGCGCGATGCGCAGGGCCCAGGCAACGTTGTTCATTTTGGCGAGGGAGACCTGCTCGTTGCGCATCTCGCCGGCCTCTTTGAGCCTCCCGAGCCGCCAAGCGACAAGTTGGGATTTGGTGATCTCGACCATCATCTCGACGAGTTTGGCCTGTACGAGTTGGTAGCCGCCAATCGGGCGCTGGAAGACTTTGCGGGTCTTGGCGTAGTCGAGCGCGCATTCGTAGCAGGCAATCGCGGCGCCGATGGCGCCCCAGGAGATGCCGAAGCGCGCCTGCGTCAAGCACATCAGGGGCGATTTGAGCCCGCCGGTCAGCGGCAGGAGGTTTTCTTCGGGAATATGGCAATCTTCGAGAATCAGCTCCGAGGTGATCGAGGCGCGCAGGCTCCATTTGCCATGCATCAGCGGGCGCTCGAAGCCGGCGCGTTCTTTCTCTACCAGAAAGCCGCGGATGGTATCGCGGCCGTCTTCTTCGAGCTTGGCCCAGACGATCGCGACGTCGGCAATCGAACCGTTGGTGATCCACCGCTTGGTGCCATTGAGCACGAAGCCGCCTTTTTCACGCTTGGCGCGGGTGATCATGCCGCCGGGGTTCGAGCCGTAATCGGGCTCGGTCAGGCCGAAGCAGCCGATTGCCTCGCCGCGCGCCATGCGGGGCAGCCATTCCTGTTTTTGCGCTTCGGTGCCGAAGCTCAGGATGGGGAACATGACTAGCGAGGATTGCACGCTGGCGTAGGAGCGCAGCCCGGAGTCGCCGCGTTCGAGCTCCTGAGCCATCAGGCCATAGGAGACGCTATTCAAGCCGGCGCCGCCGTATTCCTGCGGGATGGTCGGGCCGAAGCAGCCCAACTCGGCGAGGCGCTGGGTCAATTCGGTGGGGAAGGTGGCCGCGGCGAAATGCTCGCGCACCACCGGCAGGTACTCGTCGTCGACGAAGCGGCGGATGGTGTCGCGCACCTGGCGCTCTTCGGGCGTAAGCAGGTCTTCGACGGCAAAATAATCGGTGGGCGAACTCGGCATGGGCCGAGACTAGAGGTCCGGTTGAAAAGCACAACGCGGCTCGCCCTCGAGTCTGCCCGCGCACGGATGAATGGCTGGCGGTGCTGGCGAAGGCGGGGCTGGATTCGTAGCCTCCTCAATATGAGTACAGAGAAGGCAGGCGGTCTCTCGCATATTGATGCGAGCGGCCGGGCACGGATGGTCGATGTGGGCGAGAAGGCCGTGACGCATCGGATCGCGGTGGCGCGTGGCGTCGTGCGTATGGCGCCGGCAACGGCGCAGCGTATCGCTGCGGGACAGGTGGCCAAGGGTGATGTGATCGCTACGGCAAGGCTCGCGGGTATCATGGCCGCAAAGAAGACCGGCGAATTGATCCCGCTCTGCCACCCGCTGCCGCTTGAATTTGTCGACGTTCGCCTTGAGGTTGATGCCGCGGCGGGCCGCGTTGCCATCGAAGCCGAGGCGCGGATCACGGCCAAGACGGGAATCGAGATGGAGGCGCTGACGGCGGTGACCGTCGCGGCTTTGACCATCTACGATATGTGCAAGGCGGTCGACCGCGGCATGGTGATCGAGGATATCTGCCTGATGAAAAAAAGCGGCGGCCGCAGCGGCGATTGGGTGCGCTCGCAATGAGCACCTCGATGCCGACCGGCGTAAAGCCGGATTTTTCGCGCGGGCCGCTCGCCGGCTACCGGGTGGTGGATGCGTCCAGCGTCGTGGCCGGCCCCTTGGCGGCGATGGTGCTCGCCGATCAGGGTGCCGATGTGATCAAGCTCGAGTCGCCGGGCGTCGGTGACCTCGGTCGCCAGGCCATCAACGAGAGAGAGGGCATGGCGGCGCTCTATCTGAATTGCAATCGCGGCAAACGCTCGATCGTGGTCGATCTCAAGCAGCCCGAAGGCCTCGAGGTCGCACGCGACCTGATCCGCAGCGCCGATGTCTTTCTCGCCAATTGGCGTCCCGGCGTCGCGGAGCGGCTGGGGCTCGGCGAGGCCGAGTTACGCGAACTGAACCCCGATATCATCAATGTGCAGGTGACGGGCTTTGGCCGCACAGGACCCTATAGCGGCCATAGGGTCTATGACCCGGTCTTGCAGGCATTGGCGGGCTACGTCGCCTTGCAGGAGAACCCCGAGTTTCCCATCCGCGATCTGGTGCGCAATGTCGAGATCGACAAGGCTACCGCCTGGACCGTCGCGCAATCGGTTACCGCGGCCTTGTTGGCGCGCGAGCGAGGCGCGGGCGGACAGCATGTCCATATAGCAATGCTGGATGTAGCGTTGGCCTTTTTCTGGCCCGACGGCATGATCACGCGCAGCCTTCTGGGCGAAGGCGTGCGCCGCAAACTGATGATTGCCGATACCTATCGCGTCTGGATGACGCAGGATGGTCAGATCGTCTATTTCACCAATACGACGGAGGACGTCTACAATCTCTTCACCGCGCTGGGGCACCCCGAGTGGAAGGACGAAGAGCAATTCTCGCGTGGCAAGGTGAGCAGTGAGGCGAGTCGTGCCGAGATCGGCCAGCGGGTACTCGACGGTTTTGCCGCCTTGTCGACCGACGAGGTGGTTTCGCGGCTGCGCGAGCATGGGGTCCCGGTCGCGCCGGTGCATGAGATCGATCAGGTCTGTGAGGACCCGCAGATCCGCCATAATGGTCGGGTGCAGGAACGCTCGCATCCCATATATGGAGCTTTCCGTGAGGTCCGACCGGCCACCGATTTCTCGGTTACTCCGCCGCCGGATTCCGCCGCGGCAGCCCTGCGCGGCGAGCAGAGCGAGGCCATTCTTGAAGAGATCGGCTACGATGCCGAGCGCCGTCGCGACCTCCTTGAACGCAAAATCCTCGGCGCCCCCGGCTACCGGATTTAGGCGGCGGGCAGAGAAGCCCGCGTTCGGATTTTCACCGGAACGTTTGGTTGCAGCTGCAACATCGTGAAACATGCGGGCGCGGGGATTCTGCAACATCCTGCGGATTTCCGGACCTCTGCGGTCGGCACGAAGATCGCAGGGGTAGGGGGCATGTTGCTGAATGTGGAATTCGAGGAATGGCCCCGCGAGCGCTTGCTGCGCTCCGGGGTCGAATCATTGACCGATGCCGAATTGGTGGCTCTCGTCCTGCGGACGGGTACGCGCGGGCGCAGCGCCGTCGAGTTGGGCCGGGCGCTGCTCTTGCGCCATGGCGGGCTGCCGGGGCTGGCGGCGGCGAGCGTGACCGAGTTGGGGACGTTCTCCGGCGTGGGCCAGGTGCGCGCCTCGGCCTTGCACGCGGCGGTCGCGCTGGGGCGCCGCGCCGACGCGTTGCGGCTGCCGCCGCGCGCGCCGATCAGCGGCAGTGAGGATATCTACCGGCATTTCCACGACCGCTTGAGCGCGCTCGACCAGGAGCGCTTCTATGTCGTTCTGGTCGATGGCAAGGGGCGGATGCAGAAAGATGTGCGCGTCTCCGAAGGCACGCTCACCGCAAGTCTGGTGCATCCGCGGGAGGTTTTCCGCTGCGCCATTCGCGACGCTGCGGCCAGCATCGTCCTGGTACATAACCACCCCAGCGGCGACCCGACGCCCTCACCCGAGGACCTGGCGTTGACCGATAGGCTGGTCGAGGCGGGCCGGTTGGTCGGTATTCCTGTACTCGACCATATCGTGATCGGCGCGGGTTGCTGGGTCAGTTTTGTCGATACCGGCCGGATGCCGGTCGTCTCAATGGCCCGTCGCATCCTTCCGCCGGGCTGAGAATGGAAAAAGGGGCGGCCGCATAGCGAGCCGCCCCTTCTCCGCAATTCGGCTGCTGGCGCGTGGCCCTAAAAGGGGGTCTCGCCGCCGGCAGGGCCACCGCCGTCATTGCTGCCGCCGCCGCTGCTCGGGCCGGGGCCGGGTCCGAAATCGGTGCCGCCGCCGGACTCGCCGCCGCCGCTTTGCTCGGAGCGGCTGCCGCCGATGAAGCGGACGTCGCGCGCGCGGATTTCGGTCGTCCAGCGCTTATTGCCATCTTTGTCTTCCCAACTCCGCGTCTGAATCTCGCCCTCGACGTAGACCTCGCGCCCCTTGGTCAGGTACTTCGAGCAGGGCTCCGCCTGGTTGCCCCAGACAACGATACGGTGCCATTCGGTCCGCGATTGTTTCTGGCCGTCCTTGTCCTTCCAGACCGTATCGGTGGCGACGTTGAAATTGCAGACGCCGGCTCCCGATTGGGTGAAACGGATCTCAGGATCGGCACCAAGCCTCCCCAGAATGATCGCCTTGTTTACTGACATGATTGTACTCCTCCGACTATGGCGAAACTCCGGATCGGGGGGATTCCCGTCCACCGTCTCGCGTTACACCCTCTCGGGTCGAGGAGCAAAGGAGTCCAAGGTTCGTGCCAGCTGCGGCCGGGCCCGCGCGGGCCGCAGCCCACCTCTTCGGCCGATTGCTTAGATCGCGATGAGGAGCAGGGCCAGGAATGCGACACCAGCGGCCCCGCCGAGGCGTTGGCTGCTGGGCAGGCCGCCCTCGCTCAGCCGCTTGCCGAGCTCGGTTCCGGGCTCCCGGCTGCGGCTCGTCCGCAATACGATGGGAACCTCAAAGACGGCGACCGAGACGGCTCGCGCAAACAGGGTCGCCAGTAGCACGACACTGCTGATTTGGGCCATGGGGACAAGCAGGGCGATCATAACCACCGGCACCCAAGGGGCGACAATGCCGCCCCAGCTCATCCAAAGGAACTGACGCGTATCGTTTTTGTCCATCGCGAAGTCGAAGAGGAAGAAATGACCCTTGGGTTTGTCGAGAACCGGCGAAACCGCGCCGACCAGGCGGGCGGCTGCCAAATGACCCCATTCGTGGACGGTGGGCGGAATGATCGAGCCCGCGATGAGTGCGCCGGCGATGGCCGCTGCGCTCGCGATGCCCCAGTCGGTGACCTCGGCCCAGGCAAGGGCTGCGCCCCAGAGTGTGAGCGCGCCGACGACCATGACGAAATGCTGGCTGCCGATCCGCTTCATGCGGCTGCGGTCGATGTCCCGGGCCATTTTTTCCAGCGCGGCAGTCTCGTTCGGTTCGGTATTTGTCTCGGTCATTGCTCTCCTCCGGCCCCAGAACCTACCACAAGACTTCTTGCGTGGGGATGGGGACGTTCCGGGGAGGATTGGGGTTGGTTTTGACTTCGGGCCGCGGGGAGCCTAATTTCACGGGGTCCGGAGGGTTCCGGGCACGTTGCCCGGAGGTTTCGGGCGGATTGCTCCCGGTGGTGGTTGTGGTGTCGGTGGGGAGCTCAGACAGGAGTAATGGCTGTGGCTGGACCGGTAAGGATCATTCCGCTTGGGGGGTTGGGCGAGATCGGACTCAATATGTTGCTCGTCGAATGCGACGGGGCGGCGATTGCGATCGATTGTGGTGTGCTTTTTCCCGAGCGCCCCGGGCTCGGCATTGACCTGCTGCTGCCCGATATTACTTACTTGACGGAGCGGCCCGGTCTGCTGCGTGGCGTCATTCTGACGCATGGCCATGAGGACCATATCGGGGCATTGCCACGACTCCTCCAGGAACTCGATGTTCCGGTTTTCGGACCGCGCCTGGCGATGGCCCTGCTGCGCGAGAAGTTGCGCCGCAGGGGCCTCACGCGCGCGACCCTGGAGACCTTCACGCCCGGCGCCACCTTTCAGGTGGGCCCCTTCTCGGTCGAACCGATTCATGTGACGCATTCCATCGCCGACGCTTGTGCTCTGGCGATCGGAACGCCGCATGGCACGATTCTTCATTCCGGCGACTTCAAGATTGACGAGACGCCCGTACACGGGCCCGGTGCCGACCTGAAGCGCATGGCGGAATGGGGCAAGAAGGGCGTGAAGCTGCTGCTTTCGGATTCGACCAACGTCGACCATGAAGGAAGCTGCGGCTCGGAGTCGGATGTCGGCCCCGCGCTCGAGGCCGTCATGCGGAAAATTCCGGGGCGCGTCTTCGTCACGACTTTCGCCTCGCATCTCCACCGCGTGCAGCAAATCGTCAACGCGGCCGCCGCCTGCGATCGTCGTGTCGGCATTGCCGGTCGCGGGTTTGAAGACTCCACCCGCTTGGCCCAGGAACTTGGCTACCTTCAGATGCCCGGCCCGGGGTTCATTTCCGCGGGCGAGGCGATGCAATTGCCGGCGAATAAGGTGGCGATTCTCTCTTCGGGCTCGCAAGGTGAGCCGAATTCCGCGCTGACGCGGATCAGCGAGGGGCGCTTCAAGAATGTGAAGATGGCACCGGGCGACGGTGTGATCATGTCGTCGCGGATCATCCCCGGCAACGAGCGCGGCGTACATGGCGTGATGAACCGCATCGCCAAGAACGGCGCGACGCTACACCGCGGCGACCGCGAAGGCGTACATGTTTCCGGCCATGCGCATCGCGACGAATTGCGGACACTCCTGAATCTCGTCAATCCTGAATACTTCGTGCCCGTACATGGCGAGTATCGTCATCTTGCTTCGCATCAGGCACTTGCGATCGAGACCGGAGTGGCACGCGAGAAATGCATCCTTCTCGAAGATGGCGACGTGCTTGAACTCGACGCAAAGGGTGCGCGCACAGGAGAGCAGGTGGTCGCCGGGCGTGTCCTGGTCGACCAGACGGGCGAAGGCGAGGTGGGGATCGAGGTGCTGCGCGACCGTCGGCATCTTTCCGCCGATGGCTTTGTGGTCGCGGTGCTTGCGGTGCATGCGCAGACCGGCGAGATCACCAGCGGGCCTGATCTTGTGACGCGCGGCGTGCTGCGCGGCGAGGATGACCTTGCCTTATTGGATGAGGCCAAGGCGGTGCTCGCCAGCGGCCTGACGGCAATCGCGCCCGAGTCGCGGGCGGATCTATTGGAGGTCGAAGACCAGGTGCGAAGGATATTGAAGCGCTTCTTCTCGAAGACGAGAGGGCGCCGCCCGCTGATCGTGCCGCACGTCTTCGAGATGTAAGATGGCAGCCAAGGCGAAGGTGAAGATAGAGGTAGAAGCGCCGAGCATGCTCCATACGCTCGGCCGCGAGGCCTTGGGCGTCGGTGTCGGCGTGGTGGCGCTGCTGGTTTTTCTGGCGATCGCGTCCTATCAACCCGGCACAAGCGAGAATCTGGCCGGGCCACTGGGCGCGGCGATCGCAGACGTTTTGGTGCAAGCCATCGGCGTGGCCGCCTATCTGGTGCCGCTCGGTCTGCTGGCGTGGGCCGTGGTGGTCTTTCGCGGGCTCGGCGCCGAGTTGGGGCCGCTTTTCGGCCTGGCCCTGACCTTCGGTGTGCTCTCGGGTTCGATCATCCTCCAGCTTCTGATCGGTACTTGGCGCGATATGGAGGCTGGCGGTATTATCGGTGGATTTTTGCGTGCCGTGCTGAGCGAGAATTTCGGTATCGCGGGCGCCTGGGTAATTGCGCTCTCGGTCTTCATTCTGAGCCTGACGGTCGCGACCGGCCAGACTCTGCGTGGCGTTGCCGAGAAGACCGGCCGGGCCGCTCGTGGCGGTGCCGTGCGGGTTCGCGACGGCGTGCGCCGACGGCGCCAATCCGCGCCGATCGAGTTGGGCGATCTCGAAGAGATTCGTCCCGCCGGGAGCCGAGCCCGGGCGAAACGCCGTGCGAAACCGCTTGAGGAGGGCAATGTTCGCAAGGATGTGTCGGAGCGTCGCGCGCCGGTCATCTCGACCGCGCCGGGGCCGGACAAGAAGTCCAAGGCCCGCCGTCAGGTCGAAATGCGATTTGATGA
>JAYGCM010000005.1:0-12682 GCA_046583355.1 Deltaproteobacteria bacterium
CTTCTTGCCGAGGAGACCGCCCTTTTTGTTCTGCTCCTCGATCAGCATCAGCATGGTGTCCTTGAGCGTGGTCTCACTGATCGCCATCGTGCCCGAGAGCGAGTGCAGGACACCCACCTTGATCGTATCGCCATCGGCCGCCCGCGCTGCGGTGGCTGCGCCGAAAACAGTGGTTGCTAAAAGAAGCGTACACGCGATTCGTATTGATATTCTCATTTCCCTTACCCTTTTCCTCTCAAAATTATGTGCGTATCGGTTGCGGCGAGACCCAGCCGCCCCAGCCGCCCCGCACACCCCCGCTGGGGCAGCGCACGAGGCGGCCGAGGCTGAGGAGGTCGTCATCGGGAGCTAGATCTGGAGCTGAACGGCGAGCCAGATCGAGCTGATATCTTCGCCCTGCGCCTCGGGCGCGTAGTTCAGACCCTTGGTCGCGATGTCGCCGTATTGGTAGAAGAGCGAGACCCTGGCGTTGAATCCGTCGATCACATAGTTGGTGCCGATCTCTAATTCGCTGCGATCCGTGCTCTTCTCCGGGTAGATGCCGGTTGCACGCACATAGGGCTGGAACTTGCCGATCCCGATCTTCTCCGGCATCAGGTAGAGTCCGATCACCGTGAACGCGTTGCCGCGGAACATCCCGAAGTTGCCCGAATCCCCGAACGCCGCGGCGTCGTAATCGGCATCGAAGTATTTGTACTCGCCATCGAAGGTGAAGACACCGACATCCGCGATCGGCTTCTCGAAGAGCACATCGATGCTCAGGCCGAAGAAGTCGCTTGCATTCTCCTTCGAGCCCGCACCGTCGCTCTGGTACTGGAAGGCGGCGGCCACCGTGAGGATGTCACCGGCGGTGCCGAAGTAGCTCCCGCTGGTGTAGTAGCCGGGATTCCTCTCGCGGTTCAGGAAGTTGTAAGCGAAACGACCCGCATAGAGCAGGTGATCGCCCTGGTTCGGACCTGCGCGCAGACCAGTGAAGGCACCCACGACGTATTGGAATTTCTCGTCGAAGGCGGCGCCCCAGATATTCCCGCCGTTATCGCGCCCGTATACACCAGCACCGCCATCACCGTATTGCGTGCTGAAATCCGAGGAGAAGAAAGGCGTCTTGAAAGCGTCGTAAGTGGTCGAATAGAAGGGACCGTTCATCTCGCGACGGTCCGCCGGAACGAGCACTCGGCCCGCCCATATATTCACGTATTGATTGACCTCGATCTTGGCGATCGCATCGAGCAAGGCGAAGCGCTGCAGATCAGCGTTGCCACAGAAAATGCACTCCGTGTTCACCTCGATCTTGATGTTTTCCGTGATCTGGCCGCCGAGATAGATACGGGCGTTGTCCAGGTTGAAGTCCTTCGACCAGCCACCATCAGGTGCGCTGTCTTCGCGCATCTTGAAAGACCCGCGGAGCCCCGCGCCAACGCTGATCCAGGAATCCTCGCCAATGGCGATTTTGCCGCCTGCATTTGCCGGCTGCGGCCCGCCCAGCGCGCCGACCAAACCCAGTACCAATGTGAAAATTACGAAACGAATCCATCCACTCAATCGCATGCTCAAGTCCCCCTTAAAGTTCCGGTTTGCTGGGGACCAAAGTTTGTTCTTCGATCCCGATTGTAGGAACTCCACAGCAAAGACCGGGCCATGCGTTATCCTGCTGAAATCATGTGGGTATCACCGGTCAGCGGCCGACCGGCGCACGAAAACTGTGCAGTCGATGCCTGATTATAGAGCACGGTGCACGCGCTATCGAAGAAATCGCGCTACCAACACCACTGAAAGTTGCCACCGTAGTGAAACCAGGAGCCAGCGGTGATCGGATCGGCTGTATAGCGTGGCCGGCCCAGGAGATCCGACGGGAGCGTCCGTTTCATTTGCGTTCCCCTATCAGGCAAGTAGATTTCCTGACTATGCGAGCAAAAAACAACCACTCGGACACGCTTGCGGGTGGCCTTGCGGCGCGGGGGGTGCGGGTATGAAACGCGGTTTGAAGATCGCCAGCGCGCTGGTCCTCGGGCTCGTCCTGCTCTCGTGGTTGGGGCCGGCCGATGAGACGTTGCACCGCGTGCAGGCGCGGGCCGAGTTGGCGATGTCGCCGGCCGAGGCTTGGGCACGGCTGCGGCGCTTCGACACACCGCACCATTATGTGCCCGGCCTCGCCAGCAGCGAGATTACCACCGCGGCCCGCGAGGGCGTGGGTGCCAGCCGGCGTGTCACCATGGAAATCGGCAGCAGCCTCGACGAAACCGTCACCCGATGGGACGAGGGCCGCGGCTTCCGGCTGCGGCTGCACCAGGGCGACGGCGCGCCCTTCCCCTTCACCGCGGCCGAGTACATCTATGAACTGCGCCCGCTGGGCGACGGCCGGGTCGAGATCTTCTGCGAGATGAACTACCGGCTCGCCGGCGGCGTCCCCATGCGCCTCGTGCACGAGTTGGGTATTGGCTCGTTGATCGCCGCCAACAACGACCAGATCGTGGCGAACCTCAAAGAATATTACGAGAGCAGCGAGGGCGCGCCGGCGCCCTGAAAACACGAGGACACCAATGACCAGCAGAAAATTGCACCGCGTCGGCTTCATCGGCCTCGGCTTCATCGGTGCCCCGATGGCCAAGCGCCTGGCCGCGGCGGGGTTCGAGACCTGGGTGCACGATATTTCGCCCGACGCGGTCGCCGCCCTCACGGACGCCGGCGCCAAGGCCGGCAAGAGCGCGGCCGAGGTCGCACGCCACACACAAATCGTCGGCGTCTGTGTCGTCGATGATGCCCAAACCGAGTCGGTCGTCTGCGGCCCCGACGGGCTCCTGGAAGGCGCGGCTTCCGGCATGATCATCGCGGTGCATGGCACGATCCACCCCGACACGACACAAAAGCTCGCGGCACGAGCCGACGCTCGGGGTGTGCGCCTGATCGATGCCCAGATGACCGGCGGGCCGCATGGCGCAGCCGCCGGCACGCTGCGGTATATGGTGGGCGGCAGCAAGGAAGACGTCGCGCGTGCGCAACCTTTTCTCGAAGCGTCAGGCAGCGAGATCATCCATTGCGGCCCGCTCGGTAGCGGCACGGTTGCCAAACTCGCCAACAACCTGGTGCAATATACCTTCTGGAACGCGCTGATGGAGGCCCAGGAACTGACCCGCAGTCAGGGCATGCCAGACGCCAAATTGCAGGAAGTATTGGGCTGGATCCTGGGCGATAGCGCCACCCTGATGATGGCCGGGCGCAACGCGCTGGAAGCCGACCCCGACAACGAATTCCTCGCCGGCCGCTACGCGGGGGCCGGACGCCTGCTGGAGAAAGACCTCGGCCTCGCCCTTGAGGTCGCTGCGGCCGCCGGTCTGGACCTCCCGGCAACCAAGCTCACCGCCAAGAGTGCCGCGAGCATCTTCGCGCTGCCCGAGCGTACCTCTTGAATCAGGCAGGAAGGTGCGTCCCCCAGCAAGCGCGCCTGCCGGACGGCGACCGACAGACCGCCCCCTAAGCGTCCGGGAGGGTGGCTTCGTCAATATCCGCGTTGGCCGAGACGTTCTGCACATCGTCGTCGTCCTCGAGGACTTCGAGCAGGCGCAATAGGCGGGCGGCCTCGGCACCGGCCAGGGGCATGGTATTTTCCGGCACGTTGGCAACCTCGGCGCTGGCCACATTGAAACCAGCGCCTGCAATCGCGTCATTGACGTCATCGAAGACACCCAGCGGAGTGGTGATCTCGAAGCCTTCACCGAAGCCGACGATATCTTCGGCCCCGGCCTCAAGCGCCGCTTCCATTACGCGCTCTTCGTCGGTCTCGGGTGCCTCGACGATGATCACGCCCTTTTTGTGGAACATATAGTTCACACAGCCGGCCTCGCCCATGCTGCCGCCATTTTTACTGAACGCCGAGCGCATGGAGGAAACCGTCCGGTTGCGATTGTCCGTGAGACATTCCACGAGGATCGCCACACCGCCCGGGCCGTACCCCTCATAGGTCACGTCCTCGTAGTTGACGCCCTCAAGCTCCCCGGTCCCCTTCTTGATGCCGCGCTCGATATTCTCCGCCGGCATACTGGCCGCCTTGGCCGCAGCGATGGCCGTGCGGAGGCGCGGGTTGAAGTTCGGGTCGCCGCTATTGCCCATGCGAGCCGCGACGGTGATCTCACGAATCAGCTTCGTGAAGATCTTGCCGCGCTTCGCGTCCTTGGCGGCCTTCTTGTGCTTGATGGTGCTCCATTTGGAATGTCCCGACATGATTCTTACTCCTGCGAGCAGAGACTAGACGGCGGCGAGAAAAGTGCAACGTGGCCGACCCACCCGGTGAGCCGAAAGCCCGCCATCCGTTGCAAGGAGGCCCGGGGGCCTCTAGACTCGGGGCATGCATCTCGACTTGCTGGAAGCGGCCTCGGCTCGCATCATCGCCACCCAAAACGCAGATGGCACCGATCGCCCCGCGCGCTCGATTGCCAATGAAATCGCCGCGATCCCTGCCGCCGGCAGCTTGCGCCTCAGCAGCGAAGGAGGCCTCTCTTCGGCGCGCGCCCTGGAGATCCTCCACGCCCGGCAGGGGCCGACGGCCCATCTCATCCTGCCCGTCTCGGTCGAAGCGGTTCTTCATAAAGGACTCATCGACGAAGCGGCCCGCGCCGGCTGTATCGCCATCGAATTGCAGCGCGAAGGCTGCCTGCGCGAGGGACTCGCCAGCGGCCTGGCCGGGCGATCGCAGGCGCTCAAAGACCTCGTACTTGGCCTGCGCCGCGCGCGCGGACTGGGGTTGGCGACCATCCTCGACTTCCCACTCGGCCTCGCCGGCGACGACGAAGGCGTCTTCGAGCGCGGTGTCGTCTTCTTCCGCGAAGCCATGATCGCCATACCGCGGATTTCGCTGGCGCAGGGCACAATCTCTGGCCGGATGACCGCCGCGGCGCTGCAAAACGGCTTCGACTGGATGCAGAACCGGCTACTGCGCCACCATGAGGTCTGGCGCCGGGCACTCTGGCCCTCGGGGCGGACCCGCAACATCCTCGATGCCGGCTACGCGCAACGCCGCCAGGCGCCGCTTGCGACGCGCGGCCACTATACGACGACCATGGAAATGCTGCGCCGCCTCAACCGCACGCGCCGCACGGGCGCGCGGCGGCCGCTGCTCGGCCTGAGCGCTGCGGCCGGCGTGAACTTCCGCCCCGCGCGCGATTGGCTGCATATTCACGCCGCTACCGACTCGACCAAACGAACCCTCGAGGTCGCGATCGCAGGCACCCTCGACCTGCGCAGCGCGCGTAAACTCCTCGACCGTATTGGCGAAGCCCTGAAATCCGGGGTCGATCAAGTGACAATCGACTTCCAGGGCCTCGAATGGGTCTCGGTCGATGTCATGACGCGCTTCATCGAAGAGAACCGCGACCGCTTCGCCGCGATGGCCGGCCGCGCCCGCTTGGTGAACCTCGCCGGCACGGTCGAGGCGCTGCGCCGCCAACTCGGCGATGCCGAGGGCGTCCGTCTCCTCGCGCTCGCGATCCCGGCCTGAAAATCCGGCCGGGCGAAACGCCTATTCGGCTTCGCGCCGAAGCATCGCGGCATAATCGATCGGAAAGGGCTCGCTTGGAGGGCGCCGCCGCCAGCGCTCGCGCAACGCCTTGCACCAGGCAACCACGCCCTTCTCATGCGCCGCCCGCGCAGCCAACCCCTCCTTCTCGAGGCGCTTGAGCACACGGTTGCGCGTTGCCAGCCGTAACTGGCCGCGCAGTACGAGGTCATCGAGCGTGTCGCGCAGACTCTCGCCCTGCACCCGCGGATCCTCCTTGAGGGCGGCCGCGACGGCGACCACGCCCGGCAGATCCATCCGCTTGGTCTCATGGAGCACCGCCGCCGTCTGCAAATAATTGAAGGTCGCCACGAGACGTGGCCCGAAGCCTTGGAAGCGCGCCGGCGGCGTGCGCCGCTCCAGCCGAATGAAAATGTGCTCGACTACCTCGGGCACCTCCCCTGCCAGCTGCTCCGCTGCCTTCAGGATGCGCCGCCGCGAGCGCCGCGCCACGCCGAGAGTCGCGAGAATCCCGGCCAGTTCCTCTTTTTCCATCGCGCCGGTCAGAATATCGGCATAAAGGGAGTACACGACCGGGTCACTCTCCCAATCGTCACCGAAGAGAATCTCGTGGCGGGCCACGGCGCCGCGCAATCGGCTCTCGAGCAACTCGGCCAGCTTGTAGCCAACCTGCTCGCGCAGGTTACGCCACCGGCCACGCACGATATCCCGCAGCTGATCCTTGAAGACGATGCCGTCGACCTCGATGCCGTCGCTTGCCAGCTTCTCGCGAATGACCCGGCCGAGCTGCGGTGGGCTCGCGGAGAGAAAGAAGACGCGCGGCTCGAAGCCCGTCTCGGTGGCGCAGCGGCGCAGCGCACGCACCAACTCGGGCACACCGGGCATATGCACCTTATCGGCCGCCGTCTCGAAGGGAATCTTCACCAGCTGGCGGAAACTCTCGAATTGCGTCGCCAGGTAGGTCTTGTCGAGGTCGAGGCGAAAGGCAATCCCGCGCATGCGAAGCTCGCGCGCGGACGCTTTTGGCAGCGCAGCCGACGTGTCCGGGGGCCCGGGCATCAGCTCGCCCGCCGTAGCCGGCGGCGGAATTCCCGCGCGCTCAGTCGGAATTTGAAGGCTTTTCGCCCGTTGATCTCGATTACCGGCACTTCATGACCATATTTCTCGACCAGCTGCGGATCGGTATCGATATCGACCTTGCGCAGAAAAAATGCAGTATCCGCACGGACTTTTTCGATCTCCAGCAGCGCTTCGTCGCAGAGGCAGCAGTCCTCTCGGCCGTAAACCACAACCCGCGGGCCCGATTCTTCGGATTTCTCGTTGCCGATCTCCTGCTTCTCCGTTGACGACGCCACGGCCGTTCGCTACCGAAACCCTCTCACGTTTCCAAGGGAAATCGGTGGAACTCATGGCATACGCGATCATCAGAACTGGCGGCAAGCAATACCGGGTAGAACCGGGCGAAACCATCCGTGTCGAAAAACTCCCCGGCGAGGTGGGTTCCGACATCGAATTCGACGAGGTGCTCCTGCGCTCGACCGACGACGGGCTCGCCATTGGCGCACCCTTGGTCGAAGACGCGAAGGTAGGCGGCCGCATCATCGAGCAAGACAAGAGCCGCAAGGTTCTTGTCTTCCACAAGAAGCGTCGTAAAACCTACAAGAAAATTTACGGTCACCGGCAGCCCTATACGGCCGTCCGGATCGACTCGGTCGCGTAAGGAGTCCCTCTCATGGCGCATAAAAAAGGACAGGGCAGCACCAGGAATGGTCGCGACTCCAACGGGCAGCGCCGCGGCGTAAAGCTTTATGCGGGTCAGGCGGCTCGCGCCGGTGCGATCATCGTGCGCCAACTCGGCACGCGTATTCACCCCGGCCGTAACGTCGGCATGGGCCGCGACTACACGATCTTCGCCAAAGTCGACGGCACGGTTCTTTTCGAACGTGTCGGCCGCGACAAAAAGCGCGTCAGCATCGTTCCGGCCGAGGCCTAAGCGTCTCTCCGTTTGCCGGGCCTGACCGCACTTCTGCCTGGCATAGGTCAGGCGATGGGAAGGAAGCGGGATGAGATTCGTCGACGAAGTTGAGTTCATCATAGCCGCCGGCTCCGGTGGCAATGGATGCATCGCTTTCCGGCATGAAAAATACGTCCCCAAAGGCGGCCCCTCGGGCGGCGACGGCGGGCGTGGCGGAAGCATTCTCCTGCGCGCCGACAACCGCCTCACCACCCTTCTCGACCTGCGCTACCGGCAACGCATAGAAGCGCAACGCGGCGAGCACGGGCGCGGCAAAGACCAATACGGGCACGCGGGCGCCGATACGACCATCCGCGTCCCGATCGGCACGCTGATCAAAGATGCCAAAACCGGCGAGACGCTCGCCGACCTCAAGGCCGACGAGCAAGAGGTGCTGATCGCCCGCGGCGGCCGCGGCGGGCTCGGAAATATCCATTTCACGACCTCCACCCGCCAGGCGCCCCGCGAGGCGACCGAAGGCAAGCCCGGCGAGACGCGGAGCCTCGCCCTCGAGCTGCGATTGTTGGCCGATGTCGGCGTCGTCGGCTTCCCCAATGCCGGCAAATCCTCCTTGGTGGCGCGCCTCTCGGCCGCCCGACCCAAGATTGCCGACTACCCCTTCACCACGCTTCAGCCCCACCTCGGGGTTGTACGGCTCGACCGCGGCGCTTCGTTCGTCATCGCCGATGTACCGGGCATTATCGAAGGCGCGCATAAAGGCATTGGTCTCGGCGCGCGTTTTCTGCGCCACCTCTCGCGCACCGGCACGCTCGTTCATCTGATCGACCTCGCGGCGCCGGGCGAGCGCGACGCCCTGGAAGACATCGCCACGATTGAAGGCGAGCTGGAAAAATCCGAGGTACCGATCGCCGACAAGATCCGGATTCTCGTCGGCAACAAGATCGACCTACCCGAAGCTCGCGAACGCCTGGAGACATTGCGCGAGGAGCTTGCCGCGCAGGGAAAGACGATCCTTGCGATTTCCACCGCAACGGGAGAGGGTCTGCCGGAGCTGGTTCGCCATATCGCCCAGGAGCTGCGCCGCGCTGCCGAGCAGAGCAAGGCGGCCGAGGATCTTGCCGAGACCATGCCGCCCAACAATGCCCGCTGAAGAGAAAACCAGCCCCAGCCGCCGGCTGCCCAAGCACCCCAAGCGGGTCGTCATCAAGATCGGCTCGTCCCTGCTGGCCGACGAAAACGGCCTATTGCGGCCGCAGATCCGGCGGCTCGCGCGCGAGATTGCCGCACTCCGCGAGGCAGGTACCGCCGTCACCCTGGTCTCCTCGGGCGCCATCGCCGCGGGGCGTTCGCGCATCCCCACCCCCGCTCGTCCGACCATCCCGGAGCGTCAGGCCGCGGCCGCCGTGGGCCAGATCCACCTCATGGTCGCCTTTGAGACGGCCTTTGCCCGCTACGATATCCCGGTCGCGCAGATCCTGCTGGACGCCGCGGACCTGGCCGATCGGCATCGTTTTTTGAATGCGACGCATGCCATCGAGATGCTGCACCGCCACGACGTCCTGCCGATCGTCAACGAGAACGACACGGTCTCGGTCGATGAGCTCAAATTCGGCGACAACGACCACCTCTCCGCCATGGTCGCCAGCCTGGTCGGCGCCGACCTTCTGGTCATTCTAAGTGATGTCGACGGGGTCTATTCGGCGCCGCCCGCCACCGACCCCGAGGCGCAGCGCATCCCCCTGATTCGCCGTGTCGATGCCCCCCTGCTGGCGCGCACCCGTAGCGGCTCGTCGCGCTTCGGCACCGGCGGCATGGAGTCCAAGCTGCTGGCCGCCCGCAAGGCCGCCGAGGCGGGCATCCCCACCATCATTGCCGATGGTCGCGCCAAAGGGGCGCTCGCCCGCGCCTTGGACCCCGCCCAGGACGAGGGTACGCTCGTATTGGCGGCGGCTGGCCGGCGCCCTTCGAAACGACCTCGTCAGCCCTGAGAAATTGCGAGAGAAACGGACAATGACAGAGCGCATCGGCATCTATGGCGGCAGCTTCAACCCGGTTCATTTCGGACATTTGCGTTGCGCCGAGGAAGTCCGCGAGCGCTG
Source organism: Deltaproteobacteria bacterium (assembly GCA_046583355.1). Classification (GTDB taxonomy): domain Bacteria; phylum Desulfobacterota; class Binatia; order UBA12015; family UBA12015; genus UBA12015. Next base: position 9,584 of record JAYGCM010000005.1, read on the forward strand.
CGGGCTTGCCTCCATCCGGCTCGTGCCGGCCCGGATGCCACCGCATAAGGACGCTGCCGGTATCGCCCCGGCCGAACACCGCGTCGCCATGTTGGAGCGCGCCGTCGAGAATACTCCAGGATTGGAGGTCGATCCGCTCGAACTTTCGCGCGAAGGCCCTTCGTATACGATCGATACCCTGCGTGAGCTGCGGCGCCGCACACCCGAGGCGACCTTCGCTCTGATCGTCGGCCTGGATACCTTCCGCGAGTTCCATACCTGGAAAGACTACGAGAAAATCTTTGAGGAAGCGGACCTGATCGTTACCTCAAGGCCACCCGACGCGGTTGCCGAGGCCGAGAACGTCGTCATCTACGGCCGCCTGCCGATAGCCGTGACCCGGGCATTCTGCTACGATGAGTCCGTCCGGTGCTACACTCATCACAGTGGTCATCGACTGGAATTCCTACCAGTGACCGGCCTCGATATTTCGGCGTCTGCCATCCGCGGCGCCCTCGCGCAGGGTCGCAGCGCGCGCTATCTGCTGCCGCAGAAATCGCTTGCCTACCTGGAGGAGCACAGGCTCTACCAGGGGAAAAGCAGCCCCGAATAGAAACGCATATATGAACGATCTCCCACTCGAAGAAGAAACCGACCTTATCTGGGGCCGCATCCTCATTGCCGCGAACGCGGCAATGGAGAAAAAAGCGACCGCGCCGGTGGTACTCGATCTGCGCAAGCATACCGCGATGGCCGATTATTTTCTCATCGTGACGGGCCGCTCCGATACCCAGGTCCGCGCCATTGCCGACGGCATCGGGGAGAGCTTGCGCCACGCCGGGGTCTATCCGCTCGCGGTCGAGGGCGAACGCCACGGCCAATGGGTGCTGCTCGACTACGGCGACTTCGTCGTGCATTCCTTCTATGGCCCAACGCGCGAGCTCTATGCGTTGGAAACTCTCTGGGCCCGCGCCACCGTGCGCGAGTTGCCTCCCGAAATCCACGACGCCCCGGAACCCGCCGAAGACGCGCCGATCTGGCCCGAGACCTGAGTGTTCCGCGCCGCTCGAATCGCCCTGCTCATCGCGGCCGTCTGCGGTCTGGTCGCTTGGCTTTTCTACTGGAATAGCCACGAAGTCACGCTCCATCTCGCCGACGGACAAACGCTCGTCTTCCCGATGGCCGTGCATATCCTGCTCGCGCTTGGCCTCGGCAGCAGCTTGGTCTTGCTTGCCTTTCTGGCTCGTGGCGCACTCGGCGCCTTCGGCCGAATCGGCCGAAGGCGCCGTGAGCGCAACCAGCGCGCGGCCGACCGCTTACGCGAACAAGGCACACGCCAGCTCTGGTCGGGCGATCTGCACGCGGCGCGCAAAAGCCTGACGCGTGCCTACCGCCAACGGCCGGCAGACCTGGAAGCTGCACTTGCCTTGGCGCGCGCACACGAGGAGCGCGAAGAATGGCAAGACGCCCTCGATGTCCTTGAAGGCATGCGCGCCGCCTACCAGGGAAGTGAGCCGCGCCTGCTCTCGCGGATCGGCCGCCTGGCGCTGGCGCGCGGCAACCCCGGCGCCGCCATCGATGCCTTCCGCGAGGCCGTGCAGGCCGACCCCGAGAGTCCGCGACTGCTGGCCGAACTAGCCGTTGCTCTTGCCGCCGAAGGCCAATTCCACGAGGCCGCCGAAACCGCCGGCCGCTGGCTGGCACAGGAAAAAGAAGAGAGCCGCCGCGACTACGCGCGACGCGAGTGGTTCTCGCTGCGCTACCGTGCGGCACTTGCCGAAAGCGATGCCAAAACCGCTCGCGACGCATTACAGAAGCTGGTCCGCGAGGCACCGGCCTTCCTGCCGCCGATTCTCGAACTGGCACGCCTGCTGCTGCAGGACAGCGACGCGAAGGGTGCCGGCAGACTCTACCAGGCCGCCCTGCGGCGCGGCTCACGTGGCGTTCTGCTCGAGCGCATCATGGCCTTGCATGCGAGCCTCGGCCACCCCGACAAGGCTCTGCCGCTGCTGCGCCAGGCCGCCAAAGGCAACCCACTCGCGGCCCCACGCCTGGCGCTGGCGCGGACGCTGGTGGCGAGCGAGCAACTCGCCGAAGCGACCACGCTTCTCGAAGAACTCCGCCAGACCTCAGCCGAGGCCAGCGGCTTCGACGCCGCACCCGAGCGCGACCTGATCGCGGGTGAACTTGCTGCGGCCAGTGATAACGAGCGCGAGGCGGCCACGTTCTTCCGGCGTGCGGCCTACGGCAACCACCGCCCCTTCTCGTATACGTGTCGCAGCTGCGCGCGCCTGAGCGATACCTGGAACGATGCCTGCGCCTGCGGCGCCCTCGGCGAACTCGAATGGCGCGCCAGCGAAACGAAACTCGCCGACCCGAGCTAGGCCCGAGCCAGGCCCGAGCTAGAAAAGCTCGGGCACGGCGGCAAAGAGGTGCTCGTGCAGCGAGCGCAGGCCATCCAGATCGTGAACATCCCGCGAGAGGTTCGGGACGAGGACCACCGGAACCGTCTCGGGTAGGCTGCCGCAGAATAACTCGATGCGGAGCGCATCGCCGCGCGCACGGGCGCGCCAGCCCTCACGCAAGGCGCGGAGATTGTCCACCAACTCCGAGCGTTCGACCTCGTCGGGCAGCGCCGCTGCCGCCGCAAGGGCGCCTAGCGCCGCCGGCAGGGAGGCCGGGTCGTGGTCGCCGCCGGCATCGCCGCCCGGCAGGCGATGCACGCGGTTCATCACGACACCCTTGAGCGGCATCCCCTTCTCCTCCATCCGGGCCTGCAGATACTCCGCCTGCCCCAGCACCTGCTCATCCGGCCCGGCCACCAGAACGAAGGCCGTCTCGGGGGCTCGCAGCAGGCGCGTTACGCGTTCGACCCGCGCCTCGAAGCCATCGAAAAGCTCCCCCATGCCGGAGAAAAACTCGCTGATCTGCGAAAGCACGCCAACCCCGGTTGCGTCCTCGATTTTGTCCAGGACAAAGCGCACGCTTCGATTCATCGATTGAAAAACCGACCAACTACCCGCGACTCCGGGCAGGAACCATTTCACCACCTGCTTGTCGAGAAAGGCCAGGAGTTTGTCGGGCGCATCGAGGAAATCGAGCGCATGTTGTGTCGGCGGC
>JAYGCM010000036.1:0-43555 GCA_046583355.1 Deltaproteobacteria bacterium
CCATCGTATGACCGATGAATTGCGCGCGGATGAATTCCTGCGGATGCCAATCCCAATCGTAAGACGGATCGCCGCCGGCGCCGTGGATCGCTATGGCACCACCGCCCTCGCGCAGCCAATCCTGCCAGGCCTTCTTCTGCTCCTCGTTCAACGTATCGCCGCTGGTATTGTTCCAGACGACGACATCAAAGCGGGCGAGGTCCTGCCGATTGAAAACGGCGCCATTCTCGGTTGCGAAGACCGACAGGCCGCGCTCCTGGCCGAGTCGCGCAAAGAGTTCATGGGCAGCCGGGATTGCCTCCTCGTGGCGCCAGCCGTTGGTCTTGGAGAAGACAAGCATGGCCGGAGAAGAAAGGTCCACCGGTAGCTGTGGTGGCGTTGTTTCGTAGGTGCGGCTCGGAAAAAAGACCCTCCAGGCCGAGCAGCCGGAGAGGAAAATACAGCCGGCCGCCAGCAACATGATCGAAGTCCGGAATTTCATCAGGTAAATTTCCTTTTCACATTCTCTGCCGCATGTTTCGCTGCGCGCGCCGTCAGGGCCATCCAGGTGAGCGAGGGATTCTGCCATGCAGCTGAGGTCATGCACGAGCCGTCCGTCACATAAACATTCGGTACATCATGCGTCTGGTTCCAGGCGTTCAATGCCGAGGTTGCCGAATCGCGACCCATGCGCGCCGTGCCCATTTCGTGAATCCCGGCGCCGGGATCACTCATCTCCTCGCTGGTCTGGATCATGACCGCACCGGAAGCTTCGAGCATCGCCTTGGCCTCGGCCGCCATATCCTGCCGCATCACGCGCTCGTTCTCACCCCACGCCATATCGATATGCGGCTGCGGAATTCCCCAACGATCCTTCCGCGCCGGGTCGAGCGTGACGCGATTGGTCACGTAGGGCAGGCACTCGCCGAAGCCGGAGAAGCTCATCATCCACGGCTTCGGCCCGAGCAGCGCAGCCTTCCAATCGGCGCCTACGCCAGGCAGGCTCAACCCCATCTCCCAGCCCGGCTGCGTGCCGCGCCCCTGGTAGCCGTAGCCGCGGATGAAATCCGGATGGCTTTCGCCCCCGCTCAGGTTACGGAACCGCGGCACATAGATGCCGTTGGGCCGGTTGCCGAATTCCTCACTGCCGCGCACGGTCGGCAGCAGACCCATGCCGGAGAGACCGAGGTGGTGGTCCATCAGATAGCGGCCGACGACACCGCTGGAATTGGCGAATCCGGTCGGAAAAGATTCCGAAGTTGAGTGCAGGAGGAGTTGCGCCGTCGGAATCGTCGAGGCGCAGAGGAAGAGCATGCCGGCGCCGATTATGCGGCGCGTGCCGGTTTTCGTATCGACTACGGCGACGCCGGTGGCGCGGTTCGTATCGGCGTCGTATTCGATGCGCTCGACGAGGGTATCGGTGAGCGTCGTGAGGCGACCCGTCGCCTGCGCCGCCGGCAGCGTCGAACTCTGGGTGGAGAAATACGAGCCGGTCGAGCAACCCTGGTGGCAGGGCCCGCAATAATGGCACGCGGCCCGGTCGCCGAGCGGCTCAGTGAGCACCGCCACACGACCGATCGTCATGCGCCGGTCGGAAAATTTCTCTGCGATCTTTTTTCGGACGTGCGCCTCTGCACAATTGAATTGCATCGGCTTCTGGAAACGGCCGTCGGGCAGCTGCGGCAGCCCCTCGGCCTGACCGCTCACGCCGATGAAGGACTCGACATGGTCGTACCAGGGCGCGATATCCGCGTAGCGAATGGGCCAGTCGACGCCGTGACCGTCCTGCGCATTCGCCGCGAAATCGAGATCACTCAGGCGGTAGACCTGACGACCCCAGAGAAGCGAGCGACCGCCGAAACCGCCACTGCGATGCCAGGCGAATTTCTTGCCCTCCGGGTGCGTATAGGGCACATCCTTGTCCTTGGCCCAGAAGGATTCATTGCCTTCGCTGAAGGCGTAGACCTGTGAATTGCGCGGATAATCCCGCAGGGCAGCCTGCCTATCGCCGCGGCCGCGGAAGGCCTGCTCCCAGGGCGCCTTATGCTCACCCTTGTAATCGACGCCGTGCTCGACCGGATGGCCGCGCTCGATCATCAGAACCGTGAGGCCGCGCTCGGTGAGTTCCTTGGCCGCCCAGCCGCCCGTGATGCCGGATCCGACGACAATCGCATCCACCGTGGCCAGCATCAGGACACGCTCGCGGCGATGGGGATACAGCCATCATGACGGCCAGGAATGATCTCGAAGCCTCCGGCCAGATCGGCGCCCACCTTGGATGTGAAGAAACCGACCAGAGTCATCTCTTTCATGGCAAGAATAAAATGCGGCTGCGGTTTCTTTGCCATATACGCCACCACTGCGGCACCGAACGCTCCGGACCCGCCGGAGATCGTTTCGCCCTCGAGCCTCTGCAGAATCGCCAGCTCTTGTGCCGCATCGAGAGAGACGAAATCAGGCGCCCCAGCCTCAAGCGCGAGCGCGTCGAGCCGCGCGAGCCCGGCGAGGAAGGCCTCGCGTTCCTCGGTCGCGTACCAATCGGCCACCATCATCTCGACGAAATCCGGCACACCGGCGGCGCGCGCGCCCGGAGTATCGGTCGCGGGCAGGATCAACTCGGTCACGGTCTCAACCAAGGCACGCTGGGCCTTCGTGAAAAGCGGTGCCGCTGCCGCATGAGCCGTGCCGCCACCTTCCCCCGCAAGAAACGCGAGACTCGGCGCGGAGAGAGTGCCGCCTGCGAGTAGGCTCATCTTGGTCAAGAAACTTCTTCGATCGATCATGCGGATCCTCCGATACGATTGATCCTCATGAGCCATCGCCACCCCGTCAACCCGTGCGGGACAGATCGTGGCTCGAGCGGTTCCGAAATTTCGCAAACTATTTAAGAAATCTCCCAGAGGGCTACACTTTGTCTCGACCATGGATGGATTGGTGGCGAATGCGCGGCATAGTCCACCCATGCTCCGGCGAGAGAACAACGACGAGGTGTATGAATGAAGATCGGCATCAATCTCATGCTCTGGACGGACGACCCGACCGACCAGGCGCTCTGGCCGCTCTTCGAGCGAATCCGCCAGATCGGTTTTGACGGCGTCGAATTACCGATCTTCTCACACGACCAGAAGGCCTGGGCGAAACTCGGTCGCCATCTCGACGATCTCGGCCTCGAACGTACCGCATGCACCGTATGCAATGCCGAGACCGACCCGATTTCGTCGGACCCCGCGATCCGCGCCGCCGCTGTTCAGGAGCTGAAGGCAACAATCGACAGCTGCGCGGCCGTCGGCGCCGAGCTGCTCTGCGGTCCGCTCTATGCAGCCATCGGCCGCTTCTCCGGCGAGCGGCCGACCGAAGGAGAGTTCGCGCGCGCCGCCGACGTCGTCCGCGAGGTCGCCGGCTACGCAGACAAGCGCAATATTGACCTCGCCCTGGAGTTCCTCAACCGCTTCGAGATCTACCTCGTGAACCACGCGGCGGAGGCGGCCCGCCTCGCCGCTGCCATTGACCAACCCAATGTCGGCATCCATTACGATACCTTTCACGCCCATATCGAAGAGAAGGACCCGGCCGCAGCGATTGCCGCCTGCCGCCCCTGGCTGCGCCACGTCCACATCGCCGAGAACGATCGCAGTACGCCGGGCCGCGGCCAGGTACGCTGGGATGAGACATTCGATGCTCTACAGGCCGCCGACTACGACGGCTGGCTCACCATTGAAGCCTTCGGCGGTTCGCTACCGAAGATCGCCGCAGCGACAAAAATCTGGCGCTCCATGTTCGCCGACGAAATGCAACTCGCGGAAGAAGGCCACCGCTTCATCGATCGCGAATGGAAGAAACGCGCCACCACAGGAGACGCAAAATGAAACGATTTCTATCGACGAACCTGATTCTATCAATGGTCCTGATGGCGCCCGCCGTCACAGCGGCCGAGGACGATGCTGGTGCAACCCGGGCGCGCGAGGCATTGGCGAGCGCGGAGACGCCTCCGGGGCTGTCGCGCCCGGCCACGAAGCGGATCGAGGAAATCGTCGTCAGCGCTCGCAAGCGCGACGAATTGATCGAGGACACGCCGGTTTCGATCACTGCCCTGAGTGCGGACACGCTGCGCGAGAGCGGCGTCACGCGCCTTAGTGATATCCAGGATCTGGTGCCAAACCTTGAATTCCGCCAGGGCCGCGACGGCCTCACCGCCGGCGTCTCGATCCGCGGCATTGGCACGGCTACGCCCGAACTCGCCTTCGACCCCGGTGTCGGCATCTACATCGACGGCGTCTACCTGCCGCGCGCGCTCGGCTCGATCGTCGATGTGCTCGATGTGGCCCAGATCGAAGTTCTGCGCGGCCCGCAGGGAACCCTCTTCGGCAAAAACACCGTTGGCGGGGCGATCAATATGACAACCGTCAAGCCACACGAAGAGCCCGAAGCATTCGCCTTGCTGCGCGCCGGCAACTTCGGCCTCTTCTCCAGCGAGGCGATGCTCAACGTGCCGATCGTCGAGGACTGGCTACTCTCGCGCATCTCCTTCTCGTCAACGAATACAGACGGCTACTTCGAGAATACCGCGCAAGGCTTCCATTCCTCCAACCGCAACTCTCTGGCCTTCCTCGGCTCATTACGCTTGCTGCCGCATGAAGACGTGGTGATCGACGTATCGGGCTCGTGGGCACGCAGCCGCAACCACAGCCAGGGCGCCCAATGCCGCTTCGAAGGCGGTGGCAGCCTCGAATCCCTCTTCTCCCCGGCGTTGCAGGAGGCATGCGACGAGAGCGAACCCTTGCGCGGCGCGACCAACGTGCGGCCGGAAGCGCATCTCGAGAGCTACGGCATGTGGGGCACCGCCACCTGGTCGGCCGGCGAGACCGGCCCGCTCGACGACCTCTCGGTAAAAGCGCTGGGCTCCTGGCGCACCCAGAAGCCACGCGTCCAGGAAGATGTCGACGGAACCCCGGTGAGCGTCGTGCAGATCTCGGATCTCGGCGGCGGCGACCCGCTCAGCGGCTCGCCCGGATACCAAGAGCAATATTCGGGTGAGTTGCAGGTAAACGCAGAGGCCTGGGACGAACGCCTGCATATCGTCGGGGGCTATTTTGCGCTGTGGGAGACAGCGCGCAACGGGCGTGTGACGACGACCGGACCCACCCCGGGCCAGACCAACCCGCTGCGGGTCAGCCAGGCGACGACCACGATCGACAATTGGACGTGGGCCCTCTACGCCCAGGCCACCGCCGACGTGACCGAATGGATGAGCCTCACAGCGGGCCTGCGCTACACCGAGGACAAGAAGGGCTCGACGCTCCGGATCACCGACCCGCGCTTCCTCGATCAGCCGGCGTCGGCAGACAGCCAGGGACGCGCCATCTTCACGCGTTTCACGCCCATGGGGAGCCTCGCGCTCACCGTGCCCGAGCACCTCCTGGACGATATCGCCATCGATCATCTGATGGGCTATTTCACCTACGCGCAGGGCTTCCGCGGCGGCGGCTTCAATGCCCTCAGCGCCGGCACCGACGACCTCGCGCCCTTCGGCCCCGAGCTGCTCGATAATTTCGAAGTCGGCCTCAAGACCATCGCCCTCGACCAGCGCCTCACCTTCAACCTCTCGGCGTTCTACGGGATCTATGATGATATTCAGGTTGTGACGGTCGAGGCCGTGTCCGACCCGAGCGCGCCCACCGGCATCAATATCATTCGCCTCACGCGCAACGCCGCCGACGCAACGACTCGCGGGGTCGAACTCGAATTCACGGCCCTGCCGCTCGAAGGGCTGCAGATCAGCGGCTCGATCGGTCTGCTGGATGCGCGCTACGGCACCTATATCATTCCGAATCCATCGAGCCCGGGCGAGAGTGACGACCTGAGCGGAGATCGCTTCGCCAACCTCCCGGAGCTCCAGACTTTCCTCGCCGTGCAATATTCGTTTCCCATCGAAACCGGCATCCGCGATCTCGACGGCTGGATGACACCGCGACTGGAGTGGGCCTACGAGAGCAGAATGGAATTCAACGGACCCGATAGCCCGGATTTCATCCAGCAGGGCGTGAATCTGATCAATGCTCGCCTCTCCTACTCTTGTCTCGATGACCGGGCGCAAATCGCCCTCTTCGCGCGCAACCTCCTGAGCGAAGAATATTTCGCCACCGTTCTGCCGCTGACCTCGGTCTTCGGCAGCGGCACGCGCTTCTTCGCACCGCCGCGCACATGGGGCGGCGAAATCAGCTATCGATTCTGACAGCCGCGAGGGAACAGGAATGAGTCGCAAGGAGAAAAAAGTCGCGCTCGTCATCGACGCGCATAAACCCTTCGACCGCCAGATTCTGGCCGGTGTCGCGCGCTTCGTTCGTGCCAAGCCGGACTGGCAGATCTACGTCGAGGGCGACCCGGAGCTACGCGTGCCCGACCTGCGCCACTGGCGCGGCGACGGCATCCTGGCCAACCTCGACGATGCGGAACTGACCGTCGAGCTCGCCGCCTCGGGAATTCCCCTGGTCGGCATTGGCGGGGCGGCCACAATGACGGACCTCGCCGTCCCCGTGCCCTATGTGGCGACGGATAATGTCGCAGTCGGGCGACTTGCGGCCGAGCACCTGCTCGAGCGCGGTTTCCGTTCCTTCGCCTACCTCGGCACCCGCCGCTCGACAGCCGCGCCATGGTCGCGGGTCCGCCAGGAAGCCTTCGCCGCACGCGTCGAGAAGGTCGGTGCCACCTGCGCGACCCATATCGGCCGCCACGCGCCGCGCAATTGGGAGGCGATGCAGCGCGACCTCACGAGCTGGCTGCGCTCCCTGCCCCGCCCCGTCGGCATCATGGCGTGCAACGACGCCCGCGCGCACCACCTCCTCGAAGCCTGTCGGCGACTCAACATTGACGTGCCCGACGAAGTCGCGGTGATCGGCACGGACGACGACGAATTGCTCTGCGAGTTGGCGAAGCCTCCGCTCAGCAGCGTGCACCAGGGTACCGAGCGAATTGGCGAGGCGGCCGCGGCCATGCTTGACGGGCTCATGCAGGGCCGGTTGCCCGAGACGCTCTTCGCCATAATGCCGCCGCGCGGCATCTCGACGCGTGCCTCGACCGATATCGTCGCCCACCCGAACTCCCAGATCGCACACGCAGTGGCGTTCATTCGCGACCACCTGGCCGACCGGCTCCGCGTCCACACGGTCGCCCGACACGTCGCGATGTCGCGCTCGTCGCTGGACGAGCGATTCCGCGACCAACTCGGCACCACCGTGCATGCCTTCATCGAGAAGGAACGCCTCGCCCGTGCGCGCCACCTTCTGACGTCCACGGCGCTGCCGCAAAAGGCGATTGCCTTCGAGGCGGGCTTCGCCAGCGAGCAATATATGAGCGCCTGCTTCCGGCGCGCTTTCGGCTTCCCCCCCGGCCGCTTCCGCCAGCCCGAAAACCCCGCAAAAAGCACCTGAAGATGGCCGACGCCGGAACTCCATGGCCGCTGAACTCAGCGCGTATGCGCGGCGGGATGCGGGCATGAAGGCAACTGCGCTCATCGCCTCTCTCTTGCTCACCAGCCTGCTCTTTCACGCGCTCGCCGGGCACGCTCTCGGCACGGCCAGCGATACTCGCTCACTCTTCAACGGTCGAGATCTGGCGGGATGGGACCGGTACCTCGGCATAGCCGAGGTACCGGCCCTTCCCTTCGACCTCTTCGGCACCTGGCCAGCACCACTGGGCCGAGGCGCCGATCCGGCCGATATCTTCTCGGTCGTGCAGGAAGATGGCGCGCCCGCCATCCGCATCTCGGGCGAAATCTGGGGTGCTCTGATCAGCCGGGAGAGCTTCGCCGATTACCACCTTCGTCTCGAATTCAAATGGGGCTCCGAGCGCTTCGCCCCACGTGACGCCGCTGCGAGAAATTCGGGCCTGCTCTACCATTCCACCGGCCCGGACGGTGCCTTCTGGAGCTATTGGATGCGCTCAGCCGAGTTCGAAATCATGGAAGGCCGGACGGGTGATTTCACCTCGGTCGACGGCGTCTCTGCAACCAGCCACACCCTATGGGATTTCGATGCCGGATTTCCCTGGCTACGCTACGCGGACACCGGCGGGCCGACGGACGTCGGTGGCGCCGCCTTCCGCATTGCCGCACGAAGCGATTTCGAGAGAGTACGGGGCGAGTGGAACCAACTCGATCTGGTCGTCTTTGGCAATAGCGTCGTCCATCTGGTGAACGGCGAAATCGTCTTTGTCGCCGAGGCATTGGCGCATGAACCGGAAGGCCGCCGCCTGCCGCTATCGCGCGGCGCTCTCCAATTGCAATCAGAAGGCGCCGAAATCTTCTTCCGACGAATCGAATTACGCTCGATCACGTCCCTGCAGGACGGCCTGCAAGCGCATCCAGAGGAATAGCTCATGAAACTCTCGAACCTGATCCGAGTGGAATCCATCGTGCCCGACGCCGATCGGGCCCACGCCCTTGCCGCCGAACTCTTCGGCTCGGCCGAACCAGCCGCGCACTTCACGCGCACGGACGATGGCGGGCAGAAAAGCCGTGCCGCCATGTTCGGCGCGACCATCGTGCGCTTCGTCGAACCCGACGCGACAGGCCCGCTGGCGGATTTCCTCGCGCAGCGCGGCCCCGGTGTGCGCAGTCTGCTCTTCGCGACCACAGATCTCGGCTCGGCGCGCATCGAGCTCGAGGCCGCCGGCATCGGCTATGAGACCAAAGCGCAGATCGAATCCGATCTCGTCGGCATCGGCGGCGAGCTGTTGACCGCCCGGACGACACCGTGGATCGGCGACGATGTCACGCAATTCTGCGAACCAACGGGCCAATTCCCCGGCTTCTCGTGGTGCGATCAGCTCGAGGCCACTGGTCCGGGCATGCACAACCTCACGTTTCTGGTGCGCTCGATGGGTGATATGATGACCGCCTTGGCGGCCGCGAAAATCGATGTTCCCTTGCAAGGTCAGATCCCCTGGGACCTCGTGATCGATGCCGCCGATGTCCGGCCCGATCTGGACGTCTTCTGCATCGCCGCAACCGCCGATACCTTCGGCTTCCACCTCGAACTCACTGAGAAATGGACGGAGAAAAAGTTGGGTATTCTGCACAAGCCGGTCTGGGGGATGAGCTGATGGCTTCCATGTCGGCCTGGGTGGTGACGAGCAAGGGCGCGCCGCGCGACGTACTCGAATTGCGGGAGGTTCCCGTGCCCGAACCGGGTCCCGGTTTCCTGCGGCTGGCTGTCGATGCCGCGGCGATCGGGCTGCCGGATGTTCTGATGTGCCGCGGCACCTACCCGCTGACGCCGAGTGGAATTTTCACGCCCGGCCAGGAGGTCGTAGGAAGGGTGACTGCTGTCGGCGAAGGCGTCGATCCCCGCCTCCTCGGCACGCGGCGCCTCGGCGTGACGGCATTCTACCTTGGCTCGGGAGGTTTTGCGGCCGAGGCCCTGGCTGCCGAAGCCACCACCTTCGTTGCTCCGGACTGGCTGGCCGACCGCGACGCGGCCGGCTTCCATATTCCTTTCCTGACTGCCTGGATCGGTCTTGAGGACCGCGGCGCTCTCGCCCGAGGCGAGCATCTGGTGGTGCTCGGCGCGGCCGGCGGCACGGGTGCTGCGGCGGTCCAACTCGGCCGCGCCCGTGGCGCCCACGTGATCGCCGTCGCCGGCGGTGCGGAGAAGACCGCCTTTTGTCGCGCCGCCGGGGCCGATATCGTGATCGACCATCGCAGTGGCGATCTCGTCGCGATGGTCCGCGACGCCACGGGCGGACACGGCGCCGATATCATCTTCGATCCAGTCGGCGGGAAAAGCGCCACAGCCCTGACGGCCGCGATGGCCAATCAGGGCCGCTTCTTGTTGGTCGGCTTCGCCAGCGGTGCCTGGCCGCAATTCAATCCAGTCGCCCTCGTACAGCATAATTTCTCTGTTGTCGGCGTCTTTGCCGGCGCCTACGATCAGGCGCATGCCGAGGCCGCCTACGGCGTGATGTTGCCAATGCTGCAGGACGGCTCGCTGGCTTCCATCGTCACCCGCGAGATTCCCTTCACCGACCTGCCCGAAGCGCTCGAATCGCTCGCCGACCGCTCCGCAATCGGCAAATGCATCGTCAAGCGCCAGCCCTGAGAAGGCGCCACCAGCCGGCGCCCTCACCGGTCACGCCGGGCGATCAGTCCCAGAGCACGTCGATCTCGTAGTGCCGGAATGCGCTATCCCGTGTGGCGATCGGGCAGCGCTCGACCATCGCCTGCGCGATCAGGAGACGATCGAAGGGATCCTTGTGCAGGGGAGGGAGCCCGGCGACACGAAGCGTATGGGCGATCCGAACGGGCAACTCTCGGAAACCCGCCTCCAGAGCCGCCTCTTCGATCTCCTCGACATCGGCTCGGAGCTTGCCAAACGCGGCTTTGATCGCAACCTCCCAGGTGTTCACCGGGCTGATCAGAATATCGTTCGACGGCGAGCATAGATGGTCTCGCAGCGCGGACGGCAACCGCTCCGGCATCGCCAACGCCCAGAGGAGCGTGTGGGTGTCGAGTAGAAGCTTCAGGACTCGCCCTTCCCCTCGAAGGCATCTAGAAGGTCATCAGGCAGGGGCGCATCGAAATCATCCGGCACCTCGAGGCGACCGGCCAGTGCGCCGAGTTGCCGCTTCGCCCCGGCCGAGCGCAGCGCGACGATGCGCGCCGCCGGCCGACCGTGGCGGGTGATGACGATCTCCTCGCCGGCAGCAGCACGCCGGACCAGCTTCGAGAGTGCGGCCTTCGCTTCGTAGATGCTGATATCCATCTGGTCAGACTAACTAGACCATTTTAGCAGTTATGGCAACCCACGGAAACTGGGCGACACGAAGAAAACGCTAGAGGCGCGGCCGAAAAGTAGGGCTTGGCACAGGGGGCGTCAATTGCGGCTGCTGGCAAGGAACGCGACCGAGCAATCGCCGTGGTGGGCTATTCCGAGAGAGCGTGCCGCGCGGAATCATCGCGGTAGGGCGTAGGCGACGTATTGGCTGCCCGAGGGCTGGCCGAGCTTGCCGCCGCCGGCGGCGATGACGACGAATTGGCGGCCGCCGGCCGCGTAGGTAGCGGGTGTGGCGAAGCCCGCCGCCGGGAGATCCGCTTCCCAAAGGAGTTGGCCGGTCGCTTTATCGAAGGCGCGGAATTTCGCATCGGGCGTCGCTGCCAGAAAAATCAGGCCACCCGCCGTGACGATCGGTCCACCGTAATTCTCCGCTCCCAGACCGCTGCGCCCGGCTTGGAGAATTGCCGGGTAGTCGCCGAGCGGAATCTGCCAGCGGATGCGGCCCGCACTGAGGTCGATCGCCGTGAGCGTGCCCCAAGGCGGCTTGGAGCCGGGCAGGCGTTCGGAATCGACCAGCTTCCGATAGCCGGCGTTCAGGAATTCTACTGGACCATCCACCGACGCCGTCCAATTCGCCGGCGCATCGTCGGCGTCGGCGAAGTAGACGAAGCCGGCGAGCGCGGCGACCTGCCACCACTCGGCCATCGCGCCGAATCCCGGCATGCGCCCTCGCCCGTCGCGCACCACCCGATAAAGCTCGAGCAAGGACATCCGCTCCCCGATGTCGATAAGCGAGGGAATGTTCCCGCCATCGCCCTTCATATCCGTGCCATGGCAGGAAGCGCAGGCCAGCAGGTAGCCGCCCGACGGAGTCCGCAAGGCATCGACACCCGCCTCGATTGCGACCATCTGGAGGATATAGGGCACCTGGTTCGCATTCACGTAGAGCAGACCGCTGGCGGCATCCCAGGCGGCACCACCCCATTCCGCGCCACCATCGAGCCCCGGGTATTGGATCGTGCCCTCGAGACTCGGCGGCATATAGAGCGAGCCGAAGCGCATCTTGCGAGCGCGTGCGGCAACGTCCGCGGCGGCGGCGGGCGTACGGTCGGTGACCAGATCGAGCGAGAAGCCGTGCCGCACGAAGGACTCAGGTAGTACCGGGATAGGCTGGCTCTGCGCCGCGACTTCGCCGGCGAGCACGTCGCCGACGACCGGCTCTTCGCGAATCGGGAAGAGAGGCTCGCCGGTTTCGCGGTGGAAGACGAAGGTATCACCGGTCTTGGTGACCTGCGCGACTGCCGGGATCCACTCGCCCGCTCGCTCGATCTCGACGAGATTCGGTGGCGCCGGCAGATCACGGTCCCAGATATCATGGCGCACAATCTGGTAATGCCAGCGCCGTTCGCCGGTCTTCGCATCGAGGGCAATGAGCGAATTTGCGAAGAGATTCTCCCCCGCGCGATCGGCGCCGTAGAAATCGAATGTTGCCGAGCCCGTCGGTGCGAAGACCAGCCCCCGCTCGACGTCGACACTCATCCCCGCCCAGGCATTCGCCCCACCCACACGCTGCCAGGCGTCCGGCGGCCAGCTCTCGTGGCCGAATTCGCCCGGCTGCGGGATCGTATGGAAGATCCAGCGCTGCTGGCCCGTGCGTACATCGAAGGCTCGAATATGGCCGGGGGCGGCACCGGCCATCTCGTTTACCCGTCCGCCAACGATAAGCGTGTCTTCGAAAAGCGCCGGTGGCGTCGTCAGGACGACACCCATGATATCCCCGCCGACATCACGTCCGAGCCCGTCGCGCAGATCAATCCGCCCGCCGTCGCCGAAGTCGCGACACGCCCGTCCCGTCCGCGGGTCCAGCGCGTAGAGCCAGGAGCCGGCGCCGAAGAAGAGCCGTTCGTCGCGACCCCCCGCGAAATCTTGCGCGCAGCCCGTACGCGATTCGGCCGCGACCGCCGACTCCCAATAGACAGCACCGCGGCTCGCGGTCCACATCTCGACAGGAACCTGCGGATCGAAGCTCCACAACTCCTCGCCGGTGGCGGCATCCAGAGCAAAAAACCGCAGGCTCGGCGATGCCGCGTAAAGGATACCCTTCACGATGAGCGGATTGAATTGGATCTGCGAGCCACCAGCCGAATGCGCGTCGCGCGCGTCATAACGCCAGGCGACCTCCAACTGAGCCACCGAGGCGCGGTCGATCTGGCTGAGCGGCGAAGCATGCTGCACGCCGGCGTCGCCCAGGTAGGTACGCCATTCCTGTTCGGGCGCGACCGCGTTGCGCGCTCGCGCAGCGAGCACGCGCGGCGTTGGATCCTCGCGGGGAGGCGCGCAGGCAATGGCGAGGAGCAGAAAAACGAGCAGCCAGCGATTGACGATAGTCACGATCACGGTCGCGGCTACCCTAACGATCACGGTCGCGTCTAACGAGCCAGCCCTTCGAGGTGGGTCTGCCAATGGATCGCGTCGTTATGCGAATGCGTGAAACCGATCGAACGCTCGTATTCGACGGTGGCGAGCGAGCGGAAGGCGATCACATAGGTTCGTCGCAGGCGATTCGAGGTATTGCCGGCCGAGCCATGCACGATGCGTTCGTCATGCAAAGTCAGCGAGCCGCGGCGCACCGGCAAAAATTCCACCCGATCGTCGGCCCGCAGATCGATGCTGAGCGTATGGCCACCGTCGCGCAATCCGACATCGGATATCTGCACCGGCCTGTGTTCACGCAGCGATTCTTCCCGATGCGTGCCCGGCACGACCTGGAGACAACCGTTCTCCGCATCCGCGTCGTCCAGGGCCAGCGAGAGGGTAACGGTCTTGGTGTCCGGCGTGCCGGTCGGCCAATAGCCAAGATCCTGATGCCAGGCGAAGGCGGCATCGGCCTTGCCGGGCCTTTTCGTCAGGAATTGATCGTAATCAAGCGTCGCGTCGTCGCCGATGAGCCGGCGCGCAATCGCGAGCGCGCGGCATTCGAAAACATTGCCGGCGAGTTCCGGCGCATAGACACGCGGAAGCATGGCGTTGACGAGAGCGAAATCGCGGAAAGCGCGATCGTAGGGGCCGCTCATATCGCAAAAATCACGTCCCATACCGGCCACCTGGTCGTGCAGGAAAGAATTGAAGGTGTCTTCAAAGTTCGCGATCTCTGCCTCGGAGAGAACATTCTCGAGAATCGCGTAACCGTCCCGATGGAAACTCTCGACGAGATCCACCGGCAGAGAAATAATATCTTCGAGCAATTCTGCCATACGCGTCTCCGCGCTCCTTGAAGGAGTCAGGAAAGCATAGAACGACTGGCACCACCCCGTCGATTCCGAGAAACGACAAAGCGCTTACGGTATCCCCCGCATGCACGCCCTGGTCGACGAGTCGCGCAAGCGTGCGGACCGAGATCGCACCGTCGACCACTCTGTTGCGTGCAGCAGCGTCACCATGCTCTATAGTCAGTCTTCTTGTCCAAAAAAGAGGAAGGGTGCAATGGAATACGAAACACTTGAGGTGCGCCGCGAGGACGCTGTGCTGTGGTGCACGCTCAACCGCCCCGACTCGCTCAATGCCATGAACCCGCAGCTAGTGACCGAGCTGCGCGACCTCCTGAGCGAACTCGCAGACGATAATGTGACGCGCGTCGTCGTGCTGCGGGGTGCTGGTCGCGCGTTCTGCGCCGGCCTCGACCTCAAGGAGATGGGTTCGATGCAACGCCCCGGCGAGGCGCCTGGAATCCCCACGATGCTGCGTGTACAGCGCAGAATCGCTGAGATCGCGCTAATGATGCGCCGGCTTCCCCAGGTCTTCGTCGCCGGCGTGCAGGGAGCGGCGTGCGGGGGTGGCTTCATGCTGGCGCTCGCCTCCGACATCCGCATCGCAACCGAGAACGCGCGCATGAATGCGGCCTTCATCAAGATCGGCCTCTCGGGCTGCGATGTCGGTACCTCATACCTGCTACCACGCCTGATCGGCGCTTCGCTTGCCGCCGAACTGATTCTCACGGGCCGCTTCATCGACGCGCCGCGCGCCGAAAGGCTTGGCCTCGTCTCTGCCGTGGTGCCGGCCGACCAGCTCGAGGCGGAACTGCGCGGACTCGTCGACGAATTGCTTGCGACGACACCCCTGGGCCTGCGCCTCAGCAAAGAGTGCCTGAACGCGAGCCTGGACATGAACAGCATGGAGGCTGTGGTGGCGATGGAGGATCGCAACCAGGTTCTCTGCGCGCAGACCGGTGATTTCCGGGAGAGCCTGCAGGCCTTTCGGGAAAAGCGCCCGGCGAAATTCCACGATGCGTGAAGACAAGGTTTTCGTCGTGCCGCGAAGCCCGGCCTGAAATCGAGTTGCTACGCGGAGCGGTCCGGTCCTGTCGGGATGTCCTGAAAGGCTATCCCCTTGTCGACGCGGGCCTCCGGCGGCAGTCCGAGAACGCGCTCGGCGACGATATTGCGGAGTACCTCGTCGGTGCCGCCAGCGATCCGCAGGGCTTCGGCCGCGCCATAGACAGTCGGGCCGAAGGGAATCGGGGCGAGTGCGCGTCCGAGTTCCTCGGCCATCAACGCCAACTCGAGATAGCCGAATCCGCTGCCCCCCGATGCCTCCGGGAGGGCGGTTCCGCACCAGCCGAGCTCCCCGATGCCTTGCCACAGCTCGGTCGCGTAGGGCGCATCCGATTCGAGCACTTCGCGACAGAGCGAGAGCGGCGCGCGAGCCACGAGAAACTCCCGAAAGGTCTGCTGGAGGAGCTTCTGATCCGCCGAGAAATCGAAATTCACGGAAGCTCGCTGCCGCAGAATATCCTATTGATCAACCTACTTGACCAATAGGGCTGATCGCGGGCGCAGGCCGCAATGTGCAGCGGACGGGCAGCTTTTTCATCCCGACGATGAAACTCGAGTGGATCTGCTCGGCCGCGCCCGTCAACTCGATCGATTCGATGCGCGGTGCGAGTTCGCGCACGAAAGCCTGGATCGAACGGCGGGCGACGTTGGCGCCGAGGCAGAAATGCTCACCGATGCCGAAACCGATATGTGGGTTCGGGTCGCGGTCGACCCGAAAGGCGAAGGGATCATCGAAGATGTCTTCGTCCCGGTTCGCGGAGGCGTAGAAGAGCGCCAGCGCATCCCCCTCGCAGATTCGCTGTCCGCGAATTTCCGTGTCCCGTATAGCCGTGCGACGCATATGGTTGACCGGGTTGGTCCAGCGCACGATCTCTTCGGTCGCCGGAACCACCAGTTCCGCAGCGCGGCGCAATTTCACCAATTCCGCCGGATGCTCGATCAACGCGCGCAGCCCACCGACAAGCGCGTTTTTTGTCGTATCGTGCCCCGCCGTGAAGATGATCAGGCAATAGCCGAAGGTCTCCATCGGCCCCATCGGTGCCCCATCGATCTCGGCGTTGGCAATCACGCTGACCAGATCGTCACGGGGCTCCTTGCGGCGATCTTCGAGCACGCTCGAGAAGAGTTCGAAGAGTTCCGCCCCGAGTTCTTCGCGACCGCGGTCCCGATCCTCGTCGGGACGCTGCATATCGGGATCCTCGGAGCCGAAGAGCTGGTTCGTCAGATGCAGAATATTATCTTCGGACTCGCGTGGCAGACCCAGCAGCGAGGTGAGAGTCCGCAGCGGGTGCCTCGGCGCGATATCGTTTGCGAAGTCGCATTCGCCCCGCTCCATCCATTCGTCGATCAGGCTGCGGGCGGACTCTGCCATATGTTCATCGAGCCGCGCGATCGCACGCGGTGTGAACCACGCGCTCGTCACGCGGCGAAATTTGAGATGGTCGGGCGGGTCCATCTCGATAATGGTTCGCATCCCGAAGGTCTTCTCGGTCGTCTGCCCGGCCCGAGACGCGTCGAGGATCATGATGCCGGGCGCGTTGGCGAAGAGTTCGGGACGCCGGGAGACCTCGATGATATCGGTATACTTCGTGATTGCCCAGAAGGGCTCGAAGCCGGCGGGCTTGCAATATTGGACCGGAGACTCCTGGCGCATCTTCGTCCACGCTTCATGCGGCGGACCGCTGCGCCCATAACTCGCCGGGTCGACCAACACGCCGTCATCTACGATGCTCATGACCTGCTCCGCGGATTCGGCTTCAGAAGGAGTAGCTCACCTCGACCCCGAAGGAGGCCGGTCGCGCCCAACCCTGCGTCGTGATGCCAAAGACACCGACCAGATCCTCGGCGAAAGCCATATACTCCTTGTCTGTGATGTTGATGCCCCAGAAGGCAATCTGCGCGCGATCATCAAGGAAATCGTAGGAGACGCGCACGTCCAGCTTGTTGTAACCGCGTTGGAGGGCGGTCGGGTTTCCGACGAAACCGAAGTAGCGGTCGGCGGTATAGGACCATTGCAGGCGCGGCGTGAGCCAGCCATCGAACCCGCCCGGGCTGCCCATGGTGATGGGCAGAGAATATTGCACGGCGACGAAGCTCGTGAACTTCGGCGCGCCGAAGCGCTCGCCCGATCGGTCGTTGCCGGTGGCGTCGATGTATTCCGTGTACTCGGCGTCAAGCATGCCGATATTCGCCGTGATCTGCAGGCCCTCGATCGGCACGGCCATCAACTCGGCTTCCAAACCCTGGCTGCGCGCCTTCGCCGCATTCGTCGTGATGCGCCGGACATAGGGATTTTCGGGATCGTCCGGGTTGTCAATCACGACGTTCTGCAACAGCTGAATATCAGTGAAGTTCATGTGGAAGAGCGAGAGATTGAAGGTGAGCCGCTCCTCGAAGGCGACCGTCTTGACACCCAGCTCAAAATTCTCGATTGACTCGGGCCCGAAGGAGAGCAGGTCTTCCTGCAGCGGGTCGATCACGGCATTGAAGCCACCGCCGCGGAAACCCTGCGAATAAGTGAAATAGCCCATCAGGTGATCGAGGTGGATCGCGTCAAGCCAGGGTTCGGGGGCAAAGGTCGCCAGACTCGCCATCGGCGTCCACTTCGCGAAGGTCTTCTCACCCGAATCGAAGAGGGTTCCCTCCTCGGCGAAGATCGCCGGTACGGCCGAGGGGTCGTCGTGGATCCGATCGAGCTGTTCCGGGGAGAGAGCCTGGTTCGCGATCGTCACGCGCTTGGTATCTTCGGTGTAGCGCAGGCCGGCGGTCAGGCTCGCCCACTCCGCAAGCCGGGCTGTCGCCTGCGCGAAGAACGCCCAGGTGAAATTGTCGATCGAGTTCTGCCCGATGGCCTTGTAGCCGAGACCATTTACCACGATGCCGCCACCGTCGCCGCCGACATCCCCGCCCTTGTCCCAGAAGGAAAAAACGCCGGTCACGAAATCAATCCGGTCGTCCCAGGCACGCCCGTTCAGCTGCACTTCCTCCTGCATCTGGAGGAAGCCGGGCTGCCCCGGCGCCGTTTGAAGCTGCGTGACCAAGACCTCGGTCACGTCGATATCCTGCGATGTCCAACGGTCGTTCGTCTGCTTGCGCCACGAGGTGATCGATTTGACCGTCAGGTCGGTGAAGGGGCCGATATCACCGACGTCGCCGGTGATCGTGCCCCAGGCACCGAAACTCTCCTGGTAGTCGTTGGTCGGCGACTCGGTTCGGATCTCATAAGGCTTCGAGCGCTGGCAGGCTTCCTTGAAGCCGTCGTAGATCCAGCCGAGCGCGGACTCGTCGCTCTGCCACGCGCAGGTTCGGCCTCGCGTATGGGATTGGGTCCGATCCCACGAGCCGCTGACATCCACGGTGACGCGCTCATGCGGCGTGAAGCGCAAGGAGCCCAGGAAGGTGAGCGAGTTGATACCGCTTTGGTAATTCTTCTGCTCCAGGTTCTCCACGAAGCCCTGCGAGTTTGCCGACGCGAAGGCGAGACGCATGGCGAGTCGGTCTTCCAGCCAGCCGATATCGATCGGCAGGTTCAACATCGCGCGAGTGCGAACGCTCTCGAAGCTGCCGGCACGCACGAAGGCGAAAGCCTCGAACTCGTCGCCGGGCTTGACGGTGGTGAAATTGATCGCGCCGCCGACCGTATTTTTACCGAAGAGCGTTCCTTGCGGACCGCGCAGAACCTCCACCTGCGCGATATCGAGCACATCGAGAATCTTGCCGCCGCGCGGCAGATAGACGCCGTCGACATAAGTGCCTACGCCCGGGTCGAAGGCGGCCTCGCCGGTCGTGGTACCGATGCCGCGGATCCGTGCCCGCGCGCCACTGGTTGAGCGCGCTGACGTAAAGATGAGATTCGGGATGAGTTCCGCGAGTTGCTCGGTACGCTGGACATTCGCATCCCGTAGGGCTGTCTCGCTCAGCACGGTGATCGAGATCGGCGTGTTCTCGAGCAACTCCGAGCGCTTCCTCGCAGTAACAACGATCTCTTCGAGCTTCCGGATACGGCCCGTCGAAACGGCTGGAACCGCCTTGCCGGCCTTGACCCTCGACACCTCGGCCTCGGCCGCATCCGCGGAAGCAGGAGCACCCCCGCCCTCGGCCGGCGCCGATATCGATTCCGTATAGTCGGCGGGCGAACCACGGACTGCCTCCTCACCAAGTGCTGGCGATATAAAAAAGGCCAGCATGGCCATCGTCATGCTGATCGAGAGATGTGACCGAAACGAGGAGCGACGCAAAAGATCATCAACGTTCATGTCGGGAAGCTATCCAGAACGTCGACAACAAGTCAATAAGTTTGACTAAGTATTATTCGCCGTGTCATTCTTGGTCGAGGAAGACGCGGGGATAATATGGAAAAACCGATACGAAGAACCCGTAGGAGAGGGAGGCTCATACTCGTCGGCGTATGCACCGGGCTGGTCGGGGTGGCTATCTACCTGGCAGCGCTGGCCTCCGGTCCGCCGGTCTATGTGGTCGAACACGAGCTCCGGCTCGAGGCGAGCCCACAAGAAGTGTGGCAGGTGCTGGTCGATACGAGCGCCTACCCCGAATGGAACCCCTATATCCGCAAACTCGAGGGCAAACTCGCAGTCGGCGAGGTCGTCCGGGCCACGTTGGCCCAGTCGAATTGGCCGAAGCCCAGAACCGTCGCGGCGCAGATCGTCGGCGTCTCGGCTGCACGGGAGCTCCATTGGCACGGCCGCCTCGGCATTCCCGGAATCCTCGAAACCGATCATTTCTTCCGTATCGAAGACCGCGGGAGGGCTGGCGTGATTTTCATTCAGCGTGAGGAATTCCGGGGCTGGCTCGCGCAAAAGATGCACAAAAAGGGTAAACAGGAACATACCCTCGAATCCTTCCGGCGGATGAATGAAGCCCTTGCCGTACGGGTCGCGGCACTCGCCGATGCGCACTGAAGTATTCGTCAACCTTATTAACTAAGTGAGACAGCCGGACTACAATCCTCCGAGAACTCCCATGAACAACATCGCAAAAAATCCACCCGAACTCGTCGCCGAGCAAGCGCCCGGTGGAGACACCGCAACCCCGGAAGGGCGGGCCTTCTGGCAGCAGGCGCTCTCCTGGGGCCTGTTCCCGGTCACCGTCCTGGCCACCGCCGCAAGCGGCATCTGGCTGATGGAAGCACAGAATCCGCGCCTCATGTGGCTGCGACTCGCCGTCACCGGTCCGGGTCTGCTCCTGCTCTTCGGCCTTGAGTGGCTACTGCCGCACCGCGCCGCGTGGAACAGCCGTCGTGACGGCGACCTCCTGACCGACGTGCTGCACAACACCATCGGCGCCTCGCTCTACCCGGCGCGCTCCATCGTAGTCACCGCCCTTCTCACCGCGACGATCGCCTGGCTGGCGGCGCGCTTCGGCAGCGACTCCCTCTGGCCAAGCACCTGGCCGCTCGCAGCCCAGGTCGTGCTGCTCGTCGTGCTCGGCGAATTTTTCTACTATTGGGCGCATCGCTTCGCGCACGAATACGGGCTGCTCTGGCGGCTCCATTCGACGCACCACAGCCCGTCGCGCCTCTATTGGTTCAACGCCGACCGCTTCCATCCCTTCGATATGATCCTGCTCTCGGCCGCCCGCGCGATTCCGGCGATCTTCCTCGGCGCCGAGGCGGCGCCGATCGTGGTCCAGGGCCTGCTCGTGGCCTATTGCGGCAAGCTCCAGCATGCCAACGTCGATATGCGCTTCGGCATCCTGAACCAGGTCTTCGCCACCGCCGATTGGCACCGCTGGCACCACTCGACGGCGCAGACACAATGCAATTACGGCAATATCCTCATCCTCTGGGACCGCGTCTTCGGCACCGCCTACCTTCCGCAAGACGGCCACGCGCCCGACGAACTCGGCCTGGTCGATATGCCCGCGTTCCCCACCGGCTATTTCGGCCAATTGCTCGCGCCCTTCCGTTGGCGCACCCTCGAGAAGGAAAGCCGCCAGCAACTCGCGGCCGAAGACCCGGAACGGGAGTGAAACTCAGGACGTCGCCGGATCGGCGGCTGGACGCGGTCCTATCCACATGGACGCCTGACCGCGCGCCACCGAACCGAGCCGATCGAAAATCGTCGAACGTCCCTGCCCGATCCCGTCCGCCGCAAGGTCGGCGCGGGCTTTCACACCGATCCATTCCCCCACCGGTTCACGAACGACGTGAATCGTCAGATCGGGGTTGATGAAGAACCAGCTCCGATGGTCAAGTGGAACTGCCGAGCCGCTCGTGAAATCGGCTGCGACCGCCAACCGCACGAGCGGGCTGATCTCTTCTCCGGCAACCAATGCCACGCGCAGCCGGGTCCAGACCATCACCGCATCCCCCTCGCCCGACAGCGCGGTGCGCGCGTAATCGATTGCGCCGAAGAAGGCCGGCGCTGCGGCCAGAGCCTCGCCGCTCAGACACTCGTCCTCTGCGGGTGGCCGCGGTGCGCGCGGGGCGGGGGCTACCGGCACCTCGAGGTCGCTGTTGACGCGAATCCGCAGCACGGACGCGCGCACCAACAGGCGCGCCTCATCGCGGATCGTTACGTCCAGAAGCTGTATGCGCGCGCCCTGGCGCACGACCTCGACCGCGACCGACAAGGGTTGCATCGGCACGCCTTGCAAGAGGTCGAGACTCACCTTCGCGACGCGCATCGGAAAAGGGCAGGAAACGCGATCGACGGCGCGCGCGATCAGTCCCGCGACGGGAGATCCGTGCAGCTGCCCGGCCGCCCACGGGCCTTCCGCAAGCGGCGACGGGATGAGCCACTCGCCGTCACGCACGAAAAGAGCCTCGGAAGCCGCCATATCGACCATGCGCTCAGCCTACGACGTCGGCCGTCTTGAGTTCAAGGATCTCGGGCCAATCGAGGCCGAGTTCGAGAAGGATCTCCTCGGTTTGTTCCGAGAAGGCCGGCGCGCGGCGCACATCGGGCGGTCGCTCGTCGAATTGCACGGGGCTGGCGACAAGCGAAAATGTCTCGCCGTCCGCAGCCTCGACCGGCACGATATAGCCATTCGCCTGCACCTGCGGATCGTCCGCGAGTTCGGCGGTATTCTGCACGGCGGCCCATTGGCCTTCGCCACGCGCCAGCACTTCGCGCCACTGGGCAAGCGTCTTGGTCGCGATGATCCCGGCCACCTCCTGCCCGGCCGCGGCGGCATTTTCGAAGAGCAGCTGCGCCGAGGCGAAGCGGGGATCCGTGGCGAGTTCCGGCCTTTCCGCCAGCGTGCAGAACTCCGCCCAATAGCGATTTGCCTGCAGCATCGACAGGCTGAGACCACGGCCGTCGCGCGTGCGGAAGATGCCAACCAGCGGGTTGGCCTCGGAGCTATGGTAGTCGATTTCGCTGCCTTGCCACGCCGTTCCGGTGGCGAGCGACAGGTTCACGGCGAGGCCCACGGCCCAGATCCCGGTGGAGAGCAGCGACACGTCGACGAGGCTGGTCTCGCCCGTCCGTTCGCGCTTGAAGAGCGCCGCCGCAATGCCGCCGGCGATCGTCATTCCGCCGATCGAGTCACCGTAGGCCGGCCCCGGCTGCCAGACAACGCCGTCGGTTCCCGGCGGCGTCGCGCTGGCCGCGCTACCCGCGCGGCACCAGAAGGCGGTCATATCGTAGCCCCCGGCATCGGCGTCCGGGCCGCGATGGCCAAAGGCGGAGCCGCGTACGTAGATGATATCAGGATTGACGGCACGAATATCCTCGACATCGATTTTCAGCTTGGCGCGCGCCGAAGGCAGGAAATTCGTAAGGAAGACATCGGATTTTGCGGCGAGGCGGTAGAGCAGAGCCTGGCCCTCGGGCTTCGAGAGGTCGAGGCCGAGCGACCGCTTGCCGCGATTCGCATGCTCCATCAGCGGATTGCGCTCTTCGGGAATCTTGACGCCACCCAGAACCTTGAGGCCACGCTGGGCGTCGCCCGCCGTGGCGTGCTCGACCTTGATCACGTCGGCGCCCCAATCGGCGAGCACGGCGCCCGCCGCCGGAACGAAGGTGAATTGCGCGACCTCGAGGACGCGCACCCCTGCCATCGCACCAGAGTTCCGACTCGGCGGAACTCTATCCGGCACGGCGGAGATCTCCCGCACCGCCGGCGCCGACTCGCATGGGCAATACGCCGAAACCACGCTGGACATTGCCACCGTGGATACGCTCGGCTCCGGCCTCGTCGATCTCATAATCCGGCCAGCGCGAAAGAACCCCCTCGAGCGCGACGCGCATTTCGAGACGCGCCAGCGATTTGCCCAGACAGAAATGATGCCCCCAGCCAAACGAGAGGTGCTGGCTCAGCTCGCGGCGCACGTCGAGACGATCCGGGTCCTGAAAATGGCGCTCGTCACGGTTGGCTGCGCCGGTCAGGAGCAGCACGCGTGCGCCCTTGGGAATCGTCACGCCATGCAGCTCCACGTCGCGCGTGGCCGTGCGCCCCTGGTATTGGGAGGGCGTGTCGAAGCGAAGAAGCTCCTCGATTGCGGGATCGATGCTTGCCGGATCGTCGATCAGAATCTGACGTTGCGCGGGATAGCGCCATAGCCAGTAGAGCGACGAGGAGAGCAGCTTGGCCGTGGTCTCGTTGCCGGCGAAATAGAGCAACTGCAGGAAGGCGACCAATTCGCCCTGCGTGAGCCGGTCCATCGCGCCATCGCCGCGCTCGACTTCCGCCCGGGTCAAATCCGAGATGAGATCGTCGCCCGGGTTCTCGCGTCGGGCATCGACCAGTGGCGGCAATGCCGCCATGAATTCACCCATTGCCGCGAGCGCCGAGGGCGGCGGTTCCGGCTTGCCGGGGTCGCGGAAGGACATGCGATTACCGAGGTCGCGGAGACGTTCACGCTCGCCTTCGGGGACACCGAGCAAGGTGCTGATCACATCCATCGGCAGCCTGTTGGCGATCGCCTCGACACCGCAGAAGGCCTCGGCGTCGCCGACTTCCGCGACATAATCCCGCATCCGGGCGCGGACATACCCCTCCAGCGAGGCGATGCGCTTGGGCGTAAATGCACGGCTCACAAGGCTGCGCAGGCGCTCATGGTCGGGCGGGTCCATGGTGATCATCATCGGCAATTGGGGCTTGCCGTGTTCGATCGTGATGCCCTGCGCCGAGCTATAGGTCGGCCAATCCCGGGTCGCCTCCCAGACATCATCCCAGCGGGACAATGCGTAAAAACCCAATTCAGGATTGTGATAGACCGGTGCCTCGTCGCGCAGCCGGCGGTAGATCGGGTACGGATCCTCGTGGATCTCCCAGGCGAATGGATTGTATTCGAGCATCGGACTCAGCGGAGCTCCCCGTACGTCGCGACATAATCAGCGGCGTACTCTTTGCGCGACCGAGTGCGTAGATCCACATCGGTCGCCAATGCGCGCAGCGCACCGACTGTCGCCTGCGCACGCGGGATATGGCGGAAGGGATCGAAGCGCAGCCAACGCGATGCGTTCTCATGCGTGATTCGATTGATCTCGGCGTCGCTGCATTCGGCCAGCTCGATGCTCTCCCAGAGTTCCTCGGGCGAACCCGGGAAGGTGCAATCGGAGTGGGGGTAGTCGACCTCGTAGGCGATATTGTCGATGCCGATACGGTCGCGCAGGAGAAGGCCGGAGGGATCGCAGATGAAGCAGGCGAGGAAATGACGGCGGAAGACCTCTGTCGGCGTAAGACCGCCCAGGTCTGCGCCGGTCCATTTCTGCTTCGAATAATGCCGCTCCATGCGGTCGAGGAAACCCGGAATCCACGAGGTGCCGCCCTCGGATAGCGCGATGCGCAGCTCGGGAAACTTCTGCAGCGAGCGGGACCAGAGAAAATTCGCCGCACACGGCAGCGCATTCCAGCACGGCAACGTGACGTTCACGTCGACCGGCGTGGATTTGCGACCGAGCGGGCCGGTGGCCGATGACGCGATATGAATCGCGATGGTGACGCCCTCCTCGACGCAAGCCGCGAAGAAGGGATCCCATTCGCCCGAATGGATGCTCGCAAAGCCCATTCC
Organism: Deltaproteobacteria bacterium; assembly: GCA_046583355.1. Lineage (GTDB taxonomy): Bacteria > Desulfobacterota > Binatia > UBA12015 > UBA12015 > UBA12015. Next base: position 25,059 of record JAYGCM010000036.1, read on the forward strand.
CTCCGGGTCTTCGGAAAACGCAATCGCCGTGGCTCCCTTGCGCGCAACCCGCCGCACCTCTTCGGCTGCGAGCGCGGGGTCCCATACCGGGGCCAGCGGCAGCGGGATGAAGCGCCCCGGCGCGCTGCCGCACCATTCGTCGATATGCCAGTCGTTGTAGGCGCGCAGGCAGACAAGCGCGAGCTCGCGATCCTTGGCCGAGGCGAAGAACCAGCCCGCACTTCCCGGAAAGGAGGGGAAACACATCGACGCGAGCACGCCATTGGCGTTCATATCGCGCACGCGCTCCTTCACGTCCCAGCAACCGGGGCGCATTTCGGCGAGCGTCGCCGGATCGAAGCCCCATTCGTCTGGCGGCAGGGTCACCACGGCGTTGATGAAGGGCGTGAGCGTCGTGCCCTCCTCCCAGGTCCATACCTGGACGTGCCGCTTCGCGTCATAAACCAGGCGCGGGGCGCGGGCCGCCCACTTCGCCGGCACATGGTTCTGAAAGACGGTCGGGGGCTCAATGATGTGATCGTCCACGCTGACCAAGACCATGTCTTCGAGTTTCATTGTTTTCTCCTCAGCTCGGTTGCCGCAATCTGCAGATAGACAAATATCCCGCTTGCTCTCGATAGTCAAGTTAATTAACTATTGCAGAATGATGAAGCGGTTGGGCAAATGGTTTCTGGTCGGGCTCGCCGGCCTGGTCGGGATTCTTGTTGTGGTAGCGCTGGCAGGCTGGGGCTGGCTCGCCCTGCGCGATCGCGAAGCCGCCGCAAGGCTGGGCGACCGCGCGGAGATTCTGCGCAGCGACGGCATTCAGGCGCGCGACCTGAACCGCAATGGCCGCCTCGACCCCTATGAAGATCCGCGCGCCGATATCGATGCCCGCATCGAGGATCTGCTCGAAGAGATGACCATCCCCGAGAAAATCGGCCTGATGCTCCAGCCCCCGATCTACATGGGCGAGGGCGGCACGCTCGTGCAGAACCCGATGCAGCAGGGCTTCAGCAGCGATGATGGAATCGCGCTGCGCCACCTGCGCCATTTCAATATCGTGAACTCCCTGACGTGCCGCGAGATGGCCGAATGGAACAACCGCCTGCAGGAACTCGCAGAGCGAGCCCGACTCGGCATTCCCGTGACTCTGAGCTCCGACCCGCGCCATGGCCTGCGCGATGCCGGCCGGGCGACCAGCGTACGCACCGACTCCTTTTCACTCTGGCCCGAGCCGATCGGGCTGGCCGCGACACGCAATGCGGCGCTCGTGCAGCGATTCGGCGAGATCGCGAACCAGGAATACCGCGCCGTCGGCATCCGCCTGGCCCTACACCCGATGGCCGACCTTGCCACCGAGCCGCGCTGGGCACGTATCGTCGGCACCTTCGGCGAGGACGCCGCTCTCTCGGCCGAGATGACGGGTGCGTACATCCGTGGCTTTCAGGGTAAAGAACTCGGCCCCGAGAGCGTCGCCTGCATGACCAAGCATTTCTCCGGCGGCGGCCCGCAGGAAGACGGCCTGGACGCGCATTTCAGCTACGGCGGCAACCAGGCCTACCCGGGCGACAACTTCGCCGAGCATCTGATCCCCTTCGAGGCCGCCTTCGCGGCCGGCACGGCGCAGATCATGCCCTATTACGGCATTCCTGTCGGACAGACCTCCGAAGACGTCGCGATGGGCTTCAACAAGGAGATCATCACCGGGCTGCTGCGCGAACGCTACGGCTTCGACGGTGTCGTCTGCACGGATTGGAGCATTGTAGAGCCGCTCGGCATCGGCCCGCTTGAGATGATTCACGCCAAGGCGCATGGCGTCGAAGACCTCTCCATCCCCGAGCGTTATATCAAGGCGCTTGACGCCGGCATCGATCAATTCGGTGGCGAGATCTATCCCGAAACCCTCATTGAATTGGTCGAATCGAATCGCGTCTCAGAGGCCAGGATCGACATCTCCCTGCGCCGTATCCTGCGCGATAAATTTCGCCTCGGCCTCTTCGACGACCCCTACGTCGACCCCGATGCCGCCAGCGAAATCTGCGGCCAGGAGGCGTTCCTCCGCGCCGGCGAACAGGCGCAGCGCGAATCGATCATTCTACTGCAGAATGCCGTCAAGCCCGGAGCCCAGGGAAAGTTTCTGCCGCTGCCGGCGACCGCAAGCGTGTACGTCGAAGGTTTCGACCCTGCTGTCGTCGCACGCTACGCGACCGTCGCGGATACAATCGAAGAAGCCGACGTCGTACTCCTGCGCACCCGCACGCCCTACCGGGCACCGCCGCCGCCCGGCGGCATCGGCGACCGGATCTTCGGCACCATCTTCAATCAGGGCGACCTCGATTATGAAGAAGAGGAGCGCGCCCGCCTGCGCGGCATCGCCGCGACGAAACCCACCATTTTGGTGATCTACCTCGACCGCCCGGCCGTGCTCGAAGGCGTCGCTGATAAAATGGCTGGAATCGTCGCTCATTTCGGTGCTTCCGACGAAGCCCTGCTGGACGTGATCATGGGGCGCTTCCGCCCCAAAGGCCGGCTGCCCTTCGAGTTGCCTTCTTCCATGGCCGCCGTGCGCCAGCAGGCCGAAGACCTGCCCTACGACTCGGAAGCTCCCCTCTTTCCCTTTGATTTCGGCCTCACTTACCAGGAGGAACAAGCCTCATGACTCTCTCTACTCTCGATGCTGCCATCGTTGCGCTCTATATCGTCATCCTTCTCGGCATTGCCTGGTGGGTCTCGCGCGAGAAAGAAGGCCACGCCAAAGATGCGCAGGATTATTTCCTCGCCGCGCGCTCGCTTCCCTGGTGGGCCGTCGGCACCTCGCTGATCGCGGCGAATATCTCGGCCGAACAGATCATCGGCATGAGCGGCTCGGGCTATGTGATCGGCCTGGGCATCGCCGCCTACGAATGGATGGCCGCCATCACGCTGCTCCTGGTCGGTAAATTCCTCGTGCCCATCTTTCTCGAGCGACGCATCGACACGATGCCGCAGTTCCTCGAACAGCGCTACGACCACCGCGTCCGCACGCTGCTGGCGATCTTCTGGATCGGCGTCTATGTTTTCGTGAATCTCACTTCCGTGCTTTACCTGGGCGGGCTCGCGCTGCATACCGCCACCGGCGTGACACCCTTCCAGGGGATCCTCTTCCTCGCCGTGCTCTCACTCGCCTATTCGATTTACGGCGGCCTCAAGGCCGTCGCGCTCACCGATGTCATTCAGGTCTGCGTCCTGGCGGCCGGCGGCCAGGCGGTCACGATCCTCGCGCTGGACGAGGTGGCCGGCGGTACTGGGGCGGTGGCGGGGTTTGGCATCCTGCTCGAGAAAGCACCCGCGCATTTCGACATGATCCTCTCCTCGGACCACCCCAACTACGCGCAGCTCCCCGGCCTCTCGGTGCTGATCGGCGGCATGTGGATCGCCAACCTCTCCTATTGGGGATTCAACCAATACATCACCCAGCGGGCGCTGGCGGCGCATGATGTGCGCGAGGCGCAGAAGGGCATCGCACTGGCGGCCTTTTTGAAGATCCTCATGCCGATCATCGTGGTCGTGCCTGGCATCGCCGCGGTCGTGCTCTCGCCTGACCTCGCCAAACCCGACCAGGCCTATCCCGAGATGATGAAGCTGCTGCCGCCGGGCCTCTTCGGGCTGACCTTCGCCGCGCTGATCGCCGCGATCATTTCCTCCTTGAGTTCGATGACCAACAGCATCGCAACCATCTTCACGCTGGATCTCTACCGCGGCGCCTTCCACCACGAAGACGCGCCGGCGGCGCGCATGGTCCGGATCGGCCGCGCCACCACCATCGTGTCGCTGCTGATCGCCGTGGCGATTGCCGAACCACTCCTTGGCAGCCTCGACCAGGCCTTCCAATACATCCAGGAATTCACCGGCTTCTTCACCCCCGGCATCCTGCTGATCTTCCTCTTCGGCCTCTTCTGGCCGAAAGCGTCCTCACGCACGGCATTGGTTGCGGCCATCGGCTCGGTCGCCCTCTCCCTCGTGTTCAAATTCGCCTGGCCCGAGCTGCCCTTCCTCGATCGCATGGCGCTGGTCTTCCTTTGCTCAGGCGCATCCGCCATCGCGGCAACGCCGCGCGGTGGCGTGGCCGACCCGAAGGCCCTGAAGCTTGCGCATTACGATTTCTCGACAACCAAGTCCTACAATATTGCGTCACTCGGCGTCTGCCTGGTCGTCGCCGCCCTCTATGCCGCTTGGTGGTGACGTCTGGGCAAGCATCCGAAACTCTGCGCTTGTTCGAGCCTCAATCGGAGAGGGTCACAAGCGTTGGAACGATCTGCTTCGCGTCGAGTTCCTGTGCTGATTCGGCGATGACGAAACGCCCCTCCAGGGAGGTGTCCTCGGCCGAGCTGCCGACGTAGACGGCGAATTCGCCGGGTTCCACGAGGAAGCGCATATCGCGCGCGTGGAAGGCGAGCTGGCTTGCGTGCAGGGCGAAGGTCACGCGCCTGGAGGCACCGGCGGCGAGTTCGACGCGGGCAAAACCGACCAATTGACGGATCGGGCGCGTCACCTCGGCGACGAGATCCTGCACATAGAGCTGCACCACGTCGATGCCGTCGCGCTCACTGGTATTGCGAACCACGCACGAGATAGTGCAGACGCGCTCGGCGCCCGGGGCGTGCATCTCGATTGTCAGATCGTCGCGGACGAATTCCGCGTAGCTGAGACCATGGCCGAAGGGGAAGAGCGGTGTCGCCGGCGCATCGACATAATCGGCTTCGAACAGGCCCAGAGCTTTAGCCGTCTCCCATTTGCGACTATAATAAATTGGCACCTGGCCCACCTCGCGCGGCATGGTGACGGGCAGCCGGCCCGAGGCATCCACCCGGCCTGTGAGCACGTCGGCGATGCCGTGGCCGCCCTCCTCGCCGGGCAGCCAGGCCTCGACCATGGCGCTGGCATTCTCCTGGATCCACGGCAGCGCGAAGATGCGCCCACCTACCAGCACGACGATGGTCGGGGTTCCGGTCGCCACCACGGCTTCGACCAATTGCTGCTGTGCGCCGCTCAGCGAGAGCGACGCCGCGTCGCGGAACTCGCCACTGGTGCAACCCGGCACCAGACCGGAGCGACCGCCGACAAAGACGAGTGCCACCTCGGCTTGCTGCGCCGCCTGAACGGCAGCCTCGATTCCCGAAGGATCTGGATCAACGATCTCGCAGCCTTTGGCCACCAGGAACTCCGCGTCGGGCAGAGCCGCGCGCAGACCCTCGAGCGGCGTAACCATCGGCGGGAAGAAAGGCCCCGGCGCGAAGGCAACCTCGTCGGCGCGTGGCAGGATGCCGCCCGCGTCCTCTTCGCTTTGTTTGTAGATGATCTCGAGGTGCGCCGGGTAATGGTAATCGCCTTCGAGCAGACGCTCGTCGTCGGCTGCGGGGCCGATGACGGCGATTTTCTTCGTATCCGGCGCCAGCGGCAGGATACCGTCGTTGGTCAACAATACGATGGATTCGGCGGCCAGGCGCCGCGCCAGCGCTCGCGCCGCTGGGGTCTGGTAGGGCACGTCGGCAGCCGCGGCATCGACATAGGGCTCCTCGAAGAGACCGAGTTCGAATTTGAGTGCGAGCACGCGCTTGACGGAACGGTCGAGCACGGCCGTATCCAGCGCCCCCTCCTCGATCAGCCGAGGCAGTTCCGCGTAGCAATCCGTCGCCGGCAGCTCGACATCGAGGCCGGCTTCCAGCGCCATCTTCGCAGCCGCGGCCTTGTCCGCCGCGACACGATGCGCGTCGATCAGGAGATTCGTGGTGAAATAATCGGCGACGACGAGACCATCAAACCCGAGTTCGCCACGCAGGAGGTCGTCGAGAATCTCGCGGGAGCCGCCGCACGGCAGACCATCGACCTCGTTGTAGGCGTTCATGACCGAGCGGAGGCCGGCTTCCTGGATCGCCGCGAGGAAGGGCCGCGCGTAGACCTCACGCAGGTCACGCGCGCCGATATGGGCCGGCTTGTGGTTATGGCCGCCCTCGGAGAGTCCGTAGCCAAGGAAATGCTTGCCGGTAGCGGCGACGCCCGAGCGCAGATCGCTGCCCTGCACGCCGCGCACATAAGCAACGCCGATGCGGCTTGCGAGGTAGGCATCCTCGCCGTAGGTCTCCTCGACGCGCCCCCAGCGTGGGTCGCGCGCAATATCCAGCACAGGTGCCAGCGTGAGACGGGCGCCGACGGCAAGCATCTGGCGCCGGATCAGATCACCGGCCTGCAGGACAAGTTCCGGATCCCAGGTCGCGGCGAGCGCGATGCCCTGCGGCAGCTGATCGGCGTCGCGCGCCGTAAACCCGCCGACACTCTCCTCATGCACCAGTCCCGGAATACCGAGCCGCGTCTCCTCGACGAGATAGCGCTGGATTGCGTTCATGAAGGCCGCGTTCTCGCGCGGACGCAGCCCGGTGGCCGCAGCGATGCGGGTGACCTGTCCGGTTCCGTCCGGGACAAAGGCCTTGGCCCGCGCGGTGGAGAATTGCTCGTCCTCGACGAGCGCCACCGACCAGATGCAGCCGATCTGCGCGACCTTCTCGGCAATCGTCATGCGCGCGAGAAGATCCGCTACGCGCTCGGGCACAGGGCGTTTCGCGTCGCGGTAGCCCGCGCGGTTCATCGAATCAGACATACTCATTATTCTCCCTGTCTTGCGCCGGCCGGCGCGGACACCAATACGCCTGGGTGGCGCAGACCGAGTTTGCGGCGACTATAGACCTTCTCCCGCCCCGGCAGGGAGAGTTCGGCGTAGAGCACGAGCTCTTTTGTTGCGGGAACTTCGAGCGGAAGCGAAATCTCCACGCGACCAAGCGCCGGGATGGCGACTTCCTGTACCTCGGAGACCGCGAGGATGGCACCAGCGACGCTCGCCGCCACCAGCCGCACGGTGCCCGCCGCCATCGCATATTCGTCGTTGATCAGAGTCACCGGAACGGCCACGGCGCGACCGCGCGGATACGCCTCCTCGGACCATTTTTCGAGGTAGATCGCCACGGGCGCGAAGGCGCTGCGCGCGTCGCGCCGCCAGCGCGGCTCGAGAACCAGGTTCTCGATATCGATGAAATTATCACAGGTGAAGCTTGCTTCCTGCGGCTCGAAATCCTCGCGCACCGTATCCGGGTCGGTACATTTTCCGAGGTAGAGGAAATGCTGCACACCGGCGTAGCCGCGCCGCGAGCGCCAGAAGGCCGTGATCTCGGAGATGAGGTAGGCGTACATCTCGCGACGCTCCTCCGGTGCGAGTTCGGCCCCGCCCGCATAGCGCGCGAAGACATCCCCGGTGAGCGGGGTCGGTTTGCTGCCATCGCGGGTAAACCAGAGCCACCCGTATTCGTTGTTGATGTAGGGATGCGACGCAGCATCGCTGCCGTTCCAGCTCGAAAAGACGCCGTCGCCGGCTTTGAGCGGTGGTTTTCCCGGATGATCGTCCAGATCCGCGAGTTCGTAATCGCGGCTATTCGAATTCATGAAGGACTCGCCGTTGAGGATATAGGGGTGTTCCTCGAGCGGATCATCGGGCCGATCCGGCGGACCGAAGCTGCCCGATTCCCAGGCCCGCGTCGCATCGAGATGACGCAGGCGCGGCACCAGCTCGTAGGGCAGCGGAGAATTCGTCTCGTTCGAGGCATCCCACCAGCCGATACTCGGATGGTTCACGGATTCGCGGACCCAGCCCGAGTACTCCTTTTCCATCTCTGCAAGCGACCAATTCGCGACTTCCGAGCCCGGCGCGAAGGGCGCGAAGGATTGGAATTCGTCGGTGACGATCAATCCGACCTCGTCTGCCACATCGTACCAAATATGCGGCGCCCGGCCGATATGGAAGCGAAACGAATTCCAGCCGAGTTCTTTGGGAAGTTCGCCGAGCAGGCGCTCGACCCAGGAGCGATCCCAAGGCAAGCGACCACGGTCCTGGTCTTCGAGGAAGCGGTGGAACGCGATATTGGTCCCGCGCAAGGGGTAGAGGCGACCGTTCAGGTAGAAACCGGGTGCCTCGCCGCCGCGCCATTCGACCTCGCGCATGCCGAAGCGGACCACCGTGTCGTCCGACGCAACGCCCGCAGCACTGGTGAGCGTGGTGCGCAGCAGGAGCAGCGCCGGGTCTTCGGGTGTCCAGAGCGGCGCGCCATCGAGTGGCACGTCGCGGACGATCTCCACGGTCTCGCCCGCCGCAACCACCACCTCGGCAATGAGCGGCTCGGCCGCCGCCCCCGGCCACCCGGTTACGGCGTAGCGCAGCTGCAGGCGCGCATCTTCGGCCGTCGCATTGCGCACCAGCGACTGAACACGCGCCACCATGGAATCGAGATCGGGCTCGATGCGGGTATGCACGATCGAATGCGCTCCCGTGTAGACGATGGCGACCGAGTCCCAGAGGCCGGGATACCAGCGATGCTTCTCACTATCGGCACCGGCCGGAATGAAGACCGGCAGCTGGCTCCGGTCGGCGCCGACGCGAATCAACAACTCGTTTTCGGCACCGGCGCGAATCACGCCTGTCAGATCATATTCCGAGAGGGTGAAGGGACCGTAATGTTCGCCCAGAGGCACGCCGTTCAACCAGGCTTTCGCCCCGTATTTCGCCTTATGCACACAGAGGAAGGCCTGGGCGGCCAACTCGGTCGGGGCGCGGAAGGTCGTGCGGTACCAGAAGGCCTCGCGCCTGCTGCTGGCGATGCCGACATCCGCAAACGGCGGCTCCGCCTCGGTGACCAGGCCCGGCACGGGTACGCGACGGTCGAAACGATCGGGCGGTATGTCGCCCATCTTCCCCTCCGCCAACTCCCAGACACCGTCGAGACTCCGGATGCGACGCACGGCCTCACCGCGATCGACCTGGCTGCCATGACAGGCCGCCACCGGGTACGCACCGGCGACCGTCGCGTCGCGATGCGGCGAGGGCGGGAACTCTTGCAGGTACGGCTCGAGCACCGGCCAGACGACGGGCCCGAGCGTCTCGAAGAGCGCCCGGCCGACCTGCATCGGCCACCAGGAGGCAGCGGCGCCCAGCAGCAGCAGGCCACCGATGAGGCCGAGGAAAATCCGCAGTACAGCCCGCAGCCGCCGGCGTGGAGGGTCGAGTTTTTTGTCTGTCACGTCAGTTGCGAGACATAACCGCAAATCCCACTTTGGTCAATCTGATTGACCAAGGGGAGCGCGGCTCCCACGCGGCATGGCGATGGGCGAGACTCAGCCGGCCCGGTCTTCGGCGCGCTTCACGTCGATATGCTCGAGCAATCCGTCCAGACCCTCACGCAAAGCCAGCAATTCACGCGGCCCGACCATCTCGGCGTATTCATCCCAAACGCCTTCGACGATCTCTTGTGCGTCGCAGAGCAGGGCGAGGCCCGCTTCGCTGAGCCGGACGATCTTGGCCCGTCCGTCGGCCGGGTCCTTGATCCGCTCGACGTAGCCGAGGCGCTCGAGCTCATCGATACTGATTGCAATGGCCTGCTTGGTCACGCCGGCAGCACGGGCCAACTCGGTGATGCGGGCGCCCTCAAGCGGCAGAAGCGCGAGGACCGTGCCGTGCGGATTTTGCATTCCCTGATGCCCGCGGCGCCCGAACTCCGGCCCGACGCGACGGAAGAAGTCCTGGCTGATCCGCAGCAGAAGCCAGCCCAGGTTGTGCCGGCGGAACTGATCTACATCGGGAGCGCGGCGGCGTGCATTGCGTTTGGCCATCTCCTCCCACCGCTTAAAGACTTCCCGCAACCAAGGCAAGCCGGATACCCCGAATAAGACAAGAAGGTTGACCATCATAGCGTAAACACGCTACCCAGAACGACACCATGAAGCAGCATAGGAAGCAGCAATGGAAACGCGCCGGCCTCGTCCTGCTCGCATCCGCAATTCTCCTTGGCGTAGCCGGCTGGGGCCTTCTACGCGGCACGTTCGGCGTCCCGCCCGCGAAGGGCAGGATCGAAGGTAGCCGACTCCCCGCAGCCGTCATCGCGGAACGCGAGGCGGCGAACGACGCCGCCGCCCGCGCGGTCGGCGCCACGCAGGCGCCGAGCCAGATCCTCTTCGGCGATCTGCATGTCCATACGACCTTCTCGGTCGATGCCTTCGCCTTCAGTCTGCCCGTCTTCCAGGGCGAAGGCGCCCACCCGCCCGCTGACGCCTGTGATTTCGCTCGCTATTGCTCGGGGCTCGATTTCTGGAGCATCAATGAGCACGCCGAGGCGCTCGCCCCGCGCCTCTGGCAGGAGGTGAAAGACTCCGTGCGTCAATGCAACGCGATTGCGGGCGACGACGCGAACCCCGATCTGGTATCCTTCCTCGGCTGGGAATGGACCCAGGCATCACCCACACCCGAAAATCATTTCGGCCACAAAAACGTGATCCTCCGCGACACCGAGGAATACCGGGTTCCGACGCGACCGATCGCGGCCACCCAGAGCGGTATCGAAGGCCTGCGTGCGATGCGCTTTGCCAGCTTGATGAATCCGCTCGCGGCCGGCGACTACCTCGATTTCAACCGCTACGCGCGCGAGAGCTTCGAGATTCCGCGCTGTCCGCAAGGCGTACCGGTCCGCGACCTGCCCGAGGATTGCTACGAGGAGGCCGCCGATCCCGGCGTGCTTTTCGAGAAGCTCGACGATTGGGGTTTCCCCGCGCTGGTGATCCCGCATGGCACGAGCTGGGGCATTCACGCGCCGCCAGGAGCCACGCTTGAGAACCAACTCACAAAGGAACGCCACGACCCGACGCGCCAGAAACTCTTCGAAATCTATTCCGGACATGGAGCCTCGGAGATCCACCGCGACCTGCTGCATGTCGAGGTAGACGCTGCGGGCGAGGCACATTGCCCCGCCCCGCAAGGCGACTTCGAGCCCTGTTGTTGGCGCGCCGGCGAGATCATTCGCGAGCGTTGCGACTCGCTGGCGCCTGACGAATGCGAGCGGCGCGTCGAGGAAGCGCGACAGAACTTCGCGCAGGCAGCCGTGGTCGGGGGCATCAAGACTGTTTTTCGCGAGCAGGTAGTACCGGGTGCGGTCGCCGAAGACTGGCTCGAATGCGGGCAACTGCCCGACAGCTTCTCACCTGCCTACACCTACCGCCCGCAGATGAGCGCGCAATTCGGTCTCGCCCTCGGCGATTTCGAACAACCGGGCGAACCCGGGCGCTTCCGCTTCGGCCTGATCGCATCGAGCGACAACCATTACGGTCGTGCCGGCACCGGCTACAAGGAATTGCGCCGCCGCGGCATGTCGGACGCGCGCGGAATGGAAGTCGGGTTTCGGTCGGGCCCGGCCGCAAAGGAAGCCCGCGCCATCCCAGTTGAGGAGATCTCGCCACTCGGTGCCTCCGGCGGCGAGCGCGGCAATTCTTTCTTCTACACAGGCGGGCTTGTCGCCGCCCATAGCGTGGGCCGCAAACGCGAAGCAATCTTCGATGCGCTCGAGCAACGCCACGTCTACGGCACGTCTGGTGATCGCATCCTTCTCTGGTTCGACCACCTGAACGAGGCGGGCGAGCGCCAGCCGATGGGTTCCGAACTCACCCACCCCGGCACGCCGCGCTTCGAGGTACGCGCCGTTGGTGCCTTCGAAGAACTGCCCGGCTGTCCGGCGCATGCGCTGGCGGGGCTCAGCGCCGAGCGACTCGAGCGCCTCTGTTTCGGCGAATGCCACAACCCGTCGGATAGACGCAAGATCATTGAGAGGATCGAGGTCGTGCGGATCCGCCCGCAACAAACACCCGACGAGGCGGTATCCGAGCTCATCGAGGACCCGTGGCGAACCTTTGTTTGCGCACCCGACGAGGCCGGCTGTGCCGTGCAATTCGACGATCCGGACTTCGAGCGCATGGGCCGCGAGACGCTCTATTATGTCCGCGCCATCCAGGAGAGAACCCCCGCAGTGAACGGCGACACGCTGCGCTGCGAACGCGACGACGATGGGCGCTGCCTGAAAACGCACCCCTGCTTCGCCAAAGGCCCGAACGCCGACCCGACCGACGATTGCCTGGCCCCTGTCGCCGAGCGTGCCTGGTCCTCACCGATCTGGGTCCGACCGGCCCGAGGCGCGGCCGAAAAGTAGGCCTGCCTCCGGGCGACGCGAAATGCGACACGAAATGGGCCACGGCAATCGACCGGGCCACGGCCCGGTACATCGACAAATTCGGAGTCGATGCGACCGCGTGCGGCCTCGACGACGCGAGCGTCGCCCAGGCGCAGGCGCTCATTCTGGTGGGCACCAATCGGAGTCTCGATGATTACGCCGACCTCGACACGAACGAACTACCGGACTCGCTGAACCCGGCCGCCGACAACCAGGCGGTTTGCGAAAACGGCGGCGGCAGCTGGAACGGATCGTCGTGTGAGCAATCGGATTGCGGTAACGCCGTGCTCGACGCCGACGGAGTTGGAGCGGGGGAACGGGCCAGGCTGCCACCCGTGTTTGCGATTCGACTGAAGATCGCTCATTAACCAAAACGGAGGATTCAATGGCTACTGGAAAAGCACACGGGAAAAATGTCGGCCCTGCGCATTTGGCGAATGCCGAACGCGGTGCCCGGACTCGGGAGAAAATCCTCGCGTCGGCTTGCGAAGTCTACAGCAGGAAGGGCCCGTCGAATGGCACCTTGAACGATGTGGCCGCGCACGCCGGACTCTCCCGGCCCAGCGTGCTCTACCACTTTGGTAGCGCCGATGGCCTCGTTCTGGCGACCCTGAAGGCTTTCGACGAGCGCCACCGCACGACATTCCTGGAACAAATCCCACATGGCGGGATCGAGGAACTTCGCGCACTCTATGACGTCGCCCGCGAAGCGGTCGAGGACCCTGCCTCCTTTCGCTTCTTTCTGCTGCTGGCAGCCGACAGTGTGGACCCGGGCCACTTCGCACACCAGTACGTCAAGCAACGCTACCGTGCGGTACGCGGCGCGTTCGCCGAGGCGCTTGCGGCGTCACGCGACGCTGGCATGATTCACAAAGATACCGATGTCAGGAACCTGGCCCGCCAGATCGTCGCCTTCATGGACGGCACCACGATGCAATGGGCCCTGGAGCCCGAAGGGATGGATCTCGTGGCGCTCTATGAGCAGTACATCGAATTCCTGATTGCCAATCTCTCGACCGGCAAACGCCCGCGCAGCACGGAATCCTAGGATCCTGGGGACGCGTGTTACCCATTCGGCACCGTCGACAACTCTCCCGTCCGCGTGGCCTCCCTCGACCCCGCCGACGAGCGGGCCTTCGACATCTCGGTAGCGGGTGTTGCCGCCTTGACGGTCGCGAAGCTCCACAAGATCGCTGAGCGCAGAGATTCTGCGGATCGCCTTCGGGACAAGGACGGCCTCGACGTACTGCGCCTCCTGCGCTTCGCCGAAACCGAGATGGTCGCCGCCACGCTGACCAGGCTGGAGAAGGACCCCGTTGCCGGCGATGTCACCCGGCAGGCCCACGCGCTCCTCGGCGACTTCTTCGCCGACCGCACGGCCGTCGGCGCGCAAATGGCAGTCCGCGCGAGTGCCGGTCTCGAGGAGGAACTCACGATCGCGATTTCCTGCGAGGTGCTCGCACGCCAGATCCTCGCCGCCTGAAAGTAGCCGGGAATCGGCAATACCGGAGAGTTCCTGGTGATTCCCTTTTTCGCTCAGGCCCGGGTCGGGGGCTCCCAATCAGGCATCTTGCGCTTCAGGAATTCGTCGAAGAGTGGAACGGTGAACGCAGTGTCGCCGTGGGCTGGGGCGTAAATCATTCCCTTGGTGATCAGGGCAGATCTGCGGGGCCCCATAGATTGCACCTTGACACCCAGGCAATCTGCAACTTCGCCAGATCTGTGGGGGCCAGACCCGAGGTGCGACATCGCACGGAGATATTCGCGTTCCTTGGGTGTCAGCCGTTCAAATCGCACGAGAAAGAAGTTGCGGTCGAGTTGGTCAACCACCGCGGGGTGGACCGCCTTCACATCATCGACCGTGATCGGCGACCCCGGCGCACTATTCCAAAGGTGATAGCCCCATTGTTGCAAGAAATAGGGGTAGCCCTGGGCGGCGGACACGACCATCTCGAGCGCGTTCATATTGATAGAGTTTACTATGAGTTATGCGAGTTATTGAGTATCTGCATAACCTCCCTATACTTGCCGTGCGCGATCCGGAGCAGGACACAGCCCATGCTTGAGCCAAAATGCTCTCTCTCGGGCCATCGAAGCGGCTTGAGCTGCGTCGCCAGAATCGGGCATATAAATTTCAGCCCGGAGGGCCGCGTCAGGACTCTTCGGTGACCTCGCGGGGTTTCTTGCCTGCTGCCATCATCTCGGCGAGCTTGGCGCGGAAATCCGAGTGCGCGCTGACCACGGCAACCATATCGTTCGACATCTGCAGGTGCATCCGCATGCCCATGAGCTCCCAGGCGCGGCGGATGAGAGCCTTGGTCGCGACCAGCGTCGAGCCGGGCGCCTGCGCGATCTTGGTGGCCAGCGCCTCGACCGCCGACTCGAGGTCTTCGCGTGGCACGACGCGATTGATGATGCCGGCATCGAGCGCTTCTGCGGCCGTGAGGGTCTGCGAGGTGAAGAGGTACTCGGCAGTCTTCTTCCAATTCATGAAGAGCCAGGGCTCGATCATAGTCTCGCCGCCCGGCAGGCCCATCGCCTGCACCAGGGGCATCTGGAAATAGGCGTCCTCGGACGCGATGGTCAGATCCGGCAAAAGGGCCCAATAGGAGCCGCCGCCCAGCGCGTAGCCATGTACCTGGGAAATGGTCGGCTTGGGAAAATCCCAGAGGGTGAGCATCGGCGTCAAGAACAGTTCCGTCTGGCCCTCCCAGACCGTCCCCTTGGCCTCGCGGTTGGCGTGGAACTCGGGGTAGTCGCCGGTCGGGATATGGCCGGAGCAGAAACCCTTGCCGTTCGCCTTGAGGATGACGACCTTCACCTCATGATCGCGCCGGGCCGCGGTGAGAGCATCATCGACGCCCCAGACCATCGCAGAGCTTTGCGCGTTGGCTCGGGCCGGATTGTCGAGAATGATCCGCGCGATCGGGCCATCTTTTTCATATTTGACTTCGGGGCCGAATTCTTCAGTCGTCATCGGGAGTTCTCCTGCGGAAGATCTGCCGACCATTCCCGCTCTTCGAGTTCATTTTTCAGATGCCGTAAAAACGCCGCGGCATAGGCACCGTCAAAGGCGCGGTGGTCCCAGGTCAGCGCGAGCACACCGATCGGGCGCACCTCGACCCGGTACTCATCCGAACCCTCGCCCGGCGCACAGGGTACTGCGACGGGTTTGGGCTGGATGCCATCGGTCGAGAGAATCGCCACCTGCGGCAGGTTGATGATCGCTCCCGTGAAGAGCGTGCCATAGCCTCCCGCGTTGGTGATCGTGAAACTGCCGCCGGCTACATCGTCGGGCTTGAGCTTGCGGGTCCGGGCGCGCGTCGCGAGATCCTCGATCCCGGCGGCCAATGCCTCGAGCGGCATTGTACCGGCATCCTTCAGCACGGGCACGATCAATCCCTTGAAATCCAGATCGACGGCAATACCAAGATTGAGTCGCGGGTGGACATGTAGAGAATCCTCGACAAGCCAGGCATTGACGTGGGGGAATTCCTCGATCCCACTGTTGACGGCACGCGCAATGAAGGGAAGATACGAGAGCGAGAGACCCCCTTCGAGGGCCAGGCGGCGCGCTGCGGCGACCCGTCCATAATCGACTTCGATCGCCATCAGGGTATGCGCTGCGGTGTCCCGCGAGGCTCGCATATGCTGCCCGATGCGGCGCCGCATCGTCGTGAGGGGAATGATTTCCGCCTCGGTCGCGTTCACGTCCCGGCCTCGTCGATGGTCGCAATGAGTTTTCCGACCTTGTAGACCTCACCAACCGATCCGAGATGCTTGACGATACCGGCGCAAGGCGACTCGATTTCCATCTCGACCTTGTCGGTCTCGAGCAGATAGAGCGGCGTCCCGGACTCGACCGGAGAACCATCGGCCGCCAGCCATTCGATGAGCGTTCCCTCCTCTACGGCTTCGCCGGTTTGGGGGATTCGAATTTCCGTCATGAACAACTCCGCAAGGCTGCTGCCTTGATTTCCGCGACACCGGGCGAATGCGCAGCCACGAGCGAAGCCGCGCGCGGCACCGGGGTGAAGGCCGCACCGACACGAAGGACCGGGGCCAGCAGGTCGCCGAAGCAACGCTCGGAGACCAGTGCGGCGATCTCGGCACCGAAGCCGCCAAAGGAGGTCGCGCTATGGGCGACGATCAGGCGCCGCGTCTTCGCCACCGAGGCAAGTACGGTACCAAGGTCGAGGGGAACCAGAGTGCGCAGATCCACGACTTCCACAGAGATCCCCTCTGCCTCGAGCTCGTCGGCGGCCGTAAGCGCGGCGCCCACAAGCGCTCCCCAGGTGACGATCGACACATCTTTGCCCGCACGCTTCACCGCTGCTCGACCGAGAGGAATGCGATACTGTTCTTCGGGCACGGGGCCGCGTTGGGTGCGCGCCAGGAGCAGCTTCATCGGCTCGATGAATATGCACGGGTCGTCGTCCTCGATGCAGGCGGTGAGCAGGCCCTTCGCATCGCGCGGCGAGCTCGCCACCACGACCTTGAGCCCAGGCGTATGCGTCAACCAGGCTTCCAGGGCTTGGGAGTGTTGCGGTCCAGCATAGGCACCCTCCATCGTCCGCAGGGTGAGGGGAACATGCACGCGGCCGCCCGACATGAAGCGCAGCTTGGCGGCATGATTGGCGAGCTGGTCGAGGCAGACGCCGAGGAAATCGAGGAACATCAGCTCGGGAACCGGACGGAACCCTTCGATTGCGGCGCCAATGGCCGCGCCAACAATGGCCTGCTCGGCGATCGGCGTCGCGCGCACCCGATCAGTCCCGAAGCGTGTCGAGAGCCCTGCCGTGCAGGTGAAGAGGCCGCCGACCGGGTCCGCAATATCCTCACCGAGGAGAATGACGCGCTCATCATTTTCCATGGCCTGAGCAAGCGCCTGGTTCACAGCCTGGGCGAGACTCAGATCCTTCTCGGGGCCGGTGGGCTCGATCTCCTCCGGCGGCTCGAGGACCAGGGCACCATCGGTATCCAGTCCGCCGTAGACATGCTCGTAGAGTGTTTCGGCCGCCGGCATCGCCGCGTCGCGCGCCGCGCCAATGGCCGCCTCAACCTCTGCCTGGATGCGCTCCTCGAGCGCGACGATATCAGCCTCGACAACGCCCGCTTCGAGCAGCCGCGCCCGCAGCCGCCCGACCGGCTCATTGGCCTTCGCTACGGCCAGAGCTTCCTTGTCGACATAGGCGCAAGGGTCGCCGAAATAATGCCCGTTGAGACGAAACGCGATGGCCTCGAGGAAGGTCGGCCCCTCGCCGGCTCGGGCGCGCGCGAGTGCTTCAAGCGCCGCGCCATGCACTGCCTCGGCATCGGTACCGTCCACGGTCACGCCCGGCATACCGTACGCGGCCGCACGGTCGGAGAGCTTCGCCGTCCGCGTATATTCGGCAACCGGAGTGCCCTCGCCGTAGAGGTTGTTGTGACAGAGAAAGACAATCGGGAGCTGCCAGAGAGCAGCGAGGTTCATGGCCTCATGCACCGCCCCGATGGAGGTTGCTCCGTCACCAAAAGAAACCACCACGACACGGCTCTCACCGCGGAGTTGAGCCGCCAGCGCGAGGCCGTTCGCAATTGGCGCACCGGCGCCGACGATGCCGGTCGACGCCATCAGGCCGACCTCGGGTGCGTTGATGCCCATCGCACCGCCGCGCCCGCCCGAGGTACCGTTCTCGCGCCCGAGCAATTCGCCGGCAAGCTCGGTCAGGTCGACGCCGCGAGCGATCGCGTCAGCAGCACAACGATAGGTGATGACCATGCGATCCTCGGGCGCCAGCGCGAGACCGACGCCGGCCGAGATCGCCTCCTGGCCTTCGACCGGCCAATAGCTGGTCTGAAACTCGCCTGAGGACAGCCCGCGGCGGAACCGCGCGTCGAATGCATGGATCGTGCGCGTCTTCTCGTAGAGACGCATCAATAGAGTATTTGTCATGGTCATCGTTTCTGGCGGCTCCTCAATCCGGCCAACGCGGCTCACGCTTCTGCAAGAAGGCCTGCCAGGCTTCGATGCATTCGGGGCTGCCGATGCTCTGCTGGAACATGCCGAAATCGAGCGAAGGCAATTGGCGGTTGAAATCACGCTTGGCCATCGTGCGGGAGCGCGGCCCGGTGCTGCGGACCTCGCTGATCGTGCGCGCCACCGCAGCGTCGAGCTCGCCATCGGGCACGACCTCGCCAATCAGGCCCATTGCCAGCGCTTCCGCAGCAGAAAAATAGCGTCCCGTGAAGGCCAATTGCTTGGCGCGCGCCATGCCGACGCGGGTCGCCAAACGTCCCATGACCCACGGGTCGGCGACCCCGCGGAGCAATTCTGGTACGCGAAAGCGCGCGCTCTCGACGGCGATGGAAAGATCGCTCATCAGGGTCATGACGAGGCCGCCGCCTTGGCACATGCCGTTGATGGCCACGAGGAAGAGCTTCGGGCAGCGCTCGATCTCGACGAAA
>JAYGCM010000058.1:0-57364 GCA_046583355.1 Deltaproteobacteria bacterium
GAGCCGTAGGGGTCCTGGAAGACGATTTGCGCCATGCGCCGCAAGGCCCGTCGCTCCTCACGCGGGCTTTGTGCGGCGCCGCCGGTTTGCGCCAGGGTCGTGCGCTCGTCTTTGGGGCTTCGCGCGGAGCCATCGCCTTGATCCGCCCCGGCGCGCTCGGGGCGGTAGCCGGCTTCGGCCGAGTTCGTAGCGAAGCGGATGGTGCCCTGGCTGGGGATGAGGTGGAGCCACGCCTGGCCGAGGGTGCTTTTGCCGGAGCCGCTCTCGCCGACGATGCCGAGGGTCTCGCCTTCGCGAATACTGAGGCTTACGCCGTCGACGGCATGGACATAATCTTTTGTGCGACCAAAGATCCCGCGACGAATCGGGAACCATACCTTCAACGAGTCGACCTCGGCGATGGTCGGTGCGCCGCTGGACACAGGCGCGGGCCGGCCGCGAGGTTCGGCGGCTAGTAGGTGGCGGGTATAGGCGTGCTGCGGGTTCTCCAATACCTCTGTCGTCGCGCCGCTCTCGACGATACGGCCGGCCTGCATCACGCAGACGCGGTCGGCGATGCGCCGCACGATACCCAAATCATGGGTGATGAAGAGCATCGCCATGCCATGCTTCTCGCGCAGGCTGCCGAGCAGCTCGAGCAGCTGGGCCTGAATGGTGACGTCGACCGCCGTAG
This sequence comes from Deltaproteobacteria bacterium, assembly GCA_046583355.1. Lineage (GTDB taxonomy): Bacteria > Desulfobacterota > Binatia > UBA12015 > UBA12015 > UBA12015. The sequence goes on from JAYGCM010000058.1 coordinate 674, forward strand.
TCGGCTCGTCGGCAATCAGCAGGTCTGGATCGTTGGCAAGCGCCATGGCGATCATCACGCGTTGGCGCTGGCCTCCCGAGAGTTCGTGCGGGTAGGGATCGCCGCGCTTCTGCGCCATCTCCAACCCGACTGAGGCAAGAAGGTTTTCAGTCTCCCTGCGTGCGTCTTCGGGCCGGAGGGCGCGGTGGATGAGAATGGCCTCTTGCACTTGTTTGTGGATCGTATGCAGGGGGTTCAGCGAGGTCATGGGTTCCTGGAAGATCATGGAGATCCGGTTGCCGCGCAGGTGCTCCAAGGTTGCCTCCTCGGCGCCGAGCAGATCCTCGCCGTGGAAACGGATGCGACCGGCGGGGTGGGTCGCGTTGCTGGGCAGCAGGCCGAGGATTGAGAGCGCCGAGACGGATTTCCCCGAGCCGCTCTCGCCGACCAGGGCCAATACCTCGCCGCGCGCGATGCCGAAAGATACGCCGCGCAGCGCGTCGGTCGTGCCCGTGGGGGTCGCGAAGCGAATCTGCAGGTCCTCGACCTGGAGGATCGCATCGGCGACCGGCGCCGCCACCGAGACCTCGGCACCGATGGTGGGCGTATCGTCGCTTGCGCCGGCCGTCGCGCGACGCGGGTCGAAGGCGTCGCGTACGGCCTCGCCGATGAAGACCAGCAAGGTGAGAATGGTCGCGATCGAGAGGAAGCCGCTGAAGCCGAGCCAGGGTGCCTGTAGGTTGTTTTTGCCCTGGCGGAGCAGTTCCCCGAGCGAGGCCGAGCCCGGCGGCATGCCGAAGCCGAGGAAATCGAGCGAGGTCAGCGTGACCACGGCGCCGCTGGTCACAAAGGGCAGAAAGGTGAGGGTGGCCACCATCGCGTTGGGCAGGACGTGGCGGCGTAGAATGCGTGTATGCGACATGCCGAGTGCCCGCGCGGCACGGACGTAATCGAAGTTGCGCGTGCGTAGAACCTCGGCGCGCACCACGCCCACCAGCGTCATCCAGGAAAAGAGCAGCATCAATCCCAGCAGCCAGCCGAAGGTCGGGGTGACGACGCTGGCGAGAATGATCAGCAGGTAAAGCGTGGGCATGCCCGACCAGATTTCAATGAAGCGCTGGAAGATGAGGTCGATCCAGCCGCCGAAATAGCCCTGCACGGCGCCCGCCGTGATGCCGATGATCGAACTGGCGAAGGTCAGGATCAGGCCGAAGAGAATGGAGATGCGAAAGCCGTAGATCAGGCGCGCCGCAACATCGCGCGCCTGGTCATCCGTGCCGAGCCAATTCTGCCAGCTCGGCGGCGAGGGTGCCGGCGAGGGCAGGTCGTGGACCACGGTATCCCAGGAGTAGGGAATCGGCGGCCAGATAATCCAGCCATTGGCTTCGATCTCGTCGCGAATGAAGGGGTCGCGGTAATCGGTATCGGTCTCGAGGAAGCCGCCGAATATCGTCTCGGGGTAGGCGTGCAGCATCGGGCTGTAGATCTCGTCGTCGTAGGAGACCAGCAGGGGTTGGTCGTTGGCGATCAACTCGGCGCCCATGCTGAGCACCACAAGCCCGAGAGTGAGCCAGAACGAGTACCAGCCGCGCCGATTCGCACGGAAAGTGGCCAGGCGTCTCTCGGTAAGGGGCGTCATGCGTCGCGGCTCTCGAAGTCGATGCGCGGGTCTACCAGGACATAGGTGATGTCTTCGACCAGCTTCATGGCCAGGCCGAGCAGAGTGAAGAAATAGAGTGTGCCGAACATCACCGGGTAGTCGCGGTTGAGCGCGGCCTCGAAGCCCAGCAGCCCCACGCCATCCAAGGAGAAAATGACTTCGGTGAGGAGCGCGCCGGTGAAGAGCATGCCGACAAAGGCACTGGGAAATCCGGCGATGACGATGAGCATCGCGTTGCGGAAGACATGGCCGTAGAGCACACGCTTCTCGCTCAATCCCTTGGCCCGCGCGGTGGTCACATATTGTTGGTGGATCTGGTCGATAAACGAATTCTTGGTAAGCATCGTCAGGCTCGCGAAGCCGCCGATGACCATCGAGAGGACGGGTAGGGTGATATGCCAGAGGTAATCTTTGATTTTCCCGAGGGCGGAAAGCTGGTCGAAATTATCCGAGACCAGGCCGCGCAGCGGGAACCAGTCGAGGTAACGGCCGCCGGCAAAGACGACGATCAGCAGGATCGCAAAGAGAAAGCCGGGGATCGCGTTGCCGATAATGACGGCGGTGGATGACCAGATATCGAAACGGCTTCCGTCACGTACGGCTTTGGCGACACCCAGCGGTAACGAGATCAGGTAGACCAGCAGCGTCGTCCAGACACCAAGCGAGATCGACACCGGCATTTTCTCGACCACCAGAGACGCGACCGAGACGTCGCGGAAGAAACTATCGCCGAAATCGAAGCGCAGGAAATTCCCCATCATATAGAGGAATCGCTCGTGAGCGGGCTTGTCGAAGCCGAAGCGGACCTCCAACTCACGGATGAACTCCGGGTCGATGCCGCGGGCGCCATGGTATTTGCCGGTCGATGTGCCCGGCCCGGGCCTAGCCCCTGCCTGGCTGACCTCGCCGGCACCGCTGCCGGCAAAGCGTTCAATCGCGCTGACATCGGTGCCTTGGACGCGCGCCAGAATCTTCTCGATCGGCCCGCCGGGCGCGAGCGAGATCACGAAGAAATTGAGCGCCATGATCCCGATCAGCGTCGGGATGATCAGTAAAAGGCGCCGCAGAAGATAGCCGGCCATGGGACTCTCTATCTAAGGTTGCCGTGTGCCGTCGAGCGCCGCTTGCCGTGCCGGGTCGATCCACCAGGTATCGGTCTGCACGCCGAGCAGCGGTACGGTCTTGGGCATGCCGAATTTATTCCACCAGGCGATGCGATCATATGCGATATGCCATTGCGGAATCACCCAATGCCCCCATTGCAGCACGCGGTCGAGCGCCTTGGTTCGGGCCACCAGATCCGCGCGCGTCGGTGCGTGGATGATCTGCTCGACCAGGTAGTCGACGGCTTCGTCCTTCATGCCGATCCAGTTCCGGCTGCCTTTTTGGTCGGCGAAGGCGGCACCCCAGAGGTCGCGTTGTTCGTTGCCGGGCGAGAGCGATTGGGGGAAGTTGCCGACCACGATATCGAAATCGAATTCGTCGAGCCGCCGCCGATATTGCGCGGAGTCGACCGTGCGTACGCTGGCCTCGATGCCGAGACGCTCGAGGTTCTTCTTGAAAGGCAGGACCACGCGCTCGAATTCCGGCGTGACCAGCAAGATCTCAAAGCGCATCTGCTCGCCAGTGGCGGAATGGGTGAGCTTGCGGGTCTTCTTGTTGATCTTCCAGCCCGCCGCCGCGAGCAGCGTATGCGCGGTTTTGAGGTTCGTGCGGATATTGCCGGAGCCGTCGGTTGCCGGCGGCTCATAGGCGCGCGTGAAGACCTCGGCCGGCACCTTGCCGCGTACCTTCTCGAGCACCTCGAGCTCTTTTGTCCCGGGCAGGCCGGTGGCGGCCAGCTCGGAGTTGTCGAAGAAGCTGCGCGTGCGGGTATATTGACCATAGAAGAGGGCCGCGTTGGACCACTCGAAATCAAAGAGCTCGCCGAGTGCGCGACGCACCCGGGCGTCGCGAAATTTGTCACGGCGCGTGTTCATCACGAAGGCCTGCATGCCGCTGGGGCGTCCATGCGGCACCTCCTTGCGGATCAGATCGCCTGTCGCGACGGCCGGGATATCGTAGCCGGTGGCCCAGGCTTTCGACATATTCTCCGGGCGGAAATCGTACTCGCCGGCCTTGAAGGCTTCGAGCGCCACGGTGCCGTCGCGATAATAATCGATATCGAGAAAATCCGCATTATGGCGGCCGCGGTTCACCGCGAGATCTTCGCCCCAATAATCTTTCACGCGGGCAAAGCGGATGCGGCGCCCGGCCTCGAAGCTCTCGATGCGATAGGGGCCGCTGCCCAGCGGCGGCTCCAGCGATGTTTTGCTGAAATCGCGGGTCGTCCACCAATGTTGCGGCAAGACGGGGAGCTGGCCGATGATGATCGGCAGCTCCGGGTTGCCGCCGCTGGCAAAGGAAAAGTGGATGCCGCGCTCGCCGACCTTCGTAACCGAGGTCACGCCGGCGTAGTAGGCGCGGTAGAAGGGCGCACCCTTGTCGCGCAATGTTTCAAATGACCAGATCACATCCTCGGGCGTGATCGGCTGGCCGTCATGCCAGCGCGCGTTTGCGCGTAGTACGAAGGTCGCCTCCGAATGGTCGTCGGCGATCTCGATCGTCTCGGCAAGCAGGCCGTAGGCACTGAAGGGCTCGTCGGCGGATTGGGTTGTCAGAGTATCCCAGAGCCGGCCCAGGCCGGAGGCGGGATTGCCGCGCACGAGGAAGGGGTTGAAGCTGTCGAAGGTGCCGAGCGCGGCCGTTTTCATGGTGCCGCCCTTGGGTGCCGCCGGGTTGGCGTAGTCGAAATGCTCGAAACCGGCTGGGTATTTGAGGTCGCCATGCATCGCCACGCCATGTGTGGGCATGGATGCTGCGGCTGCGGGAAGCGAAGCCAGGCAGGCCACCAGGAACGCGAGGCGCGGGATTGATCCGAGTCTTCTCATCTCGCCCGATAATTACGAGTAGCGAGGCAAGCGGCAAGCCCGCTGGCTGGACATTCGCCCCTCGGATTGGTCATCCTTGGCCCAAGGAGCAATGCTGACGATGAAACTCGATACCCCTGGAGAGGTCCGCGCTGACGAGCGGCTGGACGAAGAGAAACTCGAAGCTTGGTTGCGGGCCAATGTCGGCGGCCTCGACGGCCCCTTGCGGGTCGAGCAATTCCACGGCGGCCACGCCAACCTCACCTATATGCTGGCCTTCGGCGAGCGTGAGATCATTGTGCGGCGTCCGCCGCTCGGTCCGATTGCTCCCAAAGCGCACGATATGGGTCGGGAGTTCCGGGCTTTGTCGGCGCTTGCCTCGCAATTTCCTCATTCGCCGCGGCCGCTCGGTTTCTGCGAAGATACCGAGGTGATCGGCGCAAGCTTCCTCGTCATGGAGCGCCGCCGCGGTTACGTGATTCGCGCTGGCTGGCCGGAGTTTCTGCCCGAAGACGAAAGTCTGCGCCGCCGGATCAGCGAGCAATTGATCGACGCATTGGCCGACCTTCATCTGGTCGACACGACGCGTGTCGATGTCGCCGCCCTCGGCAAGCCGGAGGGCTTTGTAGAGCGTCAGGTAAAGGGCTGGTTCGGGCGCTGGGAGAAGGCCAAGACCCGCGAGATCCCCGATATGGACAAGGCCGCCGAGTGGTGTCTCGCACATATTCCGGAACCGACCGGCGTGAGCGTGCTGCATAACGACTACAAGCTCGACAATTGCATGTACGACGGAGACGATCCGGGTCGCTTGGTAGCGATTTTCGACTGGGATATGACCTCCCTCGGCGACCCCCTGGTCGACCTCGGCACGCTGCTGGGCTATTGGTCCGAGCCCGGCGACGAAGGCCAGCGCGGCACTGGCGGCGGGGTGACGACCCTGGCCGGCTTTCTCACGCGCGCCGAGATGACCCGCCGCTACGCCGAGCGTACCGGCTTTGACGTATCCAATATCGGTTTCTACGAAACCTTCGCGCTTTTCAAAACTGCCGTCGTGATCGAGCAGATCTACGTTCGCTGGGTCCGCGGTCAGACCAAAGATGATCGCTTCGAGGCCCTCGGCGCCATCGTCCCCCTGCTCGCCGCCGGTGCCGCAAAGGGCTGTACCTGACCTGTTCCGGGGCGTTTCAGCCGTGGGCGGCGGAGGCCTCGGCGCTGGCGGGTGCGATGGCGCGCAGGATCGACTCGCATTCGGCCTGCTCCATGTAGCGCGGCACGGGGTAGTTGCACCACGCCTCGGCCAGCGCCTGGCGGGCGATGGCGGGGATGTCGCCGGGCTTGAGGCTGTCGAGTTGGGCGGGGATGTCGAGTGTATCCATGAGGTCGCGGACGGCGCCGAGAAAGGCACCCGCTTTGGCCGCGTCGCTATTGCCCTCAAGTCCGATCAGCTCGGCCAGGCGGGCCAGACGCGCCTCGGCGGCGGGCTGCGAGAAGGCGAGAATATGGGGCAGGGTGATGGCGTTCGCGAGGCCGTGCGGGGTGTTATAATAGGCGCCGAATGTATGCGCGATGGCGTGCACGTAGCCGACGCTGGTGCGGGTGAAGGCGATGCCGGCGTAATACGAAGCCATTGACATGGCGCTGCGTGCGCCGAGGTCGCTGCCCTCGCGGTAGGCCGTGGGCAGGTTCGCAAAGATCAGCGGAATGGCCATGCGCACATAGCGCTCGGTCTCGGCATTGGAGCTTTTGCAGAGGAAGGACTCGATTGCGTGCGTGAGTGCGTCCATGCCGGTGGCCGCGGTAATCGGAGCCGGCAGACCGACCATGAGCTCGGGGTCAAGCGCCGTCATCAGCGGTACGAGCTTGGGGTCGATGAACTGGCTTTTGTTGTGCGTGATGGGATCGGATGCGACCGCGACAATGGTCGCCTCCGAGCCGGTGCCGGCGGTGGTCGGGATGGCGAAGAGGGGCACGGGCAGGCGACGGATACGGAACATGCCGGCGAGCTTGCGCACGTTCTTGGCGTTGGTGGCATTGGCCGCGACGATCTTGGCGATGTCGATCGGTGAGCCGCCGCCGAGTCCGAGCACGGCGTCGCAACCCTCGCTTTTGAATCGTGCCAGGCCTTCTTCGGCCTGTGTGAAGGTGGGGTTGGGCTCCACACCATCGTAGACGGCGGTCTTGACGCCGGCGGCCGCGAGCGCGTCCTGGATTTTCTGCACGATGCCGAGCTGGACCAGGGTTTTGTCGGTGACCAGCAGGATGCGCGTAGGCCTGAGTCGGCCGATCGCCGCGCAGAGCTCGCCGGTGGAGCCGCGTCCGGCAAAGGTGACGGGGATCGGCATGGGCAGCAGAGCGGCGAAGAAGCTGAAGATCCCAACGGCGAGTTGGTGGATGATGCGCTTGAAAGAGTCCATCCGATGGATCTAGAGGTCCGGCCGGGAAGTGCAACGGCAGTGCGCACGCGCGGGGGGAATGCGCCGCTGGCGCGGCGCACGCTGGTTATTGCAGGGTGCCGGGGCGCTCGAGGCGGAAGCGGGGGATGGCGATATCGAAGCCGCGGCCACCATCGCCGATCATCTGGTAGCTGCCTTCCATCGTGCCGAAAGGCGTCTCGATGATGGCGCCGCTGGTGTATTCGTGGATGGCGCCCGGTGCGAGTACCGGCTGCTCGCCGACGACACCCTCGCCCTCGACCTCTTCGGTATCGCCGTTGCCATCGGTGATGATCCAATGGCGGCGGCGCAGCTGCACCGTCTCCTTGCCCTCGTTGGCGATTTGGATCTGGTAGGCAAACGCGTAGCGGCCTTCGGTCGGGTCGGAGCGTTCGCTCAGGTAGAGTGAGCGTACACTGACGCGGATGCCTGCGGTCGTCTCGGATGGCATCAGGCTGTGGCGCTGACTGTTTGCGCGGCGAGCGCACGACGTTTCTCGTAGGCGTCGCGCACGATTTGCACGTCCTCGAGGAAGGGTGCGAGCTCGGGCAGGGTGAGTGCCTGGGGAGCGTCGCAGAGGGCTACGGAAGGGTCGGGGTGGAAATCGACCAGCACCATATTGGCACCGGCGATAACGCCTTGGGCCGTCGCATGCTGGATATCCAAGAGGCCATCGGGGGCCAGTTCTTTTCGCCCGACCGAATGCGAGGGGTCGATGCAGACGGGCATGCGGGTCAGGCGCTTGACCACCGGAACATGCGCGAAGTCGACGAAGTTACGATGCGGATCGCCGAGGTTCGTCTTCATGCCGCGCAGGCAGAGGATGATATTGCGGTTGCCCTCGCTGGCGACATATTCGCACGCGTTGATGGACTCCTCGAGCGTGATGCCCATGCCGCGCTTGAAGAGCACGGGGAAGCGCTGCTGCTGGCCGATGACCTTCAGCAGTTCGAAATTCTGTGCGTTGCGCGTGCCGACCTGCAGCAGGACGCCGGTGGGCGAGCCGGCCGCGTCCAGCGCGGCGTTGATCTCGTCGATCTGCGACTCGTGCACGATTTCCATCGCGATGACTTTGATGTCGTATTTACCGGCGAGCTCGAAGACATAGGGCAGGCATGATTTGCCGAGGCCCTGGAAATCGTAGGGGCTGGTGCGCGGCTTGTAGGCGCCCATGCGCGAGGTCTCGACGCCGGCCTGCTGCAGGGCGGCAAACATGCTGGCGACGCTCTCGCGCGAGTCGACGGCACAGAGGCCGGGCAGGATATGGAGGCTGTTCTGGTCGAATTTGAGGCCCTGGTAGCTGAAGCCCACGGACTCGACCTGGCCCTTATGGCGGCCGAGGATGCGGTATTTTTCCGAGACACGCACGACGCTCTCGACGCAATCGAGATTCTCGAATGCCTCGGTGGGGACCGGGCCGGTGGCGCCGATGAGGTAGATCTCGATCAGCGAGCGGCTGGCGCCTTCGACCAGATGCTTCTGCGCGCGCACACCTTCAAAGGTCGCGGCGACGTCGAGCACTTTCTGGACGGCGGGCGATTCCGGCGGCGTTTCCGATTTCAGAATGACAATCACGTCCCGGAATTAACATTCTCCCGGAATCCCCGCCACGTCCCTGGCCCGGGAGGTCCGGCGGACCTCCCGCTGCCTCAGCCATTGAGGTCGGCTACGACCTCGATTACGTCGCCGATATCGTAGAAATCGACCGTGACGAAATTGGGCAGCGCGGTATTCGCCACCCGGCATTCCTCCGCACGGTCTCCGAGCAGCGGGTTGTAGTTCACCGCCTCGGCGAAATCCGGGGAGCCGAAGGTATCGGTCAGAAAATGGTTGAGGATGAAGAGCGGGTTGGCGGGATTGCCGCGGTTGGGAGCACAGTCGAAATCCTCGGGTGCGCCCCAGGAATAATGGGTCTCGAAGGCATGATCCCAGACGCCGAGGTACCAAGGCCGCGCCAGCGCCCCGGAGTCGGTGAAGACGACCAGCCGAGAGTCGGTGTCGATCATCTCGGCCAGCGTCGGCCACGGGCCGCCGGCGACCTGCGTGTGGGCGAGGCGCGTGAGGTCGGCGTCATCAAAGACGGAGGCAACGATTTCGCCGTCGACATAGCTTTCGAAAATGATCGAGACGATCTCGCGCGGGTTGGCGTCGAGGAAATCGCGGATCTCGATCAGCGTGTCCTTCAGTGGTCGGCTACCGAGGTCGCAGATGCCGTGGCAGAGGGTCACGACGCCATCCAGGACGTAGACGTCGAGCATCAGGGCACGGATGCCGTCGGCGAGTTGGCGGGGCACGGCGAAGTTCTGGTTCGGCCCGATGAAGCCATCCTGGTCGTTGGCGAAGGCGTTGTGTGTGGTGGCAAATGCCACCTCGTTGAAGCGGCGTTCGCATAGAGCCGCGTGGCTGTTGCAGCGTGCCGGCTCGGGCGTCGCCGGCGGGACTGGCTCGGGGGTCGGCGTGGGCGTCGCCGGCTCGGGGGCCGGCGTGGGCGTCGCCGCCTCGTAGCTGCCTTTGCTGCCACCACAGGCGGCCAGGGAGACGATCAGCAATGCTGCGGCAATAAGCGGCTTTCGCATGCGACGAGCCTACGAGGTTTTTGTGGTGAATGCATTTGGCACGGGTCGAATGCCGCGGAGATTCCCTCTGCGCTATGCGGCAGCAGGTGGCAGGCCGCTGGCCGTCCGCCGCATTTTCGCCCGCAGGTGCAGGCTTCTACAGGATTCGCCCGGGATTCATCAGACCGCGCGGGTCGAGCGCGTTTTTGAGCGAGCGCATCAGGTCCATCTCGACCGGACTCTTATAATGCGCAAGATCGTCGCGTTTGAGGCGCCCGATGCCGTGTTCGGCCGCGATGCTGCCACGCATCGACACGACGATATCGTGCACGATTCGGTTGAACGCGGCCCAATGCTCGAGGAAGGGCGCGTCGCTCTGGCCTTCAGGCACGCTGAGGTTGAAGTGGATATTGCCGTCGCCGAGATGTCCGAAGGCGCAGACGCGTACGCCGGGCCAATCGGTCTCGACCGCGGCGGTGGCTGCGCGCAAGAAGTCCGCCACGGCCGAGATCGGCACGGCTACGTCATGTTTGACGCTGGCGCCTGCGCCTTTCTGCGCCTCCGAAATGCTCTCGCGCAGCTTCCAGAGCTCGGCCACCTGCTTCTCGCTGGTCGCCACGGCGGCATCCAGAATGCGGCCGTCGGCGGCGCCGGCTTCGAGAATTCTTTGGCCCGTGGATGCCAGCGCCGTGTCGCCGGGAATCGTCGAGTCGAGCTCGATGAGGATATAGTTGTCGTGCGGCGCCGGCAGAGGGTCGCGGGTGCCGGGGATATGGGCCAGCACGAACGCAAGCGCGCGGCGCGAGATCAGCTCGAAGCTGGTCACGGCGCCGCCCATCTGGCGGCGTGCCTCGGCCAGTAGCGTGAGGGCCGCCTCGACGTCGCGCACCGCGAGCCACCCAACCCAGCGCGTGCGCGGCCGCGGGAAGAGGCGCAGCACAGCCGCCGTGACGATCCCGAGTGTTCCTTCGGCTCCGATGAAGATCTGTTTCAGGTCGTAACCTGTATTGTCTTTGCGCAGCCGGCGCAGGCCATCCCAGATCCGCCCGTCGGGCAGCACCACTTCGACGCCGAGGACCAGCTCGCGCATATTTCCGTAGCGCAGCACATGGACACCGCCGGCATTGGTCGAGAGGTTGCCGCCGATTCGGCAGCTGCCTTCCGAGGCCAGGCTGAGCGGAAAAAGCCGGTCGACCTCCGCGGCCGTGCGTTGTGCATCGGCGAGCAATAGCCCGGCCTCGACCACCATCGAATCATCGAGCGCGTCGACTTCGCGGACACGGTCGAGGCGCTCGACCGAGAGCACCAACTCGCCACCCTCGGCGGCCGGCACCGAGCCACCGCAAAGTGAGGTATTGCCGGCCTGCGGCACCATGGGAATTCCCGCATCGGCGCAAATCGTCACGACCTCGGCCATCTGCGCGGTCGACTCGGGCCGCACGATCGCGGGCGTCTGCCCCTGCCAGAGTCCGCGCCATTCGCGCAGATGCGGCTCCATGGCCTCGGGGTCGTCGAGCCACCCCCGCGGCCCGACAAGCTCGCGAATCCGCGCAAGCGCGCCTGCATCCAGAGACATGCCCGTTCTCTAATCCCTCCGCGTTGCGACAGCCAGCGGTGCCAGGTGCGCCTAGCTGGCGGGGTGGGTGGCAAGTGGACCGAGGTCGGCCTGGTCGCCTTCTCGGATGCCTACGAGGGCGGTCCAGCCGCCTGGAACCTCGAGCACGAAGCGGGCGGGAGCGTCGCTGGGCAGCGGGGCTTCGGAGTGCGGCGTTGTGTTCTGGTGGATCCGCACGATGCGGCCGCCTTCTTCAATGAAAAGGATATCGAGCGCGATGAGCGTGTTTCGCATCCAGAAGGAGAGCGGGGCGCTGGTCGGGAAGACGAAGAGCATGCCGTGGCCCGGGGCCAGTTCTTCGCGGAACATCAGCCCGCGCTGGCGTAGCGCAGGCGTTGCTACGACCTCGACCACCACGGGGATCGGCGCGCCGCCCAGCGGCAATAGCTGAATCTGTGGCTGCGGTGTCGGCGTGGCGGCTGCGCCGGCATTGGCGCTCTCGGTCGTACCGCAGCCGGCAAGCAGGAAGGTCAGGCAGGTGGCGAGAAGAACCGCGCCTCGCCCATCCGGCCACCTGCCAATCCGCACGGGGCGCTTATTCGGCCGCTTCGGCGTCATCGCGCGCCGGAACTTCTTTCTGCTTGAGTGACTCCGCCACGAGTTCGACGACATCCTTCACGCGCACTTTATCCTCGATGCCCTTGGCCTTGGTCGCGTCGGTCATCATGGTGGTGCAGAAAGGGCAGCCGACGGCGATCGTATCGGGCTCGGCCTCCATGAGTTGGTCGAGGCGCGTCTCGTTGATGCGCGCCGTGCCATGCTCTTCTTCCTTCCAGAACTGGCCGCCACCGGCGCCGCAGCAGAAGGTGCGTCGCTCGGAGTTCTCGACATCTTCGCGTTGCATGCCGGGAATTTTATCGAGGATCCGACGCGGTGCCTGGTGCACGTCGTTGTGGCGCGCAAGGTAGCAGGGGTCGTGCATCGTCAGCTTTTTGCCGAGGAAATCCTTGTTCAGCTGAATGCGCCCGGACTCGAGCAATTCGTCGATGAACTCGGTTGTATGAATGACCTCGAAGTGGCCGCCGATGTCGGGGTATTCATTCTTGATCGTATTGAAGCAATGCGGGCATTGCGTGACGATGCGCTTGAATTTGTAGCGCTGCAGCGTCTCGACATTCATCGAGGCAAGCGAGAAATAGAGGTACTCGTTGCCGAGCCGCCTGGCGGGCTCGCCCGTGCATTGCTCCTCCATGCCGAGGATGCCGAATTTGACGCCGGCCTCCTGCATGATTTTCACCAACGAGGTGGAGGTCTTCTGGTTGCGATCGTCGAAGGAGCCGGCGCAGCCGACCCAATAGAGGATTTCGACCTCTTCGTCTTCGCCGATTTCGGCCATCTGTTGGACGCCGAGGCCCTCGGCCCATTTGGCGCGCTGGTCTCTGGCGATGCCCCAGGGGTTGCCCTGGTTCTCGGCGCCGCGGAAGGACGATTGCAGATCCTGCGGGAACTCGGCGCGCATCAGCACCGCGTTGCGGCGCATATCCACGATGCGCTGGATATGCTCGATGCCGACCGGGCAGCCTTCTTCACACCAGCCACATGAGGTGCAGCCCCAGATGACATCCGGCGTGGCTACGTCGTTGATCATATCCGCATTTTGCAGCCAGGCCGCATCGTGCTCGCCGTCGAGCAGGGGCTTGGAGCGCTCGCCGAGTTCGTTGAGGGCGATATCGCCACCTTCGCCGCCCGTATTTGCGCCGTCGCCGGCGTTATCTTTGCGTGCCCAGCGAGAAATTTGTGCGTTCAGGAAAGAGAGTCCGTGACGGGCCGTGATCTGCTCGCGCTGCTGAATCACGAGGTGCTTCGGGTTGAGCGCCTTTTGCGTATTGACGGTCGGGCAGTTCGTCGTGCAGCGGCCACATTCCAGGCACGACGCCATATCGAGGATCTGCTTCCAGCTGTACTCCTCGGGTTTTTCCACGCCGAAGGTCTCGGCGTTTTCAAAATCGTCGATGGAGGTGAGCTTGGCGCCGTGGTCGAGTTTCTTGAAAAAGAGGTTGATCGGACCCAGAACCATATGGCGCAGCTTGGTCGACATCATGGAGTAGAGCAGGGTGAAGACGATGACCATATGGATCCACCAGATGGTGGAGTGGAAGCCTGTGCCGGCGCCGAGGGCGGTGAAAACGCGCGAGAAGAGCAGGCCCATATAGGCGAGGCCGACCGAGCTTTCGGGCTGCGCCGTGATGCGGGCGCCCTCCAGCATGAAGCCGGTGAAACCGACCAGGAAGAGAAGGATCAGCGGGAAGCCGTAGCCGCTTTCGTTCTCGAAGGTGCTGACCATTTTCTCCGGCTGTTCGAGCACACGCGGTTCGGTGACGTAGCGGCGGAAGAGGAAGATGCCGGAGCTGACGCAGAGGCCGACGCCGGCCGTATCCATCATCAGCTTGTAGACGCCGTAGAAAGCGCCGTTGTAGAAATCGAGTGGAGTGTCGAATTGCACAGTCACCAGCATCGTTCCGAGGAAGAGGATGATGAAGGAGACGAAGAGGACCTGATGGTTGATGCCGAGGGGCTCGCGCACTACGCGGCCCTGACCGATGCCTTCAAAGAGCGCGCGCTGGAGGCGCTCCGGAATGCGGTCGAAGCGGTTCTCGGACTGGCCGCGCGAGACGATCCAGGCCCAGCGGGCGAGCGGGTAGAGGATGGTCAGGCCCCAGAGCAGGAAGAGCAGGAAGGGCAGGCCCAAGTTCAGGAAGCCGAGGATATGGAGGAAATGGTCGGTGAAGGCAGCGGGTGCTCCTTCGCCGATCTGTCGGGTTCCTTGCAGGCTCAGTTCATCATTCATTCTGGTTATCCCCCCCACCGTGCCCGGAAGGTCTCCGGGCGCGGTGAACCATACAATTTTCTTGCGGCGGCTGCATACTGCCCGGCGCCGCGGCCGGTTCTCCGCGCACCCCTCGGGGGCGCGAAATGACTCAGCTCTCGGCGCCGTCGCCTGGCGGCGGCGCGAGGTCGTTCAGGTGGCCGCCCGCATGGATCTTTTTCAGAAAATCCGGGTCGTAGGCGCCTTCGGGGTCTTCGCGTACCAGCCGGTCGAGGACTTCGGCGTCATCGCCAACCAGGATACGCCAGCGCTCGGCGCGCACACCATCGAGAATGATGGTCGCGGCGGACGCCGCCGTGGTCGGCGCTTTGTCCTGAAAGTCGAGCATGCGCTGGTGGACGAAGGCCCTGAGGTCCGCGTCCGAGATCGCATCCGGGTCAATTCCCATACCGCGCACCTGCTTGCGTATTTCGGTTAGTTCCTCGGTCGTCATCTGCTCGGCCGTGCCGTGGCCGAGGATCTGGCGTGAATTCATCATGATGGCGGTGCCGATATGGCCCGGCATCACGATAGCCGTTTTTACATGCGGTGCGTTCAGGCGCAGGTCGGTGACCAGCGCCTCGGTGAACCCTTTGACGGCAAACTTGGCAGCGCTGTAGGCCGAATGCGGGGTGTCGGGACCGAGGCAGGCCCAGAAGCCGTTGATGCTGCTGGTGTTGACCAGGTAGCCCTCTTCGGACGCGACCAATGCTGGGAGGAACGCGCGGGTCCCGTAATAGACGCCGAACCAGCAGACGTTGAAGACTTTCTCCCATTGCTCGCGGTCGCCATTGACGATGCTCGGGGCGCCGCCAATGCCCGCGTTGTTGAAGACCAGATTCACATGCTTCGTACCGTGCGCCGCCAGGGCCGCATCGCGGAAGGCGAGCACGGCTGCCTCATCCGAGACATCGGCCTCGTGCGTCGTGATGCGGGTACCAGCGGGCGACTCGGCCTCACAGAGGCGCTGGGTCTCATCGAGGTTCGATAGGAGGATGTCGCAAAGCGAGAGGTGACAACCTTCGCTGGCGAGTTGGCGTGCGAGTTCCCGGCCCATGCCCGTGCCTGCGCCCGTAATGATGGCGATCTTTCCTGCAAAATCCTTCATGACTCAAATATCTCCCACTACTTCGATCCGTCGAGGTACATCGCCACCCTAAGAGTTTCGACCGAAAAGTGCACCGTTCCGCCGCAGCGCATCGCTTCGGCTCGCTTGCGCCCGGTAGCGGGGACGTTGGTTGTCCCAGTCGGATTTGCTGTCGGTATGGGTGCCCGCGGAGGTTGCTGGTCGGCCGGTTTTCGTTCTCTGCGGGTGGGGTGGTAGCTGGTGCTGATGGCAACTGAATCGGGATTGCGTGGGCTGTGGCGAGTGCTCCGGGCGCTGTTCGTATTGGTGCTCGTCATCGGCTTGCCGATCGCCGTTCTTCTCTCGCTTGAGGGAACGGAACAGCCGCAGGTCGGGATCTCCGAGCGGCCGCGTGGGGCCCGTGCCACCCAGCCGGAGGCCGCGGGAAAGCAGATACTCTTCGGCGATCTGCACGTTCATACAACGTATTCGATGGACGCTTTTTTCACCGCGATGCCGCTGCTGGGCGGCGAGGGCGCCCATCCCCCGGCGGATGCCTGTGACTTCGCGCGCCATTGTGCCGCTCTTGATTTCTACGCCATCACCGACCACGCTCAGGAGTTGACGCCTGCGCATTGGGCGATGGAGAAAGAGGCCAATCGGAGGTGCAACGCGGTCGGCCATGATGCCACCGACCCGGATCTGGTCGTCTTCCATGGCTATGAGTGGACGCAGATCGGCGCGACTCCCGACACGCATTACGGGCATAAGAACGTGATCTTTCGCGGCCTGGGCGAAGACGAGGTTACGCCGCGGCCGATTACCGCACGTGGTGCTCCGGACGACCGCAACCCTTGGCGCACGCTCGCTCCCCTGATGGCGGGCGGCCGGCTGGTCGACCCGCTGCATTGGGAGACCTACGCGCAATTTGAATGGATGTGGGAACAGCTCGCTCGCGTCCCGGTATGCGATCGCAATGCGGATATCCGCGACCTTCCGGTAGATTGCCTGGAAGAGGCACCGACGCCGGATATTCTCTTCGAGAAGCTGGATGAATGGGGCTACGACGCGCTGGTCATTCCGCATGGCACCGCCTGGGGAGCCTACTCGCCGCCGGGCACGACGCTGGCGAAGCAGCTCCGCGGCAAGATGTATGACCCGCAGCGCCAGAAGCTGATTGAGGTCTTCTCCGGCCACGGCAACTCCGAACAATACCATTCCTGGCGAGAATTCGATATTGACGATGCCGGAGAGAAGGTTTGCCCCGAGGCCACACCGGACTACCTGCCTTGTTGCCGGCGTGCGGCCGAGATCATGCGCCAGCGCTGCGGCGATCTTGAGGAGGCGGAATGTGAGGCCCGCATCGAGACCGCCGTCGCGCTTACGCTGGATGCAGGAATCGGCTTTGATGGGACATTCCCCGATGCGGGCACCGAGGATTGGCTCGATTGCGGGCAGGCGCGCAGTGGTTTCAAACCAGATTATTCGTTGCGGCCGCGCGGCACAGCGCAATATGCGTTGGCTCTGACGCACGAAGAAGCGGGTGCGAAGCGTCGTTTCCGCTGGGGCTTTATCGGTTCCAGCGACAATCACTCGGGGCGTGCCGCTACCGGCTTCAAACAGCAGGGTCGCCGCCGCGGGCGCACGGATATGATCGGGCCGCGCTCGGAATTCTATGCGAATCTGCTCGACCCGCGCCGCGAACCCGAGGATCCACGCATGCCCGAAATGCCGAATGCCGGCATCGCCGGCGTGCTGGCGATCGAGCGCACCGGCAGCTTCCTCTATCCCGGCGGGGTCGTGGCGGTACATGCAGCGAGTCGCTCGCGTGACGGAATCTGGGAGGCCCTCGATCGCCGCGAAACCTATGCAACCAGTGGCCCGCGGATTCTTCTATGGTTTGACCTGCTCGGCGAAGATGGCGAGACGTGGCCGATGGGTAGCGGATTGGCCTTGGGCGTCGAGCCTCATTTTCGTGTCCGCGCCGTGGGTGCACATCGGCAGAAGCCGGGTTGTCCGGCCGAGACCGGCCGGGCCCTTTCTCCCGAGCGTATGGCGAAGCTCTGCATGGGCGAGTGTTTTCATCCGGGCGATACGCGCCACCGCATCGAGCGCATCGAAGTCGTGCGCGTGCGGCCACAATTGCACGCCGGCGAAGATGTCGGCCGGTTGATCGAGGATCCCTGGCTCGTACTTCCCTGCGTGCCGGACGAGGGCGGTTGCGTGGTCGAGTTCCGCGACGAAGAATTTCTTCGATCCGGGCGCGACGCTGTCTACTATGTCCGTGCCCTGCAGGAAGCGACGCCGGCGATCAACGCGGACAATCTGCGCACAGAATTCGATGCGCAGGGCCGTGCTGTTTCGGCGCGGCCCTGTCTGCCGGATTCACTGGCCGACGATTGCCTCGGCGAAGCGCACGAGCGCGCCTGGTCGTCGCCGATTTTTGTCGACCAACGCTGAGGCCCGCTCTCTAAAGGACGCCGCGCTCGCGCAGGGACCGGGTCGGGTAGAGGCCGCGCAAGGGCAATTTGTAATCATCCTCTTCTTCGGGCTTACCGTCGCGCCGCCGCTGCACGATGCGCTCTCGTTCCAAAACGAGGAGGTGGCGCAGGAAGGCATTGGCCGAGACATAGCTGCGGCGCTCGACTTCTCCGTCGAGCCAATTTTTGAGAGCAGTCGGAAGGGAAATATGAAGGACACGTCGCATGCGCGATACAACCACGAAACCCGGCCAGATCCACGCGCATACCCGCTGCACGCAATACAATTTCTGCGCGAGGGGTCGGGGGCGCTTCCGGTTCGCCAGAGGGCCGCAGAACCTCTAAGAGGGGCGCATGCTCAGCCAGCAAGAAATATCCGACCGTTTCGAGATTCATGACCTTCTCTACCGCTACGCGGACATCATCGACCACAAGGAGTTCGCCAAGCTGCGCGACGAGGTCTTTACCGAAGACGCCTTCATTGACTACAGCGCCTTCGGTGGCTCCACGGGCGACCCCGAGACGACCATCGAGTTTCTCGCCAAGGTGTTGACTGTGCAACTCTTTCCGACCACGCAGCATCTCGTCGCCAATATGCAGGTGGTGCTCGATGGGGACTCGGCGACCGGGCGTATCATGTGCCTGAACCCGCAAAATATGCAGATCGGCGAAGAGACCCGCGTCTTCTTCTGCGGCCTCTGGTACTTGGACGAGTACCGCCGCACGCCTGCCGGCTGGCGTATTTTGCGCCGGGTGGAAGAGAAGTCCTGGGTTCATAATACCCCGGACTTCATGAATCTTTGAGCCCCGCCCGCCATTGGGGGACGTTGCTTACCTCACATCGATTTCCTTACCTCGGGGACGTCCCCTCTAGCCGCCCATCAGGCTGCGGACATCGGCGTCGAGCGTGGCGCGGATCCGTTCGATTGCCACGGCGCGCACGCGTTGCTTGGTGCCGGCCATGCCGCGGATGGTGATTTCGGCAGCGAGGCGTGTAGCCTCGCTCATGGTCTCGTCGAGAACACTCTCGGGGGCGACGGCGCGGTCGAGGAAGCCGACCTCGCAGGCGGTCGTCGGGTTGTAGATTTCACCCAGAATGGCAGCGTCGGTGATGTGGCGTGGGTCGAGGCGCTCGCGACAGAGTTCGGTACCGAAGACCGGCAGCGTCATGCCGATTTTGGACTCATTGAGGCCGATTTTGAACGTGCCCTCGGCGCCGATGCGCCGGTCGCAGGCGAGCAGGAACATCGCGCCCATGGCGAGTGCGTGGCCGGTGACGGCGGCCAGGGTGGGGCGCGGGAAGCCGTAGAGCCGCAAGGCCAACTCGCCACCGGCCTTGACCATGGCGAGTGCGGCGGCCATTCCGCCGTCTTTCATGATGGAGAGGTCAAAGCCGCCCGAGAAGCGCCCCGGTCGTCCCGCGAAGACGACCACCTTGGCCTCTTGCTCGGCGCGGTCCAGGGCCGCATGCATGGCCTCCATCATGGCGGGCGAGAAGACGTTGGCCTTGCCGTCGTCGAGAGCAATCCAAGCGACATCGCCGCGCAGGTCGTAGGTCAATAGAGAATCAGGCATGTCGCAGCTTAGAAGTTGAGTCGCTCTGCGTCGAGGTGGGAGCGCATGCCGGCGCTGGGCACAAAAAAAGGGGAGCGCCCGGATGGACGCTCCCCTTTGTCGAGTCGAGTGGGTCTCAAGCCTTGAGCTTGGCGACTTCCTCGGTCATTTCCGGCACTGCCTTGAAGAGGTCGGCGACCAGACCGTAATCCGAGATGCTGAAGATCGGGGCGTCCGCATCCTTGTTGATCGCTACGATCACCTTGGAGTCCTTCATGCCCGCGAGATGCTGAATCGCACCCGAGATACCGACGGCGATATAAAGCTGCGGCGCGACAACCTTGCCGGTCTGCCCGACCTGAAGGTCATTCGGTACGAAGCCTGCATCGACCGCGGCGCGCGAGGCGCCCATGGCCGCGCCGAGGGCGTCGACCAGCGGCTCAAGAACCTCTTTGAAGTTCTCGCCCGATTTGAGGCCACGCCCACCCGAGACGACGATATCGGCGTCAGCGAGCTGCGGCCGGTCCGAGATGGTCTCCTCAAAGGAGACGAACTTCATCTTGGACTGCACGTCGGCGGCTAGTTCGGCGTTCTCTACCGGGGCGCTGCCGCCAGCGGCGGCCGGGTCGAAGGCCGTGCCACGCACGGTGATGACCTTCTTCTCGGTGTTGATCTTCGTTGTGGCGAGCACATTGCCGGCATAGATCGGCCGGACGAAGGTGCCGTCGTCGTTGATATCGGTGATCTCGGAGACCATGCCGGCACCGCGACTCTGCGCGACGCGCGGGCAGAAGTCCTTGCCCATGGCCGTGGCCCCGGCGACGAAGATGTCGGCGCCTTCTGCGTCCGCTACCTGGACGGTCGCGGCAGCATAGATATCGGCCAAATAATGCTCAAGGCGGTCGTCGTCGATGGCGACGACCTTGGCAACGCCGGTGAGCCCAGCGGCCAATGTGGCGACCTCGCCGATGCCCTTGCCGAGAACCAGGGCGATCACTTCGTCGCCGGCTTTCTGCGCGGCGGTAACGGCTACGGCCGATGCCTTCGGGAGCTTTCCGTGTGCGTGCTCGATGTAAACCAGAACTTTGCTCATCGTCGCGCTCCTAAATCAGCTTGGCTTCGCTGTGCAACAGCTCGACCAATTCCTGGACAGTCTCGACCGTCTTGCCGGCATCGCGTGACGTCGGCGGGATGAGACCTGTGGTTTCGACCAGAAGGCTGTCTCCGGCGCCGGCTTCGGCGAGCGGGATCTCCTTCATTTCCTTTTTGCGGGCCTTCATGATGCCCGGCAACGAGGCGTAGCGCGGCTCGTTGAGTCGCAGGTCGGTGGTGATGACACCGGGCAGGGTGAAGCCGATGGCTTCCAGCCCGCCGTCGACCTCGCGGGTCACGGTGACTGCGGTGTGGTCCTCGTTGAATTCGATCTTCGAGGCGAAGGTCGCTTGCGGCCAGTCGAGGCTCGCAGCGAGGAGTTGGCCCGTCTGGTTCGCATCGTCGTCGATCGCCTGCTTGCCGGCCAGGACCAGGTCGGGCGACTCGTCGGCGACGAGTTTGGCCAGGACCTGGGCTGTGGTCGCCGGGTCGAGTGGGCGGTCGGCCTGCACCAGGATGGCGCGGTCGGCGCCCATGGCGAGCCCCGTACGCAACTGCTCCTGACAGACCTGTGCGCCGATGGCGACCAGAATTACCTCGGCACCGCCCTGGTTCTCCTTGATACGGAGAGCCTCTTCGATGGCAATTTCATCGAAAGGGTTGATGACGAATTTGACGTTTTCTTCCTTGATTCCCGAACCGTCCGCCGCAACAACAATGTTGGTTTGGGGATCGGGGACCCGCTTGATGGGCACCAGAATCTTCACGCTGGAGGGACCTCCTGCTGATGGGTTTTAGTTCGCGACCACGCCCGATTGGAGCAGCCGCACGACCCCGAATGGGTAGCATTGGATCGTCTCGGTGCAATGCAATGCGTGTCCGAGGTCCGCGGCCCAGGGAGGCAGGTCGCGAAATTCTGCTTTGGTGCTCGCCTGCGTGGCAGCAGAGCAGCGGCGGGATTCAGTTCCCGCCGAGGCGTGCGGAGAGGTCGTGGCCGGCGCGCAAGGCCTCGGGCGCCAGTTCGGTTTCGATGCGCTCTTTGGTCAGACGGTACTCCGGAGCACTGATGGCAAGGCTCCCGACGACGGCACGCGTATAGTCGCGGATGGGGACCGCAATGGCTCCCAGGTCGGCCAGGTACTCGCCGGATTCGCTCGTATAGCCGCGCTCGCCAGCAGCCATGAGGTCGGCGATCAGGTCGGCGCGCTTGGTCAGAGTGCGCTCGGTCAGCTTGGTCAGCGACTCGGGCAGGGCGTTTTTCAGGCCTTCGGGGGATTCAAAGGCGAGGTGGACCTTGCCGGCGGCGGTGGCATGCAGGGGCAGGGCGCGGCCGATCAATGAGATGGCGCGGACCGCCTGGTCGGCTTCGACCGATTGGAGCGGCACTACCTCGCCACGTCGCAGCACGCCGATATAGGCGGTCTCGCCGGTTTTGGCGACGAGGTCTTCGAGGATGGGCCGGGCCTGACGCAGCAGTCCCATCTGCGCGACGAAGGTCTGGCCGATCTTCAGGCAGCCGAGGCCGAGGCGGTAATTCTCGGTCGCCTTGTTTTGCTCGATATAGCCACGCGATTCGAGGGTGGCGAGCAGACGGAAGACATTGTTTTTATGAAGCTTCAGCCGCTTGGAAAGCTCGGTTACGCCAAGTTCGTCGGTCTCGTCGCTGAATTGCTCGAGGACATCGAATGCATGCGATACCGATTGGATGACGTAATTTGTTTTTTCGCGGCGTACCATCAGAAGGGACCCGATCGGAACCGCTTTGTGCCGGTTGCGACCATCTCCAAATACCGTTTTATCCTACGGGCAGGTTGCGGTCGAGTCAACTCTACCCTGCAGAGGCGTCGCGCCATGTTGTTCTAAAACCGGCAGTATAGGAGGAGAGAAAATGACACGGGCAAAGGGCGATTTCTTGCATTGGGTGCTGACATGCGAGCATGCAGCGAAGCGGGTGCCGCGCGAATATGCGGCGCTGGGGCTGTCGCGTGCGGCGCTCGCAGGCCATATCGGCTGGGATATCGGCGCTCGCGATGTGCAGCGTGTTCTTGCTCGGGAGTTGGAGGCTACGGCAGTCTGGTCCCGTGTTTCAAGGCTTCTGGTCGATGCGAATCGAACGCCATATGAGGAGTCGCTGATCCCAGTGCAGAGTGATGGGGTCGTGGTGCCGGGTAATGCGCACGTTTCAGCGGCTGATCGCAAGCGCCGAATCCGGCTCTATCATGAGCCTTATCATGCCCGTGTAAATCAAATCTTGGAACGCGCGATAGGCGCGGCGCCGGGCAACGTCCGCCTGCTCTCCCTGCATTCGTTCACGCCGCAAATGGACGGCCGCGTGCGCAACTTTGATATCGGTGTTCTATTCGACGCGCATGTGCCGCTTGCGCGTGCCTTCGGGCGGGCGCTGGTCCGCGAAAAATTCAGCATTCGGTATAACGAGCCCTACTCTGGCTATGACGGCCTGATCTACGCACCGAAGCGCCACGGTGAAGCGCACGACGTTCCCTACGTGGAGTTGGAAATCAATAACCGACTTATCCGCACACCAGCGGCGGCCGGGCGGGTGGGGCGGCGCATTGCGCGGGCCTTGCGCACGCTTGGATAGCCGTCAATGAAAAAGGCCCGGACCATGGCGGTCCGGGCCTTTGCTCGGTGGTAGCCGGCGTTGTAGCCGGACCTCTAATTGTAGTCGTAGGCGCTGACGTCGATCTCGGTCTCGCCCTTGATGCCCTTCGAATCCGTGCACTCGATGACGATGATGAAATCGCCTTCTTTTGCGTAGGTATGGTTCGGGTGCAGGGCGTTTACCTTGGCCGAGCCGTCGCCGAAATCCCATTCGCATTCGACAGCGCCGGTCTGGTCTTCGACAATCGAGGTGAATTGCACAATCAGGGGCGGCGGGCCTTCGTCGGGTTCGGCCTCGGCATCGACGTAGAGTTCGTCGTAATAGACGGGCGCCGGTTTTGCGGGTTTGGCGCCAGGCAGGCCGGCGGCCGGTTTGGCATCGGTTGCCGGCGTCGCCGCAGGCTCTGATTTGGTGCAGGCACCGAGGAAGAGAGCCGCGGCAGTGAGCGCGACGGCCATGCAGGATCGATTCAGCATTTGTTTCATTCGTTTTTTTCCTTCTCGAGGGCAGTCCCACACAGGGAGTCGCGATGCTTTACCATTGCAGCGCGTCATTTGAAAAGGTCCATTGCAAATTTTCCAATTGTGGCGTTCCCGGCAATGCGGCTGCGCTTTCGAGTGCTCCCTATCTTCCCTGCGAGCGATGCGGTTCGTAGTCGGTCGCACCTCTTCTCTATGAGGTTGGGCCTTTGCGAAACACGAGCGAGAGGTTGTTGGCCGGCATCGAGACCACCTCGACCCGACTCAGACCGTTGGTCTCGGCTGCTGCGGTGACGTCGTCCAGGTCACGCACGCCCCAACTCGGATCACGCGCCCGAAGGTTCGCATCGAATGCCGCGTTGCTCGGCGCGGTATGCTGGCCGTCTATCTTGTAGGGGCCGTAGGTGAAGAGCAGGCCGCCCGCGGGCAGAATTCGGCCGGCACCGCGCATCAAGGCCAGGCACGACGCCCAGGGCGAAATGTGGATCATATTGATGCACACCACGGCGGCCGCTGCGGTCACCGGCCAGGGCTCGGAGCGCGTATCGAGATCCAGTGGGGCGAGCACGTTTTCCAACGCCAACTCCTGCCTCCAGGCTTGCATGCTGGCACGCGCCTCGGGATCGGTGTCGCTCGGTTGCCATTGTGCCGTGGGCATCGCGGCGGCAAAATGAACGATATGTTCCCCCGTGCCGCTGGCAACTTCGAGGATCAGCCCGTCTGGCGGAGAATGCCGTAGTAGGACCTGGGTGATGGCATCGCGGTTGCGGGCTACGGCCGGGGCATGCCTCTTCATGGAGGGTACCGTACCACGGTGTCCGGATGCGGACCCGCCTGGCGGCGCTTGGCTTTGGGATTATCTCTTGATTTCATAGTAAAACCAAAGGCTTATAAGTTTTTTTCGCTTCGCATGATCTTTCCCTTTGCAAAGCGGGGTAGAGCGACTACGCTGCTGCGCAGGCAAGAGATTCAACCAATATAGTTTCCGTAGGAAGCGGCATTTTTCTTCAAGGTGCATGCTCTTCAACTGATTTTCTCGACGATGGCGACAAATGTGTCGACCTTCCCGTTGAGCGTTGGAGCCGCCTGAAGGCTGGCTCGTTTTCTGCCGCTGGGATCCAAATGGCAGCTGACGGTCGCAAGACCGCAGCCAAGCTGGACCGAGACGGAATTGAGGAAAAGCCGGCACAAGCTTTGTCACAAGCTTTGTTTGTGCTCCGGTTGATGAGGCACGCAGGTGTCGCACTCCCCCATTTCCCTTCGGCCCGGGAGATCAGGTTCAAATGAGTGCAGAGATTACCGTTCCCGGTATCCGTGAATCCAAGGGTACCCCACATCGTCTGACGATGGTCACCGCGTACGATTGTACGTTCGCGCGTCTGATCGACCGCGCCGATGTAGACATCCTGCTGGTCGGCGACAGCCTCGGCATGGTGGTGCAGGGTGGCGATTCCACCGTGACCGTGACGATGGACGAGATGGAATACCACGTCCGCATGGTTGCTCGCGCCAAGACCAACGCCCTGGTGCTGGGTGATATGCCTTGGCTTTCCTACCATCTCTCAAAGTCCGAGACGGTGGCGAATGCTGGCCGGCTGATTCAGGCCGGTGCGCAAGCGGTGAAACTCGAAGGCGGATGCAAGGTCGCCAAAATGATCAAGGCATTGGTGCGGGCCGAGATTCCGGTGGTCGGCCACGTCGGCCTGACGCCGCAGGCGGTGAACCGGATGGGCGGTCATAAAGTGCAGGGGCGTGACGATGCGAGCCGCGCCGAGGTGCTCGCCGATGCGCGCGCTGTCGAGAAGGCCGGCGCGTTCGCGATCGTTCTCGAGGGTGTGCCGCTGGACCTGGCGCGCGAGATTACCGAAGCGCTTTCCATTCCGACCATCGGCATCGGCGCCGGGCCTTTTTGTGATGGCCAGGTTCTGGTGATGCACGATTTGCTCGGGCTCGATACCGGCGGCCACAAGCCTCGTTTCGTACGCAGCTTTGCCAACCTCGGCCAACAGGTGACCGAGGCCGTCTCGGCCTACCGCGAGGAAGTGCATTCCGGCAGCTTTCCGAACGATGCGGAGTCCTATCATACTGCGGGATCCGAGCAGCGCGCAGGCGAGGGGCTCCAGACGATTACCAGCGTCGCCGGCATGCGGGCCTGGGCCGACCGCACGCGCGCGGCCGGCCTCAAGATCAGCCTCGTGCCGACGATGGGTTATCTGCATGAGGGGCATCTCTCGTTGGTGCGGGAGGCGAAAAAGCGTGGCGACCGTGTCGTTGTTTCGATTTTCGTCAACCCGATTCAATTCGACCATGAGGAAGATCTGACCTCTTATCCGCGTGAGATGGAGCGCGATTGCACGCTCCTGGCAGCCGAGGGGGTCGACCTGGTCTTCGCGCCGGCGGCCCAGGATATGTACGCCGAAAATTTCTCGAGCTTGGTCGATGTAGAAAAGCTGACCGACGGGCTTTGCGGATCAAAGCGGCCGGGCCATTTCCGCGGTGTCGCAACCGTTGTGACCAAGCTTTTCCATTGCGTCCAGCCACATTTCGCCGTCTTCGGCGAGAAGGATTACCAGCAACTCGCGGTGGTGCGGCGCATGGCGCGGGATCTGGACTTCGGCGTTGAGATCATCGGCGGCGCGGTTGCCCGTGAGGCGGATGGCTTGGCCATGTCGAGTCGCAATGCGCGACTCTCCAGCGAGGGGCGTCGGACGGCGGTCTGTGTGCCACGCGCGCTCGATACGGTGCGCTTGGCTGTGGCGGGCGGGCAACGCTCAACCGCAGAGCTTAAATTGATCCTTGCGAAATCTTTTTCCCGCTACGCCGATGTACGGCTCGAATATGGCGAAGTGGTTTGTCCGGATTCGCTTGAGCCCTTGGCGCGCGTGCAGGGTCCGGTGCAATTTGCCGTCGCCATCTGGCTCGACGGGGTGCGCCTGATCGACAATATCCGCATTGACCCACAGGAGGCCGCGCCCGCGCTTCTGGCCACGGCCGAGAAGCCGGCCACTCTCTCCGGGTACGAATTCGCGAGGCCGTCTCCGTGGCTCGCCGATCGGTCCGGCGGCTGAGGCGGGGGCGATGATAGCCAAACAAAATTCAAGTTCAGGAATCGAAGGAACCAAGATGCGCAAGATGCTGCGGGGCAAGATTCACCGTGCGACCGTGACCCAGGCCGATCTGCATTATGAGGGGTCGATCACGATTGACCGCGTCTTGATGGATGCCATGGATCTGCTGGAGTTCGAGGCTGTGCACGTCTGGGATGTGAATAACGGCGAGCGCTTCGAGACCTACGCGCTTGAGGGCGAGGCCGGCTCCGGGGTGATCTGCGTGAACGGTGCGGCGGCTCGCAAGGTGGCTATTGGCGACCTCATCATCATCGGCGCCTTTTCCTGGTTCGAAGAAGAAGCGGCGCGCAAATACCAACCCCGGCTCGTGATGGTGGATCACCAGAACCGCATCAAGCAGGTCGCCGCCGCCTAGGGATGTGCCCGGCTATTCGCCGCGAATATTCGAGCGCAGGCCCGGCTATTCGCCGCGCTGCCAATCGCGGACGAGCTTGCCGATCGCCACAATGGTGACCAGCAGCATCGAGGAACCGGAGCGCGCGCGGTCGGCCAGAAGGATCAGGCTCAGCGATCCGAAGAGCATGAACGTGGTCATGCCGCCGATCACGAGAAGGGACGGCCAGACGCGTTCCCATTCACCTGCCTCGATGGCTCGCTTCAGGCGTCCGATCGGTGTGGTGGGTAGGTGGTCTCCCGGATTCACCAATTTCGGCCGCCGCCGCGAGAGCAGCAGCACACCAATGCCGGCCATCCATACCCCGATCACCGTCGGTCCGAGGAGAATCCAATCCAAAGCGCTCACGGCTCTCGATGAAACGGAGAATGGACGCCGTTCGCAAGGGGCAACCGAGAGAGCGGGCGCCTCGTTCGGAACCGGAGGGGACGAGTTTCGGTACACGTCCCCTGAAGGGGATGTTAGGGGAGGGGGATGGCACGGGAGTCGGGAGTGAAGCAGGTTGCGGAGAACCGCAAGGCGCGACACGAGTATTTTCTCGATGAGACGGTCGAGGCCGGCATGGTGTTGTTGGGCTCCGAGGTGAAATCGCTGCGTGAGGGGCGGGTGAACCTGAAAGATGGGTACGCGCGCATCTCCCGCCATGGGCAGATCGACCTGGTGAATGTTCATATTTCGCCTTGGACGCATACCAATCAAGATGCGCCGGACCCGGTGCGGACGCGGCGGCTCTTGTTGCACCGCCGAGAGATCGACCGGCTGGGCGGCAAAACACGCGAGCGCGGCATCACACTCATTCCGACGCGCATTTATTTCAAAGACGGCAAGGCCAAGGTCGAGATCGCGCTCGCGCGCGGCAAGGAAAAGCAGGACAAGCGCCAGGACCAGAAGGCGAGCGAGGCCAAGCGTGATATCGAGCGCGCCATGAAGTCCAACCGCAGCTGATCAAGGAAAGTAGCCATGGTTGAGCTTGATACGGGGATGTCGGTTTCGCGTCTCGCCGATGTTCCGGCAGCCGCCCGGGCTGTGGAAGAGTTGGGTTTCTCGGGGCTTTGGGCTGCCGAGACCGGCCACGACACCGAAAAATGGCAAAAGGTCATCCGCGCCTTCGCTACCTGACCCTGCCCAAGCTCCAGAGCAATTCTGCCCCCTTCAGGGGACGTGTACCTAAAGTTGTCCCCTTCAGAATTTTTCTTGCGGGGTTCGCCTTGTCACCCCTCGGCGGGTGTGGCAGCGTGCCGGTCGATGCGTCATTCCAATGTTTGTTCCCGGTTGGCCCCGTGGTCTTTTTTCGGCCTGTTCTTCGCCTCCTTTCTGGCTGCCTGTAGTGGCAGCAGTGAGCCCGCGCGGGACCCTGGTGATGCCTGGGCCGTGCCGCCTGCGCCGCCGAGCGACGTGTATAGCGGCCCGCTCTTCGAGATGAGCTACGATTATCCCCGAAATCCGGTTTCGCCCGTTTCGCCACTGCCTTGGCAGGAGGCGATCGGTGGCGGCGAGATCGATGCGGGCAATGCCCACGCATACGTGAGTGGCCTCAAGGACCATGTTGCGGAAGATATGCGGACGCTGCTCTTTGACAACGCCTCTTGGGACGCGGCCGAGGCGGGCTGGTATAATGCCCCCTGGCTCTCGGCACGACGTGAACCGATTCATGGCACTTACGTCGGCAACACGTTGCCGGCCGCGATGTTTCCCCAATCCGGCCTGACCAAAGAAATGAGCACGCACGTCGTGGTCTATTACGACGCGGTGGCCGCTGGGAGCCTGCAGACGATCTTCGGCGCTGATCCGACCGCCCCAGTGCCTGGATTGGAAGCCGGCGGGGGCCAGTTTCCCGAGAGTGGGATTATTGTCAAACCTGCCTTTACAACGGCCGGTGGAGCCGATTGGCCGCCGATCGACGGTGCCTTCCCGTGGCAAATCTGGGCGCAACCGGGCGGTGGCGGCGGCCAGGGCGATCCCCTGATGCAGACTATTTACCTCTTCCAACTCGATCTGATTGTGAAAGACAGCCTCGCGGCGCCGGATTCGGGCTGGGTCTTTGCCACGCTGGTTTATGACGCCTCGGTGCAGGGTGATTTCTGGGATCAGATGGTGCCGCTGGGTGCGATGTGGGGCAACGACCCTGACGTCGACTCGCCCCAGGGTTGTGACTATTTGGTCGTGGGTGATTGTCCGGCCTTGTCCGAGAGCTGGATCAACCAGGACACCCCGCTCTACGCTCGCGAGACGCTGGGCTGGGGTGGCCGGCTCTCCGGCCCCAACGACGGAGCAGTAGACATCAACGCGGCTGTCCGGACCGAGGCGGGGATTGTTCCGGGCGGTGCTCGACAGGCCGTGTCTTCGTGCATGTCGTGCCACGGAGTTGCTGAGTATTCACAGAAATCGTTCCTTCTGCCGGTGGCGAGCGAATGTTCGACCGAGACGAATTCCTGCCGGCCGTCCACGGCCAGCTGTACGGGCGGTGCTTGCGTGGAGGATCCCGACGGCGACCGCCTGCTCTATTTCGAGACCGGTTCGGACGATTTCCTGCGCTGGTTCCAATCCCGCCCCGGTGACGAGGCCCAGGACGAAGGCGCGATTCCGCTGGACTACGGCATGAATATCGCGTTCGTCGCGCTTCCGGAGTGGACGAAGGCCCTCTCCCCCCAGGCGGCCGCCGCAGCCGAAGAACTCAATCCGACCCTGGAAAACCTGAGCATTCCTTTCGACTAATCCCCGCAGCGACACGTCCCCTTCCCCGAATGTGGGGTCTTGCCACGAGAGTGGAAGGAGAGGGCCGGATGGCATCTTCCCAGAGCTTCGCATCGTTGCTATGCTCCGGGGGTGTCGTCAATGGGGGCGACCTGGATTCGACGGGGGTTGAAGAAACCAATAGTAGCACGCCGAGGACACCGGTTGGCCTCGTAAATCAGCCCGGTACGCATTTAATTGCGGATAATTTTCCTTACGCTCTCGCGGCTTAGCTCGTGAGACGTCCGCTGTTCCCTCTCCCGCGGGGCTCAGATGGGCGCAAATCAGTGGGATCGGCGACGGGCCTTCCGTCGGTAGACTCGCCGCTTAACTTAATCCGACTGGCCTTGGAATGAGCCTGCTCACGGGCGCTTTCAAGGTAAGATCAAATCGTGGGCTAAGCGTGTAGAAACTTTTGGTGGACCGCTCTCGGACGGGAGTTCGATTCTCCCCGCCTCCACTCCTCGGGCCTCTCCGCACATTGCGTGCGGGGAGGCCCGATTTTCGTGGATCTGTACTGTCCGGCGCGAGAACTATGGGCAGGCCGCGTAGTGAATTTTCAGGTAGGCAGCCTCCGCGCCGCAGTCAACGGCGAATCGACTCGGCCATTTGCGTCCTGTAGGAAGAGGCTGGCAGGGGAGGGGCGAGGCGATGGCGGAAGTGGAAACGGATCAGGTGCTTGAGCAGCTGAAACCCTGGCTGGGCAAGCCGCTGGGCAAGGGTGGGCCGAATGCGGCACCCGACCCGGTGAACCTGCCGATGATCCGGCATTGGGTCGCGGCCTTCGACGATCGCAACCCGCTCTATCTGGACGAGCAGGCCGCTGCGACGGGTCGTTTCGGTGAGCTGGTGGCACCGCCGGCGATGTTGCAGACCTGGACGATGCCGACGCCGATTCTTGAGGGGATCGCCGAGCGCGGTGGCGCACCGACGGAGATCGAGGGCGATAATCCCTTGGCGGTTCTTGACCGGGCCGGTTTTACCGCGACGCTGGCGACGAACTCCGAGCTGGAATTTGAGCGCTATTTGCGCGTCGGCGACGAGTTGATCTCGGAGTCGATTCTGGAGTCGGTCTCGGAGCGCAAGAAGACCGGGGTCGGTCCGGGCTATTTCGTCACCTGGATCATCACCTACCGCGACGGTGGTGGTGAGGTTGTCGGCCGGCAGACCTTTCGCGTTCTGAAGTTCAATCCGGGTGGGGCAGCATGAGCGCCACGCCGCCATTGGCATTCGCTGACATCCGCGTTGGCGACGAGCTTACGCCGCTGGAGCTGAATCTGGACGCAACGAAGATCGTGGCCGGCGCTATCGCGTCGCGCGACTTCATGCCCGTGCACCACGACCGCGACTACGCCCAATCGCAGGGCGCGCCCGATATCTTCATGAATATACTCAGCACCAACGGCTATATCGCCCGCTTCCTGACGGATTGGGCCGGTCCGCAGGCGATGGTGAAAAATATCCGCATTCGCCTCGGCGCGCCCGCCATTCCCGGTCAACTCCTGCGCTTCACGGGCAAGGTTTTTGCCGTGCGCCGGGATCAGGGCGAGGGCGTGGTCGAGGTGAGCCTCGCGGCGACTGCTGAAGCAGGCGACCACGCAAGCGGCACCGCGCAACTCACATTCCCGCTGGATTGAAGCCGAGAGTCTGCGCCGCCGCAGGCTTCTTCCTGCGCCGCAGCGACCTCAAATGGGGGCAGGCGTGTCGCTTTACCTCTCGCCAAGACCCGCAGGTACAGCAATACTCACCCGCATGTGGCTTCTCCCCCTTCGTCTTGGGCTCGGTCTTCTGGTCTTCGGCGTCGCCGCGTGCGCGGCCGTGCGTGCGCAGCATGTTGCGCATCCGGTGCCGGATTTTGGAGAGGTGGTTCGCGACCTTCCCTATGTGGCCCTTGACGATGGCAAGCGCGTGGCCGATGTCTACCGTCCGCATTCCGATGTGCCTCTGCCCGCCATTGTGTTTGTGCATGGTGGCAGCTGGACCCGCGGGGATCGGCGCCGCATGGAACGGATCGCGCGCCGGGCGCAAGAGCGTGGCTATGTCGCTGTCAATATTGAATACCGGCTGGCGCCCGAGCACCGGCATCCGGCCCAGCTTGAAGATGTGCTCGATGCCGTCTGCTGG
Source organism: Deltaproteobacteria bacterium (assembly GCA_046583355.1). Taxonomy (GTDB): domain Bacteria; phylum Desulfobacterota; class Binatia; order UBA12015; family UBA12015; genus UBA12015. The sequence continues at coordinate 32,303 of JAYGCM010000058.1, forward strand.
GTGCGCCGCAATGCTGCCGAGCTAGGCGTTGACCCCGAGCGCATCGGGCTCTGGGGCTATTCGGCCGGTGCGCATCTGAGCATGCTGGCAGCGACTCGGTCGGAGAGCGGCGCGGCGCAGCGGCGTTGCCCCGGCCTGGGGGCGGAGGTGCAGGCCTGTGTGGGTGGCAGCACGCCGACCGATTTGCGGAGTTTCGGTGATGTGCTCACTCTGCGGAACTTCCTCGGGGGCTCACCCGAGGAGATCGCCGAGGTCTATGAAGACGCTTCGCCGATCCTCGCCGTGGACGAAGAGTATCCGCCGACCTTCCTCTACCACGGCACGGCCGATTGGATCGTGGATATCGAGCATTCGCGGCGCTTTCGCGATGCCTTGGTCGCCCTGGGCGTACCGGTGGAACTGGTCGAGACCGACCAGGGTCATTTCTCCGGCGCGCTCTTCGCCGACGAATCGATCGGACAGGCCTTCGATTTCCTGGACCGCTATCTGCGCGGCTCGAGTTGAGGCCTAGAGCTTTCGGCCGTGCCTCCAGGTCCGGCCGGAAGCTCTTCCGGCCGGACCCCGAAACCTCTGGCCTCAGTTGAGACCCAGATTTTGCAGCACGATCGGGCACTCGCCGCGGGCGAGTTTTTCGGCCCGCTCCTTGAGCGTCGCTTCCATGGACTCGCGGTCGATCATGATGACGAAATCGCCCGCTTTGATGCCCGCAACAGCGAACGCTGCCAACTCGTCGAGATCCTGTACCGGGAGATCGAAGCCGGCCTTTTTTGCCCCGTCCATGAACTCCTCAAAGGTCGTTTCGCGGTGGCCTTCGAGCTTTTTGTCGCGCGCCAATTCGGTGGGGCGGTTGCGCATGGTCGTCCAGATGCCGGTCGCCAGCATGCCGCCGGAGGGGTAGAAAATCGAGGCGCGTAGCTTGGTCTCGCGTCCGACAAGAGCGGCATTGAGGCATTCCGTCATGATCGAGACGGCGGCCTTGCTCGAGGCGTAGACGACCTGCTGGGCCAGCGGCGAGATGCCGCCGTCGCCCGAGGAGGTGTTGAGCACCAGGCCTTCTTCTCCCGAGGCGATCATGCGTGGTACGAAGGCCTGCACTCCGTGTGCGACGCCATGGACGTTCACGCCGTGCACCCATTGAAAATCAGAGGGCTCGGTCTCCCAGAGGTCCATATTGGGCGCGGCGACGCCTGCATTGTTGCAAAGAAGATGGCAGGCACCATGAATCTCGAAGACCTGCGCGGCCAGCGCCTTCATCGACTCGGCATTCGAGACATCGGCCACCAATGCCGTCACATCGCCCAGCTCGGCTTTGGCTTTTGCCAGCGCGCCTTCTTCGACGTCGGCGATGACGACCGTCATGCCCTCGCCCAGGAAAGCCTTGGCCAATGCCTTGCCGATGCCCGAGGCACCTCCGGTTACGACGGCGACGCGTCCTTCGAGTTGTTCCATTCCTCTTGTCCTTTCGTCTCGCTGCGGGTGGTTCCCCTCAGATACTCTTGGCATTCGAACATGCCGGAGGTGCCAGCGCCAAGTTCTGCCTCAGACTTCGAGTTCGATCTCGGCGTCGCCGAAGAGGAAGGTCCGCATCAGGGGCGTGTCGCGCGGCGAGATCGAGAGCCAGGGCAAGATGGCGGGGGCGAGGGTGAAGATCAGGCGCGAGAGCGGCCGGTCGCGAAAGATGATCGACACCGGGCGCTCCTGCAGCGCCTGTACATGCTCGACCTCGGGGCGACGTTCGGCCTCGATCGCGGTGGCGGCCGCGGCCAATGCTGCCGTGTCGGCGCCGGTACAGCGCGCCGCGGGCACGAGATGGTTGGCCGCAACCAAGGCGTCGCGAATCGCGATATTCAGTCCCTGGCCCCCGACCGGACTCATGGTATGTGCGGCGTCACCGATCAGCAGGAGGCCCGGCTCCGACCAGCTCGCGGCGTGATTGGCTTGCGTGCTGAGCAGGAAAGATTCGCTGGCCTCGTCGCGGTAGCGCCGCAGATGGGCGGCCAGGTCCCCGCCGGCATGACGGGCGGCTTCTTCCATCCATTCCGCGATGCCGCGCTTGCGCAGGTCGCCGTAGCTACCCTTCGCGATCACCCAGGCGACCTGCAAATGGTTGCCGTAGACCGGAACCGTAATGAGCAGGTGACCGTTGCCGACATAGACCCTGGCGGTCGGAGGCGAGTCGATGCCGGGCAGCATCGGCAGCTTGCACCAGATAATATCCATCGGCAGCTTGGCCGCGGGGACCTCGATGGTGGAGCGCTTGCGCACAACCGAGCTGCGTCCATCGGCGCCAACCACAAGATCGCAACGCAACTCGTGTTCGCCGGCGCGGTCGGCCACGCGCACACCGACCACGCGCCCGTCTTCGCGCAAGAGGTCGCGTACCGTAGTGCCGCGCAAGAGTTTGAAGCCGGGGAATTTGGCGCATTGAGCGACCAGCATCTCCAGTAGATGCGCCTGCGAAACCCAGGTGGGGTGGTGTCGTCCGAAGGTCTCCTCGGAGACGGGCAGGGTCAGCCGCTTGCGGCCCCAGGTGTATATTTCGAATTGCTCCGGCAAGACGGCGGGCACCGCGCGGAACTCCTCGAGCAGGCCCATCTGGTCGAAGGCCTGGACGCCGCTGGGCATGAGAAATTCGCCACGGAACTCGCGGGCAAAATCAATTTGCCGTTCGACAAGCGTGGTTTCGATGCCATTGCGTGCGAGCAGCAGGGCCAGGCATGCCCCGGCCGGGCCCGCGCCGGTGATTACGATATGCGCCATGCCTCCCTGATCGCATGGTCGATCACCGGAGGCGAATGCTTTTAGCTGAAATGCGGGACCACGCCCTTGCCGATGGCCTGGGCCTGCTCTTTCAGATCGGCCGCACCGATCGGAAAGAGAATGAATTTCGTGCAGCCCTTCTCGGCGAAGGCCGCGACGCGTTCCCGCACGGCCTCGGCGCTGCCAATTGCGTAGCGCTCGGCAAAATCTTTTTGTGCTACGGGGGCGCGGGCGAGGAATTTTTCCATCAGGGCGCGCGCGCCCTTTGCGTCGTCGGTCACATGCGTCGGGATCAGCACGCCGGCCTCATCCTGGTCTACCTTGCGTCCGGTGCCGGTGGCGAAGCCCGTAAGCTTCTCGATGCCGGCGGCGAATTCCCCGGGTGTGATGAACGAGGGCATCCAGCCATCGCCGTAGCGCGCAACGCGTTTGAGGGCGAGATCGCTGTTGCCGCCAAGCCAGATATCCAACGAGCCGCCAACCGGCTGCGGGTCGATGGTGACGTCCTCGAATTGGTAGAAGCGGCCTTGATGCGTGACCTTTTTCTCGGTGAAAAGTCTGCGCAGAATCTCAACGCCTTCGCGCATGCGGGCGCCGCGGGCCTCGGTCGGGATGCCGACGGAGGTGACCTCGCGGCGGTCGGCGCCGAGCCCGACCGCGAGAATGATCCGGCGGCGGCCCCCCGTGAGATGGTCGAGGGTGGCGTAGGTCTTGGCGACGTGAATCGGATGGCGCGAGGGCATGGTGAGTACGCTCGGCCCCATTTTGAGTTTCTTCGTACGAGCGGCCAGGAAGGCCATGACGAGATTCACGTCGAGGCTGGGCTGCCGCGAGACGATATGGTCGGAGGGCCAAACGGAGTCGATGCCGAGGTCTTCCAGCAACTCGCCGTATTCCATGATCTCTTCGGCGGAATGTACAGCATTCCGGGCGACGGCGTAGCCGACGCCAATGCGAATCTTCTGCGGCATAGGCGTGGCTATACCCCGGCGCCTGTGGTCGGCACCAGCCGGCGGTCGCTCAGTTGCTGTATGGTGGGTCGAGGAAGATCGGCGAGGACCAGGCGCGTTCTTCGACCTCGGCCAGGCAATCGTCGTCGGCTGGCGTGCGCTCACCGGCGTAGCAGGGCTCTACGCGGATACAGCGGCCGCGTTCGTCGCGCTCGCAACGCAGGCCGCCGCCATTCACGGCACGGGTTTTCTCTTGAATCGCGCGCACATAATAAGCCGTTGGCCGGCCCTCGCCGAGAAAGCTCTCGTCTTCGAACGAAACCCGGCAGCCCTCGCCGCCAGCCGGGCAGGGCAATACCTTCCACGGATCTTCGATACTCTCGCCGACGCCTCCGGGCTCGGCATCCATGCGGATACGGACGACCTCGATGCGGGTGATCCGGCGGCGCTCGGTTCCCGGATGGAAGCATTCGTCGAGACAGAGTTGGTGCTGGCGCTCGGCGCCGAGGGTCTCGGTGGTCGCGGCGGGGCAGCCGGGAAGCTGCTCGAAGGCGCCGGCCGCAGCGACCCGGAAGCGCGGGGCCCGGCGCATTTCCTCGATGGCAGCGCCCATCGGCACCTCGCCTTCGGGGCCGTTCAAGAGGTCGAAGAAGAGCAGGATGCGATCGCCCGAAGTCGCGTAGGTCTCGCGTCGCTCGAGTGCGGCGAAGATTGCCTCGCGGTCGCGACCCCTCGCGTGTACCGCCGCGATGCCGCCGGTGACGAGAAAGGACGCGCCGCGCTCGGTATAGCGCCGGTATTGTAGCGGCAGCCCATCGGGGGCGATCGCCACCGATTCCGGGGTACGCTCTTTGGCAGGCATGGCGAATGCGGCCATGGGGCCGCTGGGTGTACGGGCCTCGGAGAGGTCGCGGCGCGCATGCTCCTTGAAGCCGTTGCCGGCGTGCGCAGCGTGCGTATCGCTCGAACCGATGAAGCCGAAACGGAAGTCGCGCGCGTTTGCGTATTGCGCCGACATCTTCGGGCGCAGGTTGTAGGCGGGCAGAAAACAATCCGTGCATTGACCACAATCGAGCCAATCCTCGACGCTGGCACCCGGAACGGTATTATGGCCGGCCGTGCCGGCCTGGGTGTAGTTCACGCGCGCCTGGTGCACGCGCTCCTCGCAAAGTTGCGCCGGCAGGTCGCCACAGCGCGCGCGGATGAGCTCGCCGGCCTGCCAGCAGCAGGGCAGGTAATCGTCTTGTGGCTCGGGGCAGCGGGCGGTCTCATTGCCGGCGTCGGTCTCCTGCCAGTCACGGAACTCCTCGGAGCTGCCGTGGCCCGAGTAGATCTCGATTAGCTTCTGGCGCGGGTGGCGCTGGCCGCGCTGGTTTTCCCAACTTGTTCCCGGTGGCGTCATCAAACCCCAGGCCGTTCCGTGCGGGATCACCAGCGCCGGCACGTCCCAGGCATCGAGTTTGGCGAAGAGTTCGGCGGGGTCGTACGCGATCTCGTGGCAATCGTCGGGCAGTTCGCGGGTCGGGATACCGGCTGGGCAGAGCCGCGTTGCCTCGACCTCGGCCTGGTAGGTGAAGTAGTCGAAATATTCCTGGCGTCGCGCGAAGCCCAGGATTGGCAGGGCGACCTTTGCGATGGCCGGCAAGGGCGGCACGCGGAAATCGGGCCGCGGTGCGGCGATCGGGCGGACGGGAATATCCGCGTCGCCGGTTCCGCGCAGGATGACGTTCTTGTGCCCGAAATGCGTCGCCGGCGTGTTGCCGACCTGACTCCACTCCCAGCCGACAAAGGCGACCATATCCGGGTTGGTCGCAGCCCCGGCCACTTCGTTGCATTGACGAATCGAGTCGATGGTCTCGGCCCAATGCAGCGGCGTGAGGCCTTCGGCGTGGTCGTTGATGCTCCAGAAATCCAGCGCCGAGCAATGGCGCGCGTAATCACACGCATCTGCCGGGGGATGCGCGCCGCTGCCGCCCATAAGCGGCAGGCTCAGCAGGAAGGCGTCGGGGGAAAAGGTCGTATGGACATGTAGATCGCCAAAGAGGATCTGCTTGGCCGCGTCAGGGCGCAGGGCGAGGTTGCGCGCCTCGCGCGCCAGGATGTCGGTCGCCGGAATGCGCGCATTCTCCAGTACGCCGGGGCCCTGATGTTCGCCCGCGCAGCCCACCAATACGAAAACCAGGCCCAGCACCGCCAGGGCGGTTCGTAGAGGTTTTGTGGTCACGAGCTGGATCATGGCGTGCGAGTTCCATGGTGGCGCGAAGGGACGCGAGAATCCAGCCGCGGCGACCGGGGGCTTGACCTGGTCGCTGCCGAAGATCAGAGAGTGAAGGCATGATCGAGAGAATTCCGTTTGGTCGAACCGGCCACCTCAGCAGTCGAATCATTTTTGGTGCGGCCGCGATCGGTGGCATGAAGCAGGAAAAGGCAGACGCCACGATGCAGCTGCTGCTGGAGCATGGCATCAATCATATCGATGTAGCTGCGGATTATGGCGTGGCCGAGGAGCGCCTTGCGCCCTTTCTCGCCGAGCACCGCAGCGAGTTCTTTCTCGCCACCAAAACCGGCGCGCGCGCTGGCCCGGCGGCGCGCGCGAACCTCAAACGCTCGCTCGATCGCATGGGCGTGGACTCGGTCGACCTGATCCAGTTGCATAATCTCGTCGACGAGAGCGAGTGGGAGGTCGCGATGGCCCCCGGCGGCGCGCTTGAGGCGCTGGTGCAAGCGCGTGAAGACGGGCTCTGCCGTTTTATCGGCGTGACCGGCCACGGCACGCGTGTCGCCGCGCAGCATCTGCGCAGCCTCGAGCGTTTTGCCTTTGATTCCGTGCTCTTGCCGCTCAACCCCGCGATGCTCGCGCAGCCAGAATATGCCGCTGAATTCGCCAAGCTGACGGAGCTTTGCGCGGACCGTGGCGTGGCCTTCCAGACGATCAAATCCATCGCGCGGCGCCGCTGGCAGGGCCAAGAGGCGCGGATGTTCAGCTGGTATGAACCGCTGCGCGACGCTGCGGCGATCTCGACCATGGTGCGCTGGGTACTGAGTCATTCGGGGACGTTTCTCAACTCCTCGAGTGACGCGACGCTCCTGCCGATCATTCTCGAAGCCGCCCGCGACCGGCCCGCGCCGCCGGCACCGGGCGAAGTCGACGCCCTGGTTGCCGCCGAGGCCATCGAGCCGCTCTTCGTCCCCGGAGAGCAAGAAGGAATCTAGAGGCCCTCTCTCATTGCGATTCGGCGGGCGAGGCGGCGAGCTTGCGACCGATGGCGCGGAAGAGCTCGATGGTCTCGAACTCCATATCGGCCGAGCCGTCCTCGGCGGTCGCGTAATCGCTGTTGGCCGAGAGCTTCACGATCACCAGGGCGCGTGCCGGGTTCACATAGATGAACTGATTGTAGACGCCGATGGCGCTGTATTCGCCTTCGTCACCCTCGGGCACCCACCATTGGTAGCCGTAGCCAAGCGGGAAATCGGAGAGTGCGTGGTCGCCGGGAAGCAGATGCGGGGCGTCGGGTGTGACGGAGGCCTGCACCCACGCGCTCGGCACGAGTTCGCGGTCCTGCCAGCGGCCCTGGCCGCGATAGAGTTCGCCGAGCTTCGCATAATCGCGCGCCGAGGCGTTCAGGCCGCCGAATGTCATCTCCATGCCCTGGCTATCGACCATCCAGAAACCATCGGCCTCCATGCCGAGAGGATGCCAGAGCTTCTCCTCCGTATAGGCGGCGACGCTTCCCCCGGTGACCTCGGTCAGCAGCCAGCCGAGGACCTGGGTATCGGTCGAGTTATAGTGGTTGTAGGTCCCCGGCTCGCGCTCGCGTTTCAGCGAGGTGGCAAATTCGTTGAGCGAGCCGCCAAGGGCGAGAATGCGGCCAAAGCGGTTGATGTCCGAGTCGGGGTCGCCGTAGGTTTCGTCCCAGCCCGCGCCGGACGACATCTGCAGGATATCTTTGATGCGCACGCCCTCGTAGGCCGATTCTTTGAGTTCGGGCAGGTAGGTGGTGATCGGGTCTTCGATGCTGCGGATCTTCCCCTCTTCGATCGCGATGCCGACAAGGGCTGAGATGAAACTCTTTGCAACCGACATGGAGAGCCAGGTGACGTAGGGCCCGCCGGTCAGCCAATATTCCTCGAAACGGATCCTCCCGTTCTCGATGACGAGCAGGGCTGCGGTGTCGGTTGCTTCCAGGAAGGCGCCGGTAGCCAGATCTCCACCCTGCCACGGAAACGTGGCCGGTAAATCGATGCTTTTGCCGGCAGCAAAGCGAAAGGGTGTCGCTGCGGCGGTCATCTTCGAGGTCGGGAAGATCTCTTCGATGCGCCCGAAATTCTCGTATTGTTCTGCACCGCTGAAGAGAGAGGTCGCGAACGCGAGGCGGTTGATCTGACGCTGGTAGATGAAGGCGAAGATGCCCCCACCGACCAGAACAACGAGGAGCAGACCGAGAAAAAACTTCTTCATCGGCACGGTCTTGCTGGATGATGTGGCCAATCGCAACCCGGCTTGGAGTGCGGCCTTTCGGCCTTGAGGTTGTGTCCATGCAGCGTTGGCTGGACCTTGGTCTGTGCGGCGAAGCCTTCGTACCTGCTCGCCTTTGGCCCGACCTCAGGGTCGTGGGAGCCGCGTTCGAACTCGGAGGGCCTTTTCGGGTACCTTTGGGGCATGCATGATCTGGTGATTCGGGGAGGAACGGTTTTCGATGGCTCGGGCGGTGAGGCTCGCGAGGCCGATGTCGCCATCGAGGGGGCGACCATCGTCGCGGTCGAGCCGGCGGTGGGAGCCGGGCGGGAGGAAATCGACGCGAAGGGCCAATTGGTCACGCCGGGCTTTGTCGATGTCCATACCCATTATGACGGGCAGGTGACCTGGGACCCGGAGTTGCGGCCTTCGACCTACCACGGTGTGACGACGGTGGTCATGGGGAACTGCGGTGTTGGGTTTGCGCCGTGTGCGCCCGAGCGTCGCGATTGGCTGATCGGTCTGATGGAGGGCGTTGAGGATATTCCGGGCACCGCGCTTGCCGCAGGTATCCGGTGGAATTGGGAGAGCTTTCCCGAGTTCATGGATGCGATCGACAAAACACCGCTGGCACTCGATGTCGGCGTGCAGGTTCCGCATAGCGCGCTGCGTGCCTATGTGATGGGGCAGCGCGGCGCAGATCTCGAGCCGGCGCGCGAAGAAGATACGGCGCAGATGGCAGCGCTGGTCTGCGAGGCAGTCGAGGCCGGTGCGCTCGGGTTTACGACATCGCGTACCGAGAAACATCGCGACAAGCATGGTAACCATGTGCCGAGTTTTGAAGCCGACGCGGCCGAGTTGCACGGCATCGCGCGTGCCATGGGCGCGACCGGCAAAGGCGTGTTGCAGTTGATTGCGGATTTCCACGACTTCGAGCCGGAGTTCGCCTTGATCCGCGGCATGGCCGAAGTCTCGGGCCGGCCGCTTTCGACCACGATCGAAGAAGACGATCGTCATCCGGAAATCTGGCGACGAGTGCTCGATGGAATCGCGGAGGCCTGTCGTGCCGGCGTGCCGATGCGCGGCCAGGTCCCCGCGCGTGCCACCGGCGTAGTCCTCGGACTCGATGTCACGCTGCATCCCTTCCTGCTGCATCCGACTTATCAGGAGATTGCCGCCGGCACGCCGGCCGAGCGCGCACGCGCGTTTCGCGACCCGGAGTTCCGCCGCCGTCTTCTCCAAGACGAGGTCGAGATCGACCCGTCGACGATTGTCGGTGTCCTCTTCGGAACCTTCGCCAAAATGTTTCGCCTTGGCGACCCGCCGGATTACGAGCCGGATCCCAAAGAGAGTGCGGCGGCCGAGGCTGCCCGTCAGGGAGTTGCGCCGCAGGAGGTCTTGCTTGATTGGCTCGCCGAAGACGAGGGGCAGGCCTTGCTCTATTTCCCCTTGATGAATTACCTCGATGGCGACCTCGAGATGGTGCGCGAGATGTTGACGCATCCGCAGGCTGCCTTCGGCTTGAGCGATGCGGGCGCGCATTGCGGCACGGTCTGCGACGGCAGCTTTCCGACGACGATGATGACGCATTGGGGGCGCGACCGGCAGCGCGGCGCGCGCCTGCCGCTACCTTGGATCGTGCAGAAGCTCACGCGTGGGGGTGCCGAGTTGGTCGGCCTGCTCGACCGCGGTCTGCTGGCCCCCGGCATGAAGGCCGATGTGAATATCATCGATTTCGATCGATTGACGCTGCACGCGCCCAAGGTCGTGCGGGATCTGCCGGCTCAGGGCCGACGTCTGCTGCAGAAGGCGAGCGGCTATACCGCTAGCGTCATCAGCGGCGAGGTGGCCTTCCGTGAAGGGGAGGGGACGGGTTCGCGGGGTGGTCGGCTGGTACGCGGCGCGCAGCCGGATCCGCGAGTTTGAGGAGGCGTTGCCGTCTGGCCGGATTCGCATTGGCCGGCCTGCTTATATTTGGCGGCTGCGGGGGCGATTCGGATGATGGCGAGCGCTCCGATATCACGCTTGCGAACCTCAATTTCCTGCACGGAATCTTCTGCCCGGCACAGACCGAGTCCTGCCGTCTCGACGACCGAGTCGAATTGCTCGCGGATTGGATCGAATCCGCCGGTTGCCCGGATATCGTGACGCTACAGGAGGTCTGGGGCCAGAGCCTGGTCCTGCTGGAGAGTCGCGTCGATACGATTTGTCCTTTCGCCTATGAGTTGGTGCAGGGCGAGCAGACCATCGGCCTTGACGACGAGACCGTGCTCTCGCGTTATCCGGTTACGGCCACAGCGCAGCGGCCGCTCGTGGGCGGCTTCCGCAATGTGCTCCTGACGCGAGTCGCTCACCCGACCGGTCCTGTGGATGTGTTCTCGACCCACCTCGCGTCGGGGGTCGATGGTGCGCGCGGGTCCTGCGGGCCGGAGTGTCCGAGCGAATGCGTGGCGGCGGATGCCACCACGCTGCGCGAATGCCAGGCCGTGCAGATGGCCGAGTGGATAGAAGCGAGTCACGTGGGTCCCGAGCCTGCGCTGATCGCCGGTGATTTCAATGCGCCGCCGGGAAGCTTCGAATACCGCCAGTTCACCGGACGGGGTTGGTCGGATGCCTATCTCGAGGCAGGCAATGCCGAATGCAATCCGGCCAGTGGCATCGGCTGCACCTCCGGGCGTGAGGATCAGAGCCTGGTCGATATGGAATCGCCGGCCCTGGGCGTCTCGGTACGGGTCGATTTTATTTTTATTGTAGCAGCAGCCCCCGGGAGTTCCTGTGCCGGCATCATTGAACCGGCCGGCGACCCCGATGGCGACGGTGCAGCGACGGGTCTCTTCGCGGACGCGCCAACAGCCGCCGTGGAGACCTGCGGGCCATTGCCGGCGCCGATCTGCTGGCCGTCGGACCATATCGGTGTTCAGGTCGATCTCGGCTGTTCCTGGTAAAGAGAGTTCATGAATTTCGATCTGCACCCTGAGGAGGCCGCCTTTCAGGTCGAGTTGACGGCGTTTCTCGAGAGCGTCGCGTCGCCCGAGATCTTTGACGCGCATGGCGAGCAGCTTTCGCAGACGGTCGACTCTCCGGCGAAGCGCAAATTCATCGCGCAGTTGGCCGAGCGCGGCTGGCTCGGCATGTCGTGGCCACGGGAATACGGCGGCCAGGAACGCTCGGGTATCTATGATTTCATCCTTACCGAGACGCTGGCGCGCTTCGGGGCGCCGCAGCCGGGGAAATCCATCGGCATCGTCGGCAAGACGATCATTCGCCACGGCTCGGATTTCCTCAAGCGAAAATTCCTGCCGCAGATCATTCGTGGCGAAATCGAGTTTGCAATCGGCTACTCCGAGCCAGGCGCGGGTTCGGATGCGGCCAGCATGAAACTCAAGGCCGAGCGCACCACGGGCGGCTGGATGCTGAACGGCCAGAAGGCATGGACGACCTCGGCGCATTTTGCGGATTGGTATTGGGTGGGGGCGCGAACCGACCCCGACAACAAACACCGCGGAATCACGCTTTTCCTGATTCCGATGACTCATCCGAATTTCAAGATCGACGCGGTCGATACGATTGGCGATGAGCGCACGAACGCCGTTTTCTTCGATGACGTATTTGTCCCCGATGACCATGTAGTTGGGGAGGTGGGGCAGGGGTTCATCTATATTTGCGAGGCCCTCGACCTCGAGCGTTTCGCCATGATGCCCATTGGCGTCCTGGAGAAAAAGGTCGAGGCTCTCATCAAATGGGCGCGCGAGGCGACGCGCGATGGTGCGAGACTGCGCGAGAACCACGAGGTCCGCCGCGGCATCGCGCAGGTCGCCGTAGAACTCCAGGTATCGCGCAACCTTCAGCGCCGTGTCGTCTCCGAGGCGCTGCGTGACCGGATCCCGACCATCGAGGCCTCGCAATACAAACTCTTCATGAACGAGAGCGGCCAGCGCGCTGCCAATGCCGCACTCGATATGATGGGTGCCGCGGCCGTTCTGCGCCCCGGCAGCGAGGCGGCACCGATCGGCGGTCGTTTTGAACGCAGCTACCGCTACACCATCGTGGACACGATCGGCGGTGGCGCCAGCGAGATCCAGAAGAATATCATCGCGACCCGCGGTCTCGGCCTGCCACGCAATTTCTAGAGGTTCGGCGCAATGCCCTAGAGCCGCGGCCGAAAAGAATCGAGTCGCAAGTCTGTGCAAGTGTGGCTTGTCGCGATAGACTCCAGCTATGGCGGAAATTGATGAATCCGAAACGGCCTGCTCGCTTCCCGAAGGCGCGGCCGAGTTACAACTCGATGAATGGAAAGCCTTGCGTGAGCATATCCTCGCGGTCGAGGCGCTTCCGGACGGGCGCGTGATGCGTTTTCCGGCCGGCATGGCGGACCAGGTCCGCGCATTGGCGGCGCGTGAGTCGGAGTGCTGCTCGTTTTTGCGCATCGCCGTGCATGAGGAGCCGGAGCAGGCCGCCGTGGCTGTGACGATCACCTCGGAGAACCCGGAAGCGATGGCGGTGATCCAGCTTCTCGCCGGCGAATCCGAGGACTGATTCCGCGCGCCAGACGGGATTCGTCTGGCGTGGAAACGGCCGCCTTACAACGCCCGCGCCCGATGGTTACATAGAGAGAGGGATGACGGTCGCCGAGGAGACGCCCCCCGCGGCGCCGCCGGCGCCCGGGTCGGGCTACAGGAAGATGTTCGCGCTGGCGTGGCCCATTGCGCTGTCCAACTCTTCGATTGCTCTCTTTCTGATCGCGAATCTTTTCTGGATCGGCCATCTTGGCACGACAGCGGTGGCCGCGGTCTCGCTCTGCGGGCATGTGCTTTTCATTCTTTTCGGTCTTACCCAGATTGTGAACGCCGGCACGGTCGCCCTGGTGTCGCGCGCTGTCGGCGCCGGGCGCGGTGAGGAGGCTTGGGATGCCTCCCTGCACGCGATCGTTCTCGGAGTGGGGATGGGGCTTACCCTCGGCCTTCTGGCACCTTTTCTGGCGCCTCCGATCATTCACTTCTTCGGCGTGAGTTCTGCGGTCGATGCACTGGCGATTCCCTATCTCGAGATATCGCTCTTCTCCCAGACGCTGATCTTCCTGGGCATGGCGATGAGCGCCTCGTACCAGGCAGCCGGCAACACGCGCACGCCGATGTGGATCAATATCGGCGCGGTCACGCTGAACGTCATCATTGATCCGCTCTTCATCTTTGCGCCGGGCGAGCGCGAAATCCTCGGTTTCGATATCGGCTGGCTCGGCCTCGGCGTATCGGGTGCGGCATGGGCCGATATCGTGGCCCATATCTGCGGCATGTCGTTCTTCGTCGGCTGGAGCTGGTATCGCTCATGGCCCTTCCCGAAGCCCGATACGGCCAAGCTCCGGCTGCGCCTGGACCAATTCTGGCGGATCCTCCAGGTCGGCGTGCCGGCCAGTGTCTCGATGATGGCGCGCCCGGTGTCGACCTTCTTCCTGCTCAAGGTCATCGCGTCGTTCGGCGACTCGGCTGTCGCGGCCTTCGGGGTGGCGCTGCGCGCTTTCAATATCAACTGGATATTCCTCGCCGGTCTGACCGCGGCGGTCTCTACGCTGGTGGGCCAGAACCTCGGCGCGCGTCGGCCGGAGGCGGCTGTGCGGGTGGTGCGCCGCGGGTTGCGGGTTTCGATTTCCCTCGGCATTCTTTTCGTCTTTGTATATTCTTCGATTGCCGAACAATTCATTGGTTTCTTCGACAGCTCGCCAGTGGTAGTTGAGGTCGGCGCTCGTTTTCTGCGCATTCTCGCTTTCAGCATGTGGGCGAGTTCGGCCACCGTTCCGCTGGTCGCCGCGATGAACGGCGCCGGTGATACCAAAGCCCCGATGATCGCGGCCTTCGTCTCAAATTGGGTGATCAAGTTGCCGCTGGCCTGGGCCTTGGCCGTCCCCTTTGGCTACGGTCTCGACGGCGTCTGGGTCGGTCTCTTCGTCTCCATCTTGCTTGAAGCCGCCCTCATCGTGGCCTGGTACCGCACCGGCCGCTGGAAGACCAAAGAGATCTAGAGATCCGGCCGGGTCTCTAATTCGACCAGTAGATATACTCGTCGTCTTCGGCTTCGGGGATGGTGATGTCTTTGTCGATCGGGATCGGCATCGAGCCGGCCGAAGGCCAACGCGGCTGCTGCTGCTCGGCATTATGCTCGGCAAGCGCGGCTTTGAGCTCGGCGACCTTGTCGGGCAGGGCAGCCGAGAGATCGCGGCGCTCGGTGGGGTCGTTTTTCATATCGAAGAGCCAGGCGCGGCCGGGTGGGTCGCTGAGCGTGAGCTTCCAGCCGTTGACCAGAGCCGAGCTCGACGCACCGCTGCGCCAGAAGAGCCGCTCATGCGGTATGCCGCCCGTCTTGCCGCGTACATGCGCCACCAGGTCGACACCATCGATCGTGCGGTCGACTGGCACGGCTATGCCGGCGGCCGCAGCCGCCGTGGCGAAGATATCGAAATGGTGCACCGGTGCCGCGAACGACTCGCCGGCCGGAATCTGTGCGGGCCATTTCATGAAATAGGGCACGTGAATACCGCCCTCGAAGAAACTGATCTTCCAGCCGCGGAAGGGAGCGTTCACCTCCGGCAGACCGATATAATGCGCCCCGCCATTATCCGAGGTGAAGATCACGATGGTATTATCTTCGAGCCCGTTGTCGCGCAGCGCGTCCAGCACGCGGCCGACGCCGCGGTCGAGACTGCGGATCATGGCGCCGTAGACACGCTCGCGGTGCAACTCGATCTGCGGCAGCGCATCGTAATCTTCTTTGCTTGCTTGCAGCGGCGTATGCGGCGCCCAATGCGCCAGATACAGGAAGAAGGGCCGCTCCTTGTTGGCCTCGATCACCTTGAGGGCTTCGTCGGTATAATAATCCGTCAGGTAGCCGCCGGGCTCGAAGGCCTCGCCGCCGTTGAAGGAAGCCGCAAATTTTAGCGCACTCCAGAGGAATTGGTCGATCGGGTCGAAGCTGAGCTTGGCGCTTACGCCGCGCGGATCTCCGTCGGGTAGGTAGAGGCCGCTATGCATCAGCAGGCTCTCGTCGAAACCTTGCTCCTGCGGCATCATGCCGTCGCCGCGGCCGAGATGCCATTTGCCGATATGCGCCGTATGGTAGCCCGCGCCCTGCAAGAGTTCGGCAATGGTGATCTCTTCGCTCGGCATGCCGAGCTGGTCGTAGTCGAGCAGGGAATCTGTATCCGGGTTGAAGATCGGCGCGCGCACGCGACCCTCTTGCTGGCTGGTGATCATGCCCAGGATTGTGCTCATGCCCGGTGGCACCGGTGTGAACTCGAAGCCGAAGCGTGTGCCGTAACGCCCCGATAGAATCGCCGCGCGCGAAGGCGCGCAGGTGCCGTTGCCGGCGTAGCCGTTCTCGAAGACCACGCCGTCGTGCGCAATGGAGTTGATATGGGGCGTCGGCACCGCGCCCCCGGCAACACCACCACCGCGCAAGCTGAGGTCGTTCCAGCCCAGGTCGTCGGCCAGGATGAGGACGATATTGGGTGGGCGCTCCTGCGGGTTTCGGGCGCGAGTGTCGCGGCCAGACGCCCAGGCCACCTCTTGGAAGGGCCCAACGGAGGTACGTCGGTCGGCGAGGATCTCGATTCCCTTGAGCGCGATCGCCGTGCGGTTCCACCAGGCGAGGCCACCAAGCAAAAGAAGACAGCCCAGAGCGATGCTCGTCCATTTTACCAGCTTCTGCATCTGCAGAATTCTAGAAGTTCGGCTGGAAAGTGCAACGCAGCGCAAAGAACGTCGATTGTCGTCGGTGGTGGGGCAGGCGATTGGAGTCGGCAGGACGGGGGTGCCCGGAGGTCGGTCGGTGTCGGTCGTGCTCGCCCGGGCGGTCGAAGTGGTCCGCAGAGCAGGCTAGAGATGCGCGCATGGTTTCCGAGATTTTCGATCCGACGCGTTGGCGGGCAGTCCCTGGGTTTGATTTCCAAGACATCACCTACCATCGCGCTGTAGAGCAGGGCACCGTGCGCATCGCGTTTGACCGCCCGGAGGTGCGTAACGCCTTTCGCCCGAAGACTGTCGATGAGCTCTACCGCGCGCTCGACCATGCCCGCATGACGACTGATGTGGGTTGCGTGTTGCTCACCGGCAATGGCCCCTCACCGAAGGACGGCGGCTGGGCGTTCTGCTCCGGAGGCGACCAGCGGATCCGCGGGCGTGATGGCTACAAATACGCCGCCGGTGACGACGCCGCTTCCATCGAGGAGGGCCGGACCGGGCGTCTGCATATTCTCGAAGTCCAGCGCCTCGTGCGCATGATGCCGAAGGTCGTGATCGCGGTCGTGCCGGGCTGGGCGGTTGGCGGCGGGCATAGTCTGCATGTGACGGCCGACCTGACGATTGCCAGCGCCGAGCATGCGATTTTCAAGCAGACCGATACGGATGTGGCGTCGTTTGATGGGGGCTTCGGCTCGGCCTATCTGGCGCGTCAGATAGGCCAGAAATTCGCCCGCGAGATCTTTTTTCTCGGCAAGAGCTACTCGGCCGAACAGGCGCGCGAAATGGGCATGGTCAACGCCGTCGTGCCGCATGCCGAACTCGAAGTCCGCGCGCTTGAGTGGGGCGCTGAGATCAACAGCAAAAGTCCGATGGGGCAGCGCATGGCGAAGTTCGCGCTGAACCTGATTGATGATGGCCTGGTCGGCCAACAGGTCTTCGCCGGCGAGGCGACACGCCTGGCCTATATGACAGACGAAGCCGAGGAGGGCCGCGATGCCTTTCTCGAGAAACGGCCGCGCGACTTTTCGGATTTCCCTTGGCATTTCTGATGCGACGGCCGAAATCGCGTGGGCGCGAGAGTTTCATAAAGGGCGGCTGGCAGCCAAATGCCGCCGCAGAGGAGAGAGAGAATGTCCGATAGTGAAGCAGCGAAAGCATATGAAGTCTGGAAGGCCGTCGAAGGCAAAGAAGAAGCCACCGGCGAGTGGATGGAAGTCACCCAGGAGCGGATCAACCAATTCGCCGATGTGACCGATGACCATCAATTCATCCACGTCAATGCTGAAGCCGCCAAGGCGACGCCCTTTGGCACGACCATCGCGCATGGTTTCCTCACCCTCTCGATGCTGACGCATCTCGACTCGCTCACGCCGAGTGTCTCGGACCCCGCGCGTATTGCCGGGATCGCCATGGGCATCAACTACGGCTTCGACAAGGTTCGCTTCCCCAGTCCCGTGCCGGTGGGTAGCCGAATCCGCGTCCACCGCCTGCTTTCGCGCGTGACGCTCAAGGGTGCCTCCATCGAGATGATGCGCACCATGACGGTGCAGCTCGAAGGCAAGGAGCGCCCGGCCGTGGTGGCCGAGTGGATCACGCGCCTGATGTTCACGTCCTGATTATTTGAGGGCCTCGGCCCGCGGGCCGGTGGGCCAGGGGTGCCATTCCTTCATGTCTTTGATGAGCGTTTCGCCCTCGGTCAGCCGGCCCGTCTTTGCATCGACGATACGCCACGCCATCGACTTGCCGAAGAGCGGCTGCGACTCGACGATGATCACGCGCAGCTCGCCTTCCTCGAAGTCGCAGCGCTCCTGCACCGCGTCGATCAGCTGCTCGTCGTGCAGGTGCCCGTCGCCGAAATTCCAGCCAAGCAGCATGCCGGCAATCATCTCGCCATCGTGCCAATCGTAGCGGTGCAGATCCTCGGCGACCTGGGCGAGTGGCAGATGCAGCGCGCGGCCCTGGATATGCATCAGGCGGAAGGCCGGCGTCATGGCACACGAGAGTTCGACCATATCTTCGTCGTCGATCATGCGGCTGAGTTGCTCGTGCATGGTGGGGATCACCTTGTGGATGCGGGCGAGTTTGTCGACCGAGTCGTCGCGGAAGAGCCAAACGCTATAGGCCCAATTGCCGGCGTAATAGCGCATGGAGAGCAGGAACGAGACCCAACGCGGGAAGAAGTTCCCGACCAGGGGCACGACGATCAGCATCAGGGACAGGAAGGCCAGCAGCGGCCATGCGGTCGTCAAGGCAGAGATGGGCACGGCGGCGAAATGGCCGAAGAGCACGAAGCCGCCGAAGACCATCATGATATTCCACTCGATCGGCATGCCACTGGGCGCATTGCCGGCAATGAAGGAGTGGAAGAGCAGCATGGCGACCAGCGCATAGGGTGTGATCGGGCCACCGGCGCTCGCGATCAGCACCATGGGAAAGGTGAACTCGACCAATGTGCCGGCATGGGCGAGATGCTTGGCGAGGCCGGAGGGGCGCAGGTCGGTCGGGAACTCGCGGTAGAATCTGCGGTAGATGGAGCGCGGGATGAAGGGGCTATTGGTCAGCATCACGGCGATCACGGAAGGGAAATGGCTGTTCAGTTTCGACGCCGCAGCCCAGAACCAGATGCCGAACCAAACGGCCTTCGCGCCGGCGATCCAGACCTCGCCCGGCGCCATGAGAAAACAAAGGCAGACCAGCGCCAGATAATAATGGTCGCCGCGAAAACCAATGAAGGTTGTTTTGTCGCTCAGGCCGAGAAGCGGAATCAGCACGGCCAGAGGCAGCAGCATATTGAGGCTGATCTCGTCGGCGACGAGTCCGCCGATAAGGAAAACGTAAATTGCGGCGTAGAGGGCGACATCGAGAAGCGTGCGGCGGGTGCCGCCGAATAGGGGCAGGCCGGGCCATTGCGGAAGCTTGGTCGTGCCGGGCCGCGCGAAATGCAGCACGCCGCCGATGGGCGGTAGGAAGCGTCCGGTCATCGGCCCCGAGGAGCAGCCGAGTCCGAGGCCCTCGTAGGCCAGCGACCAGAGAATGGCCTTCTGGAAGGCGGTGGCCGTCATCGCCCAGGTCGTGAAATCGGCAAGGCCACCCATGCCGGGCGTGAGCGAGCAGAAGAACCACCAACCGCCAATATAGATCAGCAGGTATTTGGCGAGGTAGCCCAGATAGATCGCCGCCGGTGTGGCGCTGCGGCCCAATGCCCAGCGCAGGCAGATCGTTTGCAGGCGTTCGGCGTAGGGCTGGGCCCGCAATGCGTGGATATCGTCGGTCGGGTCGGGCATTGCCTGCTGCGCGGGATTCTCGGACATGATTCCTGACTTTCGGTTTTGCGAATTCGCGGGCGGAGCAAGGGGGCAGCCCCGCGACAATTCCCCATGGTTGTGCCAAACCCGGAGGGGATGAACCAGCCGGACGGAAATCTGGATGCCGTGATCGTTGGCGCGGGGCCCAATGGTCTGGCCGCCGCGGTGGCCTTGCAGCGCGCCGGCGCGTCGGTGCTGGTGCTCGAAGCTGCGCCGGCGATCGGCGGCAGCACGCGGACCGTGGAACTGACCCTGCCGGGCTTCCACCACGATACCTGCTCGGCGGCGCATCCGATGGGCATTCTCTCGCCTTTCTTCCGCGAACTGCCGCTGGCCGAGCATGGTCTGGAGTGGTTGCAGCCCCAGGCCTCGGTGGCACACCCGCTCGACGACGGCCCTGCTGTGCTGCTCTGGCGGTCGCTGGACCGCACGGCCGACCAGCTCGGACGCGACGGAGCAAATTACCGTCGTCTGCTCGAGCCCCTGCTGCGCAACCCGGAAGTTCTGATGCGCGATATTCTCGGGCCCTTGGGCTGGCCCGCGGCACCGCTCTCGTTTTTGCGCTTCGGGCTGCGCGGCCTGTGGCCGGCGAGTTGGCTTGCGGGCACCTTGTTTCGCGAAGAGCCGGCACGCGCGCTTTTTGCCGGCAATGCGGCGCATGCGATCTTGCCGCTTTCGCAGCCAATGACGGCAGCCTTTGGCCTGATGTTCGCGCTGGCCGGGCATATGGAGGAGTGGCCGGTCGCGCGCGGCGGCTCGGCTGCGATTGCCACAGCGCTGGCCGCCCTTCTCCAGCAAGAAGGTGGTGAGATCCGCACGGATTGCCGCGTCCGGACGCTGGCGGATCTGCCTGCCGCGCGGGTTTATCTATTTGATACGGACCCGCGCCAGCTCGCACGAATTGCGGGCGATGCCCTCCCGTCCGGCTACCGCCGTCGGCTTGAGCGTTTCCGTTATGGGCCGGGTGTCTGTAAGCTTGACATGGCGCTTGACGGGCCGATTCCCTGGGCGGACGCGCGTTGTGCGGCTGCCTCGACGGTTCATGTGGGTGGTACGCTGGCCGAGATCGCCGCGAGTGAGGCCGCGATGTGGCGCGGCGAGCATGCCGAGCGGCCCTTTTTGATTGTCGTTCAGCAAAGCAGTCTGGATGATAGCCGGGCACCGGAAGGGAAGCAGACAGGATACGCTTATTGCCACGTCCCGGCGGGGTCGAACGTGGATATGACAGAGCGCATCGAGGCGCAGATCGAGCGCTTTGCGCCTGGCTTCCGTGACCGGATTCTGGCGCGCCATACGACGACGGCCACGGATTTTGCGGCGATCAATCCGAACCTGGTCGGTGGCGCGATCGGCGGCGGTGTCGCCGACGCGGCGCAACTCTTCACCCGACCGGTCGCACGGTTCGATCCCTACTCGACGCCGAATCCGCGTCTTTTCCTATGCTCGGCCTCGACGCCTCCGGGCGGCGGGGTGCACGGGATGTGCGGCTATTATGCAGCGCAAAGTGCGCTGCGACGCCTGCCCGGGCTTCGCGCCGGACCTCTAGCTTAGAATCTCATTTGCGTGCTGCTCAGCTGGGCGCGTGCTCGGCGTTTTCCTGATTTCTTGATTTCTTGATCTGTTGTTGCGTATTCCTGTTGTTGGGTTGTCGGGTTCTTGGGGTGCCTCGAGGCAGAGGTTGGTGCCCTGCGCGTTGCGTCGCACGACGAGGCGCAAATCAGTTGGCGTATGCGCCAGGCCTTCGCTGATCGCGCCTACATAGCGGCGCAGGGTGCGCCGCGAGATGCCGAGATCCATGCAGGTCTCGTCGGCGTCGCAGCCGTCCGGTTGGCGCAAAAGGCGGTCGATCAGCTGAACCACCCGCACGATGGATTGGTAGCCCTGTCGTTCGGAGCCGTTCGCATGCGCAGTTTTGTTCATGACGTAGGTGGTGGGGGCACCTTGAGTCGTTAATGGTCCTTGTTGCACGATTTCCGACGCTGAACAAGCCAATGAGGAATAATGGGGCACAATTCATTCCGGAGGACGAGCCGGACGCGCAATGGCATCGTATGGCGATGTATGGGCAACAAGGGGGGGGTGCCGATTCTGAACTTTATTGATTGTGGGGTGCGTCGATGCGGATTCTGTTGAGGTTTGCGGCGGTTCTCGCGGGATTGATCTTCCTCGCCTCGATGGCCGCCGTGGTGGCCGGGTTGGGTACCTTTGGTGAGCGCGAGGGCCGTGGTGAGGTGAGTGCGGCGCCGCGCACGGAAGCGGCCTTGGCGGCAGTAGAGGCCGCGCAGGCCAATGCCGCCCGTGCGCTAGGTGCGAATCCGGCCAAGCAGATTCTTTTCGGCGATTTGCATGTGCATACGACCTTCTCCGCCGATGCCTTCACCTTCAGCCTGCCGATGACCGGCGGCGAGGGCGGGCATCCTCCGGCCGATGCCTGTGATTTTGCGCGCCATTGCGCAGCACTCGATTTTTATTCGATCAACGACCACGCCGGGAATCTTTCGCCGCGGCATTGGCAGGAGACGATCGCCTCCATCCGTCAATGCAATGCGGTGGCCGGCGACTCGGGCGATATGGTCGCCTTCCTCGGGTGGGAATGGACCCAGGCGGGGCTGACGCCGGAGACGCATTTCGGTCACAAGAATGTGGTGCTGCGCCATACCGATGATGCGCGGATTCCCGCGCGCCCGGTCGCCGCTACCAAGGAGGAGGGGCAGAACGTGGGCCAGCTGGGCCTGCTCGTACGCGGCGGTGCTGCCCTGGCGATGGGTGGTCGCTTTCATGATTGGGCGGCGTACCTGACCGAGCTCGCCAATATTCGCGATTGTCCCGCTGGCCTGTCGGTCCGCGAGTTGCCCGGTTCTTGTAGGGAAGCCGTCGCGACGCCGGCCGAACTCTTCGAGAAGCTTGATGATTGGGGGCATGAATCAATCGTCATCCCGCATGGCACAAGTTGGGGGATCTACACGCCGCCCGGCTCAAGTTGGGACAAACAACTCAAGGGAGCGATGCATGACGGCGATCGCCAGACCTTGTTGGAGGTCTACTCCGGCCATGGCGACTCCGAGGTGTACCGCGATTGGCGTGCGATCGAATTCGATGCGTCCGGTCGGCCGCGCTGTCCGGCGCCGCGTACGCATTATACCGCTGCTTGCTGGCGTGCGGGCGAGATCATCTTCGCGCGCTGCCGCGCCGAGGGGCAAGCCGAGGCCGAATGTGAGGCGCGCGCCGCGCTGGCGCGCACGCGCCATTTAGCGCTCGGGCAGGCCGGTCATTTGGTCGTGCCAGCCGCGGTGGCGGAAGATTGGCTCGATAGCGGCCAGTGTCAGGATTGTCGCCAACCGGCGTTCAATTACCGGCCGGCCGGCTCGGCGCAATATATTCTCGCGTTGGGCAACTTCGACGAGGACCCGGCGGCACCACGGCGCTTTCGCATGGGGTTGATGGCATCGAGCGACAATCATTTCGCGCGCGCCGGTTCCGGCTACAAAGAGGTCGCACGCCGCGGTATGACGGAGTCGTTGCTGGCGAGCCGTGGCGGCGACGATCTCGGGCCGGCGGCATCACTCATCCTGCCACCGGCACGGGCGAAGGTCGCCCACTCGCTTTCCCCAAGCGAGGCGATCGACGGCGTGATCGGTTTCCAGCGCTTCGAGTCCGAGCGCTCGGCGTCCTTTCTGATCACCGGCGGCCTGATCGCGGTTCATGCCGAGGGCCGCAGCCGTGATGCGATCTGGCAGAGTCTGCAGCGCAAGGAAGTCTACGGCACGACCGGGCCGCGTATCTTGCTTTGGTTTGACCTAGTGAACGGGCCCGAAGGGCGCGCGCGGATGGGCAGCGAACTCGCCATGGCCGACGCGCCGGTATTTGAGGTGCGAGCGGCCGGTTCCTTCACGCAGAACCCCGGTTGCCCCGAAGGCCCGATCACGGCGCTGGGTGACGAGGATATCGCACGCCTCTGCAAGGGCGAATGCTACCATCCCAGCGATACGCGCCGCGCGATCACGCGCATTGAAATCGTGCGCATCCGTCCGCAAATCGAAGAGGGCGAAGATATCGTCAATCTGATCGATGACCCGTGGCGCGGCTTTGTGTGTGCGGCCGACGGCGAAGGTTGCACGGCACGGTTTCGCGACGAGGATTTCGTTGCCGGTGCGCGCGAGGCCGTCTATTATGCACGCGTCTTCGAGGAGAAGGCCCCCGGCATCAACGCGCAGAACCTGCGCTGCGAGCGTGACGCTGCCGGCAAATGCCTATCGGTGCAGATCTGCCCCGGTGCGGCCGGTGCCGAGGACCAATGCCTTGCCGGGCACGAGCCGCGTGCCTGGAGTTCGCCAATCCGGCTCTTGCCGCCGGGCCACTAGAGGTGCGGCCGCAAGCGCCGCTCGGATGCAGGTCGGTGGATCGGCTGGGTTTCGAGGATGGCGCTGGTGGTCAGCCGCCGGCGCCGGCGGTGCGGGACTTCCTATGGCGGGTATCCTTCTCGAACCTCTTGGCGAGGCGACGTGCGGCGAAGCCCGGAAAGATCCGGTCGAGGCGGTAGGCGAGCCGCCAGAAGCGCGGCAGGATGATGATCTCCTGGTTGGCGGCGACCCCATCAAGTGCGGCTTTGGCAAACTCGTCGGCGTTCATCGGGCGCGCGCGCTCGATATCGGCCGGGTCGAGTCCGCTGGAGGCCCAACCCATGGCTTTACCGAAAATGCCACCGTCTTTCAGGATTTCGGTACGGATCACGCCGGGGCAAAAGGCGCTGACGCGGACGCCGGTGGCGGCGCATTCGGCGCGCAGCGAGCGCGTCAACCCGACCACCGCGTGCTTGGTTGCGGCGTAGGCCGTGAGCCCCGGGCAGGGGATCTGGCCGGCCATCGAGGCGGTGTTCACGATATGGCCAAAGCCTTGCTCCAACAGGATTGGGTAGACCGAGTGGACACCGTGGACCACGCCCATCAGGTTCACGTCGATGAGATAGCGCCAGTCCTCGATGCTATGGTCCTCGACCGGCCCGCCCATGCCGATACCGGCGTTGTTGAAGAGGTAATCGATTCGGCCTTCACGCTCGCGGACCTCCGTGACGACCGCGGCGAAGGCGTCTGCGTCGCGTACATCGAGCGCGACGGCTCGCGCCGAGTCGCCGAGTTCGCGCGCGATTCCTTGGGCCATCTCAAGTTGGCGGTCGGCGAGAATGACAGTGGCGCCGCGGCGTGCCAGCTCGCGCGACAGAGCCGCGCCGATGCCGGAAGCAGCGCCGGTGACGAGTGCAATGGCGCCGGAGTAAGTGCGAATTTGATTGGAGGGCATTCCTCAAGCTCTCCCATCCCGCGGCCTTTTCGGCAAGCCGAGTCGGTCAGCTGGTCCGTTGCGGGGCTCTTCTGTTCAAAGTGCGGTGCGGTCGGTCGCCGCCGCGGCCGCGGCGCTACTCTGGTCGGAATTCGAGGCCGCGCAGAAAGACATCGGTCAGGGTATTGGCGGCGTCTTCGGCCGAGCCCTGAATCACGTCGACAATATCGGGGTGGGTAAATTCGCGGCCGAGGCTACCGAGGATATGCGCGACCGCGGCCGTATCTACGGCCGGGATGCTGTGCTCGGCGACGGCACGGTCGAGCAGGTTCTGCACCACCGCGATGACGTAATTTTCGTGTGCATCGGTCAATCGGCCCGCCCCTGCGACGGCGGCGAAATGGCGGGACATATCGAAGGTCTGCGGTTGCACGGCGCGGTGCGCGGCGTGCAAATAGGCGCGCAGGAGGGCGAGTGGCGGCAGCGTGGCATCGAGCGATTCGATCGCCTGGCGACCGATCCGGTGCAGGCGGCGGTCGGCGACCGAAAGCAGGAGCTCGTCGCGCGTCGGTGCGATTCCGTAGAGC
>JAYGCM010000022.1:0-16993 GCA_046583355.1 Deltaproteobacteria bacterium
CCGACCGATCGCAGCTCCCGGTGGAGATTCCTCAGCCGCCGGGAGCTGGACGCGCCTGCGGGATCCGCGCGGCGACACCCCCGGAGTTTGCCGCGACCTGCGCATCGACCCAGCCCGCCATGACCCTGTCGAGCACGTCGAGCGGCAGGGCCCCGCCCGCGAGTACGGCATCGTTGAAGGCGCGGAGATCGAAACCATCGCCAAGTTCTCGTGCGATCGCCTACGGTCAGTATAGAATTCCACGCGCGACAAACGACGTGGATATCAACATCTTCGTTGAACCGGACGATCTGACCAACGTGCTCTCGGCGCTGAATTCGCTCGGAATCGAAGTTGACCTGGAAGAGGCCGCAGGCAATGCCGCCAAGGAAGGGATCTTCATCGCGCGCTTTGGTCTTTATCGCCTCGACTTCTTCACGCCGAGCATTCCCTTTGCATGGGAGGCCGAGCGGAGTCGCACCCCTCAGATTCTCGACGGTCACGAACTATTGTTCGGCGACCAGCTCGATGCGGCCTACGTCCGCGAACAGATCGTCGGCATGCTCGGCGAAGACGACCCACGGCTCGATACCTGGGACCGGATTCAGCGTGAAGCCGGATACTCGTCCTGAAATCAATGGCGGGGGCTTCGTGAGACGTCTCGCCAAAGTCGATTGCGCCGGGGAGGAAGATCGCAGAGACGTGCCCGAGCGGAAAGACACGACTCCAGAACGCAGAAACGCCCCCGATGAATATCGGGGGCGTTTCCAAGTGGGCCGCGCCGGGATCGAACCGGCGACCCACTGATTAAGAGTCAGTTGCTCTGCCAACTGAGCTAGCGGCCCACGGAGTGACTAAAGGACCGCGCAGCCGGATTCAACGGGGCGCATCTGTCGCGCAAACCAGACCCCGGAAGCAGCAAAGGGCCGCCTGTTCGAGAACAGACGGCCCTTTGCCGGGAGGGCGAACGACGGGGCTTGAACCCGCGACCCCCGGAACCACAATCCAGTGCTCTGCCAACTGAGCTACGCTCGCCATGCAACGCGTTGCCGCGCCACGGGGGGAGGTTAACGGCCGATGCAGCGGGGTTCCAGTCGGACCGAAGCGGTCGGCGGCGGCAGCGCGCCCCCCTCCCCAACACGGAGCCACCTGCCCCAGGAACGCTCCGCGAGGTCCGCGGCGCTCCGTGAAACCCGCCGCGCCCCACGAGACTCGCCGAGGTCCTACGAGACCTGCGGTGAACACCTCGCGCGCCCCGCGCCCGACGCCGGGCGCCCTACCCCTCAGGCCTCAAGCGCGGCCAGCAAGGCTCGCATGGCCACGGCGCGGTGCGAAATCGCGGCCTTTTCCTCGGGCGCGACCAGGCCCAGGCTGCGGCCGCCCAGCTCGGCGGCCTCGAAGACGGGGTCGTAGCCAAAGCCTCCGCTGCCCGAGGCGGCGCGGGCAATCGCGCCCTCCAGCGTCCCCTCGGCGACCTGCTCGCGGCCATCGACGTGCGCGAGCACGAGGACACAACGAAAACGCGCGCCCCGGTCGGCAGTGTCGCCAAGCGCGGCGAGCAGATGCTGGTAGCGGCCGGAGTCATCCAGGCCGGGGCCACCGTAACGTGCCGAGTGGATTCCCGGGCCACCGCCGAGCGCATCGACCTCAAGGCCGGAATCGTCGGCAAGCGCCCAGCCGTGGGTATGGGCGGCCATCGAACGCGCCTTGAGGCGCGCGTTGGCAAGGTAGCTCGCGCCATCCTCGATCACCGTGGGGGCGTCCTCGGGTGGCAATTCCAGCGCGAGGCGGGAGCCTGCCAGCGCCCGTAGCTCGCGCAGCTTGCCGGCGTTGCGCGAGGCCAGCGTCACCCGCCCCAGGGGCACCAGCGTCATTCGGATGCCGGACGACGACGCTTGCGGATGGCCGCCATCTGGATGGCCTTGATCTCTTCGATCGAGTTCCAGGCGGCATCGACCATGCGGTTGAGTTCGCGGCGGCTGAAGGTGCGGCCCTCGGCCGTGCCCTGCACCTCAACGATACCGCCCGACCCGGTCATCACGAAGTTCGCGTCGACCTCGGCGCGGCTATCCTCTCCGTAGGCCAGGTCGACCAGCAACTGGCCATCGACCAGCCCCACGCTGATGGCGCCGACGGGCTCGCGCAGGGGCGAGGCCGGGAGTGTGCCGTCCTTCACCATGGCGTTGAGCGCGCGGGCGACGGCGACATAGGCGCCGTTGATGGCGGTGGTTCGGGTACCGCCGTCGGCCTGGATGACATCGCAATCGATCGTAAGCGTGCGCTCGCCAAGCGCTTCGAGGTCGACCACGGCGCGCAGGCTGCGGCCGATCAGGCGCTGGATTTCATGCGTGCGGCCCTTGATCTTGCCCTTCTGGGACTCGCGGTCGTTGCGCGTATGGGTCGAGCGCGGCAGCATTGCGTATTCGGCCGTCAGCCAGCCTTTGCCCTTGCCTTCGAGGAAGCCGGGGACCCGCTCCTCGACGCTGACGGCGCAGAGTACGCGCGTTTTCCCACACGAAATCAGGCACGAGCCCTCGGCGTGGTCCAGATAATCCGGCTCGATGCGGATCTTCCGGGCCACCAGAGGATCGCGGCCATCTGCTCTCGTTTTTCCCTTGCTACGGCTATGCCGATCGGATTTCATGAGGCGCGAGTAACAAGTCTGTACGGGGGCGGCAATTCCTCGACGCGTCGAATTTTTGCCGCTTTCGCTAAAGTTCTGCTACTCCAACAGCGATGATCCTGTTGGAGGGCACGTTCGCCGCATCCACCCCAAGGACTATGGCAATGTACAACGACCCCAAGGACTATGGCAATGTATAACGACAATGCAGCACCGTCGAATTCCGGCGCCGCCACAGCCGGGCCCAGCGGCCCGCACGGCCAGGCTCCGGCGCCACGCAATGCTTCCAACCGAATGATCGGTGAGCATGCCTTGGTCCACCGGGTACATCGGCTGGTCACAAGGGTCGCCGGGACCGACGCCACTTGCCTGATTCTCGGTGAGAGCGGCACCGGCAAGGAGCTCGTCGCACGCAGCATCCATGCGCAAAGCCCACGTGCCGAAAAACCATTCATTCCAGTGAACTGCGGCGCCATCCCGGCCGAACTTCTGGAGTCCGAGATGTTCGGGCACGAGAAGGGCTCCTTTACCGGCGCCATCAGCGCGCGTGCGGGCATGTTCCAACTCGCGCACGGCGGCACCATCTTCCTGGACGAAATCGCCGAGATGAGCCCCGTGCTCCAAGTGAAACTCCTGCGTGTCCTGCAAGACCAGGAAATCCGGCCGGTGGGCGCCGAGCGGTCGCATCGCGTCGATGTCCGCATCATCGCGGCCACCAATAAGGACCTGCAGCGCCAGGTCGAACGCGGCCTCTTCCGCGAAGACCTCTACTACCGGCTCGAAGTCATCCCCATCGACCTGCCCACCCTGCGCGAGCATCGCTCCGACGTCCCGCTGCTGGTCCGGTATTTCCTCGACCGCCACAACCGCAAGCGCGACGACATCGATGCGACCATCACCGAAGAGGCGATGATCCATCTCTGGGAATACGATTGGCCCGGCAACGTCCGGGAACTCGAGAATCTGGTCGAGCGCCTCGTCATCCTTTCCGATGACGACGTGATCCGGGTGGATGATCTGCCCGTGAATGTGCGCTCGTTCATTTCGGAGAAGAAGATTCCGCGGCCCGTGCTCACCGATGAGGGACTCGATCTCACGCGCGCCGTCGAAGAGTTCGAGAATAGGCTGATCGAAGAAGCGCTTCGCCGCACCAAGGGAAACAAGCAGGCAGCCTCCCGCCTCCTGGGCTTGAAGCGCACGACGTTGGTTGCCAAATTGCGCCGCCGTGGGATCGGTGGCGTGAGCAGCGAGGGCAACGATACGCCATCGCAGCCCGAAACGGCTGCGGTATTCGGCCCGCTTTAGTGGATCGTCATAAAATCAAACAAGAGGAAAAACGAATGGAATCTCCGGGAAAAATTCTGGTTGTCGACGACGACGAAGATAGCCGCCGCCTCCTCACCCACCTGCTCGAACGCAAGGGCTACAATGTCGTCCTTGCCGATGGCGGCCGTGCCGCGATTAATGCGCTCAAAAAAACAGAGGTTGACGTCATCCTGCTCGATGTGATGATGCCCCTGATGGACGGCTTCGCTGTCTGCCGCGAGTTGAAGAAGGACCCGAGCACGGCCAACCTGCCGGTGATCCTGCTGACCGCCCGCGACGATATGGAGACGCGCGCCACCGGCATGAACCTCGGCGTTCAGGAGTTCCTCGCCAAGCCGGTGAACAAAGAAGAGCTCTTCATGCGAGTCCGCACACAGGTGGAAGCGAGCCACCGTGCCCGCCAACTCGACCAGGCCCAGCAACGCGTCGACGCATGAGCTGAAGCGCCGGGCGCAACCACGACCGGCACAGACGCGCTTCGACGGGCCCCGCTCGGTCGTGATCGTCAGCCTCGGCGCAAAGCTCGGTACGCTTCGTGAGCCGGAGGCGGCTGCTCTACGCCGCACCATCACCGAAATGTACGGCGAATAGCGGGCCTCAGCGGGGTTTTCCCTTGGCCCGAAAGAAAAGAATCCATGCAACGAATTCGTGAAGTCGAACCGCCGAGCGGGCTGAAGCGTTTCTTCTTCCGCCTTCCCCTCCGGCTCTACCAGTTCGGCCTCGGGCACCTGCTGGGTGGCCGCTTCGTGCTGCTGCGCCATACCGGACGTAAATCCGGGCTTGCCCGCCAGGCCGTACTTGAAGTGATCCGGCACGACGAGGCGAGCCATTCGGTCTTGGTCGCGTCCGGCTTCGGCGATGCGTCGGATTGGCTGCGCAATATCCGCAAGACTCCGGACGTGGCCATCGAGTACCGCGGCGACGAAACGCCGCGGGTCGCCCGCATACTCGGCCGCAAGGAAGCCCAGGGCGAAATCGTTGGCTACGGGCGCCGTAACCCACGCGCGGCCGCCGCCGTGGCCCGGGTCTGCGGCTGGCAGATCGACGGCAGCGAGGAAGACCTGCGTGCGTTCGCAGGAGAAATCCGGGTGATCGCGTTCGATCTTCCAGCAGTCGAACCGTTCTGCGGCACCCTTGTGATATGAGCGTCTCATGACTTGCAGGTCGGACATTCGGACGCGGACCAAGGCGTGCCTTTTCGGACAGCAGGGCCTGCGCCAATTCGGTCTCGGCCTCGGCCTGCTCGCCCTCGTCACCCTTCCCGCTCAGGCTCAGAAGGAGTCCCCCGGAAACCCCACTCTCATCCGCGGCGAGGTTGTCGAGACCGGCTGCTTCGTGATCGGCGACCGGCACGGGCCGGATCATCGCCAATGTGCGATTGCGTGTGCGCGTGCAGGACAGGATCTCGGCATCCTCGACGAGGAGACCGGGCTGCTGCATATCGAGATCCGCGACCAACGCGACGCCCCAGTCCCGAGTGCCCTGCTCGGGCATGTCGCCGAGCGGGTCGAGGTCCGCGGCCGTGGCTGGCAGCGCGGCGGGCTTCAGGGCATCGAGATCAGGCAGGTTCAAACGCTCGGCGCTCGGGCCGCGCACTAAGCGGGCGCCCGTCGGACAGACGCGGCGCACGCGCAGCGGGCACCGCCCGGTCTCAGTCGCGGCGGGAATCGCCCCTCGCGCTCCAGAGTATCTGGCGGGCGATGCCACGCCAGATCGCGACGTCGCGGACGGTCGTATCGGCGCGCGCGAAGAGAGAGCGCACCCCGCGCATAATATGCGCGGGGTGTTGCTGGTCGACGAAACCGATCTTCACCAGCGCTTCTTGGAGGTGCTCGAAGAGAGCCTCGCGCGCTTCCCCCGAGGCCGGCTGGCCGTCGCTCTCGCGGCGCTGGGCGCGGCGCGCCTCATTTATGGGTGCCGCCGGCGGGTCGGCGCGCAGGATCTCCGAGGCGCAGAGCAAAACGGCCTGGGCCAAGTTCAGCGAGGCATAGCCCGGGTCGGTCGGCAGCGTGACGAATTTCTGGCAGAGATCGATCTCGGCATTCGAGAGGCCGTGGTCCTCAGGGCCGAAAACCAACGCAACCGTGCCGTGCGCTGTGGCCGCCAGAGCTTCGGCGGCAAAAGCCGGCGGGTCGAGCGGAGCTTCGCGCCGCGCGGTTGCACGACCAACCGTGCCGATGGTGAGCACGCAATCCCCTACCGCCTCCTGCAAAGTCGCCACCGTGCGGCGTGCGGCCAGTACATCGCCTGCATGGGCGGCCATGCGCGCGCCCACCTTGCCCACTGGCGTGCGGGGCGCGACCAGACAGAGCTCGGAGAGACCCATATTCTTCATCGCGCGCGCCACCTGTCCGACGTTTCCGCCGCGGCGGGGCCGCACAAGGACCACCCGGATGCGCGCTCGCATCCGTCGGCTCTAAAGGTCCGGCCGAAAAGTGCAAAGACCGAGGCGAAAAAGATGCGGCGCCTCGACAGCGCCCGAGCCCTCCGATAAACCACGCTCGATGCTCCGTAGGTTCTCGGCAATCTTCATCGTGGCGACGGCCCTTGTTGCGGGCGGTTGCCTGTCGCACGACCCCTTGGTGGTCCCGCCCGGGCCGACCGCGGCGCCTCCGGGTGCCGACCTCTACGTCTACGTCGCCGAAGGGCGCGATTCCGTGCTCGGTACCTTCGGCGGTGCCATCAGCGTCTACCAACTCAGCGCCGACGCCGAGTTCCTGGAAGGTGGCCCGCAGGCCAGCATCCCCTTGGCCAACCCGCGCCGGCTCGCCAGGCACCCCGAACTCGACGTTCTCTATGTGCTCGGGCTCAACCAGATCTTTGCCTTCGATATCACCGGCGGCGGCCTACGCTCGCTTTGCGACGATCCCGAAGACACGCTTTCGCCGCCGTGCGCCACCGCACCGCGGCCCGGGGCCAACCCGCTCGACCTGATCGTCCGCCAATCGGTCGATATGAATTGGGTCCTCTATGTCGTCGACGGCGGAATTCAGCTCGACCAACTCACACCGACGCGCGTGGCCGCCTATCCGCTGGATGAAAATGGCGGCCTACCCGTGCGGGCCTCTTCCGGGGCGCGGAACTTCAATTCGCTACTCTATCGCGGCCTCGCCATTGCGGGCCACGATCTCTACATCGCCGACTCGAACCTGAGTGAGGTCGACCGCTTCCCGATTGCCAACGACGGCTCGCTGCCGATCCCAGCCCCCACTCCGGCGCCAACCCCCTCGCCTGCACCGCCGACACCCACGGCCATCCCGACAGCCTCGCCCGAACCGACGCCGAGCCCCGAACCCACAGCAACGCCGATCCCCACGCCGACACCAGACCGCTGGTTCGTGCCAGGGCCGCAGCGCATCAAGATAGGCGCGATTCCGGGCACCGATCCGGCACAGCGCATTCTTTACGTCATCACCAACCGCATTCAGCGTCTCTCCTCCTACACGCTCGACGAAGACGGCCAACTCACGGATTCGCCCGTGGTCGGCGACCAGATCGCCGGCTTCTACCAGGACCTCATCGTCAGCCCCGACAATACGCGGCTCTTCGGCGCCGCCTTCCAGGTCGGGCGACTCGATGTCTATGCCCTCGACGAAGACGGCAATATCATGCCGGAATCTCTGGTCACGACAGCCGAAGACCCCAGCGGCTACCCCACAGGGCTGGCCTGGCTGACGTTCACGGACACAAGCGGCGACGAGCAACACCGACTCTTCGTGTCGCAAGGCGGCTTCGGTCGTGTCGACTCCTACCGCGTGCTCACCGGCGACAGGCTGGCCGAAGATCCCGTAACCAGTAGCCTGGCCAAGCCCGATAGCTTCCCGACCGACGTCCTCGTCTTCGTCGACGACTGATACCGGG
This sequence comes from Deltaproteobacteria bacterium, assembly GCA_046583355.1. GTDB lineage: Bacteria > Desulfobacterota > Binatia > UBA12015 > UBA12015 > UBA12015. The sequence goes on from JAYGCM010000022.1 coordinate 7,790, forward strand.
GGCGCAGCGGTTGACCGCAGGGGCGTGTCGCGCTTAGACGGAGCCATGGAGACTGTTGAAGCCCTTGTTGCCGATCACGATTTTCTCGTCTTTGCCCGTTTTGCCACGATGGCGTTCTTCGCGATCGTCTTCCTGCAATCCGGCTTTGATAAGGTCTCCGATCAAGAAGGCAACCAGTCCTACTTTCAGGACGTCTTCAAGAACGCACCGGCTCTGCTGAGCCTCAGTGGCCCGCTCTTCTGGGGGCTCACGATTCTCGAACTCAGCGCCGGCGTCTTCTCCGCCCTGAGCATCGTCACCCTCAGCTTCGTCTCCGGCGGCTTCTTCGCGCTCTGGGGCATCCGCTTCGCCACCTTGGCCCTGCTCGCCCTGATCTTCGGCCAGCGCATGGCCAAGGACTACGCCGGCGCCGCCGTTGTCGCCGCCTATATGGCCGTAGCCCTGCTCGGCAACCTCCTCTTCGCCATCGGCTAAGAGGCCCGTCCCCTGAAGGGGACGGTTATTTGTCGATTTCTTCGCGGATCGAGTATATCTTCTGGCGGGCCTCGGTGACGTAGGCGTCGAGATTGCGACGCTGGTTGGCGAGCAGGCTGGTGTCGGCGCCGTTCAGGACGATGATTGGCTTCATCGCGCCGCAGCGCGCAAGCGAGACTCGTGTCTCGGCCATGAGTTCGGCAAGGATCGGCCGCTGCTGGAACTCGCGGCCGTATTCGATCTCGACGGCCGGGATCGTATACGCGATTGCGTGGCAGACGCCGGTTGCGTGGTAGAAGGCGTCGTCAACCGCAAACCAGGCGATCGTATCGCTCAATAATTCGGCGTGCACGGCGCCCAGCAGATCAGACCAGGCCTGCATGAGGCGCATCAGCTCGACATTACGCGCATGGATCGGCTTCGAGGTCGGCGGCTCGGCGCTCAGGCCGGCCACATAGGCGTCGAATCTCGCGACGGCTTCTTTGTAGCGGCCCTCCGCCGAGGGGAAGGCCCATTTCTCCGGATCGTTGCGCAGCAGGTTGTCGGCGGCGACCAGGTTCGCGTCATAATCATCACTCGAGACCTTGGTCAGGTGGTCTTTGAAGATACGCACCGTCTCGCGCAGGGCTTGGAGAATCCCGAGCTGTCGGCTCGCATTATTATCGGCCATCGTGACCGGCCCCCAGAAGACGAGATCGTTGGGCCGCCATCCCGTCGTGCCCGAGAGCTCGTTGGACATGATCGCGGCAACCGTAGTGCCGAAGGCCGCGCCGGCCAGTGCCGGGCTGCCATCGGCGGTGCCGGGCACAAGCTCGATCACCAACGCGTCATGGCGCTTCTGACCGAAATGTAGGGCGAGCGGCCCCGCTACCAAAAAAACCGTCAGAACCACCGCTACCAGAGCCAACCATCGTCGCATGAGCTTCCTCTCCTTGGCTGCACCCAGAGTGCGCCTGCACCTCTCCTACTACACGCCATGGCAGCCGGGCTCCATGGAAAATAGAAGGAAAATGGCTTGCCCGCAGCCCCTTCGCTATGAAATTCTATCCCGACAGCCCCCCAAACCTTGGAGGAGAGGTTTCCGATGCAGAGTTCTGGTTTCATTCGCGCAGCACTGACGCTGAGCATGGTATTCGTCACAACGAACGCCTTCGCACAAGCAACATTTCTGGACTTTGCCGCGTTTGGCTCGACGAACTGTATCCTGGGCAACAATGTGATCATAGAAGACAGCAACGACCCCGGCGGCACGCTGCTGCCGACCCTGCTGGTCGGCGGCAACAGCGATGTGCATGTGCGGCGCGGCGCACAGGTCGGCGGCGTACGCGCCGGTGGCGATCTCGTGCTCGGAAAATCGACCGGCTCAGGCGATAGCGGGCTCGCCATCCGCGGCGATGTGGTCGGCAACGCGGAGATCCAGGTCTACCGCGACTCCACCATTGACGGCGACATCGATGGCGGCACGGATATCGTGATCGGACCCGATTGCGACGTGACCGGACATGTGACCGCAGGCGGAACCCTCGACCTCGACCCGAGCACCACCGTCGGCGGCCAGACCGCCGGCGGCAGCCCGGCCAGCGTACCCAGCCTCGCGCTGCCCTCATCAACCACCTTCAGCCCCGGCACCACCGCCGTCGGCGACGGCTCCGGCGGCGCCATAATCGACCTCGCTCCGGGCGATTATGGCGTGCTTGACGTAGGCGCCGCCAGCACCCTCACCTTGCATTCCGGCACTTATACCTTCGCGAGCATCAGCGTGGGGCAGAACTCCACGCTCGAACTCGAGTTCACCACCTCCGGCATGCCGGTCGAAATCGACGAGATCGCGCTCCTCGTCACAGGCGATGCCACCTTCGGCAACAGCCTGGATATCGATGTGAACGGCGAGACCGGCACCAGCGGCCCAGCCGATATAGAACGCAAAGATTTCTCCGGCGGGCTCGTGCTCGAATCGCATGGCTCGTTCCATCTGCAACAAAGCGGCCAATGGGTCGGACTCGTCATTGCCCCCTTCGGCTCAATCACCTTCGGCAAATCCTCGCAGATCTGGGGCGCTGGCTGGGGTCTGTCCACGCATATCAAACAAGGTTCGGTGATAGACTTCCAACTTGCCGACCGTTTCGACGGCGAGGACGTCCGCGTTCCGCGCATCGACTTCGCCCTCTACTCGGAGAAAAAAACCACCGTCGGTAAGGATGTGATCGTCTCCTTCACGGCCTCGGTGGGCAGCAACGGCGATGTAAAGGTAAAAAGCGGCGGCCAGACCGGCTCGGTCCGTACCGGCCGCAAGCTCTTCACCGGCATCGCCGCCGTCATCCATGGCAACCAGGTCGGCAACCGCCGCGCCTATATTCGCGACGGCTCGATCGTCGAAGGCAGCGTCGATGGGGGCTCCGATAAGGGCCGCGTGAACCTCGGCCGCAACACCACGATCTCAGGCATCGTGCATTCCGGCGGCGATGTCCTTCTGGGCGAGAACGCACAGGTGAACTGCGTGGACGCGACCTGCATCTTCCCCGATTCCGAAGACACCGCCGTACATCCCTATATCGACCTCATGGAGGTGCTGGTCGACGGCATACCGGCGGTAATCGTCGGCACCGACACGGCACCCGATCATATCGTGCCACGTGACTCCGAGCTCACGCTGCCTCCGGGCACCTATGGGCTGGTCAAGCTCGGCGCACGTGCGACGCTGAATCTCTCGTCGGGCGAGTATTTCTTCGAGACCTTGAAAACCGGCAAATCCAGCACGCTGAACCTCGACCTGATAGGTGGCGAATTGGCGATCTTCGCATTGCGCGACGTGAAGATGGGAACCGCCCAGACCATCAATCTTACAGGTGGCGACGCCACCGATATCTACGTCGAAGCGCACCGCAACGTGAAAATCGGTCGCGGAGGCGACTGGTTCGGGACGATCTACGCACCGTATAAGAACGTGATCATCGGCCAGGACGTCCCCTTCCTCGGGGCTGCCTATGCCGGCAAGAACGTCATCGTAAAAGACGGCTCCTCGGTCGACTTCCACCTCGCCGACCGGCTCTACCATATCATCACGCCGACACCCTGACGCATTCGGACGCAGCGGCGCCGGGGGACTCTCTCCCGACGCCGCTGCCCCGTGCAACACGCCCATTCAAGGGATACGAGCAGCGGTGTGACAATCCCGCGATGTGAAGACCTAGTAGTACGGCAATTGGGCGAGCCGTGTATCCCCTCGCCCCTGGGCGGCGTCTTCATCCCGCGCGATGCCCGCGTCGCCGCGCCCACCAGCCCCGATGAGATCCTCAAATGCCTGGAGTCGGGGCCGATTCCCGCGTTCGTCGCCTCGGGAAGGCGTGCGTCCCTCATCATGTCTCCGCCCGAGACAACCATCGGCGTCGTCACCTGCGGCGGCCTCTGCCCCGGCCTGAACGACGTCATCCGTGCGGTCACCCGCGTTGCCCTGCGCCGCTACGGAGTGCGACGTGTGCTCGGGTTCCGCTACGGCTTCGCCGGCATTCCCATCGCCAATGGCCACGAACCGCTGGACCTGACGCTCGAGCGTGTCGCCACCGTGCACCGCGAGGCGGGTTCCATCCTCGGCGTTTCGCGCGGCAAACAAGATATTGAGGCGCTGGTCGACGGCCTGGTCGAGTACGGCATCAGCACGCTGATCGCCATCGGCGGCGACGGTACGCTGCGCGCCGTGCATGCCATTTGCCAGGAAATCGAGAAGCGTGGGCTGGTGATTCCGGTCATCGCCGTGCCCAAGACGATCGACAACGATATCAGCTGGGTACAGCGCAGCTTCGGCCTCGACACGGCCGTCGCCGTGGCCCGCGACGCCCTCGACGTCGCCTCCAATGAAGCGCGGGCGGCCTGGGACGGCGTCGGCCTGGTGCGCCTGATGGGCCGCGAGTCCGGTTTCATCACCGCCATGGCCACATTGGCAAGCGGCGTGGTTGATTTTTGTCTGATCCCCGAGGTCCCCTTTACCATCGAGGGCAAAGGCGGCCTGCTCGATGCCATCGAGAGGCGCCTGCGCGAGCGCCGCGCTTGTGTGATCGCCGTGGCCGAGGGCGCCGGCCACGACCTTCTCGGCACGGCCTCCATCGACGCCTCCGGAAACCCCGTGCCACACGATATCGGCACGCATCTGCGCGACACGATCGTGACGGAACTGCGCGGACGCGGCATCCCGGTCAATATCAAATATATCGACCCCAGCTATATGGTCCGGGGCACCCGCGCCACGGCCAGCGACTCGGTTTTTTGCACCACGCTGGGCCAGCAGGCCGTCCACGCCGCCCTGGGTGGCTACACCGATTGCGTGATCGGCCATTGGAGCCAGCATTTCACGCTCGTCCCCACCCAATTGGCGACCGCCACACGCCAACGCGTGAACCCCGACTCCTCGCTCTGGCGCTCCGTGCTGGCCGTGACCGGCCAATCGCTTGCCGCACCGACTGGATGAGCGCCCCTGGCTCTCCTATGATGGCCGGTATGAGCAAGCACGACACGTCGGCCGGGGAATATGACGCCCTCGTGGTCGGTGCCGGTTTCGCCGGCCTCTATATGCTGCACCGCCTGCGCGGCATGGGCCTCTCGGTGCGCGTCTTCGAGACCGGCTCGGACGTCGGCGGCACCTGGTTCTGGAACCGCTACCCGGGCGCGCGCTGCGATATCGAGAGCATGGAGTATTCCTACCAATTCTCCGACGAACTCCAGCAGGAATGGCAGTGGAGCGAGCGCTACGCGACGCAGCCCGAAATCCTGCGCTACGTCCAGCACGTCACCAAGCGCTTCGACCTGCGCCGCGATATCTCGTTTGAGACCCGTGTCGAATCGGCCACCTTCGACGAGGCGCGCCAGCACTGGTCGGTTACCACCTCGACCGGTCAAGCCACCGGGCGTTTCTTGATCCTGGCAACCGGCTGCCTCTCGATGCCGAATGTGCCCGATTTTCCAGGCCTCGAGAGCTTCGCCGGCAATACCTATCAGACCCAGAGATGGCCCCATGAAGGCGTGGACTTCACGGGGAAACGGGTTGGCATCATCGGCACCGGCTCCTCGGCAATCCAATCCGCGCCGATCATCGCAGCCGAAGCCGAACACCTTTTTTTGTTCCAGCGCACGCCGAATTATTCCGTGCCGGCCCACAACCGGCCGCTCGACACGGAAGTCGTCGCTGACATCAAAGGCGATTACGCGAACTTCCGCGCCGCCAACAAACTCATGATCTCGGGCGCGGGCTCGCGAACTCCAGCCAATATGGAGACCGGCGTATTGGAGGCCGAGACCGAAGAACGCCGCCGCGTCTTTGCCGAGCGCTGGGCCACCGGCGGCCTCGGATTCCTGGGCGCCTTCAACGACCTGCTTCTGCTGCCGGACGCCAACGAATTGGCGGCCGCTTTCGTGCATGACAAGATCCACGAGATCGTAGACGACCCGGCGACGGCCAAACTTCTCGAGCCTGATTATTCGATTGGCTGCAAGCGCATGTGTGTCGACACCGGCTATTACGAGATGTTCAACCGCCCCAACGTGACCCTTGTCGATGTGCGCGAGCCGCCCATCGAGGCCATCACCAAGCGTGGCCTGCGCGCGGGCGGCCAGGAATACGAATTCGATAGCCTGATTCTCGCCACCGGCTTCGATGCCATGACCGGTGCCATCCTCGGCATGGAGATCCGCGGCCGCGACAGTCGCGCGCTCACTGAAAAGTGGGCCGAGGGGCCGCGCACCTACCTCGGCTTGCAGACCGCGGGCTTCCCCAACCTCTTCACCATCACCGGCCCCGGCAGCCCCTCGGTGCTCACCAATATGCTGCCGTCCATCGAGCAGCATGTGAACTTCATCGCCGCTACGATCGAGCATATGAAGGAGCGTGGCGCCTCGACCATCGAGGCCATGCCCGAGGCCGAAGATGCCTGGGTCGCGCAGGTCAATATGATCGCCGACGCGACCCTATTGGGCGGCTGCAACTCCTGGTATCTCGGCGCCAATATCCCCGGCAAGCCGCGCGTCTTCATGCCGTATCTCGGCTTTCCCGATTACGTCGCGCAATGCGAGGCCATCGTCGCCGACGGCTACAGAGGCTTCGTGCTAGCTTGAGCGGCGCGGCCAACAGATCAACGAGTATATCCACAAGGAATCCACGATGAAACGTTTTGCCGTAATCATGGCAGGTGGCTCCGGCGAGCGCTTCTGGCCCGCCAGCCGCCGCGCCCGCCCCAAACAATTGCTCAAGCTGACCGATCCTGAGTTGACGATGCTCGAAGAAGCAATCGTGCGCATCGAGCCGCTGATCCCGCGCGAAAACGTCGTCGTCGCGACCAGCGAGATCCTCGCCGAGCCGATCCGCCGAGCCCTGCCCTCGCTGCCGCCACAGAATGTTCTCGCCGAGCCGGAGAAAAAGAATACCGCCGCCTGCCTCGCGCTGGCCGCCGCCTTCCTGGAAAAAGAGCACGGCGACCCGGCCGAGCTCGCCATGGCCGTACTGACCGCCGACCATCTGATCGGCGACCAGGACGCCTTCCGCGCCACCGTAGATGCCGCACTTTCCGCGGCCAACCAAAACGGCACGCTGGTGACCATCGGCGTACCGCCGACGCGCCCCGAGACCGGCTACGGCTACGTCGAGGTCGAAGACGATCTGGCGAACGCCGCACCTTCCTTGCCGGTGGCGGCCTTCCGCGAAAAGCCCGACCTGGAGACCGCCAAAACCTACCTCGCCTCGGGCCGTCACCTGTGGAATAGCGGCATGTTCTTCTGGAATGTCGGCGTACTCAACGAAGGCTTCACAAAACATCTCCCCCAACTGGCTGCCGCCCGCCCCGGCATGATCGAGGCCCTGGGTGGCAAAGGCGACCTCGCTGCGATCTTTGCCTCGTTGGACGATATATCGATTGACTACGGCCTGATGGAGCGCGCCGACAACGTCGCCGTGGTGCCGGCGAACTTCGAGTGGGACGACGTCGGCTCCTGGGACGCTCTCGCGCGCACGCGCAAGCCCGATGCCGATGGCAATATCAGCACCGGCGAGCCGATCCTCATCGATACGAAAGATTGCATCGTCTACAACGCCGCCGGCGGAGACGCACAAGCCGTGGCGGTGATCGGTGTCGAGAACCTCATCGTCGCCACCACACCCGACGGCGTGATCGTCGTGCCCAAAGACCGCGCACAGGACGTGAAGCGTGCGGTGGCGGCGCTGCGCAAAGCCAAACGCGACCAGTTCATCTAGAGGAGAGACCCGATGAAAATCAGCCTGTGCATTCCCTACGCGAAGACCGACTACAATAGGCAGACCACGCTCGACTGGTGCCGCATGGCCGACGAGGGCCCGTTCCAGAGCCTTGGCTGCGGCGAGCGCATCGTCTCGCATACCCAGAATATGTGCGTCATGCTCTCGGCCGCATGCGCCCTGACCGAGCGCATTCGGATTGTGCCCTCGCTCTATATTCTGCCCATGCATTCCTCAGTCGAAGTCGCCAAAGAGCTCGCCACCATGGATGTGCTCTCGAACGGCCGAGTCACGGCGACGGTCGGCGTCGGCGGCCGCGAAGATGATTACCGCGCGGTTGGATCGTCATTCAAAAAACGCCTGCAACGACTCGACGATGGCGTCGCTTCCATGAAAAGCATCTGGGCCGGCGAGCCCCCCTTTGAGGGCACCGACCCCGTCGGCCCGCCACCAGTGCAGCAAGGCGGAATACCCATCTGGTCGGGCGCCATGAACCCCAAGGCGATTGCCCGCTCATCGAAATGGGCCGACGGCCTCTACGGCTTCACCATGAACGGCGACGTCGCCCCGGCAAAACAACAATTCAGCCTCGCCACCGAAGCCTGGAAAGAAAGCGGACGCGGCCGCCCCTACCTCGCCACCGGTTTCTGGCTCTGCCTGGCCGACAATGCCGAGAGCCACCTGCGCAAATATGTCTTCGACTACCTGAAGATCATCGACAACAACGTGGCGCAGATGCTGGCCGACTCGATGTACACCTTCAACGAGGACGCCGTGCGCAAATGCCTCGACGACCTGGAAGAGGCCGGCACCGACGAATGCTTCCTCAATACCGCGACCTCGGAACTGGTCGAGATCGAGCGCATCGCCGATATCGTCGCGCGGCGCAGCTGAGCCGCGCGAGCCCCCGCTAGTACGAATAGTCCTCGGACTCGACGACCGTCTTGCCGATCGGCGCCAGCGCCAACATAGCGATCTTGAAATGCTGGATACCGAAGGGAATCCCGATGATCGTGAGACAAAGCAGCACGCCCGTAAAAACGTGCCCGATCGCCAACCAGACCCCGGCAAAGACGAACCAGAGAACATTGCCGATCAAGCCGAACTCGCTCGTCCCGATATCCTCGCGCCCGGTCAGAAGCTCCCGGTCCACCGCCTCACGCCCAAACGGCCAGATCGTGAACCAGGCCATCATCGCCGCGGCCTTGGCCCAGGGAATCCCGACAATACTGACCGCAAAAAGCAGCGCAGCCACCGCCCAGCCCAGCGCCATCTCGAAGCCACCAAAGATCACCCAGAGAATATTGCCCACAAATCGAAGCATTGGTCCGAGTCTACCCGGATCTCTCGCCCCCGTCGCCCCCTGAGGCTCGGCACACGCCGGCCCGGCTTCTTGTCAGAATCTCACGCATTCGTTAGTGAATCCTCACCTCAAGCCACCCTAGCTCAGTTGGTAGAGCAACTGATTCGTAATCAGTAGGTCACCAGTTCGACTC
>JAYGCM010000027.1:0-6446 GCA_046583355.1 Deltaproteobacteria bacterium
ATCTGCGATTTCCCCCGCTACCTACGGGCTATTTGGCATTTTCCCCAAAGTTATCCCCGGAATTGGGGAAAACTTGTCCACATAGGGGGTTTCCCTGAGTCGATGGGGGGTTGACTCCGCGCGTTTCCCAACGCATGTTTGAAACACCCGTTTGAAAAGCGGGCGTTGCCCATGCCAGATCCGCAAATAAAACCAACCGCCAGCGATACCCGTGAGCGCATTCTCGATGCGGCCGAAGAACTCTTCGCCCGCGAGGGGCTCTCGCGCCCCAGCGTGCGGCAGATCACGACCAACGCCGGCGTGAACGTTGCGGCGGTGAACTACCATTTCGGCTCCCGCGAGGGGTTGGTCGATGCGGTCTTCGCGCGCCATGCCGAGAGCGTGAACGGTGAGCGCCTGCGTCGCCTGGAGCAGATCCTGGCCGAGGCCGGGACCGACCGTCCGAGCCTGCCGGCGATCCTCGAGGCCTATCTTGAGGTACCCTTGCTCCATCTCGACACCAGCCCGGGCGGCTCACCACCGCGACTGACCCAACTCTTCGGCCATTTGCTCGCGGAGCCCCCCGAGTTCGTCCAGCCATTGATGCACCGCCATTTCGGGCCAATGGCCGAGCGCTTCCTCGAGGCTTTTGCACTTGCCCTGCCCGAACTCCCGCAGGCGGAACTCACGTTCCGCTTTCGCCTTGTGATCGCCGCGCTCGCGGCCACCGTCGCACAGAACCACGGCATCCAATCGATGCTGACGACAGAAACGGAACCGATGGATTACGGACAGAAAGTGAAACGACTCGTCGCCTTCCTCGCCGCCGGCCTGCGCGCGCCCGTGGAGATAGTCAATTGAAGCGCCCATCGGCAAAGCGTGTCGCGCCGCTGGCCCTCATCGCGACCGCCTTGGTCGTGGCCATGCTTCTGGTGACCGCCCGCGCCCGAGTCGAGCCCCGTCCGGTCGAGTCCAAGGCCCGTCTGGTGCGCGCGACCACGGTCGTGCCGCAGGAACTCATCTTGCACGTATTCGCGCAGGGCACCGTCGAGCCGCAGACCGAGAGCGATCTCGTCGCCGAGGTCTCGGGCCGGGTGATCGAGGTATCCCCGGCATTTGCGCCGGGCGGCTTCTTCAACGCCGGCGATGTGCTGCTGCGCCTCGACCCGCGCGACCACGAACTCGCCCTGATGCGCGCCGGTGCCCGGCTGGACGCCGCCACCAGCCGGCTTGAGTTGGCCGAGAAAAGCGAGAAGCGCAATCAGGAACTGGCGCAGATCGGCGCTCTCAGCACACGGGAATTCGACGCGATACGCGGCGAAACCGCGCAGGCCCGCGCCGCATACATCGAGGCGCAGGTCGCTAAAACACAAGCCGAGCGCGACCTGGAACGCACAGAAATCCGCGCCCCCTATGCCGGACGGGTGCGCCAGGCCGAAGCCGATATCGGCCAATTCGTCACCCGGGGAACACATCTCGGCGGCATCTACGCGACCGATTATGCCGAGGTCCGACTGCCAATCCCCGACACCGACCTCGCCTACCTCGACCTCGACCTGGGCGACTCCGGCGGACCTCCCGTCGAGTTGAGCGCCACCTTCGCCGGCCAGGAGATCCGCTGGACTGGGAAGATTGTCCGCACTGAAGGCGAGATCGATCCGCGCACCCGCATGGTACGCGTCATCGCCCGAATTGAGGACCCCTATGGACGCATCGGACATAAGGACCACCCGCCTCTGGCCGTGGGAATGTTCGTCGATGCAAAAATCCAAGGCCGGACAATCGCTGCAGCCGTCGAACTGCCACGCAGTGCCTTGCGCGACGGCGACCACGTCCTGATCATCGATGCCGACGACACGCTCCAAATCCGCTACGTCGACGTATTGCGCCGCACCCGCGGCGGCATTCTCATCGCGAACGGCCTCACGGCCGGCGAGCGGGTCTGCATCTCACGCCTTGCGACGGTGACGCCAGGGACCCGCGTCCGCACACCGGCCCCCCCCTCATGAACAATGCCATCGCCTGGTTTGCCCGCAACTCGGTTGCGGCAAACCTCACGATGCTGGTGATTGTCATCAGCGGGCTGATCACCCTGCCGCGCATCAAGATGGAAGTCTTCCCGGAGATGCGCATCAACGCGGTGAGCATCTCGATTCCCTTCCCCGGCGCCTCGCCCGAAGAAGTCGAAGATGCCATCTGTGTGCGCGTCGAGGAGCGCCTCCAAGGCATCGAAGGCGTCAAGGAGATCCGATGCACGGCGGTCGAGAGCATGGGCGCCCTCCTCGTACGTCTCTACGATTGGGCTGACGTCGAACAATCGCTCGCCGATATCAAATCCGAGGTGGATGCGATCGACACCTTCCCCGCCGAGGCCGAGCCCCCGACCATCAAGCAGGCCGCCATGCGGGGCAAGGTCATCAGCGTGATGGTTTCGGGCAACGCCAGCGAGCGAACTCTGCGCACGCTCGGCGAAGAGGTCCGTGACGGAATCATCGACCTGCCCGAAGTCTCGATGGCCTCGCTCACCAGCGTACGCCCTTACGAAATTTCGATTGAGGTCAGCGAAGGCGATCTGCGCCGCCACGGACTGCGCTTTGATGATGTGGTCGCGGCCGTGCGGCGCTCCTCGCTCGACCTCTCGGCGGGCTCGATCAAGACGGCTGATGGTGAGATCGTCCTGCGCACCAGCGGCCAGGCCTACCGGGGCGACGAGTTCGAGGAAATCGTCCTGCTCTCGGACCTGGACGGCACACGCGTACGGCTCGGCGACGTCGCGACCATCATCGACGGTTTTGCTGAATCCGACCAGAGCACACTCTTCGACGGCGAGCCTGCTGTCATGATCAAGGTGCAGCGCGTCGGCACGCAGGATGCACTCGAAGTAGCGGCGGCCGTGCACGCCTACGTCCTGCGCAAGGCAAGCGATATGCCGGCCGGTGTTAAAATCACGACCTGGGAAGACGAGTCCTCCTACCTGCAAGCCCGGCTCGATACATTGCTGGGCAACGCACGCCTCGGCTTCCTGCTCGTGCTCGCCGTGCTCGCGCTCTTCCTGCGCCTGCGCCTCGCCCTCTGGGTCGGCCTCGGCGTACCGATTGCCATGCTCGGCGCGATCGCCGCGCTGCCCTGGTTTGACGTCTCGATCAACTTGCTCTCGCTGACGGCCTTCATTGTCGTGCTCGGCATCCTCGTCGACGATGCGATCGTCGTGGGCGAGAACGTCCATACGCATCAAGAAGCCGGCGACGATCCGCTCGAGGCGGCCATCACCGGCACCCAGGAAGTCGCGGTTCCGGTCACCTTCGGCGTCCTGACAACAATCGCGGCCTTCTGCCCCCTGCTCTTCCTGCCCGGCTCCTCAGGCGAGATGTCCCGCATGGTGCCGATCGTCGTCATCTGCTCGCTGGTCTTTTCGATGATTGAGTCGAAACTGATTCTGCCCTCGCACCTCGCCCATGCACGAGCCCGGGCCGATCAATCGAGCGACGGAAAATGGCATGTCTGGAGCAAGGTGCAGGATCGCATCGCCAACGGCCTCCAGCGCTTCCTCGACAATGGCTACAGCCCCTTTCTCGAACGCGCGCTGGAATGGCGCTACGCGACCCTGGCCAGCGGCGTCGCCGTGGTGCTGGTGGCCCTGGGAATGATGGTCGGCGGCTGGGTGGGCTTCGATTTCATGCCGCCCGTCGAAGCCGATAGCGTCGTTGCCAAACTCACGCTTCCCGAAGGAACGCCAGCCTCGGTCACGACCCAGGGCGTGCGCCAATTGGAGGCCGCGGCCGAGAAACTCCGCCGCGAGATCGATGCAAGCCGCGATGCGGACAAAGGCAGCGTCTATACCCATATCTTCACCTCGATCGGCTCGCAGCCCAGCTCGCAACGATCGGAAGAGGAGAGCGGCGGTCGTATGGGTGGCAGCATAGGCTCGCCCAATAAGGGCGAGGTCGTGGTCGAATTGATTCCCTCGGAAGCCCGAGAGGAGTCCAGCCTTGAAATCGGCAACCGTTGGCGTGCGCTCGCGGGCGAAATCCCCGACGCGCTGGAGCTCTCGTTTACCTCGTCCATGTTCACCGCGGGAGCCGCGATCGAAATCGAATTGCGCGGCAACGACGGTGCCGATCTCAAAGCCGCCGCGGAGACTCTCAAAGCAGCCCTGCGTCGCTTCCCCGGCGTCTTCGACGTCAGCGATTCGCTGCGCGACGGCAAGCAACAACTCAATCTTGACATTCTTCCGAGTGGCGAAGCGCTCGGCCTCTCGCGGGCCAACCTCGCCCGCCAAGTCCGCCAGGCATTCTATGGCGCCGAGGCGCAGCGCATTCAGCGTGGCCGCGACGATGTCCGCGTAATGGTCCGTTACCCCGAAGAGGCGCGCCGCTCTGTCGGCGATGTCGAGAGCATGTGGATCCGCCTCCCCGACGGCACGGCCGTACCGCTCTCGGCCGTCGCCACGATCGAGACCGGACGCGGCGCCGCCGCGATCCAGCGCCTCGACCGCCGACGCACCGTCAGCATCACAGCCGAGGTCGATGAGAGCCTCGCCACACCGAACGAAATCGTCGCCGAAATCCGCCGCGAGGTGCTGCCCGGCATCGTCTCCACCTACCCCAGCGTAGGCTACCGCCTGCAAGGCGAACAAAAGGAACAGGCCGAATTCCTCGGCCATCTGGCCCGCGGCTTCGGCATCTCCCTGTTGGTGATCTATGCCTTGCTAGCCGTCCCCCTACGCTCCTACCTGCAACCGCTCATCATCATGACCGCAATCCCTTTCGGCATGATTGGCGGAGTCCTTGGCCATGTATTGATGAATTGGACGATGAGCATGTTCTCAGTCATCGGCCTGGTCGCCGTGGCCGGTGTCGTCGTCAACGATAGTCTTGTGCTGGTCGATTATATCAACCGCGAACTCAGCCGCGGCACGCCGGTCGCAGCCGCCGTGCGGGCGGCCGGGCGCAAACGCTTCCGCCCGATCATGCTCACTTCGCTCACCACCTTCGCGGGCCTCTCGCCACTCTTGATGGAGACCAGCGTGCAAGCACAATTCCTGATTCCGATGGCGATCTCGGTGGCCTTCGGCGTGCTCTTCTCAACCGTCGTCACCCTCGTCCTCGTACCGAGTTGCTTCCTCGTCCTCGACGACCTCAAGCGAGCGACGGCCAAGCTGCCCGGCCTCGGCGGCCACGACGAGGCGCCAGCGGCCCTCCCGGATTGAACCGGCTTCAGAGCCGGCCGAAAAGCAAACCTGCTTTTCGGCCGGCCCTCAGCCCTTTTTCTGCAGGCGTGCCCAGCGATCGCGCAGGCTCACGATACGGTTCCAATCGCCACTCGGGTCACGTTTGAAATAGCCCAGGCGCTCGAATTGCACGGCCTGGCTCGCATCGAATTCGGCCAGCGATGCTTCGAGCTTTACGCCACTGAGGATCTCCAACGAGTCCGGGTTCAGGTTGGCCTTCCATTCCCCCTGCTCGGGGGCCGCGTCGAGGAAGAGGCGATCGTAGAGGCGCACGCGCGCATCGACAGCATGTTCCGCCGAGACCCAATGGATCGTGCCCTTCACCTTGCGTCCGTCCGGCGAATCGCCACCGCGCGTCGCCGGGTCATAGGTGCAACGGACCCGCGTGATCTCGCCGGTCGCCTCGTCTTTGTCGAAGCCCGTACAGGTGACGAAATAGCCCCAACGCAGCCGCACCTCGCGACCCGGTACCAGGCGAAAGAATTTTCGCGGCGCCTCTTCGCGGAAATCGTCCTGCTCGATCCAGAGCCTTCCCGAGAAACAGACCTTGCGCTTGCCAGCGGCCTCGTCCTCGGGGTTGTTCACGGCGTCGATCTCATCAACCTTGCCCTCGGGCCAGTTCTCGATCACCAATTCCAGCGGCCGCAGCACGGCCATACGGCGCTCGGCGCGTTTGTTCAGGTCTTCGCGCACGCACGCTTCGAGCATCGCGACATCGACCACACTGGCGGCCTTGGCCACGCCGATACGTTCGCAGAAATCACGGATGGCCTCGGGCGGATAGCCGCGGCGGCGCAGCCCCGAGAGCGTCGGCATCCGCCGGTCGTCCCATCCCTCGACCGCGCCGTCTTCGACCAACTCGCGTAGCTTCCGTTTACTCATCACCGTGTAGCTCAGGTTCAGCCGCGCGAATTCGATCTGCTGCGGCGTAGCCGGCGTCGTCACATTCGCGACCACCCAATCGTAGACCGGGCGGTGATCCTGAAACTCCAACGAGCAAAGCGAATGCGTGATGCTCTCAAAGGCGTCTTCGAGCGGATGAGCAAAATCATACATCGGGTAGATGCACCAATCATCACCCGTGCGATGATGGCGCACCTTGCGGATGCGGTACAAGGCGGGGTCACGGAGATTGAAATTGCCCGCGGCCATATCAATCTTGGCGCGCAACACGCAATGGCCCTCGTCGAACTCGCCAGCGCGCATGCGGGCAAAGAGATCGAGATTTTCCTCGGCC
>JAYGCM010000078.1:0-4721 GCA_046583355.1 Deltaproteobacteria bacterium
CAAACGCAGCTCAAGGAGTTCGTCAAGTGCAAGAAGCTGGCGTTGAAGCACAAGACCTCGCCCGTCCTTTCGGCGGTCGGTCTGGAGAGCTGCATGGCGGCGATCGCGGATGACGCCAAGGGCAAGATCGAGAAGGCCCGCGTCAAGGTCGACGATTTCTTCGCCAAGAAATGCACCGAGGAAGGCCGCGCGCTCGACGCGGTATTGGCGGGCGATTGCGCGTCTGGAGCGACGGATATCGCATCGTTCTCGGCCTGCGTCGTGAGCGAAGGTGCCTGCATCGCGTGTCGCATGATGAATGCCGCTGACGACCTGAACGCCGATTGCGACCTGGTCGACGACGGCGCGGACAACGCCAGCTGCGACAAGCTCATGGGCTCGCCGGGCGGAAGCTTCGTCGATGGAGTTCCCCGGCTGTAGGCGCGTCGGCGACGGCGCGGCCAACGGCAGGTGTGCGGAACCCAGCGGCAGCGGACGAAAAGGCTAGCCGGGCTCCTTCATGAGGGAGTAGCCCATGCCGCCTTGGTAGATCTTCATCCCGCTTGATTTCGACCTCGGCAGATGACACACCGCGTCGACCGCCACCGCGGTTCAGTGGTGGTGCGCTCTGCGCGTCCCACCGGCTGAGACGAGACCGAAACAATGTTCCCGGAACGATGTTCCTGCCGTATGATCGCAGGAATGGTGATAGGCGGTCGAGCTTCGGTCGCCTACGCACATTTCATTGCGAAAAGGCTCCCCTCCTCATGACCATTCTACCCCTCACGAACCTTTCGAACTCTGTTGTTTCGCTTGTCGGCTCTGCCCGTACAGCCTGCGCGCCGCGTTCGGCGCGCGCGGTCAACCGCGCCGCCTTGGCGGCACTGTTCGCGCTGGCGATGCTGCTGGCCGCAGCGCCGGCGGCCCTGGCGCAAACCTGCGGCGACGGACTCGTGGCCGGCGCCGAGGAGTGCGACGACGGCAGTCGCCTGGTGGCGGTGGCGGCCGGTAACGCTCACACCTGCGCTCTCGCGTCGGATGGCGCGGTGGATTGTTGGGGTGACAACTCTTATGGCCAGGCAGAGGATCAGGTCGGCCCGTATGAACAGATCGCGGCGGGTGCTGCCCACACATGCGCTCTCGGGCCGGATGGCTCGGTGGATTGCTGGGGCTTCAACGACGACGGCCAAGCGGCGGATCGGGCCGGCGATTATACCCAGATTGCGGCGGGTACCTACCACACCTGCGCGCTCGCCTCGGATGGCTCGGTACATTGCTGGGGCACGGACGAACCGGGCGTGGCGACGGATCAGGCCGGCCCGTATGAACAGATCGCGGCGGGTCATGCTCACACCTGCGCTCTCGGGCCGGATGGCTCGGTGGATTGCTGGGGCGACGATGCCTACGGCCAGGCGACGAATCAGGCCGGCCCGTATGAACAGATCGCGGCGGGTTATGCTCACACCTGCGCTCTCGCGCAGGATGGCTCAGTGAATTGCTGGGGCTTGAACGACGACGGCCAGGCGCGGTATGTCGCCGGCCCTTTCGTACAGATTGCGGCTGGTGGTTACCAGACCTGCACTCTCACGTCGGTTGGCAAGTTGGAGTGCTGGGGCTGGTCAGGGGGGGGGAACGACCAGACAGCACATCCGCCCGGTGTTTATGTGAAAATTGCGGCTGGTGGTGCCCACACCTGCGCACTCGCGTCGGATGACTTGGTGGATTGCTGGGGCTCGAATTTGAACGGCCAGGCAACGGAACCTGGGCCTGCGCAGGCGCCGCTCTCCGGCGACGGTTGCAGCGCCACCTGCACGGTCGAGCCGGGATGGATGTGTCAGGGTGCGATTTGTGACCCGGACCAATGCTCGCAGGGGACTGATGATTGCCACGAACAGGCGACGTGTAGGGACACGCTTGTTGGCTACGAGTGCAGTTGCCTGGATCCGCTCATGGGAGATGGCGTGACGTCGTGCGACCATCTCCTGGAGGACAAGGCCATCGGGAAGCCCGCTACGCAATCGAGCGAGTGGCCCTGGACGCCGAGCTACCCTGCCTCGTTGGCCTTGAATGGGGACGTGTCGGACTTCACTTCAACGAACGAGGAGTTCCAGCCGTGGTGGGGAGTCGACCTCCAGGCGGTGGAATGGATCGATCATGTAGAGCTGTGGAACCGCGCAAATTGCTGCGCGGACCGCCTGAGCGACTTCTACGTATTGGTCTCGCCGGATCCGTTTGCGTCCGGTGGCCTGGATGACTCGATCAGCCAGAGCGGGGTGTCGGCGTTTTATTTCGCGGGCTATCCGGACCTGCAGGCGGAGATCAGTATCCGTGCGAGCGGTCGCTATGTTCGCGTACAATTGTCGGGCACGAATATATTGTCACTGGCCGAGGTTCGGGTGATGGGCGATGTGGACGAGTGCTTGACCGAAAACGGCGGCTGCGCGTCTGAGGCGACGTGCACGAATGACCCTGAGGGCACTTTCGAATGTACGTGTGGTGCAGGGTTTTCCGGAGACGGGCAGAGTTGTGGCCCGGTTTGCGGTGACGGAATGGTGGTGTCGGGCGAGACCTGCGACGACAGCAACGCGGTGCCGGGTGACGGTTGCAGCGCCACCTGCACGGTCGAGTCGGGCTGGATCTGTGACGCGAGCGAGCCGAGCATCTGTGCCGAGGTTTGCGGCGACGGCCTCGTGGCCGGCGCCGAGGAGTGCGACGACGGCAGCCGAGTGACGGCGGTGGCGGCGGGTTATGCTCAGGTCTGCGCCCTGATGCCGGATGGCTCGGTGGATTGCTGGGGCTGGAACGACTACGGCCAGGCGGAGGATCAGGCCGGCCCCTATGAACAGATCGCCGCGAATGAGACCCACACCTGCGCGCTCGGGTCGGATGGCTCGGTGGATTGCTGGGGCCGGAACCTCTACGGCGAGGCGGAGGATCAGGCTGGTCCGTATGAACAAATCGCGGCGGGACGATTTCACACCTGCGCGCTCGGGTCGGATGGCTCGGTGGATTGCTGGGGCGCCTCCAGCCAGCCGGCGTATCAGGCCGGCCCGTATGAACAGATCACTGCGGGTTCTGGTCACACCTGCGGTCTCGCGCCGGATGGCTCAGTGGATTGCTGGGGCTGGGATGGGTTAGGGGACGCGACGGGGAAGGCTGGCCCGTATGAACAGATCGCGGCGGGTCATGCTCACACCTGCGCTCTCGCGCCGGATGGCTCGGTGGATTGCTGGGGCCGGAACTTCTACGGCGAGGCGGAGGATCAGGCCGGTCCGTATGAACAGATCGCGGCGGGTGGTCACCACACCTGCGCTCTCGCGTCGGATGGCTCGGTGGACTGCTGGGGTTCGAACGAGCACGGCCAGGCGACGGGTCAAGCCGGCCCGTACGTGCAGATCGCGGCTGGTGGCAACAACACCTGCGGTCTCGCGTCGGATGGCTCGGTGGCTTGTTGGGGCTGGAACTACCACGGCCAGTCGACGGTGCCCGCGCCCCGGCCGGTCTCGGGCGACGGTTGCAGCGCCAGCTGCACGGTCGAGTCGGGCTGGAGTTGTGACGCGAGCGAACCGAGCACCTGTGCGAGGGTTTGCGGGGACGGGGTCGCGGTCGGCACCGAGGAATGCGACGATGGCAACACGGCGGACGGCGATTGTTGTTCGCCGAGTTGTACACTGGATGCAGTCGGCACGGCGTGTGCGGACGACGGCGAGCTCTGTACGACGGATGTCTGCAATGGAGCCGGGTTTTGCCTCCACGATGCCGGCAACGCGGGCACGGAGTGTCGCGCCAGTGCGGGTGCCTGTGACGTGGCCGAGACCTGCGATGGCAGCGCGACCGCATGTCCGGCCGACGGCTCCGAGGTGGACGGCACCGCGTGTGACGACGCCAACGGGCTGACGACGGGCGAGACCTGCGAGGTTGGCATCTGTGCCTGCGCGGCCGATCAATGCAGCTTCAACTGTGGCGACGGCAACCTGGACACGGCTGAGGAGTGCGACGACGGCGGCAACGTCGATGGCGACGGCTGCTCGGCGCTCTGCGCGCTGGAAGGTCCGGTCTGCAGCAACGGCGAGACCGAGTCCGACGAGCTGACGACCGAGACCTGCGATGACGGCAATACCGACGACGGCGACGGCTGCTCGAGCCGGTGTCAGACCGAGGTCGCACAATCCAAAGATCAGCAGAAATGCATCAACACGATGAACGCCTTCGCCCTCAAGGTGGCGAAGCTGCAAGGCAAGGAATCGCTCGCCTGCGTAAAGAACGCGGGCAAGGGCAAATTGCCCGAGGGCCAGGCCATCGCCGCGTGTGAGGTGGCCGATACCAAGGGCAAGATGGCAAAGCTCGCGGGCAAATTGGAAGTCGCCCAGAATGGCGAGCCGGATGATCCGGACAAGACGAAATGTCCGGCACCGAAACCCGACTTCGCCTATGTGGACGGCGCGGTGCTGGTGGCGGCCGTGGCCGAACTTGAACGCGAGTTCCTGAGCTCGATAATCGGCGACGATGCCGACGCGGTGGTGATCGACGTGACCGACAAGGCCAACAAGAAGCTCGGCCTGTGTCAGCAGGCGATGTTGAAATCGACCGAGAAGGTTCTGCAAACGCAGCTCAAGGAGTTCGTCAAGTGCAAGAAGCTGGCGTTGAAGCACAAGACCTCGCCCGTCCTTTCGGCGGTCGGTCTGGAGAGCTGCATGGCGGCGATCGCGGATGACGCCAAGGGCAAGATCGAGAAGGCCCGC
>JAYGCM010000085.1:0-7689 GCA_046583355.1 Deltaproteobacteria bacterium
GGCTCGGCCTTGCCGCCGCGACTCGGCCCGAGGCCGAGTCCGTTACCGGACGCTTCAGCCGAGATGCTCGGTGTAGACGTCTTCGTTGAAACCGACGAGGACCAGCTTGCCGATCCGCATAAGCGGCGCACGCAGATTGCCTGTGCTGCCGAGCATGGCCGCGACGGCCTCTTCACTGGTCTTTTTGCCGACCGTGAACTCTTGGACCTTGCGGCCCTTCATCACGATCATTTTGGTCGATGCGCGCGCGATTTTCTCGGCGTCAGCTGCCTGCAGCTTGCGGCTGGCGGGCACGGACTCGTCAATTTCGATCTTGCGGGCCTCTACGAACGCAGAGGCGCGGACACAGGACGTTCAACCTTTGCGTTCGTAGACCCAGTCGATATTTTTTTTCTTCGGCATGGTGAGATTCTTCTAGAGGATTGCGCCGGCGCGCTCAATACACCGTTAGCGGTCGAGCTCGCTGCCGAGAATGGAGACGAAGCTGACCATCTCACCGGGATAGCCGCCGAGATTATGCACCAGACCAAGCTTGCGCCCGGTCTGCGGAATCCGCCGGGCCTCAGGTGCCTCGCCGCGCAGCTGCAACCAGAGTTCGAAATGCATCCGCAGCCCGGAGGCACCGACCGGATGACCGAAAGCCTTCAGACCGCCATCGGAGTTCACCGGCAAGCGACCATCGAGGTCGAAGGCACCGGCCTGACACTCCTTCCAGGCCTGACCACGCTCGGCGAAGCCGAGGTCCTCCATCAGCACCAATTCGGTCGGCGTGAAGCAATCATGGACTTCGGCCAGGGCCAACTCGGCGCGTGGGTCGGTAATACCGGCCTGTGCGTAGGCATCGGCCGCCGCCGCAACCGTCTCGGGAAAGGTCGTATAATCGTACTCGGAATCCAGCGACCCCGTCCCGCTGCCGGCCACAAACGAGAGCGCCTTGATATAGACCGGCTTGTCGGTGTAGCGATGCGCGTCTTCGGCGCGACAGATAATCGCCGCAGCCGCCCCATCGGCAACCCCGGCACAATCAAAGATTCCAAGCTTGCCGGCTACCGGTGCCATCGCCCGGATTTTCTCCTGCGGGATCTCGCGAGTGAATTGCGCGCGCGGGTTCAACGCTCCGTTTTTGTGGTTCTTCCAGGCGATGCGAGCAAGAACATCCTTGATCTCGTCTTCGCTGACACCGTAGCGGCGGGAATAACTCGGCACGATCAGGCTGAACATCGCCGCGGCCGTGAGCGTGCGCTGCGTACCATCGCTCGGAACCGGAAAGGCATTCAAGCCAGCAAAGCCCGAGTCTTTCACCTTCTCGACGCCGACCGCCATCGCGATATCGTAAGCGCCGCTGGCGACCGCATAGGCCGCGTTGCGCAAGGCCTCGGACCCTGTCGCGCAAAAATTCTCAACCCGGGTCACGGGCTTGCCCTCGATCTGCAAGGCCTGCGAAAGCACCATGCCGCTCATGCCAGATTGCGCCGTACCCAGCCAAAAGGCATCGACGTCTTCCTTGCCGAGTCCGGCCGCCGCGAAGGCTTCCTGACATGCGTCAATTGTCAGATCGTCGCGGCTCTTGTCCCAATGCTCGGCAAAACGCGTACAGCCCATCCCGATGATCGCTACGCGATCTTTGATTCCGTGCGAACCCATGATGCTCTCCCGCCGGTCCCTGCTCAGCCCCGAACGGGCCGGGCCTTCCAGAAATAATTATGAATTCCGTCTGCCGTATAGAGGCGCCGGAAGGTCATCTCGACGCGATCGCCGATCTGCACATCTTCGGCCGCCACATCCGTAAGCTCACACGGCAGGCGCCCGCCGCCTTCGAAATCGAGCACGGCAAAAACGACCGGCGGACTCGGCGAGTACGCCAATCGGTCGATCGTGAAAGTCGCGACCGTGGCTTCTTTGTCGGCCATCGGGGCCTCTTCCATCTCGTCTATGGCACCGCCGACCCGCGAAGCGCGTTGCGGCGGAAGATGCAGCGCCCCGCTTGTGCGATCCTGCGATCCGACAAAAGCGAATTTCCAATCCTTGCTGCGCGCCGCAGCCGAACCCGAGGGCCGCGCCGGCAGCGGACGATTCGGAGGTTGAACCTCGACCATGCCGCGCCAGGAGAGGAATTTGCCGTAAGACAATACGCCGCCGCGGGCGACCTGTGTTGCCACCGGGCGCGCCGGGGTGAATTTCGCATCGGCCGGCGTGGTGCGGAAGACCAGCGCGTCGGCGCCGTCACTAAGATGCAGCAGCACAACCACCTGCTCGGACTCGGCCGACTCAAGCACCGAGGTCAGCAATAACGCCGCATGCGCCGTGCCGCTCTGGCCAATGGCCGCCGTCAGGTCATCGACCTGCGCTTCGGGTGCTATGCCGAGCTTGCGTACAATACTCTTGACCGAGCGCGGATGCGTCCCCGTGACGATCAGGCGCTCCACCTCCCCGGCCTCGATATGCGCGGCTTCCAGCGCACGCTGCCAGGCATCCAGACCCAGCGGCAGGTAGCGACTCTCGGCGAAACGCTCCTCCCATGCCTTTGAGCGCCTCTCACCCGGCAGGCGCCAGCGATCGAGGAACTCATCGGTCGCCGATGCACCCCCCAGGTACTCCGCGATCAACCGCTCGCCCTCGCCCACCAGAAGAGCCGCTGCGGCGTCGCCACCGCTGGACTCATCGGGGCTGGTCGGCAGGCCCGAGCGTCGATCCGAACTGACCACCAGGACCGGAACCGAGCCCTCCAGAGCCGCGCGCAGCGCACCAATTCCCGAGCGTGGTGCGCCACCCATATCGACCGCCAGCGCGCTGGTATCCATCCGCAACGCGGCGTGAATGGCGGTCGCGTTGGTCTTGTCGAGGTAGGCCGGATCGGCCGTGGCGAAATAAAGCGCCGCCGGCTTCGGCGCGAAGGGGGACGACGCGAGGGCAAAGCGCGCGGCCTCCACACCCATCGAGGTCGTGTCCTCATCATAGGAGGCAACCGAACGTTGGCCCCGCCCGGGCGCGCCGCCGAAGAAATCGGCGACCGCGCTGCGGTCGAGTCGATGGTACGGCACGTAGCCGCCCGCAGAGAGAATTCCTCGCTTCATCGCCACCAGGGATTAGCAATCGCACCCGCCGATGAACAGGCATCTACCGAAGACAGACTCGTGCGCTCGCGCGCGCCACCAGCCCCGCGCCGAGCGCCGTGATTGGCAGCGGCCGAGGAAATCCAGTACCAAGGCACGGCGATGTTGCGACGATTCCTCAAATGGACAGCCATCGTATTGGTGGTTCTCGTCCTTGGCGCGTGGGCCGGCTTCCAGATCTGGCTCGGGCCCTCGCCCGCGGACATCCTGGCCGATCTGCAGGTTCCGCCCGCGCCCGTGCTCTCGCCCGAAGACGAACTGGCTTCGTTTCGTGTGGCGCCGGGATTTCGCGTCGAGTTGGTCGCCGCCGAGCCGCTGGTGGTCGACCCGGTCGCCATGGATTGGGACGACCAAGGCCGGCTTTATGTAGTCGAGATGCGCGGCTTCATGCCCAACCTGGCCGGCGAGGGCGAAGAGCTACCCGTCGGTCGCATCGTCGTCCTGGAAGATACCGACGGCGATGGCCGGATGGACACCAGCGAGGTTTTTCTCGACTCGCTGGTCATGCCGCGGGCCGTTGCGGTCCTGCCCGAAGGCGTCCTGGTCGGCACTGCTGGCGATCTCTGGCTATGCCGCGACCCAGCCGGCACGGGCACCTGCGCCGAGCGAATCCGGCTGGGCGATTACGCCATCATCGGCACCAACCCCGAGCATCAGGAAAACGGCCTGCTACCAGCGCTGGACGGCTGGATTTACAATGCCAAATCCTCGCGACGCTTCCGCCTCGACGGCACGGACCTGCGTGTCGAGCCAACCATTGCCCGCGGCCAATGGGGCCTCGCCCAGGACGACGAGGGACGCCTCTACTACAACCACAACTCGGCCTTTCTCTTTATCGATACCATTGCGGGCGACTACGCGATGCGCCAGGCCGCAACCGCCGTGGCCGTACACAAGCCCGGAGTCATGGTCGCGCTGAGCAAGGGCGCAAAAGTCCACGGCGCGCGCGTCGCACCGGGCCTGAACCGCGCCTATATGCGCGGCACGCTGCGACCCGACGGTCGCCAGGCGGCGCCGACCGGCGTGAGCGGACTCACGATTCAGCGCGGCCACCAATTCGGGCCCGAATTTATCGGCGACGCCTTTGTTCCCGAAGCCGCCGGCTACGCCGTGGCGCATTTCGCGCTCACGGATACAGGACTCACGCCGAAGGCAACACATAGGCTCTACCACGACGACACGGGCGAAGAGCGCGAATTCCTCGTCTCCACCGACGAGCGCTTCCGTCCGGTCGACGCGCAAATCGGCCCCGACGGTGCCCTCTGGGTAATCGATATGTACCGCGGCCTGATCCAACATGCCGCAATGGTCTCCGACTATCTGCACGATTATGTAGAGGACCACGGGCTCGAAGCGCCGGGCGCGACCGGGCGGATCTGGCGCATCGTGCGCGAGGATCAGCCGATCGAATACGCCGCGCCCCTGCTCGCGACCCGCGAGCAACAACTCGCGGCGCTCGACCACCCCGCCGGCTGGGCACGCGACCGGGCGCAGCGCCGGCTCGCGCACCATGCCGTGCCCGAGACGGTGGCCGCGCTGCGCGAACTTTCTTCTTTCGGCGCGCTGGGCCGCCGCCATGCGCTCTGGACATTGGCCGCTCTACAATCGCTCGATGGCGAAACGCTACGGCGCGCCCTGGCCGACTCGGACACGGGCGTGCGCAGGACAGCCCTGCGCGCAGCGGAGGCCTTTCACGCCCAGCCAGATAGCGGCCACTTCGAACTCATCGAAGGTGCCCTTACGGATGCCGACGCGGGCGTGCGCCTCCAGGCCCTGCTTTCCCTCGGCGCCCTCCCCGCCGCCCAGCGACCGCTGGCACGCATGCTCGATGCGGGCCGCCGCGGCGACCCGGCGACCTCCGAGGCGGCACGCTCGGGTCTTGCCGGACGCGAATACGAGGCCCTGGCGGCCGAGATGGCCCGCTTCCCCGATGGGCAGGCGCGCAGCGAAGCCGAGCGCGCCTGGCTGGTTGCCTTGGTCGAGGCGGCCCATGCCGCAGCCCGCGCCGTACAAGCTCCCGATGCACCGACCCTGGCGCTTCTCGACTTGGTCGATGCTCTGCCGCATGAGTCGGACCGTCTGGCGCTATTGGCCGGGATTGCCAGCGCGCAGCGTCTGCCGCGAGCCCGCCGGGTCGAACTACCTGCGCAGCACGTTCTTTTTGCCGAGGACCGGCAAAGCCGGCATCAGGATTCCGACGAAATCCGCGCGGGCATCCGGCGCATCCGCAGCCGCTTCACCTGGCCCGGCGATCCGCGCCCCGGTGGCGCGCGGCGTCTCACCGAGACCGAAGCCACGCGCTTCCTTGCCGGCCAGGAGCTCTACGCCGACGTCTGTGCTGCCTGCCACGGCACGAGCGGCCGCGGCATCCCCGACCAGGCGCCTGCGCTCGCGGGCTCGCCCTGGGTACGCGACTCCGATGCCTGGCTGCTGCGGATCGTCCTGGGTGGGCTCAGCGGTCCCATCGAAATCGACGGCCAGGTCTGGAACCTGGAGATGCCCTCGCACGGCGATACCGAGGTACTGGACGACGAGCGAATCGCCGCGATCCTCACCTTCCTGCGCCGCAGCTTCGGCCACGCCGAGGAACCGATCGGGCCGGCCACCGTCGCCGCGGCCCGTGCCGCGCTGACCGGGAGAACCCGCCCCTGGACGGTCGAGGATCTGCTCGCACTCAAGGTCCGCCACCGCTTCGACGCCTATGCCGGCACCTTCGAATTGCCGCTGGTGGGCCAGCAGGTGGAAATCGGCCGTGCCGGCACCAAGCTGCGTTTCGGTCTGGCCAACGGCCCAGGTGGCCAGATGAACGAACTCGGCGACCACCGCTTCGGCATCGAAGATCTCGTCACGATCGAATTCGATCCGCCAGTAGAGGGCCGCACGGACACCGCCACGGTCGAATACGAGGGCATGCGCCTGCCCCTCCACCGCGCCTCACCCGCCGCAGCAAATCCCTGAAAAAGCGGGCTCCCAGACGATCATTTGCGGCGATTCCCCCGGTTTCCCCTCGCACACGCCCTGCGGAATGGTAGTCTATGGATACGTTAAATGGTAGTGTATAGATGCGATAGAGGGTAGCGCATCGAGGGTCAGCCCGCCCCCCAAGGAGCAAACTCGGCGAGTCGATATGCCAATGGAGCCAGTAAAATGAGCGAGTATTCACGACGGCTGGTCGACGCCGAGCTCGACGAACTTGTGGCGGAGCTTCCCGCAATTGCGCTGGAAGGCCCCAAAGGAGTCGGCAAAACGGCCACGGCTGAGCGTCGAGCAAACACGATCCTCCGCTTGGACGAACCCGCGCAGCGTGCCATCGCCGAGGCCGATCCGAGCCAGGTGCTGACCGGCAAACCACCCTTGCTTCTCGATGAATGGCAGCGTGTGCCTGCAGTCTGGGACGCCGTGCGGCGAGCAGTCGACCACGACAACGCGGCCGGCCGCTTCCTCCTTACAGGCTCGGCGAGCCCGGCCACGCCTCCAACGCACTCCGGAGCCGGCCGGATCGTGACCCTGAGAATGCGGCCCATGGCGCTCTGTGAGCGCGGGGTCGGTACCCCAAGCGTCAGCTTGCGAGAACTCCTCAACGGAGACAAGCCCAGAATTTCAGGCAGAACCGACGTTTCTCTGGCTGATTATGTCCACGAGATAGTCCATTCCGGATTCCCGGCCATCCGGCGGCTTTCCGGACGCGCCCTTCGCCTGCAGCTTGACGGCTACCTGCGCCGCATCGTCGATACCGATTTTCAGGAACAGGGGCATACCGTCCGCCGGCCGGAGGTGTTGGAGCGGTGGATGGCCGCGTATGCCGCGGCGACCGCAACCACCGCATCGTTCGAGGCTATCCGTGAGGCGGCAACTGGCGGCCAGGGCGACAAACCATCAAAAACCGCCACCCAACCCTGGCGCGAGATCCTCGAGCGCTTGTGGATCGTCGACCCTGTGCCGGCCTGGTTGCCCTCGCGCAATCGCTTGAGTCGACTCAGCCAAACGCCGAAGCACCACCTGGCCGACCCGGCATTGGCCGCACGAGCGCTCGGCCTTGATGCCAAAGGCCTCCTCGCTGGCGATAGTGGAAACCCCCGGTCTCCGAGCGAGGGAATGCTGCTGGGCCACCTCTTCGAGTCATTGGTCACGCTGGGCGTGCGCGGTTTTGCCCAGGCGGCTGAAGCTCGGGTCCGCCACCTCCGCCTGCAGGGCGGTACGCACGAGGTGGATCTGATCATCGAGCGAGCCGATCAGCGTATTGTTGCGATCGAGATCAAACTGAGCGGCACCGTAAACAAGAACGACGTGAAGCACCTTTTGTGGCTGCGCGAGAAGATCGGCGACGACCTGCTCGATGCCGTTGTCGTTCATACCGGGCCGCAGGCATACCGTCGGGAGGACGGCATTGCGGTCGTGCCAGCAGCACTGCTGGGAGCTTGAGGTCCTACTGGCCCGGCCAGAGGTCCGGCCGAAAAGGAGGCCTGCATCCGGGCGCCGCTTGCGGCCGGCTCAGTTCTTGAATTTCTTCTTGAAGCGGCGCAGTACCGGCGGCGGCACCAGCCCGGAGACGTCACCGCCGAAGCTCGCGACCTCC
>JAYGCM010000011.1:0-33793 GCA_046583355.1 Deltaproteobacteria bacterium
CGAGGCCCAAGCCGCCGCAGGACTCCGGCAAAAGGATGCCCTGCCAGCCGAGGCCGGCCATTTCCTTCCATACGTCAGGCTCGAAGCCGAGCTCATCGCCCGCGTCGCGCAAGGCGCGCATCCGCGAAATCGGCGAGCGTCGGGTGATGAAATCAGCGGCACTATCGCGCAGCAGCATCTGTTCTTCGTTGAGGACGAGAGGTTCCATAATTTCCTTCTTCAGACTTGAGGATCCGGATGCGATGCGAAGCAGCTGGCGATGGCAGTGCAGTCGCTGATAGTGGCTACCATCGGCAGAGAATGTTGCAGCATCGCCACGCCGAATTCCGGCGGTATGGCGACCGTGCCATCGCGCGGCACGACAACTTGATAGCCGCGATTCACGGCCTCGATGGCGCTGCCGATAATCGCGATATTCAGGCTCGCGCCCAGCAGGATGACGGTTTTTACGCCTAGATTGCGCAGCAGCGAGTCGAGTTCCGTGCCATGGAAGAGCGAGACGCCGTGGAGGCGGGGTACGAGATAATCATTCGGCTCGGGGCCGAATTCCGCGATGAGTTCGGCGTTCTTCGAGCCCGGTAGCAATCCTTCTCCGGGCGCCTTTCTGGCCAGAGCGAGGAGAAGGCAATTCGCCGTCTGACCGCCGCGGTCGGCGCGGCGGTGGGCCAGTCCATGCAGCACAGGCGCTCCTGCCTTGCGCGCCGCCTCGAGTACACGCTGGCCGTTGGCGATCAGGCCGCTGTCGCGCACGGCATCGACCAAGGCCGGGAAGAGAGCCTGTTCGCCGATCACGCCGCGCTGGCATTCGACTGTAATGACGGCCGTCGTTGCAGGGGCGAGCAGTCTGGCGAGGTCCACCGGCATGGTCTCGGACTAGCCTCTGCCGCGCGTCCTTGCCAACCGAATTAAGGGTGCAATTCGATCTCGCTGATCTTTGCGGCTTCGATATCGTCACGGCAATAGGGCGCATCCACCCAGCCCTTGGCCGCGTAGAGGCGCGTCATATCGGCGAAATGCGGCGACGCGGGGTCGGTCGATTGGGAGTAGGTGAGCAGTGCCGAGGCATCCGGGCATTCGTTCTCATCCCAGGTGACAACCTGAATATAGCTGTTGCCAGCGCGAATCTCGGAGAGGCCTTCGCCTGCGTGGAAGCGCGGGCTGATCACGCTGAACATGGAGGCACCCGAGCCGCCGTGGATGGGGATACGCTCGTCGCCGACCTTGCGGAATTGCACCTCGCCCCAGGGGCGATCGGCCGGGATGCCGCGATCCTGGAGTTCGTCGACGGTGGCACCGAAGATATTGAGGATCGCCGCGGCGACAGCCGGGTCCTCGAGGTTCACGCCGCGCGGCGTATAGACGGAGTCGTCCGCATCGAAAGGAATCACCCAGAGGTCATTGATGCGTTGTGCGTCGTTCCAGAATTCCTGGAAGAAATAGGGCCCGA
Source organism: Deltaproteobacteria bacterium (assembly GCA_046583355.1). Lineage (GTDB taxonomy): Bacteria > Desulfobacterota > Binatia > UBA12015 > UBA12015 > UBA12015. The sequence continues at coordinate 1,448 of JAYGCM010000011.1, forward strand.
TACTCTCGCTATTGAAGAGGCCATCCCAATTGCCCAGGACTTCGCAGGCGAGCCCGGCGGCGGCGTCGTTTGCGGTGAAGGGCGACCAATCCGTAACCGACTCGCAAAGCTGGACCGTCTCGGCGCGGATCAGTTCGGCGCCCAGGTTGCGGTTCGCGAACATCAGGGTGCGCAGCTGCGCGGCGTCGATACCGCCGGCTCCCATGCCATCGGTTCCGGCGAGCCGTTCTTCGGCCTGAACAAAGGCCTGGCGTGTACGGATGCTTTGCTCGACGCGCTCGCTGCCTATCACCGGCGAATAGCCCTCAAGGAGATGGTCCGGGTTGGACAGCCAATAGCTGTCGTTGGAGTTGGCGCTATAGCTTGTTGTCTCGAGTTTCGGCAGATATTTACGGCCGAGGAGTCCGGCGGGCGCATCGTCGTCCGAGCCCCATTCGCATTCGCTGCGCGAGCCGTTCAATGCCGGGAAACCCTGGGCGGTCAGCAGGCCGGTGAGCGGAGTATCGCTGCATGCGGCGAGTTTCTCGCTTGTGACATGAGGCATGGCCCCGATATCGGCGTAGAGCGCGTTGCCGTCGCGGTCGGCCGCAATCGTATTCACCCAGGGAATGCCGAGCTCATAGGTGGCCTCGACCAACTCCTCGATCGTATTGGCGCGGCCGATGCTGAGCCATTGGGCGATGGCGCGGGTATTGTCGAAATTGGCATCGCGGATGGTGAGCAGGGTGCCGAAGGCCGTGGGCCAGCCGCCGACCGCCGGTTCGAGCACAACGAGATCAACGATCGGGCCGAAATGACTCTCGTAGATCGTATCAAAGCGGGTCTCGAGCGTGCCGTCGGGTAGCAGGATTTTGGCGGAGACGGGGATGGCCCGGATATCACGCACCTCGCCGTCGTAGATATATTTCATCGGGTCTTCGGTGATCTGCAACTCGAAGAAGGTGAAGCGTGTGGCGGTGGAAACGGTATGCGACCAGGCGATATTTTCGTTGAAGCCGATATTGATCAGAGGGACGCCGTGCAGCGAGGCGCCGAAGACATCGTATTCACCGGGGATGGTGAGGTGGGCCATGTAGAAGCGCGACGAGCCGGTCCACGGGAAATGGGGGTTGCCGAGCAGGAGTCCGCTGCCACTGGTGGTCGCGTCGCGGCCGAAGGCGTAGGCGTTGCTGCCGATTTCGGTGACCGGTGCAAAGCCCAGGTCGGCGGCGGTGATGGCAAAGCTACGCGGCATACGCGGTCGCGCCGCTGCCTGGGCGGCATCGGGCGCTTCGGCGGCCATGATGGCGGGCGTCAGCGGATCGATGCCGGCGCGCAGGATCAGCTTGCGATAGACCTTGGCGAGATCGAGTGGGCTGATCGGTCGGGCCCATGGCGCGTCGCGGCAGCCCTCGTCGCCTTCGGCGAGGTTCTCGACACCGGTCTCTTCGAGGTAGAGGTTGACTCCGGCGGCGTAGCCTTCGACCAGATCCGTGAGTTCAGCGGCGGCAGCCGGCAGGAACTCGCTCTCTATATACTCGTCGCGGTTATAATGGCTCCAGACGAAATCCGCCTCGAGGTTGCCCTCGTCGCCGAGAAACTCAGCGGAGCGGCCACCTGCGCGGACAATTTCCTTCATCAGCACGCAGAAATTATCTTGCGCATAGGCGTAACCGTAGCCGTAGCCGAGGCTGCGCCAATTTTTCGCTGTCACATGCGGGATGCCGTATTCGGTTCGTACGATACGGACGCTATCATCGACGTCGCTGGAGCCGGAACATGCGGCCACGGTGAGAAGAGCGGTGGCGGCAATGGCGCCGAGAATTCGCGTGCGAAGGATCTGCATGCGGAGACGAAACTACACTCCCGCCAACCATGCAATCGGATTCCCGTTTCAGTCGGGCAGGCCGAGCACCCGCTTGGCGATGATATTGAGTTGCACCTCGGAGGTGCCGCCTTCGATCGAGTTGCCGCGCGAGCGCAGCCAGGCGCGGGCGGTTGTGAGTTCGCGCTCGTCGAAGCCCTCACCCTCCCAGCCGAGGCTTTGCGGCCCGGCGATTTTCATCTCAAGCTCGTTGCGCCGCATATTGATCTCGGTACCGTGCAGCTTGAAGAACGAGGTCTCGGCGCCGGGCTTATGCCCTGCCTTCATGCTGTCGCGCGAGCGCAGCATGGTGAGCTCAAAGGCGCGCTGGTCCATCTCGCCGGCGGCGATGCGGTCGCGCAGAAGAGCATCGGCCACCTGGCCGTTCTCTTCGCCGCTGTAGCGCTTGGCACGGTCGGCCATGCTCTCGCGCTTTCCTCCTCCGCCACCGGAGCCGGTGCCGAAGCCGGCAATCATTGTGCGCTCGTGGCCGAGCAGCGCCTTGGCGAGCCGCCAGCCGTCGTTCTCGGTGCCGACCAGATTTCCCGCCGGGACACGGACATCGGCGAGGAAGGTCTCGCAGAAGGGCGAGTAGCCACTGATCAGGGCGATCGGCTTTGCCTCGACGCCGGGGCTCGCCATATTCATCAGCAGGAAGCTGATGCCGGTATGCTTGGAGGCGTCCGGGTCGGTGCGCACGAGGAGAAACATCCAATCGGCCTGGTCGGCGTAGGAGGTCCAGACCTTCTGGCCGTTGAGCACGAAATCGTCGCCGTCGCGGACCGCGCGGGTGCGCAAGCTGGCGAGGTCCGAGCCGGAGCCGGGCTCGGAGTAGCCCTGGCACCAGCGGATTTCGCCGCGGACGATCTTCGGCAGGTGCTCGGCGCAGAGCTCCTCGCTGCCTTCTTGCAGCAGCAACATGCCGATCATGCTGAGGCCGAAACCGACCAAGGGCGGCCGCAGGCGGCGCTTGCGCATCTCTTCGGCGAGGATTTTCTGCTCTTCCTTGTCGAGGCCGCCGCCGCCGTATTTGGTCGGCCAAGCCGGTGCGGTCCAGCCCTTGGCGGCCATCCGGTCGAGCCATTCTTTCTCGCCGGGCTCGGCGAAGTCGTATTTGGCGCCGCCCCAACACAGATCGTCGGTGTCTTTGAAGGGCGTTTTGGCAAACTCGGGTGCGTTGGCATCAAGCCAGGCACCGGTTTCACTGCGGAAGGTCTCAAGATCGGCCATGTCTCACTCCGCCCATAGAACCCATCGGGAATCCAGCCGGTGCTTGGCTCGGCCCTTGTGGGAAGGCCACTGACGAGGCAGATTCACGGCGTGAGTAATTCTGCCAGTCATCTTCTCGGGATCGACGAAGGCACGACCGGCGTGCGCGCTGTCGTGACCGATCCTTCGGGCACCATTCAGGCACAGGCCTACGCGAAAATTCCGGCGGTCTACCCGCAGCCTGGCTGGGTCGAGCACCATGGCGAGACGCTCTGGCAGACGACGCGTGCGGTGATCGAGCGTGCGCTGGGCTTGGCGGGGCTGGAAGCGGCCGATATCGCGGCAATCGGCATTGCCAATCAACGCGGCTCGGCGGTCGCGTTCGACCCGCGCGGTCACCCGGTCGGGCCGGTGATCGGCTGGCAGGATCAGCGCACCAGCGCGCGTTGCGTGGAGCTATTCGACGAAGGGCTCTTCGTGATTCCGAATACGGCTGCCTCGAAATACGAATGGCTTTTGCAGAACCACGCCCGAGGGCGTCGTGATATTCGGCTCGGCACAGTGGACGCCTATCTCGCCTGCCGTCTCTCGGCGGGTTCGGTTTTTGCGAGTGACCATTCCAATTATTCGGTGAGCGGCCTCTACGATCTCTTTGCCGGGACCGTCGATCTGAAAACCGCGGCCGTGCTCGGCATCGAGCCTGGGAATCTGCCGGCGCTGGTGGATACCAGTGGCGTGATCGGGGAGACCGACCGCACGGCTTTCGGCGCCTGTGTGCCGATTGCGGCTCTGGCCGGGGATCAGCATGCAGCGATGTACGCACAGGCGGCACATGCGAAAAATGCCATCGAGCTTGAGCTGGGCACTTCCGGCATGGTCAAGCGAAATGAAGGCAAGGCGCTTGGCGAGTCTCCGGCGGGCTCCTACCCTCTGGTGCTCTGGTCCTTCGATGGAGAACGTACCTTCTGCGTCGAATCTCCTGTGCTCACCGCGGGTGCCGCGGCGGCCTGGTTGTGTGAGGGGCTCGGGATCATTTCGGATGTGACGAAGCTCGAGAGTCTGGCGCGTAGCGTCTCGAACTCCGATGGCGTCTGGGTGGTGCCGGCGTTTGCCGGACTCGGTGGCCCGCATCTCGAATTGGGTGCGCGGGGCATGATCGGCGGGCTCTCGCGCGGGTCCACGCATGCGCATATTGCGCGCGCGACGCTCGAGGGAATCGCGGCGCGCTGCGGCGAGGCTGCGCTGGCGCTGGCAGAGGGCCCGCTGGATCGGCTGCGCGTAGCCGGTGGCGCGGCAAAGAATGGCTTGCTCTTGCAGATGCTGGCCGACGTCACGGGCGCCGTAGTGGAGCGCCCGCGCGTGCTGGATCGTGCCGGAATCGGGGCGGCCCTATTGGCCGGGCGTGGGCTCGGCCTGGTGACCGATGCGCAGGTGGCCGCCTCGTGGGAGCCGTACCGCAGCTTCGAGCCTATAATCTCGGCCGATGAGCGCGGTGCCCGCCAGGAGGTCTGGAGCCGCCGCATTGCTCTGGTTCGCTCGGCGGTCGGGTAAGCCCGGCCTGCCTCATTCTCTCTGCGGATCGCGATCCAGCATGGTGCGAAGTGCTGCTCTATGAGACCAGAATTTTCGCGCACCGCCCTCAACTTTTGCACGGTTCATACCGATAGGCGGGGTAGAGGCCGGATCCGGCGGGATCTCACGCGGGCACGCGCCGAACCAGCTTCCAGGTGGCGGTCGGTCATGCCGGGCCCGGTACCGCTGACGAACAATGCGAAAGCTCTTTTATGGAATTGTGATCGGCGCGGCCGGCATGTACTTCTACCTGGTTCATGGTCACCAGGTGGATACGGCTCTCGACACACTCCTCTCGTGGCGTAATGGCGCGAAGCAATCCGTCTACGGCTACGGCGGCTCGCGCTAGAGGTGCGGCCGCAAACCAGAGCTTGGTCCGAAGGTAGGCCCGGTTTCGGGTGGGCCCTCTAGGCGTCTTCGCTGAGGTGCTCGCTCGCGAGTCGGCGCAGCAGAGCTTCGCAATCTTCGGCGCATTCGCGGAGAATTTCGGCGACCGGCCGGATGGAGTCGATGCGTCCGGCCACTTGCCCGGTGAGCGCAATCGAAGCATTCATATCGCCGCCGAAATAGAGGTCCTGAATCCCCGCGGCCAACTCCATGGCATTGCGGCTTTCGTCGCCACGGAAGCCGAGCGTGGTCTCGGTGGCCAGGACACGCAGGGCGGGCGAGGTATGCTCGTTGAGCAGGATCGTGTCGGTCTCGGCCGCATTGACGATACTCTGCTTCCAATTGTCGTGGATGGGAGACTCGGCCGCCGAGACCATCCGGGTTCCCATCTGGATGCCCTCCGCACCGAGCGCGAAGGCGGCTGCCATCGTGCGGCCGTCCAGCATGCCGCCGGCGGCGATGATCGGTACATCGACTTTGCTGGCAATCAGCGGCAGCAATACCATCGAGGAGACCGGGCGGGGGTTTTTGAAACCACCCCCTTCGCCGCCCTCGACGATCAGGCCGTCGACGCCGGCCTCGATTGCCTTGAGCGCACCGGCCAGTGTCGGCACGACGTGGAAGACCGTCAGCCCGGCGGCCTTGAGCTTCGGCGCAAATTTATGAGGGTTCCCGGCCGAGGTCGTCACGAAGTCCACACCCGAGTCAATAATGAAATCGACGATGGAGGGGTCGCGAACGAAGGCCTGGGCGATATTCACGCCGAAGGGCTTGTCGGTGAGATCCGCCATCTTGTGGATCTCCTCCTGGATGGCGGCGGTATCTCCCGAAGAGGTTTCGATGATGCCCATGCCGCCGGCGTTCGAGACCGCCGAGGCGAGCGGCGCGCGTGCGATCCAGCCCATCGGGGCTTGCACGATAGGAAGCTCGACGCCGAGCATTGCGGTGATTCGGTTCCGGATTGCCATCCCTTCAGCATAGGCACCGAAGCCGCGGCCGCCAAGCGCGCGGCCAACACTTTACTTACCTTGTCGGTAGTCGGCAGCGGTGATGCCGTACTCGGCGAGCTTCCCCTGCAGGTGCTGGCGGTACATGCCGATATCGTCGGCTGTGCGCGATATATTGCCTTCATTGCGGGCCAGAGCGTCTTCGATGAATTTCCGCTCGAAGCCTTCGATGAGCTGCTGCTTGGCCTCCTTGAACGAGAGATCGGGGTTGATTTCCGCTACGGCCGCGGCCGCTCCTGCGGTCTGGCCGACGACCGAGGGCGGGAGCTCCCCGACGTCGATCTCGGGGCCGTCGGCGAGCACGACGGATTGCTCGATGACATGCTCGAGCTCGCGCACATTGCCCTTCCATTGCGCCGACACCAGCGCCCGCATAGCAGCCGGCGAGAACGAGGCTTTGGGGCGCGCGAGTCGCACCGCAACTTTGTCGAGGAAATGGTCGATCAGTAGCGGTAGGTCTCCCTCGCGTTCGGCCAGCGAGGGCAGCACGACGGGTACGACATTCAGTCGGTAGAAAAGGTCCTCACGGAAGCTGCCGTCTTTCACCTTGGCCTCGAGGTCCTGGTTGGTTGCGGCGATGATGCGGGTATCAATTTTCAGAGTAGCGTTGCCGCCGACTCGCTGGATCTCCTTTTCCTGCAAGGCGCGTAGAATTTTGGCTTGTGTCTCAAGAGCCATATCGCCGATCTCGTCGAGGAAGAGAGTGCCGCCATCGGCGAGTTCGAATTTGCCCTCGCGCGCCTGAACAGCGCCGGTAAACGAGCCCTTCTCGTGTCCGAAGAGTTCGCTCTCTACGAGCTCGCGTGAGAAGGCGGCGCAATTCACCTTGACCAGAGGCTTGTTGCGGCGCGGGCTGCCGAGATGGATCGCATTGGCGACCAGTTCCTTGCCGGTGCCACTAGGCCCGCGCACCAGGACCGTCAGGTCGGAATCGGCCACCTTGCGGATCACGTTGAAAACGCGCTGCATCGCCGGGCTGCGGCCGATCTGATTATCCAGCCGATAACTGCCTTCGACCTGTTCTCGCAGCAGCCGGTTTTCGCGCCGATCGGCGAGTGCCTCGAGTAGCCTTCTTACCTTGAGGACGAGTTCGTCATTATCGAAGGGCTTGGGGACGTAATCGGACGCACCGAGCTTCATGGCGTCGACGGCGGTCTTCTCCGAGCCGTAGGCCGTGATCATGATGACCGAAGTCTCGGGCGAGTTCTGGCGGATCCAGGCGAGCAGCTCCATGCCGCACATGCCCTTCATGCTCAGGTCGGTGATGACCAGGTGGTAGGGCGTTCGGCCGAGCTTCACAGTCGCGTCTTCGCCCGAGGTGCAGGTATCGACGGCGTAGCCCTCACGCGAGAGCAGGCGTTGGATGGCGATGCCGATGGCCGCCTCGTCATCAACTACCAGAATCGATTGTTTCATATTCTGCCTTGGTCGGTCGCGAGCGGTAGGTCGATATGGAAACGAAGCCCGCTACCGGGGATCCGGCTGGCGGCGATATGACCGCCATGGGCCTCGATGGTGCGCTTGGAGATGGCGAGGCCGAGACCGGTGCCGCCCTCTTTGAGGGTGAAGAAGGACTCGAAGATATGCTCGAGATGTTCCTCGGCGATTCCGGGGCCGGTATCGCTGATATCAATGCAGGCGTTTCCGTTGACGCCACCGAGTTCGACGCGGATCTCCTTGGTGCCACAGGTACCTTCGAGAGCGTCGCGCGCGTTCTCGATCAGGTTGACGAGGACCTGACGGAGTTTCTCAGCGTCGGCCTCGGCCGGCAAGGCTGCGGGCGATTGGACGACCAATTCGATGCCGGCTGAACGCAGGCTCGGGCGCAATTCTTCGGCCGTGCGGCGGGCCAGCGCGGCGAGATCGATCGAGCCGAGCTTGGGGTCGTCGCGTCGGGCATAGCGCAGGAGATCGGCGACATGATGCTCGATGCGGTCGAGTGACTCGAGGATGACGGCGTGCTCGGCCTGGAAGGGTGAATTGTCTTCCTTGAGGAGTTGTTGGGTGAGACTGCGCGCGGCGGTCGCGGGGTTGCGAATTTCGTGGGCGACTCGGGCTGTGAGTTCGCCGATCGCGGCGAGTTTTTCGGCATGTGCCAGCGAGCGCTCGATTTCAAGCGACCGGGCGAGGAGAGCCGCGCCATCGAGAACCAAGCCGATTTGGTCGGCGAAGCCTTCGATGGCTGCCAATTCCTCGCCGCCGAAACTCGCACCGACAAGATCGGCACGCATCAGGATATGGCCCCAGAGGTGCTGCGAGCCATGCACGCAAATCACCCCGACGACGCCGGCCTGGTCGCGTGCGGAACGGAGTTCGCGCGGCAGGTGGCTCAATTCGCCACCAACCAGGGTTCGCTCGGCCAGCGCATCGGCTGCTGCGTCGCGCGGCCAGATCGCTTCGAGTTCGTCGACGTGAAAGCGGCCGTAGGTGAGCGAACCGCCGTCGCGCCAGATGAGCGCGGCACCTTCGAGTTGCAGGGTATGGGTGAGGGCGGCCAGTCCGCGGAGGCTGCATTGCTGGATGCCGAGGTCCGGTGAGATCGCATGCAAGGCCGTGCGCAGCGCTTCTTGCCGGTTGCGTGCGCGGCGAAAAACGATCCGGTCGAAGATCGAAAACCACCATTGCAGGCCGACGCCGATCAGCAGCAAGCCCGCCGTCGAGCCGAGGAATACCTGCACCCAGAAACGCTCGCCCTCAGGTAGCCAGGAGGTCTCCCATTGGAGCAGCAAGGCAGACGCAACGCCGGTGGTGATAAAGCCGATGCCGACCAGCGTGTCGCGCAGCACGGCACCCAGGCTGCGCATGGCGAAGGGTGCGGCGACAAGCGCGCCGAAGAGTGCCATCAGCCAGCCAACCGAGACTACGGGCGCGTCTACACTCTGCGTCAGAACTACGGCGAGGACGGTGATCAGACAGGCGACCGCAGCAGTGGCCATGACCAGCAGGGGGCGCGCTGTCGAACCGAAGGGTGCCTGCCAGGCCGCAGCCCGCGAGGTGCGTCGCAGCTGACGTGCCGTCAGCGCGAACATCGCGACCATGTAGCCATAGGTCACCACGACGTAGAGGTGGATACCGAGGATCTCCTCGTAGGCGAGTACCGGAAAAACCAGGGCGAATAAGCTGACGCCGGCTGCGAATCCATAGTTGAGCGCGAGCCAGCGGGCGCGCACGGGCGGCGGGCTTGGCTGGAAATAATGCGCCATATGCCGAAATATCGCGACGGCCGCGAAGCCGGCCATATCGTTGGCCATGAGGAGGTAGGCGCCGAGGAAAGAACGCGTGGGATGCAGCGAGTCGGGCGCGAGCGTGGAGACACCGGCGGTGAGATAGGCGATCGAGACGGCGATCCCGAGCAGGGAATGCAGGCGTGCGATCGGGCCGTGAGCGCGGCCGGTTTGCAAGGCGATCCAGCCCTGCCGGGCGATCACGCCCCAGATGAGCATGATCAGGAAGAGCACGCCGCCAAGGACGAGGTTGGAGAACGGAATTGTGGTCACGCGGGGATTCCTCCGCAAATCTCCTGCCAGCCGCCACGGCGGGGGCAAAAGGGGAAAGTGCCCGCTGTGGGCGCGCTTTGCCTTGGCTGCATCATTGGACTGCCTAATCTCCTATGCAGGACAGTGCAGTAAAGCGTTTTGTCAGCGGCTGGCGAAATCGTGTGGAAATCCGGCCGAAGTTCTGGGGCGGGCCTCATTGCTGCACGGCGGCAGCCTCGCGCCGGAAGGTCTCTTCAAGGCCGGCGCGGAGGCTACGCGGTTCCCAGCCCAACTCGCGCCGGATCCGGCTGGTATCGAGAAACGGCCGCACGGGCACGGGCAGCGGGATCAACAAGGCGGACCGGCGCCCGCCGGCGGCCTTCCAGGCAGCGGCGAAATCCCAGAGGCTCTCGTTGCCGCCGGCGACATTATAGGCCCGCCCGATGCTCGCCTCGGTCGCCAAGGATTGCAGCGCGGCGGTGGCGACATCGCCGGCGTGGACCAATTGCATACGGGTGAAGGCCGGGAAGAGAGAGATTGTGGGGCGTAGCAGGCGGCGGACAACGGGAATCAGGTTGGGGTCGTGTGCGCCGAAGATTCCCGACGGCCGCAGCGTGGTGAGGGCGAGGCCGTGCTCGGCGGCCAACTCCCAGGCGAGACGCTCGGCGGCCGCCTTGGAGAGCGAGTAGCTGTTGGCGATGAGTCGTGGCCTATTCGGATCATGTAGCTCGGCGTCTTCACGGATCGGGCCACGGCGTTCGCGGTAGACATTGGCACTCGAGGCATAAACTATGCGTTTTACGCCACTCCTGCGGGCCGCTTCCAGGACGTTGCGGATGCCTTCGACATTGGTCCGGATATAGGCGGCGCGGCGTTTTCGCCGCAGCGTGTACATGCTGCCGACGCTGACCATCGCGGCAACCGAGACAATGGCGTCGCAGCCGGCAAAGCCGCGGGCCAAGGCATCCTGATCGGCAAGGTCGGCACGGCGCAATTCGACGCCGGCTGCCGCCAACTCAGGGACGCGGTCCGGGTTACGCACCACGCCAACGGGAATGGCGTGGCAATCGAGTACGGCCTGGACGATATAGCGGCCAAGGAAGCCGGTGGCTCCGGTGATCGCGATCCGCTGGCCTGCAAGGTCCACGCCGCTTGTCGGTACTCGCCACCGCGAGAGTTGGCAAATTTCAGGAGGCCCGCATTCGAGCACTGTTTGCGGCCGGGCATCGGGTGCCGTGCGGCGGCGGGGCGTCTTTGGTTTGCTGGAGCCCGTCACCGCTTGGCGCGGTGGCTCTCCAGGAGGCTTCTGCTTATGCGATCGATCACCCGAATTCTGCTTGTACTGGCGTGCTTTTCTGCCATGCCGCCGGCGCATGCCCAAGCGCGCCCCTACGCGCTCACCGAGGAGCGCGAGCCCTGTGCGGATTACGATCCGCTCAAGCGGCCCTTTTTTGGTGATACGCATGTCCATACCGCCTACTCTTTCGACGCGAGCACACAGGATACGCGCAATACCCCGCGCGACGCCTACCGATTTGCCCGCGGCGAGCCGATGGGCATCCAGCCCTATGACGAGGCCGGCAATGCGACGCGCGTAATAAAGCTTGACCGGCCGCTCGATTTTACGGCTATCTCCGACCATTCCGAATTCCTCGGTGCCGTGCGGGTCTGTAGGACGCCGGGAACCTGGGGTTATTGGCATCCGGTCTGCATCGCGTTTCGCAACTCAGCGACTCTCGGCATCTCGCTCTTGGCCGCACCGGGGCTGATCTACGGCTATCAATGGGGATTTTGTGGCGACGAGGGAGAGACTTGCCAGGCGGCCACCGCCGATGTCTGGGGCGAAACCCAGGCGGCTGCTGAGGAGGCCTACGACCGCAGCGCGACCTGTCGCTTCACCAGCTTTGTTGCCTACGAGTTCACCGCGAGCGTGGGCGAGGGGCAGAACCTGCATCGCAACGTCATCTTCCGCAACGCGAAGGTCCCCGCCTTGCCTCCAAGCTGGATCGATACGCCGACGGCCTGGGATCTTTGGGATCGTCTCGAGGCGGAATGCGTGGTCGGGCTGCCGGGTTGTGACGCTCTGACGATCCCGCATAATTCAAACCTCAGCGGCGGCCTGATGTTCGAGACGGCCAAGGTCTCGCGCGAAAATGCGGTCGGGATTTTCGGCGAAGAGGCGGTGCCCGTCGGCGCGATCGGTGCCGAGGAGGCGAGGCGACGCAGCCGCTGGGAGCCGCTGGTCGAGGTGATGCAGCATAAAGGCTCTTCGGAATGCGACCACCGCGCGGGCTGGTCGGCGGATGAGTTCTGTAGCTTCGAGAAACTTCCCTACGATCGATTCGGCGCGAAGCAGAGTGGTATGGTCGACCAAAAAGTGGCTCCGGCCAACTCTTTCATCCGCGACGCCCTGAAGCAGGGGCTAGTGAAGCAGAAAGAATTTGGCGCCAACCCGTTTCAATTCGGTCTGATCGCCGCGACCGATACGCATATCGCGGCGCCCGGATTAGTTGCGGAGAAAGACCACCCCGGACACGGCGGGGCGGGCATGGACGCGAGTTCGATTGAACAGGGCCTGTCCGACGATATCGAATTCGGCCCGGGTGGGCTCGCGGTTCTCTGGGCCGAAGAGAATACCCGCGACTCTCTCTTCCACGCGATGCAGCAGCGCGAGGCTTACGCGACCAGCGGAACCCGTCCGATCGTGCGCTTCTTCGGCGGGTGGGATTATCCGGCCGAACTCTGTGGCGACCCGGCGATGGTCGCCAAGGCCTATGCCGGAGGCGTGCCGATGGGCTCGGTCCTCTCGCCACGTCCGGCCGGCACGACCGGGGGGCCGCGCTTCCTCGTGCATGCTTTGCAGGATGCCGGCACCGGTAAGGACGCCGGTCTGCCTCTGCAGCGCATCCAAATCGTCAAGGGCTGGTTGGAAGACGGCGAGCCGCAGGAGCTGGTTCTCGATGTCGCTGGCGGCGCCAATGGTGCGAGCGTCGATCTTGCCACCTGCGAGCCGCAGGGTGCGGGTGCGAGCTCACTCTGCCGCGTCTGGACCGACCCGGATTTCGATCCGGCCGAGGGCGCGTTCTACTACGCGCGGGTGATCGAGAATCCGAGCTGTCGGTGGAACCAATACCTCTGCAACCAGGCCAAGGTCGATTGTGCGGATGCCGCAGCACTTCCCGAAACGCTTGCGCCCTGTTGTGACGAGGCTTTCCCCAAAACCCTCCAGGAGCGCGCCTGGACGTCCCCGATCTGGTTCACGCCGTAGAGGCCCAGGCGGCGTACTTTCCGGCCGGGCCTCAAGGGGTAGCGGCGACGTGTGCCGCGAATCCGCGCCGCATGTCCTTGTTCAGCGAATCCAGGCGAGGTCTCTGGCGCGGCGGTTGCGGTTGGCGACGAGGCTGCGGTGTTCGGGCAGGAGGCCGTTGCGCGCCTCGATCGCGGCGTTGATTTCGGCAAGGAGGTCGCCTGCGGGTGCCTGGCCTTGCTCTTGGCGCGCTGCGGCGATTGCTTCATCTAGTGCTTCGATGGCTGCCGTGAGCGTCGCGAGCTCGGCATCGAGCTTGCTGATCTCTTCGCGCGCGCTGCGTTGCAGCCCACGCACCACACGCGAATCCTCGCGGTGGAAGTCGGCATGGCGGCGTTTGGTGGTCTCGCGCTGCTCGGCCAGCAGGCGATCGATATAATCCTTGCAGGATTTTTTGCCGCTCCCGCGGATTCGCTCCGCCGCGAGACCGCGCTCGATGCGAGCGGCAACCTCGTCGAGGCCGCGCAATTCGATCTCGACATGCCGATATTCGTGCAACTCGACGGCCGTGGCGTAGATCGCCCAATTGCGTTTATCGTCTGCGCTCAGCGAATGCGTGGCGCGGTGGCGCGGTAGCGTGACGACGATCTCCAGACTCAGCCGGAGGTTGGTGACGCGGCAGGCTTCTGCCTCCGGCGCTTGCATTTCGACCTCATAGCGAAAGGTGCTCTCGGTTAGCCCACTGGCGCCACGGCCGGGTTCGGGGCCGAGTTTTTGGCGCGCGATCGATGCGAAAACCGCGTCCGCGCTAGCGCCGCTGATATCGAAATACTGGTCCCGTACACTGCTGGCGCGATGGACGTCGGCAGCGCCGGCCGTGGTCGCGCAGGCAAGCAGCAGTGCAAAGAGAAGGCGTAGGCTACGAATTCGCGGCCTCCCGGATAGCCGAGATGGTCGTGCCATAATCATCACCATTGAAGACGGCCGAGCCCGCGACGAAGACTTCGATGCCGGCAGCGGCGCATTCGCGTGCGTTATGAGCCTTGATGCCGCCATCAATCTGAATATCGTATTTGTAGCCGTGCTGCTTGCGCCACTCCACGAGCTGGCGTGCTTTGTCGAGCTGGTCGGGTAGGAAGCTTTGCCCGCCGAAGCCCGGCTCGACGCTCATGATGAGCACGCGCTCGACCTGACTGACGACTTTCTCGATGGACGCAAGCGGCGTGCCGGGGCGCATGGTGATGCCGGCACGTTTGCCGAGGGCATGGATTTTTTCAATCGTATCTTCGGGGTCGGGGCAGGCCTCGATATGCACGGTGATCGAATCGGCTCCCGCGCGCGCGAACTCTTCGAGATAATCCCAGGGGCTGTCGATCATCAGGTGGACATCGAGTTCCAGTTTCGTGACCGGGCGCAGGGAGGCAACGACCAGCGGGCCGATGGTGATATTGGGCACGAAATGCCCGTCCATTACATCGACATGGACGATGTCGGCGCCGCCGGCTTCGGCGGCACGGACCTCGTCGCCCAGAATGCTGAAATCAGCGGAGAGAATCGAGGGTGCGATACGAGCGTGGGTCGACATTCAAATTGTCTACCGAGCCGGCGCGCAGTGGTCGAGAGGCCCTCTCCCTTTGGCTTCCGTTCCCCGCAGCCTCATTCGGAATGGTGCAGGGGGTCGCGGGCGTGGCGGAACCAGACGCCGACCAAGAGCACGCAGGCAAGCGCGAGCCCGACGACAAAACCGTACCAGAGCCCGATGACGCCGAGGCCCATCCAGAAGGCCAGAGCGACGGCCAGCGACATGCCGACCATCCAGTAGGAGAGAAGGGCGATGCGCATCGGCAGGCGGGTCTCGCCGAGCCCGCGCAAGGCACCTACGGCGACGACTTGCGTGCCGTCGACGAGTTGGAAGGCGGCCGCGACCGTCAGAATCGAGGCCGCGATCGTGATGACGGCCGTCTCGTCGGTGAATACGGCCGCGATCTCCCGGCCGAAGAAGAGGAAGGCGGCGGCAAAAACAAACATCATGATGCCGCCGCAGACGATTGCGGTCCAACCGGCCAGGCGGGCCCCCGGTCCGTCGCGCCGGCCTACGGCCTGGCCGACGCGGACCGCAGCAGCCGAGGAGATTCCCAGGGGGGCCATGAACGAGAATGAGGCCGCGCTGATCGCGATTTGGTGGGCGGCCAGCGGCACGGAGCCGAAGCGGGCGGCGAGCAATGCCGCGACGTTGAAGAAGCCGCTCTCTAGCAGGATCTGTCCTGCGGCGGGAAGCCCGATGCGCACGATTCGGCGCAGCAAGGGCATTTCGATCACGAAGGGGGTCTGTAGAAGTCCGGTCGCGTTGCGGCGTGCATGCCAGAGGGTATAGGCCGCCAGCGCGACCATCATGAAGCATCGCGAGGCGACGGTTGCCCAGGCGGAACCCGCGGCGCCCAGCGCAGTAAATCCCAAATTACCGAAGACCAGCAGCCAATTCACGAGGGCATTCAGCACATTGGCGAATAGCACGATGACCATGAAGGCCCCGACCAGATTCATGGCTTGGAGGTAGCGGCGTAGCGCCATGAAAAGCGCAATTGGCGGCATGCTCAGGGCGGTAATCGCGAGGTAGGTTCGCGCGGTTGGCAAAACATCCGAGGTCACGCCGATCCAGCCGAGCAGATTGCCGGCCGCAACCATGCCGCCCATCAGAAGAAGCGATGACCCCAGCGCCAGGAAGAGGCCTTGCACCAATGCGCGGTGGGCAAGCTCGGGCTCGCGCGCGCCAACCGCTTGGGCGACTACGGTATCGAGCCCGAAGAGAAGGCCGAGCCCGCCCGCCATGAAAAGGAAAAAGACGTTGGCACCCACGGCGACCGCACCCATGGCGACCGCCGAAACGCGCCCGACCATCGCGGTATCGACCAGGCCCATGCCCATCCAACCGAGCTCGGCCACCATGACCGGTGAGGCAAGCCGCGCGAGCCCACGGATCTCGGCAAGGTAGGGACGTGTGTTACGTATTCGGGATTTTGTTACGTATTCTGGCGGCAATGGCTACTCGCTCGTCTCGATCTTTGCGCGCCAGAATACGTAACACACGTCCCTACCTATCCCATCGCCGCCGTGGCGGAAGAGAGATGGAGTCGAACCATCCAGCCCCATGTATATAGCGCTCGTACGGTTTTGAAGACCGCGGCGGACACCGGCCCGCATCCTCCTCCGTGACGGAGTGCAAAGAAGCTACGTGTCGCCGAGGCCGCTGTGCAAGCCGGGGGGCATTGCCGCTCGGATGCAGCCCTACTTTTCGGCTGCGCCTCCAGGCTGGCGGTTAGCCCACGGCCTGAAAGGGTAGGGTCTCGTGGCGGCGGACATGGACGCCGGTGGCATATTCGGCGGCATCGAAATCGACCGAAAACTCGGGGCAACGTGCCAGCAACTCTTCCAGCACCAATTGCCCTTGTAGCCTCGCGACGGCGGCGCCGATGCAATAATGCGGGCCCACTGTGAAGGCGAGAATCCGATCGATCTTGCGCTCGACGTTGAACGCGCCTGCGCTTTCGCCGAACTCGCGCTCGTCGCGGTTGGCCGAGCCATAATGCAACAGCACGCGTTTGCCCTTGGGGATCACTTTTCCGTGGATTTCGACATCGCGCATCGTCGTGCGGGCGAGATCCTGCACTGGCGAGGTGAGGCGCAGCACTTCTTCGACCGCGCCGCGGATGAGGCTGGGGTTGTCGCGGAGCTTGCGTCGTTGCTCGGGGTAGCGCGTCAGCAACTCGGCGGCGCCACCGATCATGCCAGTGGCGGTATCGTTGCCGCCGGCGATCATCACGAAGGCGTATCCGAGGATCTCGAGGATCTCGAGCTTGGTGCCGTCAAAGTCGGCATGCGCGAGTTGGGTGATCAGGTCTTCTCCGGGGTCGCGGCGTTTGGCTTCGATCAACTCGGTGAAATAGGCGTAGAGCTCCGCGGCGGCAGCCGCGCCATCTGCGGAGCCGAGCAGGTCACCGGTTGCCGCGCCCCCGACAATGGCATGCGTCCAGCCGTCGAAGAGGCCTCGGTCCTGCGCGGGTACACCGAGGTAATTGGCGACCACCCAACAGGGCAGCGGGCGGGCCAGGCCGGCGATGAAATCGCAGCGGTCTGCGGCGCGCATCTCTTCGATCCGTGCGGCGATATACGAGCGCATCGCTGGTTCCAGATCGGTCGCCTTGCGCGGCGTGAAGCCGGCGCTGATCAGCTTGCGAAACGCCGTATGCTGCGGCGGGTCCATCATGACCATGGTCGGGGCGAGGTTCATCGCCTCCATATCTCCGTAATTTGTCGTCAGCCCCGAGGCCGAGGAGAAGGTCGCCACATCGCGGGCGGCCTGCCAGACATCCTCGAATCGGCTGAGGACCCAATAATCGCCCTTCTCGACATGAAATACGGGCGCTTGGTCGCGCAGCGCGCGGTACCCGTCCCAAGGGTCGCGCCAGCTTTCACCACTACGTGGCTCATAATTCAGAGATTGCATCGATGGCCTCCTGCTAGAACAGATCGCCAGATCTGTTCGCATGAGACAGGGCCGGATTTCAAGCTCTCGGCCAGCCGGTCCGCTGAATTTTCCGGATCGAAACCTCTTTCACTCGACAACGGGTAGGGGAGCAGCCCCCCTCCAACGCCCCCAGCACCACACATCCTGGGGCTACCTCTCCCTATTCCGTCTCGAGCTTGCCTGAACGCCATCCACAACCGCATCCACATCCGCAATCACACGTTCCAGGCATACTGACGCTTCGCAAGAGCAGTGCCACTCCGAAATTCGGGAAAGTCTCGCAAAAGCAGGGGATTGTGCCGTGTTGGGGTTCCGGAAAGCGGCAAGATCTCGTCACTTTGTGATAGGCAGGTGGCATGCGGACCAATCCGGGGACCTCCTTATGGATTTCGCGCGAGCGTTTCCGCGGCCTCGTGGCCGAGGCCCTCGACGGTATTCCGCAGCGAATCCACGCAAGCATCGCCAATGTCGAGGTGGTCGTCGAGGACGAGCCTGGCAAAGAGTTGGTCGCCGACCTCGGCTACGACCCAGGCGCGGATTCACTTTTTGGTCTCTATCAGGGCGTGCCGCTGGACGAACGCGGCGGCGGCGTGCCAACCCTTCCGGATCGGATCGTAATCTATTACCTTCCCTTGATTGATGCGCATCGCGACGAGTATCACCTGCGTCTTGAGGTGCGACGCACTGTGATTCATGAACTTGGTCATTATTTCGGGTTTGACGATCATCATCTACGAGGAAGAGGCTTCTGAGTTTTTCAATTGATACTCGTGCAACCGACCTTGAAGTGATGACTCGCGAGGGGGTGGACCTCCTCGTGGTCGGCGGCGGCATCACGGGTGCCGGTATTGCGCGTGACGCGGCGATGCGTGGTATCTCGGTCGGTCTGATCGAGCGCGGCGATTTCGCCTCCGGCACCTCAAGCCGCTCCTCGAAACTGATCCACGGAGGGCTGCGCTACCTGCAACAGGGCGAGATCGGCATGGTGCTCGAGTCCGCACGCGAGCGCCAATGCCTGACCGAGATCGCGCCGCATCTCGCCCACCATGCGCGCATGGCCATGCCGGTACACGGTCGGACCCGCGCCGGCCTGCTGAAATTCCGCACCGGCCTCTGGGCCTTCGAAAAATTGGCCAAGCCGCCGAAGGACGACCGCCACGAGCTCTGGAGCCGCGAGGAATCGCTTGCGCATATGCCGGGCCTTGAGTCCGACAATCTGCAAGGCACGATCGTCTATACAGAATATATTACAGACGATGCGCGGCTGACCTTGGAGACGCTGAAATCCGCGAAGCGCTATGGTGCCCGGATCATCAACCGCGCACCGGCGACTTCCCTGGCGGAAGAAGAGCCCCGGACCTCGGTATCGGAGGTCGGCCGCAGCCGCACACAGCGCCTCTGTGTTGGTATTCGTGACGAACTCAGCGGCAAGCGCTTCGAGGTGCGTGCCTCGGTCGTGGTCAATGCGGCCGGCCCGTGGGTGGACGCGATTCGCAAACTCGGCGGTGCCTCGCGCAACCGGATGCAACTGAGCAAGGGCATCCATCTGGTGCTCCCCCGTGAGCGGCTCCCGGTCAACGATATTGTGGTGATGCGGGCGCCGGACAAGCGCATGGTTTTTGTCGTGCCCTGGGAAGATATCGTCTGGATCGGCACGACCGATACCTTCTACCCCAAGGCTGTTGAGCGCCCCGAGATCACGCGTGAGGAGGTCGACTATTTGCTTGATTCGACCAATCGGGCCTGGCCCGAAGCGGGGATCGACGCGGGGGATGTCCGCGGTGCCTGGGCCGGCGTGCGGCCCTTGCTCCGCCAAGAGGGAAAGAAGCCCTCCGAGGTCTCACGCAAAGACGAGGTGCTGATCGAGCCCAACGGATTGCTCTCGATTGCCGGCGGTAAGCTCACGACCTATCGGAAGATGGCCGAGCGCGTGGTTGATGCGGTCGTCGAACGTCTAGAGCCCGGCGCGAAACCGTGCCGGACGGCGAAGGTGCCCTTGGTTGAGGGCGAGACGCCCGTGCCGATGGTGCGCACCAGCCTGTCGGCCGCCGAGATCGAGTATGCGATCGACGAAGAATGCGCCATCTCTGTGGTGGACGTCTTGGAGCGTCGAGCGCGGGCCAACCTTTTTGCTGGCGACAACGGCCTCGGTGCGACCGAGGCTGTGGCGGCGGCCTTGGCCGCCCGCCAGAGCTGGTCAGACGAACAAATTGAAAACGAGATTCAGGCCTATCGGGCACGGGTCGCTGAAGATGTCGCCTGGCGGCAGGAATAGGAATCCCGATGCAGGCCATCGAAGCGATCGAGGCCGCTCTTCCGACGGGAAGAGTGGTGCGGGACGAGAGTGTGCGCGCGGCTCATGCGCACGATTATTGGGCTCTGGAGGCCATCCGCGACCACGGTGAGCGCAAGGCGCCGCCGCCCGCTTGTGTGGTTTTCCCGGAAAGTACCGAAGAAGTCTCGATCGTTCTGCGTCTCGCCAATGAGGCGGGCACGCCGGTGGTTCCCTACGGCCTGGGCTCCGGAGTCTGTGGCGCCGTGCGGCCGGGCGCGAGTGCGATCGTGCTGGACCTCTCCCGCATGAATTCTGTTCTGGCGACCCGTTCCGAGACCTTGACGGCCTGCGTGCAGGCCGGCATGCGTGGCTCGGATTTCGAGGCGCATCTCGCGTCGGCCGGCCTGACGCTCGGACATTTTCCGCAATCGATTGAAGTCTCGACCGTCGGCGGCTGGGTTGCGACCCGCGCCTCGGGCCAGTTCTCGACCCGCTACGGCAATATCGAGGAGATGGTTCTTGCACTCGAGGTCGTGCTCGCCGATGGCCGCATCATGCGGACCTTTCCGACCCCGCGCAGCTCGACCGGGCCGGATCTGAAGAGCCTGATCCTGGGCTCGGAGGGCACGCTCGGCGTCGTAACCGAGATCACCTTCAAGGTCTGGCCGAAGCCGACCTTCCAGACTGGCACGGCCTTTCGCCTGAAAACTTGGGAAGACGGCCTCGAAATTACCCGCGAATTGCTCCGCGACGGCTGGCGTCCGGTGGTTTTGCGTCTCTACGACGGCACTGAAGCCAATCGCAATTTCGGCGAATGGGTTCCCGAGTCCACCCCCATGCTTCTGATGATGACCGAGGGCAGCACGGCCATGGAGCCTGCGCTCGAGCTGGAAATGGCCGCCATGCGCGCGGCCTGTGAGAAGCGCCAGGGAGTGGATCTGGGCGACGGCGCTCTGCAACATTGGCTCGGCCACCGCAACACGGTTCCTTCTTGGGACGAGCTTCTGGCGGCCGGCCTGGTCGTCGATACCATCGAAATCGCGGCCACCTGGGATCGTATCGGCCCGGTCTACGAAAAAGTGACAGCTGCGATCGCTGCGGTGCCCGGCATTCTGATCGCCAGCGGCCATACCTCGCATGCTTACCCGACCGGCGTCAACATTTATTTCACCTTCATCGGCCAATCCGAAGAAAACGAAGAACAAGAGCGCATCTATTCGGCCGCCTGGAACGCCGCGATGGAAGCGACAATGAAATGCGGCGGCACCATCGCCCACCACCACGGCATCGGCCGCGTCCGCCGCGACCATCTCCCACGCGAACTCGGCGAGGGCGCCATGGCCGTACTCCACTCTCTGAAAAAAGCACTAGACCCCAAAGGCATCCTCAACCCCGACGTCCTGATGTAGGGGAGGGGACGTGTGTTACGGATTCGCCAATCGGTTACGCATTCGCCCCCCAAGCCCTCTCGGCAACGGCCGCGTGACGTAGCGGCTGATTTGGGCCCGGCTGACACCGAGAAAACGCGCAACATCCGCAGCCCGCACGCGGCTACGCGAGGGCGGGGCGTAGCTCAAGCAACTTGGGCGTATAGACCGGGTCGGGGATCATGCCGGTGCGCCGCAACGCTTCGGCCAGGAGGTCGTGGACCTCGTTTTCGATCAGGAAGGAGACGTGGCCGCCGCGGTACCAGACCAGGCGCGGGCGTCCCCAATGGCGCCAGAGTGCGCGTGCTTGCTCGGGCGGCGCTACTTGGTCGTAGAGGCCGGCGAAGAGGAAGCAGCGGTTTTTGTCGGTTTTGAGCGGCATCTCCAGGGGCGAGACGACCCGCAGCATTTCGCAGACATTATCCCAGGGGAAGCCGAGAAGGCCCGTCAGGCGCACGGCCCAACCGGCGGTATTGGCTTGCACCAGGTCGACGAAATCGACTGCCGGGATGCCGGCGACGACGCAATCGAGGTCGTCTTCGAGCGAGGCGACGAGGGCCGCCGTATAGCTGCCGAGCGAGAGGCCGTAGATGCCCACGGCGGGCGCTCCCTGCTCGCGGATCCAGGCGATCAGCTTGCGGGTATCCCAGACGGCCTGCGCTTGGGCGTGGACGGTGTCGAGGAAATCACCGGCGAGGAAGAAATCGCCGCTGCGCCGCCCGGCGGTGCGCGGTCCGTGGAAGGGCAGCACTGGGATTGCCACGTTCAGGCCGAGGTCGCGGTGCAGCCAATGGACGCGAAACGCGACCGTGTCGACCATTTCCTGGCCCATGCGGTAGCCCGGGATGCAGACGACCCAAGGGCGGTCTTCGCCGGCGTGGCGGAAGATTCGGGCATGCGCCGTATGGTTGGATTCGTAATCGAGCCAACGCTCGCGTCCAGGTTCGTCTTCCCAGGGCGCGTAGCCGCTCTCGAAGCTGATGCGCTCCGCGGCCAAGCCGGTGATCTCGGCCGATTCGACCTCGATTGTGTCGGGCGCGCATGGTGTGCGGTGGTAGCTTGCGGGATCGTCGATCCAGCCGTTGTCCTGGAAAAAGGCCACGGCTTCCTTGGTTTCTTCGGCGATGCGCTCGGCGTCGAAGACGGCCAGAGGGGCGCCGGCCAGCAGCTCGGTGACAAAGAAGATCTCGTCCAGCGCTGCTCTGGCGCGGACGCCGAAGCCCGGGTTGCCCGGGCCGCGTGCTACAAGTTGCTGTCCTTCGGGCTCGCCTAGCCAGCGAGCGCCGAGAATGAAGGGAAGTGCGAGGAGGCGACCTGCCAACCCCGCTATTTGCATCAGGCTTTCTTGAACCATTTCTTGGGGGCCCTCGGTCAGTCGAGGTTCATGACGCTCCGCATTATCAACTTTGGCGGTGCGGGGGAAGAGCCGTGCCGAAAGTTCTCGGGCCTTCGAAATCAGGCATCTTTTTCGTCCGGGAGGCCGAGTCCGAGCCTGCGCGCGGCATCGCGTAGGCAGGAGACGGTGGATTCTTCGTCGGCGACGATCAATTCGAGCAGCGAGCGCGACTCGATATCGTCTTCGATCTGCTCGATTACCTCGCGCAGAGGCCCGGTGGCTGTCTCGATATCGGGCAGCCGGGCTAGAACTTCCTTGAGCTTTTCGGCATCGGATACGTCCGTCGAGGCAAGTCGGGCGCGGGTTGCCTCGGCAAAGCTAGCCGGTAGGTTGGCGTTCTCTGCGCCGCCAAGCTCGCTTAGGCGCGCCGCCAGCATGACCCCGTGCATGGCCTCGCGCGCGCCGATTGCACGCAGCGTGCCGCGCAGGCCAGGGTCGCTAGCCACGCGCTGCCAGAGGTCGAAGATGGTGCCGCCGAAGGCCTCGCCGGCGCGCAATTCATCAAGGAAATGCACCACGAGGTCACGCTCTGCGTGGAAAATCTTGCCCTGGCTCTTCCATACTCGGGCCGGCGGCGGCGGGGCGGCCAGGGGGCGCACAGGCCGGCCATTGATCTCGGTCAGCTGCTCCTCGAAGATCTCGTCGGAGATCAGCCCTTTGCGGTAGGCCTTGAGGAGCTGGCGGAGCTCGAAGTTATGGTCGGGTGTCGGCATGGGAAAGGTCCA
Source organism: Deltaproteobacteria bacterium (assembly GCA_046583355.1). Classification (GTDB taxonomy): domain Bacteria; phylum Desulfobacterota; class Binatia; order UBA12015; family UBA12015; genus UBA12015. Next base: position 24,537 of record JAYGCM010000011.1, read on the forward strand.
GAAAGGATCGTCGTCGGATCCGCCCTTGGACTTTACTCTGCTGGCACGATGTCGAGCGATAGACTTCCTGCACGAATCAGCACTTTTACGCGCCCGCCCTTGGCGAGCTTGCCGAAAAGGATCTCGTCGGCCAGCGGCCGCTTGAGCTCGCGCTCGATGAGGCGAGCCATCGGGCGTGCGCCATAGAGTCGGTCGAAACCCTCTTTGCCGAACCACTCGCGGGCGCCCTTGGTCAGCTCGATCGTCACCTTCTTTTCCGCCAATTGCTCGCGCAATTCCTTCAGGTTTTTCTCGACCACCTTGAGGACGGCGGCGGTATCGAGCGGGTCGAAGATGATGGTCGCGTCGAGCCTATTACGGAACTCGGGGCTGAAGGTTTTCTCGATCGCCTGCTTTGCCGTGCCGGATTGGCCGTCGCCGGTAAAGCCGATGGCCGCCGAGGTCATCTCGCGGGCCCCGGCGTTGGTTGTCAGAATCAGGATGATGTTGCGGAAATCCGCCTTGCGGCCGGTATTATCCGTCAAGGTGGCGTGGTCCATCACCTGTAGAAGGATATTGAAGAGATCAGGGTGAGCCTTCTCGATTTCGTCGAGAACGACGACCGCATGCGGCGTTTTGCGCACGGCATCGGTCAGCAGTCCACCCTGGTCGAAGCCGACGTAGCCCGGCGGGGCACCGATCAGCCGCGAGACCGTATGCTTCTCCATATACTCGCTCATATCGAAGCGATGCAGCTCGACGCCAAGCACCGAAGCGAGCTGCCGGGCGAGCTCGGTCTTGCCGACACCGGTCGGGCCGGCAAAGAGAAAGGAGCCGACCGGCCGGTCGCTATGGCCGAGGCCGGAGCGCTGCAATTTGATTACAGCGGCGAGCTGCCCAATCGCCTGGTCTTGGCCGTAGATCACTTCGCGTAGTTCCGGCTCGATTTTCTCGAGTTGGTCGCGGGCATCCGCCGAGACCTTTTTCTCGGGGATCTTTGCCATGCGCGCGATGATGATCTCGATGGCGTTTTCGTCGATTTTGCGCAGACGCTTGTCGTCGGGGAGGATGCTATCGGCTGCGCCGGCCTCGTCGATCACATCGATCGCCTTGTCCGGGAGGTGGCGGTCGTTGATATATTTCGCGGCGAGTTCGGCGGCGGCGCGCAAGGCATCGTCATCATAGCGGACGCCATGATGTTCTTCGTAGCGGCTCTTCAGCCCTTGCAGAATATCGATCGTTTCGGGGACGCTGGGCTCGGAGACATCGATTTTCTGAAAGCGCCGCTCAAGGGCACGGTCGCGGTCGAAGGATTTTTTGTACTCGCCGAAGGTCGTCGCACCGATGCAGCGAAGCTGGCCGCTGGCTAGCGCCGGCTTGAGCAGATTCGAGGCATCCATCGTGCCGCCACTGGTGGCGCCGGCTCCGACAATGGTGTGGATCTCGTCGATGAAGAGGATCGCGCCGGGCCTTTCATCAAGTGCCTTGATGACGCTTTTGAGTCGTTCTTCGAATTGACCACGGAATTTGGTGCCGGCGATGAGCGCGCCCATATCGAGGGCGTAGATATTCGCGTCGGCAATTTTGGCAGGCACGCTGCCTTCTTCCAGGCGGCGCGCGAGGCCCTCGACGATCGCGGTTTTACCGACGCCGGCCTCGCCGACAAAGACCGGGTTGTTTTTGCGGCGTCGCGCCAGGATATGAATCGCGCGCTCAAGCTCAGCTTCGCGGCCGATCAACGGGTCGATCTCTCCGGCCGCGGCGCGGGCGCGCAGGTCGGTTGTCCAGATATCGAGCGGGTTCGGCGGCGGTGCTTCTTCTTCGTCGCTGTCCGATTCGATGAGGTCGTGCGGTGTTTCGGTCTCGCCTTCGCCTACCCCGGAGACGCCGCCGTCTTGCAGGCCATGCGAGATGATGCGCAGAACATCGAGGCGGGTGACGCCTTGGCTCTCCAGCGTCCATAGAGCCTGGCAGCTCGGCTCGCGGAAGAGCGCGGCGATCAGGCTGGGACCATCGATGGTGGCGCGCTCGGAGTTCACCGCATGCAATGCCGCGCGTTGCAGCACTCGCTGAAGTGCCGGGGTCTCGCGCGGGCCCTGTTCGCTGCCTTCGGGGAGTACCTCGACGGTATGCTCGAGATGTAATTCCAGCTCGTGGCGGATCTGGTCGCTGTCAACCTGAAGCAGTTCGAAGAGGCGCTGTACGTCGTCGTTATCGAGCATTGCCAACAGCACATGCTCAAGTGTGAGGTACTCGTGGCGGCGCTCGCGCGCCGCTTCATAGGCCGCGCGGAGCGAGGCTTGAAGATCGGTTGTGACCTGTGGGGGCGTCATTCGGGCTCCATCGTCGTGAGCAGCGGGTGCTCGTATTCTTCGGCAAGCGCGGTGGCGCGCAGAACCTTCCCCTCGGCGACATCGAAGGGATAGACCCCCGCGACACCGACGCCGTTGTTGTGGACATGGAGCATGATCTGCACGGATTCGCTTTCGTCACGCTGGAAGACGACACGCAGAATCCAGACGACAAACTCGCGGGTGGTATAATCGTCGTTATGCAAAAGCACCTTGTAGAGCTTCGGTCGCTCTACCTTTCGGCGTGTCTGCGCTCGCGTGATTACCGCTTCGTCTGTGTCTCGATCCGGCCCAGCCATTCTTCAGCTTCTCCGAATCTACCGGGTCGGGCGATATGGCGCCACAGCTCAGATCTCGCCGCGGTCGGCCATATGCTCGGCCACCAGGACGGCCCCCTTGGCGGCGCCCATTTTCGTATTATGCGAGACCAGAACGTAGCGCAGGCCGGCTTCGTCGAGGCGTAGCCGGCCGACCGAGGTGGTCATGCCGCCGCCGGCCTCGCGGTCGAGCTTTGGCTGCGGGCGAAAGGGGTCGTCGTGGACACGGATGAGTGCAGCGGGTGCCGAGGGCAGCCCGCGCGCACAGAATTCCTTGCCGAAGTCCTCGAAGACGTCACGGATTTCGGTGAGCGTGGCTTCCTGCGTCAGTCGCAAGGTGACCGCCTCGGTATGGCCTTCACTCACATTGGCCCGCGTACAGGTCGCGCTGACCCAGGCCTCGTGGTTGCGGAACCCGTCGCCTTCGATCGTGCCGAGAACCTTGCCGGTTTCCCACGCGACTTTTTCCTCTTCGCCGGAGATGAAGGGGATGACATTGTCGAGAATATCCATCGCGCCGACACCCGGAGTCCGCCCGGCACCGGAGAGGCCCTGCATTGAGGTGAGCACCACTTGCTCCAGGCCGAAGGCATCGGCCAGCGGCTTGAGCGTGATGACCAGGCCCATGGTTGTGCAATTGGGCAGTGGGACGACAAAGCCCTCCCAGCCGCGATTGGCACGCTGTTTTTCCAGAATCGCGAGTTGCTCGAGGTTTACGCCGGGGACGGCGATGGTGACGTCGGGTTCGCGGCGGAAGGCCGAGGCCGTCGAGAAGACCGGAATCTTTGCCGCCAGACGCGGTTCGATCTCGCGCGCGGCTTCGCTCTCAATGGCCGCAAAGACGAGGTCGACCGAGTCGGGGTCGAGGTCCATGGCGTTCTGCACTTCGAGGTCGAGTACGGCGTCGTCTGGTTCGTCGGCACAATACCAGCGCCTGGCGCCGTTCTCGTCGAGCAAGGCCTCGCGGAAGCTCTTCCCGGCCGAGCGTTTGGATGCCGCTACCGCCGTGATCTGGAACCAGGGATGGCCCTTGAGAGATTCAAGAAATTGCTGGCCGGCGACGCCGGTCGCACCGACAACGGCAACCTTCCAGGTACGGGAGGGTGCCATCAGAGTGACCTCGGGGAAGGGAATTGCATCCCCGAGATGGTCGGTGCCGGGCGAGGAAAAGTCAATATCCAGGGGACCATCCCGATTCCCTTTTCGTGGAGCTTCCCGTCGGCTTCTTGCCTTGTAGGCCATGCCGTGGCGGCTTTGGCTCGCCCTGTCTTGCTCGCTCGGGCAGGTTGGGGGGCGAGAGGCGATGAAAGGATATGAGCGTACAGAAGGTTGTTTTGAGCGGATTAGCCGGCGGACCCAAGACGGCAGCGGGCCTCAGCCGCATGCTGCTGCGGCGGCTGCGCTGGTCCGAAGGGGTGCCGGCCGGCGACCTGCACCGCATTCTTCGGCGTTTTGCCGCCGATGGCCTGGTGGACGTCCGGTGTTGGGCTGCCCAAGAGCAACGCTCGCCGATCTGGGCGCTGACGCCTGCGGGTGAGAAGCGGGTGGCGCAATGGGTCGGTTCGACGGCGAACGACCCCGTGCTGCCATCGCGGCTGGCAGCCTTGTTGGTGGTCGAGTCCTGTCTGCCCCCGGAGGTGTCGCTGCCGCGGGAGTTGATGCTGCGCGAGTGGCGCCGAATGCAGGCCGAATGCGAGTGCATGTCGGCTGTGGAGTCGGCGGGATTGGCAGGGCGTTGCCTTGCCCGAACGCAGGCCGAGCTGCGCTTGCTCGAGGGCTGGTTGCTCAGGCCGACTAAGGCGTAAGGGTATCGATGAATTTCTCGGCCGCTGGCGAGAAATGGCGCGCTTCTTTGTGAATGATGCCGAGCTGTCGGATAAAATTCTCGTCGGCGAAGGGCACGGCCACCAGGGTGCCGCTTTGGATTTCGGGTCCGACAGCGGGCTCGGGGGCGATAGAGATGCCCGTGCCGACCTCGACGATGCGCTTGATCACCTCGATATTGTCGACTTCGGCGACGTAGTTGACGCGCACATGGTGCTTCTGGAGAACCTTCTCGATTGCCTTATGGGTCGGAATATCTTTCTCGAAGCCGACGAAATTTCGGCCCTCGATGTCCTTCACCGTGACCGTTTTGTGGCGTGCGAGCGGATGGGCAGGGTCGCAGATCATCACCAGCCGGTCTTCGCGGAAGGGGATCAGGCGGATCTGCGGGCGTTTGGTCGGGTAGGCGATGACGCCGACGTCGAGGGTGCCGGCCAGGACATCCTCGTAGATCTGACTCGATTTTTTGTATTCGAGCCGGACATTGACGCTCGGGTAGGCCTTCACATAGCGCTTGAGTTCGTCGGCGAACTCGTAGAGGCCGACGGAATGCACCGTGGCGACGCGCACCGTTCCGGCGACGATGTTCGAGAACGCTTGTAGGCGAGCTTCGAGGTCCTGATGCCGGGAGACGATTTCCTTGCTGATTTCGTAGAAGATCTCACCGGCTGGCGTCGGTCGAACCCGGCGCTTCGCGCGTTCGACCAATTTGCGGCCGTAGCGGGTCTCAAGGGTGCGGATTTGCTGGCTAACGGCGGATTGGGTCACGTAATTCTGCGCGGCCGCAACGGAAAAACTGCCCGTATCGACGAGGTCGCAGAAGACCTTGAGGGTCTCGATATGCATGGTGGTATTGCAGCGCTCCTAATTCCAAGTGCCTGTCGGATAAGGCTAGCACGCACTTTGGGGCCTGCAATCCAGTTTTTCCAGCTGTGGTTCTGCAACCGCGCCGAAATCAGAAGTTACGCTAATCGGCCAGGGCTCAGCGCCAATCACGTGGCGTGGTGTTCCGAGAGAGGCGCGGCAATGTCTCGTTCAGCGCATTCTCAAGCTCAAGCTCGATCGTTTCGTAACCGGGCAGCCCGCTCAGGTTGAGCAATTCTCCGGGATCGTTCTCCAGGTCGTAGAGCTCGGTGAACTCCAGGGCCGAGATCCGCCGCGAGCTGCGGATCAGTTTCCAGCGTGGCGTTCGGATGCTGCGGGAGGGTGCGGTGATCCACCCGCCGCTGCTCTCGATGAAGACCTCGGAACGGGGTACGCCGGTACCGGCGAGTAGCCCGAGCAGGCTGCTTCCGTCGAGATCGGCCGGGTAGGGGACACCTGCCAACGCAGCGATTGTCGGTGCGAGGTCGGTATTTGCCACCAGGCTCTCTTCCTCCCGCGCTTTGGCCCAGCGGCGCGGATAGCGCATCAACAATGGGATCCGAATGGACTCTTCGTAGGCGCTGAATTTTGTGTTCGACCAATGCTCGCCCCAATGATACCCTTGGTCGGAGGTGAAGATGACCACGGTATTATCGAAAAGGCCGAGGCGCTCCAGTGTTCGATCGATCCGGCGCACGGCATCATCAACTGGCAGCAGCGAACCGAGTTGGTCGCGGCGGATCTGATCGAGATGGTCGGTTGATTCCGGACCACCTGCCTGGAGCAGGCGAACCCAGCCTGGTTTGCCGCTCGTATCGGTTTCGCGGAAGTTTGTCGGGCGCCAGGGAGCGAGGCCGGCAAACGCGCCGATGTGACGGTTGGCGGGCGTGAAGGGCGCGTGTCCCGCGGTCGGGGAGTAAACGGCAAAGAATTTTGCCTGGCGGTTACGGCGGACAAAGCGTGTCAGCTGCGCTGCGAGTACGTCGGTTGAGTATGCGGTGTCGTCGTAGATATAGGTCTCGCCGTCGACATTCAGGGAAAACCCGAAATAGAAGGCTCCTAAATCGTTGAGTTCGCGCCAGACGTCCCAGCCCGGTGGTGGCTCGGGCCGGCTGCTTGCGGCGTGGAGGTATTTGCCGAAGAGACCAGTGCGGTAGCCGGCAGCGGAGAGCCAGGTCGCGAGAGTCTCGCTCTCGTCGAAGTTGGCTCCATTCCCGTTGCCGAAAACACGATGGCGTCGCGTATCGAGGCCGCTCAGGAGGGTCGCGCGTGCCGGACCGCAGATGGGATGGGTGGAAAAGGCATTTGAGAAGGAGACGCCGCGGGCCGCGATGCTCTGTAGTGTGATGGGCAGGAACTGCAGCGAATCCTGGCGCTGGTCGTCCGTGATGATGAGAATTACGTTCGGTGCCAGTGGCTCGGGGGCAAGATCGTCGATGATCGCCTCAAGTGAGCCGCGGATACAGCCCGCCGTGGCGGGGCCGTCTGTTTGTTCCCCTTGGGTCTGCAGGCACACGCCGGCTAGCCGAGTCGGGGTGGTAAAGTTGTTTTCCGCGGCGATACTCAGGTTGTCGCAGGCGTCGACGACACGACGAAAGCCGCGCCCGCTGCGTGTTCCGCGCCGGCCCTTGAGGCGTTCGCGGGTGCGGCCGGAGAAGAAGCGCACACTCTCTCGTACAAGTGTGTGCTGACAGAAGCGGGCGGCCCTGGGCCAGCCAGAGCCATTCGGCAGGGCTCCGGGGCCAAAGACGATTTCCAGCGCTTGCGCGAGTGCTTCCTGCGCACAGGCGGGAACGGTGGCGGCTTGGCACGCGCCAGCCTCCTCGCCCTTGAGGACTGCCTGACCTGCACAATGGATCTCGCGCGCGATGGTTGCCCCAGCGCGTTCCAGGCTCGCGTTCGTGGTGCAGCGGCCCGCCTCAGCAGGAGTGGCCCAGCTTGCGGCGAGCAGCGAGACGAGGGCGATGAGGAGGAGGGGACGAACCATGTGCCAGCTTTCCAGCATAAGCGGAACCAGTGCTGGAGCCCAAGTACCATACCTGGCTGCTGTTGGACTAGAGGTCGGCCGGATGCAGGCCTACTTTTCAGCGGGGCCGCTAGAGGCCGGACCTTTCGTATTGTTTCGTCGGGGATCCGTTCAGGACGGAAGCGGTCGCTTGCGCCGCGCAACGACCACGACTTCTTCGCCGCGGACGCGAACCCGGCGGGCCCCTGGCGCCTGCCATGCCGAGCCCTTGGTGGACCTCGTTTTCGTGAAGAGCTTCGAACTCAAAGCGGCCATTGTATCGGCCTCACGACTTCGATTCGCTCGCCACTCCCGGAGCTCGCGCTCAAGACTGGTCTCCATGAGATCTTTCCTTCCACACCACCACACCACCACCGCAGCCACAGGAGCTCTCACGGTCAGGATCCACGACCCTGGCCACACATCTAGCGCAATTCGCCTCCAAAGCGAAACAATCCAAAGAGGGGGACTCTGTTCCTTCCCCCCACGGCGGCTCGCTGGGTTCGGAGGGCGTGGACAGAACGGACGCCGTCCGCGGCTACGAGTCCCCTGCCGTCAATCTGAAAATGTTTCCAGAGCTGTGGCGCGTTGCGGGTTACGCAGCTTGCGCAAGGCTTTGGCCTCGATCTGGCGAATGCGCTCGCGTGTGACCGCAAAGCGCTGGCCGACTTCTTCCAGGGTGAAGTCCGAACGTTCCCCGATGCCGAAACGCATGCGGAGGATCTGCTCTTCGCGCGGTGTGAGGGTCGCGAGAACCTTGCGGGTCTGGGCCTCGAGGCTCATGGCCATGGCTGCATCGGCTGGCGATACACCTTGGCGATCTTCGACGAAATCGCCGAGGGAGCTCTCTTCGTCGTCGCCGATCGGTGTCTCGAGTGACACCGGCTCCTTGACGATTTTGAGTACTTTGCGGACCTTATCGGCCGGCATCTCCATCTGGACTGCGATTTCGTCAGGCGTCGGCTCGCGGCCGAGCTGCTGCACCAAGTAGCGCGAGGTACGCAGGACCTTATTGATCGTCTCGATCATATGGACGGGGATGCGGATCGTGCGTGCCTGGTCGGCGATGGCACGCGATACCGATTGGCGGATCCACCAGGTCGCGTAAGTCGAGAATTTATAGCCGCGCTGATACTCGAATTTCTCGACCGCGCGCATCAGCCCGATATTGCCTTCCTGAATCAGGTCGAGGAAGCCCAAGCCGCGGTTGGTGTAGCGTTTGGCGATTGAGACGACGAGCCGGAGGTTCGCCTCGATGAGGGCTCGCTTGCCTTCTTGCGCGTGCCACTCGCCCCGTTGGATCCGATCCGAGGCCGCCATAAGCTCGCCCGCGGACATGCCGACTTCGGCCTCGACCTTGCTTGCATCACGTCGGGCCTCTTTGCGATTGGTCACGAGGTCCATCACGCGATCGGTGCCCATGCGTAGGGAGCGCGCGACCGCAGCGGCACTGGGCCGGTCGCCGGCCTTCACCTCTTTGAGGATGCGAAGGATATCCTCCTCGGCCTTGCCGCTGCGCTGCCGAGCCTTGCGGATGAGCCGCGCCGGCTCGCGCACGAGCGCTGCTGCTTCGGTAATCTTGCCAGCAATATCGGCGATATGCTTCGGACTGAGTTGCATCGCGCGGAGCGCTGCGATGACCTTGTCAATCAACGCAGAGGTTTTCTTCTCTGCCTTGGTCGCTTCGGCGCTGGCCTTGCGGCTCTGGCCGGCCTCTTTGAGCTTGCTGCGTTCGGCTGCGAGGCGCTTCAATGCGGGAAGATGCTTGACGAAGGCCGCGACCTTCTTGTCGTAACGGTCGTCGGCGGTCTGGTCTTCGGAGCGATCCTCCTGCTGTGAGGCGTCGTCATCACCGAAGACTTCGCGCGGTGTGAGGTCTTCGCTTTTGAGCCTCTCGCAGATCGTGATCCCGTATTG
>JAYGCM010000066.1:0-8094 GCA_046583355.1 Deltaproteobacteria bacterium
CGAGCCACGCCATAGGCCTTCGCCAGAGTCCCTTCTGGATCCGTGAGTAGCGGGAAATTCAGCCGATGCTGCGCTTTGAAGCGCTCGTGTGAGTCTCGGGAGTCATTGCTCACGCCGACGACGGCCCCTCCGGCCGCTTCGATTTCGCCGCTCATATCGCGGAAAGCGCACGCCTCTTTCGTGCAACCCGTCGTATTATCCTTCGGGTAGAAGTAGAGGATCAGCGGACGTTTACCGACGAAATCCCCCAGCGTGAGGCGCGTCCCTTCGGCTGTTTCGGCCGAAAAATCGGGTGCCTTCTCTCCTTCTTGAACCATTATTTCCTCGCTTTCCTGATCGTATCTGGTTTTGGCTTGTCTGCTCTATTTTTTGCGCGCGAGACCTTGTCCCTGGGCTTTTTATTTGGCCAGGACCTGCCGTGTGCCGGCCTTTTCGCCGGCCTCTGGGTTCATTCGGAGCTCAAGCGTAGCCGAGGCGTGGTGGGCGGGAGCGCGGCGGCGGCGGGAGGTCGCCGGGGGCGCGGGGCCAGACGATCGGCGAGACATCGCCTTGGATTTTTTCGAGTACCTTCACGCCTTGACGGTCGACGGTGGGGTGCGGGATCTCGTTTCGCCGAACACAGCCGTCGGCGAAATAGATGATGCAATAGACGCGGCGCGGGTCGGGGCCGTCATTCGGTTCCGCGAGATGCACGGTGAGGGAATGGTGGAAGACCACGGAGCCTGGAGGTGCGGTCACCCAGACCGGCTCGATATGCGCGATGGCCGGGTCGTTGACCACATCATAGGGCTCCTGGAGGGTATGTGAGATATCGACGAATTTCTCCAGCCCCAGCCGGTGCGAGCCGGGCACATAGGCCATCGCGCCCTGGCCGCGGGCGGAGCCGTCGAAGGGAATCCATGCCGTTACCTGGTCGGCAGGTTTGATCGGCCAGAAGGGGCGGTCTTGATGCGCGTCGGTTTTGCGGCTGCCGACTTCTTTATAGAGCGCCTGGTCGTGCCAGATTCGGACGGCATCGGCGCCGAGCAGGTTTGCCGCCATCTCGCCAAGGCCGGGGTGGAAGGTGAGCCGACGGATATCGAGCGAGTCCTCCCAGAGATTCATGCATTGGATGAAGGTCTGCTCGTAGAGCGTCTTTTCCGCGAGCTCGCGCGGGTCGCCGGCGACGCGGTCTGCAACGGCCGCGGTGACCGCGGCGCCGAAGTGTTCCCGCTCGGCCGGTGAGAGGACGTCTTCGACCAGCAGGAAACCGTCACGTTGGAAGCGTTCGATCTCGTCAGGTGTCAGTTGGCGGTTATTCACGCAGCAAGGTCTCCATCAGTTCGTGGCGCAGGGCGTCGTTGTCGACGTCGGTCGCGACCGAAATATTAGCCGGGCCAGCTTCTGCAAATGAGGCAGCCCGCGCGTCGGTGCGGATGCGCTTCTCTGTGAACGAGGAGAGCCCGGCGTCGACCAGGATGGCGGCCGTCAGCGGGTCGTGCAGGGCAACCCGTGGCTCGCCTCGGCCCATTTTTTCCCGTAGGAAGTCCAGCCAGATTCCCGCCAGCTCCGCGAGCTTCTGAGGCAGCGCGCTTCCCTCGGCCAGCCGATCCAGGTCGGCCGGGAGCAGCGCTGTCTGGAAGGTGACCTCGGCAGGCACCAGTCGCGGCAGCTCGGCATGCTTGGCTGTCAATACCTCTTTCACGGCGACCGGGTCGCAATACCAATTCCATTCCGGAATTTGCGCGACCATGCCCTCGTGCAGGACGTCTTCGGTTTTCCCACCCATGATGGCAAGCGGCGGCAATGCCACGCCGCGTGCCGCGAGCGCGCCGAGGTTGGAGAGCGGGCCGATGGCGATGAGCGCATCGGGTTTTGTGCGCTCCAGAGCGCTTGCCAACTCGTCGATGCGCTGCTCGGGGGCTTCGTCTGTGGGCGTGACCATACGCGGCGTCGCGTCGGGCACGATGCCTTGGCCCTCATTGCCGAACATCAGGCCATCGCGGCCCTCGGTCAGCGGCGCGCCCAGGCCCGTGAGGATGGGAATATCGCTCGCGCCCGCCGTGGCGATCAGCCGGCGCGCAATATCGGCGCGCAATTCCACATCGCCGAAGACCGTCGATAGGCCGACGAGTTCGAGTTTGGGGTGACGCAGCACGTAGCCGAGCGTCAAAGCATCATCGACATCGCTGCCGATATCCGTATCGATCCAGACTCGCATCGCTGCGGACTCTATCCGTTGAAAGAAGCAACGCCAGAGGTGGCGCCGGTCGGCGGGTCGATCCAGATCGGCGAAGACCATGCGCGCTCCTCTACCGGGGCGAGGCAATCGTCCTGGTAGGGCGTCTTTGCGTCGTTGCCGAAGCAGGGCTGCACACCGACACAAACGCCTTGCTCGTCGCGCAGGCAGCGCAGTCCACCGCCGTTCACCGCCGGGCTCGGCTCTTCGATGGCGCGGACGTAATAGATCGAGGTGCGTCCGGCATCGGCATGGCTCGGATCCTCGAACTCCACGCTACAGCCATTGCCGTCGGCCGGGCAGGGGAGCACCAGCCACGGGTCGTCGATCCGTTCGGCGATCTTCTCGTGCGCGTAGAGCTGCGGCCGCACGCGCACGACCTCGATGCGTACGATGCGCTTTCGTTCGTCGCCGGGGTTGTGGCATTCGTCGCGGCAGAGCGCGTGCAGGCGTGCTGCACCGAGCGCTTCGGCCGAGCTGGCGGGGCAGCCCGGCTGCTGGCGCAGCGCGCCCATGGCTGCGGCGCGAAAACGCGGTGTCGTGCCGAGTTGCACCTCGGAGCCCATCGGCACGCTTGTCTGGCCGGTATTGCCGGCGTTCAGAAGGTCGAAATAGAGGAGGATCCGGTCGCCGCTGGTAGCGTAGACCTCCTTGCGTTGCATGGCGTCCCAGATGGCCTCGCGGCCGCCGCCCTCGGCATGCACGGCCACCAGGCCGCCGGTGGTGAAAAAAGAGGACATCCGCTCGACATCGCGTTGGCCGAAGCTGAGCTCGGGCATCTCCTCCAGAGCAACGGAGTAGGGCAGCGCCTCGGTATCGTTGCCGAGGATATCAGGAGCACCCACGCGTGGGCCTTTGCCTTCGCTCATCTCGCTGCGGTCGTATTCTTTGTAGCCGGTGCCCGGCCGCGCCGTATGGTTGTCGCTCGCGGCGATGAAGGCAGGGCGCGCCTGGCGAGGGACGGGCCCGCTGAAATCGCTGCGCGCCAGCATATATTGCGCGCTCATGGCGGGGCGGTAGTCGAAAGCGGGTAGGAAGCAATCACGACATTGGCCGGCGTCCAACCAATCTTCGGCAACGGCGCCCGGCACGGTGCGAAAGCCTGTTCGGCCGACAGCGGCATGGTTGGCGCGTGCTTTTTCTGCGCGCGTATCGCATTCCTCCTCGCTCTCGCCGCTGGTCAGGCAGCGGGCGCGAATGATCTCGCCGGCGCGCCAGCAATTCGGCAAAAACCCATGTGCGCCTGGCGTGGGTTCGGGGCAGCGTTCGGCTCCGGCAGCCTGGGCGTTGTGTGCGCGGAAGCTGCGGTATTGCTCGGAGCTGCCATGTCCGGAATAGATCTCGACCAGCATCTGGCGGGCCGGGTCGGCGTTCGCACCAGCGATCTGCGCGTCCCAATTGGCGGCCGGCGGCGCGGTATTGCCCCAGGTCGTGCCATGCGGAATCACCAGCGACGCCACGCCCCAATCGTCGAGCTTGGCGAAGAGCTCACCCGGCGTCGCCGTGGACTCACGGCAATTGAGTGGCAACTCGCGAACCGGCAGGCCCTCGGGACACGGCGGCACGGCTTCGCTCTCGGCCAGGAAGCGGGTGAAGTCGAGCGTGCGGCGGTCGCGCACCAGCAAGGCCAGACCGGCGCGCGCCATGGGTGGCAGGTTTACGATATCGCCCGTGCCATCACTCTGGCGGGCGGCAATCGGTCGCGCCGGGATGCTCGCGTCGTCGAGGTCGCGCAGGATGATATTCTTGTGCCCCCAATGGTTCTCGGGCGTGGTGCCGTCCTGCGTCCATTCCCAGCCGAGGAATGCCGTCGTGTCGGGGTTGTTTGGGTCCGTGACAGCATTGCATTGACGTATGCTGTCGATCGTCTCCTGCCAACGTTGCGGCGTCAGCGACTCGGCGTGGTCGTTGATCGACCAGAAATCCAGCGCGGCGCAATGGCGGGCGAAATCACAGGCGTCGGCTGGTGGATGAGCGCCCTCGCCGGAGACCAGGGGTAGGCTCATGACGTAGGCATCCGCAGAGAAGGTTGTGTGGACGTGCAGGTCGCCGAAGAGAATGCGCCGGTCGCCGCCGCCGATGACGCGCGTTGCGCGTGCCCGCTCGGTCTCGCGCTCGGTGCGCAATGCCGGGTCGCGCTCGACCCGGGTGATGGTTCCGGCTCCTTCGTGCCTGCCGAAGGAGCCCTGGCCGAGAAAGTAGAATCCCACTCCTGCGAGGAACAAGAGCCCGGCTGCGGCAATGAGCATTTGGCGCAGCATTTACTAGAGCGCCGAGGCGGGTGCCCAGAAGGCGTGGGTGCCGGACGCGATTCTCTCGGGCAGGCGGATCTTCGCGATCGGGCCCGCCGCCGGGTCGGCGGCGGAGAGAATCACGCAATGGGAACAATCGTTCGGGACATCGGTGGTGAAGCTGATCAGGTAGCCGTCGTCTTCGGCTGTCGAGCCGTCCCGCGGTGCCATTGCGGTCTCCGAGGCGAAGACGCCATCGGGGAGACGGAATTCTTCTTCCTGGCCACTTTCAACATCTTGCTTGACTAGGCCGCAGAACTCGAAACGTCCCGGTACCGGTAGGGCATTGTAGGAGTAACGATAGGGTCGGCCGGCGTAGTCGCGATTGATCATGCCGAATTCCATCACGCGTTCACTGAGCGGCTCTTCTTTGGTCGAGCCGTCTTTCAGGTTGAAGCGCCAGCGGCGCGGGTGCGTGCCCATCGCATGCGTATCCAGGAAGCGGAAGAGGTTGTCCTCCATGCTGGCACCAGCGACCGGCTGCGGCGACGGGGTGTCCTGGAAGAAGCCGTCCAAGACGATTTCGTCGCCGTCTTCGAAGGCGTTGATCCAATGCAATACGTAGGTCGACTCGGCCTCGAACCAGCGGATATCCTCGGTCTGGCCGCGCCGCGGGATGATGCCGAAGCGTGTCGGAATATCGGGGAAGAAGCGCGGGATGAAATGCCCGGCCTTCATCGCCGCGGGGTCCCAGAACATCGGCAGATCGTTCACGATCGCGAAATTCTTCGTGAAGGCCATATCATGTGGCAGTCGCGGGCCGGGCAGGGGGACGTCAATATAATGCGCGAGTTTCCCCTCTGCATCGATCACCCCATAATGCATGAAGGGTGCTTCGCGGCCGTAGTTGAAAAAGAGCAGCTCGCCATTGCTCTGGTCGACTTTGGGATGCGCGGAGACGCCCCAGGCGGGAAATTGGCCGCCAAAATCCTCACGGCCGAGAGCCTCCAGAGTGCGCGGATCGTGGCGATAGAGATCGCCGCAGAGCCAGAAGCTGCTGAGTGCCTGGCCGCGATGAATCACGACATCGGTGCTCGAGGCGTCCTTCATGCCCGGCCGCGCGCCCCAGCTCTTCGTCCGCTTTGCCATCTCGGGCGGTTCAGCCACGCCCGCCCAAAGCGGCTCGCCCGCCTCGCGCTCGGCGAGGAATCCCTCGGTGCGCACGAAGCGGTTGCGGTATTGCGCGGTGCCATCTTCGAAGTGAATCGAATGCAGCATGCCGTCGCCGTCGAAGGGGTGGTAGAAGGCCGGTGAGGCCAAGAGCGGGTTCTCGGTGTTGCGGATGTAGACGCCGTTCAGGTCGCGCGGGATCTCGCCTTCGACCGCCAGATCCCAAGCGTCGAATTCTTTCGTTTGCGGCCGCCACGCGCCACTGCGGTAGGGGTGCGTATCGCCTTCGGGCAAGGCCGAGTCGAATTGGTGGTGTACCTGAACCTTCATCCGCAGCTCCGTAGTCTCATTACCAAGCCAGACTAGCTCACGGAAACCACCGCCGCGAGAAATCGCGTGGTGAAGCGGGTAGTGGAGGCGGCGCTTCGGGGCGTTTCAATCGACTTTCAGCGGAAGGTCAGAAAAGAATGGGGCCGTCGACGAAGGCGCCTTCGGCCGAGCCGCCGCCGGTATTCGCGTCGGCTCGGCACGAGTCGTTGATGACGCCATCGTCGAGTTCATCGCAACCGAGTTCGAGGTCGAGCGTGCCGTTCAGGATCCGGCAGGCACGGCAGGCCGCGCGCTCGTCGAGGCAATCGGCGTAGCGTGACTCGCCCGTGCGACCATCGGCATCTTCGGTTTCGGCCGCGCAGGAGCCGGCGACTACCGTGTCGAAATCGATACCCTTTGCTGCACATTTCTTGACGTTCAACTCTGCACTCTTGAGGACAATTTTTTCAAGCTTCGCGCTTCCGGCGTTCCAGCAGGTCTCGGCCTGGATGGCGGAGGTGATGGGATCGCTCTTGGCTTTCAGCCCTTTTTGGAGGCAGCTGCCGAACTCCTTGAGGCGTGTCGCCAAGAGCTTGTCGGCGTTCTTGACGATCATTGCCTGACAGCCGATGGCGGCTCGATCCGCCGAGTCGAGAACCATCGCGGCGGCGTCATCGCCGAGAATCGCATCGAGAAAGACGATCTGCTCAGCGACGACGGCCGGAATGAAATCGGCCGCATCGACATAGGCAAAGTCCGGTTCGAGGCTACACTTCGCCTTGACCGGGTCGGATTGGTGGCTGATCAACTTGGCCGTGATTTTCGCAATCTTCTGTTTTCGATCAGCGCTCAGGCATTGATCCAGGGTCAAGCCGCCGAGCTTGTTTTTGCCGGCGTCTTTCACGCAGAGCGCATTTTCCTTGGCCTGTGTTTTCGCGACCTTGAAAATATAGCCCGCTTGCGAGGCGATGCATTTTTGCTGGTCCTTGCTCTGTACGGCCTCGATGCCGCAGCGGCTCGAACAGCCATCGCCGTCGGTGGAGTTTCCATCATCGCATGCTTCGCCGGCGTCAATTGCGCCGTTGCCGCAGCCGGGCTCGATTGTGCAGAGTGCGGAGCACCAATCGCCGCCGGTATTATTCCCGTCGTCGCATTCTTCGGCGGAGTCCAGGTTGCCGTCGCCGCAGTTGAACGCGCAGCCTGCCGTGGGGCAGGCGCAGAAGCCGAGGTCGCAGACCTCGCCGTCCGTCAGGGGATTGGAGTCGTCACAGCCCGTCCCGGTAGGGACCGCCCCATTGTCGGTGCAGCTGCCGGCTCCGTCGCAGGTGTCTGCGTTGTTGCATTGGTCGCCGCTGCCGCCGCATACATTGTCTACCGGCTCGAAGGTGCAATCCGTGGCGCAGCAAGCACCGCCGTCGCATTCTTCTCCGGATTCGATCGCGCCGTTGCCGCAGCCAGCCGCCGGGCTGAAGGTGATTGTCACGAAGTGGCCATCTGCGGCCGCCGCACCACTATCGGTGGAGTAATCCGAGGCTGCGAGACCGTAGGGTGTGGAGATGCCGCCACGGATTCCGCAATGGTCGGCCTCGGGGTAGAAGCCGAAGAAGGTAGTCGAGTAGGCCCAACTCTCGCAGTCCTGGGACCAGGCGAATGTAAGGCGGTGCGTGACCGGCATGCCGTTGCTGACTCCGGAAATCACGGCCGCTTCACTGCCGTCGATGTAGGTATGGAGGCTGGGAGCGCTCTGCCCGTAGCCGGTGGTGGCGGACACCGATCCGGCATCGAGACTGAGGGAGCCGTTGTCGATCGTTCCGCCGGTCTGGGTTCCGGCCACGGTTCCGAGGTTGACGATTGCGGTGCCCCATGCGGAATCGGCAACGGTTTGTGCCGCCGCGTGGAAATTCTGGTCGATGGCCAGCTCGTAGCTGCCTGGTGCTGTCACCGTAAATTCGATGGTGTACTCGGAATCGAGGTAGGTCGTTGTGCCGCCCCAGGAATCGTTCCAAGTGCCGAGGCCGAAGGCGTAGCGCGTGGCGAGCGTGGTGCCGTCGTCGGCGGTGACGGTGATCATGCTCTCGCGACCATCGGCGTAGGTCGAGGTGACGTTGCTGCTGTCTGCCGTGCTGGCGTTGGTGATGGACGTATTGGAGATTCCTGCTCGGGCCG
>JAYGCM010000083.1:0-39324 GCA_046583355.1 Deltaproteobacteria bacterium
TCACGGTAGCCGAGCGCCGTTTCGTAGCGGTGGTGGCCGTCGGCGATGAAGACCTGCTCGCCCTCAATGGCTGCGGCGACCGAGTGCATGCTCGCTTCGTCCGTAAGCTTCCAGATACGCTGGCGTACGCCCTTATCATCGATGAAATCGGCGATCGCTTCGGCCTTATCCGCCAATCCGGCCAGGCCGAGGGCGATATCGACGAAGCAGAAAATCGGGCTGAGGTTGGTGCGGCAAGTGCGGATCAGGCGCAGGCGGTCTTCTTTCGGCCCAGTGAGCGTGCGCTCATGCGGTAGGACGATATCGTCCTCGAAGCGCTCCAGCTGCAGCGTAGTGAGCAAGCCCCAGCGCTCATAGTCCTGGCCCCCGGCGGAAAACCCCTGGCAGGAGAGGAAATGGGCGGGCTTGTCGTCACGACGAATCAGACCACGCACTTTCCAATCGGCCAGTAATTCGGCGGCGACCGAGTATTTCTCCTCGCCCTTGGGCAGGATGACGTGGATCGCACAGGCCTCACGTCGCGCGGCGAGAGCGTCGCGCTCGGCCGGGCTGATGACGTCGTAGGGAGGAGCGATCAGCTCGGCCAGCGGGCCGGCCTCGGCGGTATAGCGAAAGGGTCGAAATGCACGGATTGTAGCCACCCCCGCTGTCTAGAGGTCCGACCGAAAAGTGCAACGGCAGGGCCAATAAGAGCTGCGGGCCTTCGGGCCGTGCGGGTTCAAGCTGAGCACGATCTCGTCGAGTTCCGATTGGCACCAAGTCGAGAGGTCCGTGATCGGCTATTTCCCTCGCAGGCTCGCGCCCTCGTTAACTCGAAGGCACCATGTCGGGAGGGATCAGGCCACGGCGTCGCCAGCCGATGCGCATCAGCCAGCTGCGCGGCCGCGTCGCGCAGGCGACTGTATGCGGGCGGTTGACGGGGCCGCTCCAGCCGTCGAAAAATGCGGCCGTCGAATGCGGGTCCAGCCAGCGCCGCATAGCTCGCTCGCCGTGCTTGCGCGCGTTCAGCAACACGTAGGCAAGGGCGTTGCGCATCGCTCGCGGCGTCTTGAGTACGCGGTGGTGGAATCGGTCAGGGAAGAGGAGTAGCCGGGGTGGGTTCAATGCGGCGACCCAACGTCCTCGACGAACTTGTCCGCGGGGCAATAAAAGCCGAGAGTCTTCCTGAAGGTGCGGCCGAAAAGTAGGGTTTTGCACAGAGGGCGCCGCTTGCGGCCACTGGACTGCGTCACGCTCGCTCCCGATGGCTACGGCTATTCCTCGGTCGCCTTCCTTGCCAGCCGCCAGAATCGAAGCCCGTCGAGCCGCGGAAATTTGGCTGCAAGACGGCAAAGCCTCGATTGGCCAGGAATTGCGCCATGCGGTCGAAGGCGCCGATTCTCCAGGCATTCGCGCCTGGGTCGACATGCTCGATCTGCATGAGGATATGTTCCGGATCGTCGGGGAGCGTGTGCAGCACATCGGCGCCGCTTTGGACGCGCGGCAGGCGGCGGCGTGTGCCGGCGGTATTGCCGGAGCCGGGTGCGTCTTTGAACCAGTATTTGGCAAAGGTGCGCAGATCGGAGCCATCGCGGTTCACGCCGAGTAGCCATGATTTTCGGCCACCGGTGCCGTCGCTGTAGAACACGCCATCGGGGAGGCTGGTCGTTACCAGCAGGCGGTCGTTGTTCGCCCAGCGAACCCGGTGCAGGTATTGTTTGTTCTTTTCGAGTCGGGCGACGGGCGTTTTTTTGTCGGTGTCGAGGTCCCAGACGAGCACGATGGTATTGCCCTGGTGGAATACCGAACCCGCGAGATAGCGGCCGTTCGGCGACAGTACCGGCCAATCGATATAGCCGTTCTGCGCAAAGGATTGAACAGGAAGCGTCGCGACCTTGGTGGACTCCGCGGCGGCCGGCGCGGCCAGCAGGAGGGGCAGGGCGACAAGGATGAATTGCGCCCCGTGCGAAATCAGATGCTTGACGAAAGGGTCCGTTCGTCTCAGCATGCTTGGTCTCTCCCTGGCTTGTGGAGAGCGTGTCGCCGTTGCGGTTTGAAGTAAAGCGGAAAGGAGCGGATTCGGAGTCTTTCTGCTCGCTACGAGGAGATCACCTTATTGAGAGTTTCCTTGCTGATTGGGCCGACGCGGAGGATCTCCAGGGGCGGGCCGGGGAGGATGACGGTCGAGGCCTCGCCGTCACGCGGGCCGTCGTCCAGATAGACGGTGACGGTCTTGGCGAAGTAGGCGCGTGCGCCGGTGACGCCCGGTGCCGGGGGCAAGCCGGTCGGGTTGGCGCTGGGCGCGCAGATCGGCCGGCCGAGCTCGCGGGCGAGACGCGCGGCCACCGGGTCGCTGGTGACGCGCATTCCGACCCGGCCTTCGCCGGTGATGGCCTCGGGCAGCCCCGGCCTGGCCGGGAGTACCAGCGTCAGCGGGCCGGGCCAGAAGGCCTTGGCCAGGGCGGCGGCGTTGCCGACCAAGGCCTCCGTCAGCTGTGATGCCTGCGCGGCCTCGCCGAGAATGACGGCGAGCGGTTTGTCGTCGGGGCGATGCTTGGCTGCGCAGAGGCGCGCCACCGCGTCGGGGTTGGTGGCGTCGCAGCCGATGCCGTAGAGGGTCTCGGTCGGGAAGATGACGAGCTCGCCTTCCTCCAGAGCTTCGATTGCACGCTTGATCTGTTCGTCGGTCGCACTCATGAGTGGTGGTTATCCTCTTGGAGGGCGCGGTGGCCGATATCGCGTCGATATCGTGCGCCGGGCCAAGTGATCTTCTCGCATGCTTCGTAGGCGCGCTCTACCGCCGCCTGAATGCTCGCGCCGAGCGCAGTGACGCCGAGCACGCGGCCACCCGAGGTCGTCGTCGCGCCGGCCTCGTCGCGCTTCGTGCCGGCGTGGAAGACGAAGGCATCGGCTACGCCGGCGGCATTGTGCAGCCCCGCGATGGTATCGCCCTTTTTCGGCGAGGCAGGGTAGCCCTCGGCGGCCATGACGACACACGCGGCTGGGCGGGAATCCCAGTCGATTTGCACCCGATCCAGCGTACCGTCAATGGTGGCGTCGATCAGGTCGAGCAGATCGGTTTTGAGCCGCATCATCAGGGTCTGGCATTCGGGATCGCCGAAGCGGACATTGAACTCAAGCACTTGGAGACGGCCCTGGTGGATCATCAGGCCGGCGTAGAGCACTCCCTTGAAGGTGATGCCGCGTGCTCGCAGCGCGCGCACTACGGGCTCGCAGACTTCCTTTGTGGCCCGTTCGAAGAGGGCGTCTGTGACGATCGGAGCCGGTGAATAGGCGCCCATGCCGCCGGTATTGGGGCCGGTATCGCCTTCGCCGATTCGCTTATGGTCCTGTGAGGAGGCCAGCGGCAGAACATGCTCGCCATCGACCAATGCGATGAAGGAGGCCTCCTCGCCGAGCAGCAATTCCTCGATGACCACGGTCGCACCGGCTGCGCCGAAGGCGTTCTCGACCATGGCCTCGTCGACCGCCGCGTGTGCCTCGGCGAGGCCGCTACAGACCGTGACACCCTTGCCGGCGGCGAGTCCGTCGGCCTTGACGACGATGGGTGCCCCTTGGGCGTCGATATAGGCATGCGCTGCTGCGGTGTCCTGGAAGCTTCCATAGGCAGCCGTGGGGACGCCGGCCTCGGCGAGAATTTCCTTGGTGAAGGATTTGCTCTCTTCGAGACGGGCGCCGTCGCGGCACGGGCCGAAAATCCGCAACCCCTTGGCCTCGAAGGCGTCGACGATTCCCTCGGTCAGGGGGGCCTCAGGGCCGACCACCGTGAGGTCGATGCCCTGGTCCGCCGCAAAGGAGAGGAGGGCCTCGGTATTCGAGCCGCAATCCACGGTATTGCGAATTTTAGAATTGCCCGATGCGGTGCCGCCGTTGCCGGGTGCGCAGATGATTTCTGTGACGCGCGGTGATTGCGCGAGTTTCCAGGCGAGCGCATGTTCGCGCCCGCCGCCTCCGATGATCAGAATTTTCATTTTTAATATTGTGCTTGTTGGCGAAGTGTTTCGACCTTGCATCCGTGCTTTGCGGCTCTTCTGCCCCTAATGCCGGAAGTGACGGGCGCCGGTGAGAACCATGCTCGCGCCGCGTTTGTCGGCGAGTTCAATCGAGGCATCGTCGCGCATGCTGCCGCCGGGTTGGACGATGGAAGTCGCGCCCGCATCGAGCGCGATCTCTACGCCGTCGGGGAAGGGGAAGAAGGCGTCGCTGGCGATCGTGCTGCCGGCAAGTGAGAGGCCTTGGCGTTTGGCCGAATCGATGGCGATGCGAACGGCGTCGACGCGCGAGGTCTGACCACCGCCGACGCCGAGCGTGCGGTCGCCTGTGCAGAAGACGATTGCATTTGATTTGACGTGCTTGACTACGCGCCAGCCGAAGTCCATGGCGCGAAGCTCTTCGGCACCCGGCTTCTTTGCCGTGGCGATGGGAGCTGTGTGTACGTCTTCGACGGCCTCATCGCGATCCTGCACCAGCCAGCCGCCCAGCACCCGGCGGATATCGGACTCGCCGCTCGGGGTAGCGGCGACATTCCATTTCATCAGGCGGCGGTTTTTCTTTTTCTGCAACAGGGCCAGCGCATCGGCCGAGAAATCGGGGGCGATCAGCACTTCCGTGAAGATCTCGTCGACCGCCTCGGCCAGAGCCAGGTCCCAGGTCTGGTTGCAGACCAGAATGCCGCCGAAGGGGGACTCGGGGTCGGTCGCGAAGGCCTTGTCCCAGGCTTCCTTGGGCGTGTCGCCGGCACCTACGCCGCAGGGCGTATTGTGTTTGAGGATCGCCATCACGGCGCGCTCGTCGTCCTTGAAGTCGGTCATCAGGCGGAGCGCGGCGTCGATATCGACGATGTTGTTGTAGGAGAGAGCCTTGCCGTGCAATTGCTCGAGCAACCCGCCGAGGTTTCCGTAAAGCGCGGCTTTTTGCGCGGGGTTCTCGCCGTAACGCAACGCCGCTTCGCGCTTGAGCGGCAGGTGCAGCGTCTCGCCGAAGGGTTCTTCTTCCGTGGTCTCGAGGTTGCCGAGGTAGTCGGCGATCATGCCGTCATAGGCAGCGGTGGCGGCGTAGACCTTGCGCGCCAGGCGTGCGCGCGTCGCGAGTGTTGTGGCGCCGTCGTCGCGTTTCATTTCCTCCAAGACGATGGCGTAATCGGCGGGGTCGACCAATACGGTCACCGCGGCATGGTTCTTTGCCGCCGAGCGCAGCATGGAGGGGCCGCCGATGTCGATATTCTCGATCGCTTCTTCCAGGGTGCAGCCGCGCGCCGTGACCTCGGCGAAGGGGTAGAGATTCACGCAGACCAGGTCGATCGGCGGGATATCATGCTCGGCCATGGCGGCCTTGTGGGTCTCGAGGTCGCGTCGCCCGAGCAGGCCACCGTGGATTTTGGGATGTAGAGTCTTGACGCGCCCGTCCATCATCTCGGGAAAGCCGGTGTATTCCGAGACATCTTTGACCGTGAGGCCCTCGTCGCGCAATGCTTTGGCGGTGCCGCCTGTCGATAGCAATTCCACGCCGTACTCGGCCAGGCCTTTGGCCAATTCGACGACTCCGGCTTTGTCGCTCACTGAAAGCAGCGCTCTCCGGATTTTTGCATTCTGACTCATGGCGCTCTCTTCTCCTCAACCAAAAGGTTCCACATAAGTGCGCGGGATGGACCCGCCCGCGCGTACAAGCAATTCATAACCGATGCTGCCCGCGCGTTCCGCGAGTTCCATCACATCGGGCGCGCCGTCAGCGGGGCCGCCCCATACGACGACTTCGTCGCCGTGCTTCACCGCGCCTGCGGCCGTGACGTCGACCATTGTATGGTCCATCGAGATGGTGCCGACGACGGGCGCAAGCCGGCCGCGAATCATCATATAGCCGCGGTTCGAGAGTCCGCGCAGATAGCCCTGGCCGTAGCCGATCGGTACGACGGCGATGCGGCTGTCGCGCGGCGCGCGCCAGCTATGGCCGTATCCGACGCCTTCACCGGCCTGGATTGCACGGATCTGCACGATTTTCGTGAGCACTTCCATGACGGGTTTGAGGTTGACCTCTGCGGCCAGACTCGGGTGCGGCAGCCCGCCGTAAAGAGCAATGCCCGGCCGAACCATATTCAGATGGGTCGTGCGGTCAGCGAGCAGGCCGGCGGAGTTGGCGAGGTGGAGTTGGCGGGGGCCGTGGCCGGCCTCCTTGAGTGTCTTGGCGGCCGCCAGGAGAGCCGTGCGTTGTTCCTGGATGCTCTTGTGGCCGGGGATGTCGGCATGCGCGAGGTGCGAGTAGAGGCCTTCGACCACGAGACGGTTCTTTTGCAGCAGGGTGGCGAGCTTCGGGAGATCGCCGGCGGCGAACCCCATACGCCGCATGCCGGTGTCGACGTTTACGTGCACGCGCAGGGGGGTGGCATCGCTGAGGGCTGCTGCCACCGCGGCGGCCGACTCAAGTGAGGTCAGCGTCGGCGTGATGCCGAGTCGGATGGCCTCGCTGGCATCCGTCGTACTGAGCGGGGCGAAGACGAGAATCCGGCTGGCGATGCCGGCGTCGCGGAGCTCGACGCTTTCTTCGAAAGAGGCCGTGGCGAGGAGGTCCACGCCGCAGCGCACCAGGTGGCGAGCAATGGGCGCGGCGCCGTGGCCGTAGGCGTCGGCCTTCACGACGGCTGCCATCCGGACCTCGGGGCCCGTGATGCGCCGGATTTCGCCGACATTATGCGACAAGGCGGCAAGGTCGATCCGCGCCACAGCGCGTTGGTCGCCGACGCCCTTGGGCGCCCGCGTTGCCGATGTCAGACCTGTTGAACCCGCGGCCACGAACGTAGCTACTCACCCCGGCGCTCCTTGTAAAGAAATCGGCCTTCTTGTGGAGGAAGGACAGCCACGGAGGGCGGGGCGGATTGCACTTTCCAGCGGGGGGTTTAGGTATTGGTGAGTGGAGATCCGGTTGAATGGGGAGGAGATGCGCTTTGCGGTGGGCATCACTTTGGCCGATCTGATTGAGCATCTGGGCCTCGCGGGGCGCCGGGTGGCGATCGAATGCAATCGGGATATCATTCCGCGCGACCGCCATGGTGAGCACCGGCTCGAGCCCGGTGATGTCGTCGAGGTCGTGCAATTCGTGGGTGGGGGGTGAGTGTGGCAGAGCCAATCAAAGATCCGTTGGTGATCGGCGAGCATGTTTTTTCGTCTCGGCTGATCGTCGGAACGGGCAAATACAAGGACTTCGCGGAGACGCGCAAGGCCATCGAGGAGAGTGGCGCTGAGATGGTCACGGTGGCCGTCAGGCGTGTGAATATCACCGACCCTGGTGAGGAAAATCTCCTCGACTATCTGCCCTTGTCGAGGTTCACGATTCTGCCCAATACGGCCGGCTGTTTCACGGCGGCGGATGCCGTGCGCACGGCAATGCTGGCGCGCGAGGCGGGCGTCGGGAACCTCGTGAAGGTGGAAGTCCTGGGAGATGAACGAACGCTCTTCCCCGATGTCCCGGCCACACTCGAGGCCTCAAAGACATTGATTGATGAAGGCTTTACCGTCCTGCCCTATATCACGGACGATCCGATCAGTTGCCGCAAACTCGAAGATATGGGCTGTGCGGCTGTCATGCCGCTGGCGGCGCCGATTGGCTCGGGGCTGGGTATTCGGAATCCCTACAATCTCAAGATCATCGTCGAGCAATCCAATGTGCCGGTGATCGTCGATGCCGGCGTGGGTTGCGCGTCCGATACCGCCAAGGTCTTCGAGTTGGGGTGCGATGCCGTTCTGATGAATACGGCAATTGCCGGTGCCACCGACCCCATTCGCATGGCGCGCGCGATGAAGCTGGCCGCGTCGGCCGGTCGGGACTCGTTTCTTGCCGGACGCATTCCACGTAAATTGTACGCGACGGCATCGAGCCCGATTGAAGGGATGCTCGACTGAAGACGCTCCCCTTCGCCCCCGGCCTGATGTTGGTGACCGCGCGCCAGCGCTTCCCGGCACCGTCAGCCGGTGAGGTAATGGCCGCGGCCGAACGCAAGGCCGTCGAGAACGTGCTTGCTGCTGGGGTAGGGGCGGTGCAATTGCGCGAGAAGGATCTGGCGGGTGGCCTTCTCTTCGCGCGGGCCTGCCTCTTCCGCGAGCTCTGCCACCGCTATGGTGCGCTTCTGCTGGTGAATGATCGAGTGGATGTGGCGCTTGCCGCCGGGGCTGATGGAGTGCATTTGCCGGCGGCGGGCCTGTCGGTCGTGGCGGCGCGCGCCTTGCTTCCGGCCGGCGCCATCATCGGTAGATCGGCGCATGGGGTGGGCGAAATCGATGCCGCGGCCGAGGCGGATTATATGATCTTCGGCCCGGTCTATGAAACTCCCGACAAGCTTTCCTTTGGGGCACCGCAGGGGATTGCCGGCCTCGCGGTCGCCGTAGCGCAAAGCCGCGCTCCGGTGGTCGCCATCGGCGGCATTCGGCCCGATCGCGTAGCCGAAGTGCGGCGCGCGGGTGCCGCCGGTGTAGCGGCGATCGGAGCGCTGCTCGACGACCCGACCACCGTCGCAGGCTTTGCCGCCGAGTTGGCGCACCGCTAGCGGTGCGTCGGCCGGGGGGCGGGAAGCTCGGATTCTCAGGAGGGCAGAAAGGCAACCTCGCCGGTGGCTGGGTCGTAGATCGCGCCGAGAATTATCAGTTTCCCAGCGGCTTCGGCGCTGTGCAGGGCGTCGCTCTCCTTGCGGATCGTTGCGAGGGACGCGCGCACATTCGCTTCGATTGCTGCATCGAGGTCGGTCATGCCGGCAATGCCGGGTGTGATGGCCTCCATGAGGATGGCGATATGGCCGGGCGCCGTGCTGCCCTCCAACGCGGCCGCGACCGCGCCGCAGGTCCGGTGCCCGAGCACGAGTAGCAGCGGCACATGGAGCATGGCCGACGCGAACTCCAGGCTGCCGAGAGTCATTTTCGCGGCCGCAGTATTGCCGGCCTCGCGGACACTGAAGATCTCGCCGAGGAGGGTGTCGAAGATGAGTTCCGGGGCAAGGCGTGAGTCGGCGCAGGTGAGGACAGCCGCCCAAGGCTCCTGCCCCGCGCCGTTTCTGGCGAACATCGCGTCGAGATCGGCGCGTTCGACTACTCGGCGGGCACGCGTGGCGAAGCGCTGGTTGCCATCGACGAGGCGTGCCAAGGCCTCGCGGCTTGCGGCGTTGGTGTTTTCCGGCGGAGCATTCATGGTCGTCACAGAACGTCGCATGCTCCTGTAATCCGCTCAAGCTCTTGCCCCGCCGCGCGACTTACCGGGCGCCAGAATCAAGTCCTCGGCCCTCATCAGCGGGATAGTCCCGCGAAAGGGATAAGGGGACGAAATTCGGTACACGTCCCCTGAACGGGACACGGAGTGGGGGGTGTGCGATGAGGGGGGATGGCGGAGCGGTGCGTTTATCTGGTGCGGCACGGGATTGCGGAGGACTGTAGTTCTAGTGGCGAAGATTTTGACCGGGAGTTGACGCGGCGCGGGGTTACGCAGATGGAGACAGTGGCGCGGGGGCTGGCGACGCTTGGGGTCGAGCCGCGGTGGATTCTCTCCAGTCCCTACCGGCGTGCGCGGCAGACCGCGGATATCCTCTGTGCCACGTTGACCCATGGCGGGCGTAAGACCTGGGACGAGCTGGGCTGTGGCGTCGATGAGGATACTCTCGCGGCGCGGCTCGCGAAGCTTTCGCCTGATGGCGATATCCTGCTGGTGGGGCATGAGCCGGATATGGGCGAGCTTCTCTCCTGGTTTCTCACGGGGCGCGCCGATGTGTTTTCCACGCATTTCAGCAAAGCGGCCGTCGCCTGCATCCGGGCGGGTATGTTGCCGCCGATGGGCCGCGGTCGGCTCGAATGGTTTGAGCGCGCGTCCGTTCTGGAACGTCTGGCGCTCGCCTGACTTTTCGGCCGGATCTCATAGAGCATGGCGCCTGGAATTTGCACTCCAAGTGCGGAAATGCGAAATCCGGGGACGCCGCATTTCCTATGTGGCGTGAAGGGCGTGCGCTTTCTGCGCGTCCCATAGCCCAGCATAAGGCAGGTGAGGACGATGGCAGAAGAGCAGACGGGACCATTGCCGGTCGTGAAGTTTCTGAAAATCCCCGCGATGGGAGATCCCTATCTCGAAGGACATAAATGCAAAAATTGCAGCGCGATTTATCTCGGCGAGCGCAAGGTTTGCGGTAAATGTTCGACGCGCGGCGAGATGGAGGCATTTCCTCTGGCGAAGACGGGCAAGCTTTACGTCTACTCGATCGTCTATCGCTCGTTTCCCGGCATCGAGACGCCCTATATTTCGGCAATCGTCGACCTCGATGGGGGTGGTACGGTCAAGGGTAACCTGATCGACGTGGAACCCGACCCAGAGAAGATTGCCTTCGATATGCCGGTGGAGGTCGTCTTCGGCGATGCCTTCGGCCGTAAAGATAAAGATGGCAACAGCTATCTCAGCTATTTCTTCAAGCCTCTCGCGGCATAAAGGGGAAGCATTATGAGTGACGTCTATATTCTCGGAATTGACATGATCCGCTTCGGCCGTTTCCCCGATCGGGACGTGGCCGATATCGGTGCAGAGTCGGTGCTTGGCGCCCTCGATGACGCCGGCGTAACCATGCAGGATATCCAGGCAGTCTGGTCCGGCAACCTCATGCAGGCCAACGCGATGGTCGGCCAGCGCATCTTGCAGGAGATCGGCCAGACGGGAGTGCCGGTGGTGAATTGTGCCAATGCCTGCGCCACGGGTGCTACCGCCTTTCGCGATGCCTGGCTCTCGGTCAAGGCTGGTGTTTATGACCTCGTCCTCGCGGTCGGCGTAGAGCAGATGGGCCGCGGCCTTCTTGGTGGCGGCGGCGGTGGTAAGGGCATTTCCAAGGAGGGGTTGCTCGGTTCGGGTACCATGCCGGCGATCTTCGCCGAGGCGGGCATGGAGCACGCGCGCAAATACGGCACCACCTTCGAGCAATTTGCCAAGGTCTCGGTCAAGAACCACCACCATTCCACGATGAACCCCAAGGCGATGTACCAGATCGAGACGCCGCTCGACGTCGTGATGGGTGCCGAGATGATCTCGTATCCCAACACCAAGCTCATGTGTTCGGTGAACGTCGACGGGTCGGCGGCGGTGGTCATCGCCTCGGAGAAAAAGGCAAAGGAACTCGGCCTTGGTCGCGCCGTGAAGGTGCGCGCCTCGGTGATGACCAGCGACCCTTATACCGACCGCGATCTGACGATGCCGGATGTGAATACCTGCACGCGCAATGCGGCGGCAGCAGCTTGGGAGATGGCCGGCTGTGGCCCCGAGGATATCAACCTCGTCGAATTGCATGATTGCTTCGCAACCGCTGAAATCTTGCATTATGAGAACCTCGGCCTCTGCAAGGACGGCGAGGCCGGACGCTTGATTGACGAAGGCGTGACGGCGCATGGGGGCCGCGTTCCGGTCAATATGTCTGGTGGACTCCTCTCGAAGGGCCACCCGCTCGGTGCGACCGGGATTGCGAATATCTACGAAGTCTCGACGCATTTGCGCGGCGAGGCCGGCAAACGCCAAGTCGAGGGTGCGCGCATGGGGCTGACCCATGTGATCGGTCTCGGCTCAGCCTGCGCCATCCACGTTCTCGAAAAAGTCTGAGGCGAAGATTGCTGCTGCGGATCGTGCCGTTTGGGCCGGTCCGCAGCGCGCCTTAGCCGTGCAGTGCTTTGGCGACGCTCGGATCGAGGAGAGAGAGGGCGAGAGCGGGGAGCAGGCGGACGCGCTCACAGGCCGCTTCAATGCCCGCGAGGCCTTCGGCCGAGAGATCTTCGCGGCGGATGATCGGGCTGGGCGTGACGTTCGCGTGGTTGTCGCTGTCGGCGCTGCGGATCATCCAGCCGAGGAAGAGGCCGTGCAATTCGGTGATCTCGTCGCTGATATTACGCGCGAGAACCTCGCGGTTGGCGGCTTCGGCAAGGCGCGAGGGAGTGGTGAGTTTCTCGATGCCATTGGCGATGGCGAGGACGCGGGCGACGCCGGCCACTACTGTCTCGCCCTCGGCTTCGAGGTCGATCGTGGAGGGGTTGGCGGCCGGCGGTTCGGCGGCGCGCAGCAGGGTGGCCAGGAGCGCCGGTGAGGCTGCCGCACTTTGGCGGGATTTGCGGATAAGATCCTGGCCGAGGTCTTCGTCGCCGACCACCAGGCGCGCATCGAAGAAGGACCCGATGCCCTTGGGGTGGGGCAATGTATCGCCCTGGGCCCAGGCCTCGATTACGTCGAGCCATCGGGCATAGCTGCGGCGCCACGTGGAATGTCGGGCGCCCAGCGACGGGTGGATATCGGGGACACCCATTTCGTCAAGTATATCCGAGAGGTGACGGGCAAGCTGCTCGAACCAGCCATCGATGTGGCTTTCGTTGGAACTGCCTTCGTAGACGATCGCATGATGGCGCTCCGGCGCGATCAGCCCTTCGCCGCGTCCTCCGGCACCGAGCGAGAGTACGGCCCAGGGTACGGGCGCATGTTCGAGTCCTTCGGCGGTCATCCGTTGCTCGGCGAAGCGGGCGGCGCGGGCCAGCACTTCGCGCATCTCCAAGTCGACCACGGCGGTTGTCTCCTGCGGGTCGACGCCGTCTTCGACCAGTCGCCGGATCAGGGCCGGCAGGCGTTTGCGGACCTCGCCGACACCGCGCGGCGTTGCCGCCGCGGCCAGGTTCTCGCCGATGGCAACGGCTTCGGTGCCGGGGTCGGCGAGAAGGTCCATTTGTTGCAATAATCCGCAGGCGCGTCCGGCCGCATCGACGGCGAGAAGCCGCCTTACGCCGAGCGAGCGCATCTTGGCGACGGCACGGTAGAGGAAGGCATCGGTGGAAATCGTTGCCACCGGCGCGGTCATGATCTCTTCGAGGCGTCGGTCCAGCGAGGCCGCACCGTCGCGCGCGAGCAGGGAGAGCACATCGCGTTCGGTCACGATCCCATCGGGGCGGCCGCTTGCCTGGTCACCGGCGATGGCGGCGCCGAGGTGGGATGCGTCCATTTCCTTGATTGCCTCAATGAGGGTCGTTCGCGGAAGCAGCAGGTGCAGATTGGTCGACATCGCGTCCTGCACGCGGTGGCGGTAGAGGAAGCGGTCGAGCCGGGCCAAGGGCTCCCGGTCCCGCCCGTTCTTCCAGGGGTCGGGCGGCGGCAGGGCCGTGCGGTCGTACCAGCCCTCGTCGGCTTGCCGGCTGCGGATGCGCATCTGCCCGCCCATGCGGGCCTCGGCCTCGGCAATCGTAAGGATGCCGGCGGCTTCGAGTTCCGGCAGGAGGTGGCGGAAGATCTCGGCGGTCATCAGAGCATCGCCGAGTGCCTCGTGGCGGTTCGTGATGGGAATCTGGTAGCGCGCCGCGAGCGCATCCAGCGTGGACTCGGAGTCGTCGCCATCGAGAGCGGCACGCAAAAGCTTGGTGTCGAGGCAGCGCGGCGGGCGCCACGTGATGCCCGTCTGCCGCATCTCGCGGACAAGAATGGCGAGATCGAATCCAATGCTCTGACCGATGATGGCATCGTCGCCGAGCCATTGGAGAAAATCGTCGCGGACTTTGGCGAAGGTGGGCTCGCCGACCAGCATCGCGTCGGTGATCCCGTGGATCGCGGTGGCGGCCTCGGCAATTGGCTGCTCCGGGTCGATGCGCACGGAGAAGGTATCGTCGGGGTTGGCTTTGCCGCCGGCAAAGCGCACGGCGCCGATTTGGATCAGTCGGTCCTGCCCGACATCGAGTCCGGTGGTCTCGGTGTCGAGAACGATGGCTCGGATCTCTCCAAGCGGGGTAAGTCGGCTGACGCGCGGCATAGCTGGCAATAGTTGCTTCCCGATCTTGCCTTGTCCGGGGCAAATTTGCGAGAAGAGAACGATGGCGCGGGATTGGTGGAAACGGTTGCCGCCCGATGAGCGGGCGGAATACCAGCGCAGCGAAGGCATGGGCGAGGTCGATCTGGCCCCGCATCCGGGTTTCGTGCGGGTAATTGACGCGCTGGTGCAAGCTCTCGACGACGAAAATCGCGAGAAGGTGCAGCGTGTCTCCAACGCGCTGGCGCGGGAGATCGCTGCGGGGCTGCACATGCGCCGCGCGATGGTGCGCGTGGCGGCCGGTCGCCCGCACGACCAGGGCGGCGAATTGCACGGCCTCTATGAGCCGGCCGAGGCGGGCGGCCTGGCCCATATCACCGTGTGGATGCGCACAGCGAAGCGCGATATGGTGGTGGCGCCGCGGACCTTCTTGCGCACATTGCTGCACGAGGTGGTGCACCATATCGATATGGAGCGCCTCGACCTGCCGAACTCCTTTCATTCAAAAGGTTTCTACCGGCGCGAATCGAGTCTCTACCGCGTAGTGACGCGCGACACGGGACTGGCCCGTGGCGGGCGGGCGGCCGCGGCCACCCGCCCGCCACCGCCGCCGGTCCGGGATCCGGCAGCACCGCCTTCGCAGGCGGCTGTCGACGGGCTGGCGATGCTCCGCGCCGTCGCCGAGGAGATCCGCACACGGCGCGGGAGTGATGTCGCCGGCCCCTCCGAGTTGTCCGCGGGCGATGCGCCTGGCAGGTTCAAGCCCTGAGCGGAGTGTCGCTGGCGTCGGTCGCCACGGCGATGCGCTTCTTGGGAGGCGCGCAGGCGATTGCTCTGTCCCGCGCCTTGGCCGCGAGTCGAAAAGGCGGCCTTGGTCCGGACGGTGCACTTTTCCGCCGAACCTCTAGAAACTCAACATGGCTCTCTCCGGTATCCGCGTACTCGACCTAACGGGTCGAGCCGGGCGATTTGCCGGACGGCTTCTGGCGGGGCTGGGCGCTGAGGTCCTGCGTCCGGCCGAGGCGGTCGCGGCGACCCAGCGCGCGCTCGGCGCGGCCGGGCGGCTCTATTATGAGGCGGGGAAATCTCCGTTGGAAGGCGCGGCCTCGGACGGTTGGGAGGGGTTGCTCGACACCGTGGATGTGCTGCTCGACGAGACGCTGGCGCCGGGGCGGGCCGAAGCGCTTGCGCGGCGCCACCCGCATCTGGTCGTTTTGCGCCTTACGGATTTCGGCACCAGTGGCCCCAGGCGCGATTGGGTCGGGTCGGATCTGGTCTGCGCGGCGCGTGCGGGCATGGTCTTCGTCAACGGCCACCCGGAGAGTGCGCCGCTCCAGCCCTTCGGCACACAGGCCTATCATGCGACTGGTATCTGGAGCGTGATCGCCGTGCTGCATGCGCTAAGGGTGCGGCGCGGCACGGGGAAGGGCCTCTGGCTCGACCTCTCGGTCCACGCCGCCGCGGCCGGTGCGGTCGAGCATGTGACGGGTTTGCGGCGCCAGGGACGCGAGATTCAGCGTCGCCAGGGGACTCTGCATTGGAGCCGGGTGTTTCGCGCCGGGCCGACCCGTGACGGTTGGATCCTCCATACTCTGGCCGGCGATTGGCAGACGCTCTCGCTTTGGGTGGATGATGAGTCCGACCAGCCTGAGCTCTTGGACAGTGCGCTTGACGAGGTCGATACTCGCCGCGAGCGCTGCGTAGAACTATTCGATTGTCTTGATCGCTGGGGCGCCACGAAGAGCGCGGCCAGGATCGAGGAAGAGGGCCAACTGCGTCGCCTGACGTTTGCTGAGATGCGCCCGCCCGAGCGTCTCGCCCGCGACCCGCAACTGGCGGCGCGGGGCTGGCCCGGTGGCCGCAGCGAGGGCTCTGTCCTGCCCGGGCCGCCGTTTCTCTTCTCGCAGACTCCCTTCGATGCCTCCCCGCAGCTGCGCGCCCCGGTTTTGCGCAAGCCGGTCAGCGCCGGGAGCTCCGGCACGGAGACCAGCTACGCGCGCCCGTCGGCGACTCCCGCGCCGCGAGCCGAAACGCCTGCGCGTTTGCGGATTCTTGATTTCACCTGGGTCGTGGCCGGGCCGGTGGCGACGCGGATCTTCGCCGATCTGGGCGCCGATATCATCAAGGTGGAGCACCCGCTCTCGCCCGATTTCGGCAGCCGGCGCGGCGGTCTCAGTGGTAACCTGAACCGGGGCAAGCGCAGCTTGGTGCTCGATATGGACAAGCCCGAGGCGCTCGCTATCGCGCGCCGCCTGGTCGCTGAATCTGATGTTGTGATTGATAATTTCTCGGCCCGCGTGATGCAGAATTGGGGCCTCGATTACGAGAGCCTGCGCGCGATCAAGCCCGATATTGTGCAGGTTCGGCTCTCGGGATTCGGGCTCGACGGGCCCGAGAAGGACCGCGTGAGCTACGGGCCGACTCTTCAGGCAATGGCCGGGCTCGCGCATCTGATGAAACATGCCGACGGTCCGCCCGCGGGTTGGGGCTACTCCTGGTCCGATATGGTGGGCGGCCTGATGGGCGCGGTCGCTACCTTTGCCGCGCTGCACCACCGCGACCGCACGGGCGAAGGCCAGCTGGTGGACGTCGGCCAATACGGCAACCTCGTGAGTCTCCTCGGGCCGGGCCTCGGCGACCTTCTCGCCGGTCGCCCGGTCGCGCCGCCGGCCAATACGAGCCAGGAGGGCGGCGCTGTACCGCATGGGGTTTTCCGCACAGCCGATGAAGCCCGCGCCGACGGGGGGGCAAAAGACCGCTGGATCGCCATCGCGGTTCTGCAGGATGCGGCGTGGGCCGCTTTTGCTGCCGTGCTGGCTGCCGACGGCCAGAGCTGGGCCGAGCAGGAGAAATTCGCCACTTTGGCCGGAAGATGCGCGGCCCGAACGGAGCTCGAGGCTGGTGTGCAGAGGTGGACCCGAGGCCAGGCGGCGGCGGCTGTCGAGGCGCGTCTGCAGGCCGTCGGGGTGCCGGCCGGGCTGGTGGCTGACGGCGACGATCTTGCCGAGGATGCACAGCTGCTCGAAAGGGGCTATTTCCCCCGAGTGAGAACGCCCGAGGGCGAAGAGGAGGTCTTTGACGGCATCCCCTTCCTCGCGAGCGAATCGGGCGGGGAAATCCGAGCACCAGGGCCGCTGCGCGGCGAGCATGGTAGCCAGATCTTGCAGGAAGTATTGAAAATGAGCGCGACGGAAATCGATGCATTGCGCGCCGAGGGGGTGATCGCTTGAGCGAAAAGGTGACGAGTTACGCCGATGCCGGTGTTGATGTGGGGGCTCTCGAAGGGGGGCTGGGGAAACTCGTGGCGCGTCTTGCCGAGACGACGACGTTCCCGCGCAAGGGCAAACCGGTGTTGCCGAATGGGCTTTTTGCCAATGTTCTCGACCTCGGTACGGGGCAAGGGCTGGCGATCGGCACTGATGGAGTAGGGACCAAGCTGCTGGTCGCGCATGCGCTGCGGAAATACGATACCGTCGGCATCGACCTGATCGCGATGAACGTGAACGATCTGCTCTGCGTCGGCGCGGAGCCGATCGCCATGGTCGATTACGTTGCCGTGCCCGACTCGGACCCGGACCTCCTCGAGCAGATCGCGATCGGCTTGGTCGAAGGCTCGCGCCAGTCGCGGATCAGCATTCCCGGCGGCGAGATCGCGCAGGTCCGCGAACTGCTTGCGACCCATCCGCCTGACGGTCGCGCAGGCTGCGACCTGGTCGGCACGGCCGTCGGTATCGTGCCGATGGACCGCATCATTGTCGGGGAACATGTCGAACCCGGCGATATCGTCATCGGGCTGCCCTCTTCGGGGTTGCATTCGAATGGCTTCACCTTGGCGCGCAAGGTGCTCGCGACGGGCTACGGGGCAGAGGATTTTGCCGAACGCCCGGCCGAGCTGGGCGGCCGCAGCATCGGCGAAGAGTTGCTCGTGCCGACGGCGCTCTACGTCAAGCCGACAATGGCGCTCCTCGATGCCGGTGTCGGCGTCAAGGCTATGGCGCATATCACGGGCGACGGCTTGCTGAACCTCTTGCGTATCCAGACCAAGGGCATCGGCTTCGTGCTGGAGAACCTGCACGAGGTGCCGGCCGTCATGGGCCTTATTGCCGAACGTGGCGGGCTCACGCCAGCCGAGATGTACCTCACTTTCAATATGGGTACCGGATTCACCTATGTGATTGGCGAGGCCGAGGCCGATCGCGCCCTCGAATTGCTGCGCGAGGCCGGCGCGGCACCCTTGGTGCTTGGTCGCGCCGTGCGCGATGATAAGGGCGGCGTCTCGCTGCCGCAGAAACACCTGGTCGGAGTGGGCAAGGAGTTTCGCGAGGTCTAGCGGCTGCTGAGCGACGGGAGAGAATATGAATCTGCAGGATCTCGAAGAGCTCGTCCTTACCGAAGAAGTCGATACCGTCATCGTCGGATTCACCGACCTTTACGGCCGCCTGATGGGCAAGCGTTGCGACGCTGAGTATTTTCTCACGGATGTCGCCAAGGCAGGTACGCATAGCTGCGATTACCTCCTCGCGGCCGATATGGAGATGGAGCCGGTACCTGGCTACGCGTTCGCTAACTGGGAGCGTGGTTACGGCGACGTTCATCTCGTGCCCGATATGGACACGCTGCGGCTCTGTTCGTGGCTCGACCGCACGGCGATGATTTTTTGTGATGTCCACGACGTTACCACGCACGAGCCCGTGGCGGTCTCGCCGCGCCAGATCCTGCGCCGCCAACTCGCGGCGGCCAAGGAGCTCGGCTTTGATGTATTGGCCGCCTCCGAGCTCGAATATTTCATCTTCGAGACGAGCTACCGCGCGGCCACGGAGAGTAACTTCCAGAATCTGCAAGCTGCTGGCTGGTATCTTGAAGATTACCATATTTTCCAGGGCTCGCGGGTCGAGAAGCTCAACGCGGAGGCGCGTCGGCATCTGCGGCGCTCCGGCGTGCCGGTGGAGACAACCAAAGGGGAGTGGGGCCTCGGCCAGCATGAACTGAATATCCGCTACGCGGAGGCGCTGACGATGGCCGATCGCCATATCGTGCTCAAACAATGCGTGCGCGAGATCGCCGATCAGCTCGAGATGAGCGTCACCTTCATGGCAAAATTTGCAGCCGAGCAGGCCGGCTCCAGCTGCCATGTCCATATGAGCCTCTGGCGTGATGGTGTGAATGCCTTTGCCGGCGACGAGGCCTTCGGCAAGGTACGCGGATCGGCTGCCTTCGGTTCGTTTCTCGCGGGCTGGCAGGCGCATGCTGCGGAGATGATGGCTTTCTACGCTCCGACCGTGAACTCCTACAAACGCTACCAGCCGGGCTCGTGGTCGCTGACCCGTATCGCTTGGAGTCAGGATAATCGCACGGCGGGTTTTCGTGTCGTCGGGGCGGACCAATCTCTTCGCGTCGAGTGCCGAATTCCGGGGGCCGATGTGAACCCCTACCTGGTCTTCGCCGCCGCCATTGCCTCCGGGCTCGACGGCTTGCGCCGTGGGCTTGCGCCCGAGGCACCCTTCGAGGGCGATGTCTATGCGGCCACCGAGTTGCCCGAGGTGCCGATGAGCTTGCGTGACGCGACCGATCGCTTCACCCAGAGCGACTTCGTGCGCGAGGCCTTTGGCGACCAAGTGGTCGACCATTATACGCATTTCTTCCGCGTCGAAGAGGCGGCCCACCACGCCGCGGTCAGCGATTGGGAACGCCAACGCTATTTCGAGCGGATCTGAGGCCTGGCGGCGGGCCAGTCGCGGGCCTTCTGGATCCGCGCAATGGCCCCGGCTGGGACCTGCCGCCCTTTGCGGGGGAGTCCTCCACTTATATAGTTGCCTCAACGCCGCGTACTGGCAGCACGCTGCTTTGTCGTCTGCTCTGGGATACTGGATTGGTGGGTGCTCCCAAGGAGTACCTGAACCCGATGCAGATCCGGGATTGGGAGGTGCGGCTGGGCCGCGACGCAACCACCCGCTTCCGCAACCGCCTATTGGTCGGCCCGGCCATCGCTCTGGCCGGCCGCGGCCGCTGGAGCGAGGCGCGCCTGCACGGGCATATCGAGCGCGTGCGCGAGCGTCGTACCTCGGCTTGTGGCCTCTTCGGCCTCAAGCTTCATCAACATCATTTTGCCCGCTTTTTCGGCAGCGGCGGCGAAGGTCTCGAATCCGCGCTTGCGCCGCGACGATGGATCCGGCTGCGACGTGAGGATCGGGTGGCACAGGCGGTGTCCTGGGCGCGCGCATTGCAGAGCGGGCGCTGGGCATCGCACCAGCGCTTTGCCTTGCCGGTCTTCTACAGGCGCGGTCAGATTGCGCGATTGGAGCGGGAAATCGATCGCCAGGAAACGGCGTGGGAGGCCTTTTTCGCCACCGCCGAGGGCGAGGTTCTGCAACTTACCTATGAAGATCTCCGCACCGACCGTGCGGCCGTCCTTCATCGGGTGCTGGAATTTCTTGGCATCGAGAATGCCTTGCGGGTGCCCGTGCCCGACTCGGATCTGCAAGTGCAGGCCGACGCGACCAGCGCCGCCTGGATCGCACGCTATCGCAGCCATCGGGACGGTTGAACTCTGGTGTGCTAGGCCCGCACAATGCGATTGGAAAACCGGGTGGCTTTGATCACCGGTGCCGCGGGCGGCATCGGACGGGAAGCGGCGCTTCTTTTTGCCTCGGAAGGGGCGAAGGTTGTTTGTGTCGATGTGAACGAGGACGGCGGCGCCGATACGGTCGCCGATGTCGAAGCCTCCGGTGGCGAAGCGGTGTTTCAACGCGCCGATGTATCGAAGGCAGCCGATTGCGAGGCCATGGTCGCGGTGGCCGAGGAGCGCTTCGGTAAACTCGATATCCTCTTCAATAACGCGGGGATCATGGACTCGGCCGACGATGATTCGCAGGCGACGGAAGAAGAGGTCTTCGATCGCACCATGGCGATCAACGTGAAGGGCGTTTTCTTCGGCTGCAAATACGGAATTCCCGCGATGCGCCGTGCCGGTAGCGGTTCGATCATCAATACGGCCTCGTTTGTGGCCGTGCTGGGCGCGGCGACGCCGCAGATCGCCTACACGGCCTCCAAGGGTGCCGTGCTCGCGATGTCGCGGGAACTCTCGGTGATTCATGCCCGCGAGGGCATCCGCGTGAACGCACTCTGCCCGGGCCCGCTGCGCACCGAATTGCTGATGAAATTTCTCGATACCGAAGAAAAGAAACAGCGTCGGCTGGTCCATGTGCCGATGGGCCGCTTTGGTGAAGCAGCCGAGATGGCACAGGCTGCGCTTTACCTCGCCAGTGACGAGTCTTCCTACGTCACCGGCACGACTTTCATGGTCGATGGCGGCATCTCGGCCGCCTACGTCACCCCGGAGTAAGATCAATGGCGGATTCCCTGCGTGTAACGAATCCCTGGAACGGCGAGATTGTCGGCGAGTTCCCCTACGACGATGCCGCCTCGGTGGAGAAAAAGCTGGCCGCGGCGACCGCGGCTTTCGCGGCCTGGCGCCGCGTTCCTTTGCAGGAGCGCATCCGTCATGTGCAGATCGGAATCGAGAATTTCCGCGCTGCCGGTGACGAGATCGCGCTTGGCGTGACCCAGCAGATGGGCAAGCCTCTGGGCCAGGCCGAAGGCGAGGTGGCCACCGCCATCAGCCGCGCGGAGCGCTCGATTGTCGATGCGCCGGCCGCGCTCGCGACCGATATCGTCGATGCACCCGAGGGCTTCGAGTTCCGGATTGCGCACGAGCCTCTGGGTGTCGTCTTCGACCTCGCGGCTTGGAATTACCCCCTGGTGATTCCGGTGAATGTATTGGTTCCGGCGCTGCTGGCCGGCAATACGGTTTTACTCAAACATAGTGCGCGTACGCCGCTTTGTGCGCGTGCTTTCAGCGACGCTTTCGGCGACCTTGAGGTGCCGAATCTTGTACAGGACCTGGTTCTGCGCCACGACCAATCGGCCACGCTGATCGGCGACCCGCGGGTTGGCCACGTCGCGTTTACCGGCTCGGTTGAGGGCGGGCGCGAGATCCACCGCGCGGTCGGCGAACGCTTTATTGACGCTGGTCTGGAACTCGGGGGCAAGGACCCCGGCTACGTTGCCGCCGATGCCGACCTCGAGCAGGCCGTCGCCGGTCTGGTCGACGGCGCCTGCTATAATGCGGGGCAAAGTTGTTGCGGCATCGAACGGGTTTATGTTCACCGCTCGCTGCATGCGGAATTCATCGAGCGAGCCAAGGCATTGATCCAGGAATATCGCCTCGGCGACCCACTGGACCCGGCCACCACCATGGGCCCGCTAGCGAGTCCGAGTGCGCCCGCGTTCTTGCACGCGCAGGTCGAGGACGCGCTCGGTCGTGGAGCGATGCTGGTTGCGGGCGGTTCGCTCGATAAAGAGCGGCCGCGCTTCTACCCGCCGACGCTTCTCGATGGGGTGCCGAATGATGCCAGGATCATGCAGGAGGAGAGCTTCGGCCCGCTATTGCCGGTATTGGTGGTCGATTCCGATGAGGAAGCGCTGGCTCATATGAATGATTCGGCCTTCGGCCTGACCGCGAGCGTCTGGACAAAAGACGCCGCGCGCGCCGAGCGCATGGCCGCCGAGATCAACGCCGGCACCATCTTCCAGAACCGCTGCGATTACCTCGAACCCGCACTCCCCTGGACGGGTGTGGGCGACTCGGGCAAAGGTTCGACGCTTTCCCGCTACGGCTTCCACGGTCTCACCCGCCGCAAATCTCTGCACTACCGCCGCTGAGCCTGCCGGGCGGTCCGGCCGATTCCAGGAGCATTTCCGGTGCTCTAGAGTGCAGTGCCGCAGGTATCCTGGCCGGAGCGCATGACGCGTCCCGGCGCCTTGCCGGTGAGTTGGCCGGCGCGGAGGATCTCTTCGCCGGCGACCAGCACGCGGTCGATTCCTTTGGCCTCGGCATAGAGCCGGCCGGCCCCGCCTGGCAGGTCGTAGCGCGTATGCACCGGACCGGCACCGATCTCGGCCTCGTCGAAGACGACGAGATCGGCATGCGCGCCCTCCGTCAGCCGGCCCCGACCTTCAAGGCCATAGAGCTCGGCGGGGATTTGCGTGAGCTGGTGTACGCCTTCTTCGAGACTCATCAACTGGCGCTCGCGCACGGCGGGGCCGAGCAGCATGGTGGAGACGGCGAAGGTGTCGATCATGTCGAGATGAGCACCTGCATCGGAGGCGCCGATCACCGTGCGCTCGTCCTTCCAGACCTCGGCTCGCAGCTTCCAGCTCGCATCGTCATCGCCGGCCATATCGGGCTTGAAAGAGGTTCTGAGGTCGTCGGCGACGACGATATCCATCATCGTATCAAACGGAGATTTGCCGAGATCCTTGGCGATTTCGCCAATGCTGCGGCCCTCGAAGCGCCGGGTCTCCTCGCTGAAGGTCTCGTCGACGCGGTGGCCGGACCAATTGGCGAAGAAGCCCATCGCGCCGGCTTCGGGTGAGTTGGCGCGGCGGTCGAGTTCGGCCCGGACCTCTGGGTCGGCCAGTTTTTTCTTCTTTTCTTCATGCGGCAGGGCGAGAATCGGCGCGAATCCGGGCAGCGCGTCGAAGATGAAGCCGCTGACGAAATTGAGGCGTAGGGTCATCACCTGCGGGAGTGTCAAGGCGAGGATGCGGCCGCCGCGTTCGCGGGCGAGGTCCGAGGCCGCGAGCTGTCTCTCGGCATGCTCGGGCTGGTAGGAATTTACTGCTAGAACATTCCAGTTCAGCGCGCGCTTGGCCGCGCAGGAGAGATCGACCATCAGGTTCATCTCGTCGTCCGTGAATGCACCAACGCCGGGCAGAAACTCCAGGCTGGTGCCTTCGTGGTCGCGGATGGCACCGGCGAGTTCGATGAGTTCTGTGTTGCTGGCGTGGCGCGAGGGCACGGGTTGGCCGTCGCCGTCATTATGGGTCGGCGCGACCGATGACGAGAAGCCCAGGCCGCCGCCTTCGATCGACTCGTGCAGCAGCCGCACCATCGCCTCCAACTGCTCGTCGCTGGCTTCCTTGCCGACGGCATCCTCGCCCATCACGACACGCCGCAGCGCCGAATGGCCGACGAGAAAGCCCGCATTGATCACCAGGCTCTCCTCGAAGCGGCTCAGGTAATCAGCGAAGCTGGTCCAATTCCACGGGACTCCCTTTTGCAAAGCTGCAAGCGGCATCCCTTCGACGCGCGCCAGCATCCGCTGCAGATAGTCGCCCGCCGCCGGAATGAGCGGGGCAATCGAGAAGCCGCAATTGCCGCCGACGATCGTGGTTACGCCATGATTCGACGAGGGCGTGAGCGCGGGGTCCCAAAAGACTTGCGCATCGTAATGCGTATGGATGTCGATGAACCCGGGTGCGACGATTTTCCCCGTGGCATCGATACGGCGCTCGGCCGAGTCGGCGTGCAGGTCGCCCATGGCCGCGATCTGACCGTCGCGAATGCCGATAGCTCCTGTCTGGCGCGCGGCGCCTGTGCCGTCGACAATGGTACCGTGCTCAAGAATTGTATCGAAGCTCGCCATAGGGGTTCTCCTCTTTCTGCGCGACGTGGGCGGGTGCCCACTACTTGCAAGTAGTATTGCGCCAGCCAGTGCCGCGTCAACTGGCGCGTCGCCATCGTGCAGGGTTGAGTGGGTCGGAGCCGGGTTTTCCGGCCAGGGAGGAAAACTATGCGAGCCGCCGTACTTCAGGAGGCGGGGAAGCCCGTCGTTATTCGTGATGATGTCGAGATCGAGGCGCCCAAGGCGGGCCAGGTCTTGGTTGACGTGAAGCATTGCGGGCTATGTCATTCCGACCTCAGCCTGATCGATGGTGTATTTCCGGGCCTTGTGCCGGTTGTGCTGGGTCACGAGGCCGCCGGCATCGTGGCCGAGGTCGGCCCGGGCGTGACCTCGGTTGTGCCGGGCGACCCGGTGGTGCTTACGCCCACGCCCTCGTGCGGCAAATGTTATTGGTGCGTGCGCGGCGAGGCGAGCAATTGCGTGAACTCGAGCTCGATCTCGACCGGCCTGCTTCCGGACGGCACAACGCCGCTCTCAATGGGCGGAGAGCCGGTCTATCGCGGCGTCGGTGTCGGCGCATTCGCCGAGCAGGTGATCACGCTGGAGACCGGCGCGGTGAAGATCGCGGCCGATATTCCGTTGCATATCGCCTGCGTGATCGGCTGCGCCGTGCAGACCGGAACCGGCGCCGTGCTCAACACGGCCAAGGTCGGGCCGGGCGATACCGTCCTGATTTTGGGCCTTGGCGGCGTGGGACTCTCGGCGGTGCAGGGCGCCCGACTCGCGGGAGCTTCGCGCATTCTGGCATCCGACCCGGTAGCCAGCCGCCGTGAGGCCGCGTTGGCAATGGGCGCGACCGACCTTCTCGACCCAGCTACAGACGATGTGGTCGCGCTGGCTCAGGCGCTCAACGGCGTCGGCGTCGATTTCGCCTTCGAGACTGCTGGCAAGAGTGCTTTGCTCGATGCTGGTCTGAACGCCGTGCGCAA
The DNA here is from genome assembly GCA_046583355.1 of Deltaproteobacteria bacterium. Taxonomy (GTDB): domain Bacteria; phylum Desulfobacterota; class Binatia; order UBA12015; family UBA12015; genus UBA12015. The sequence continues at coordinate 25,227 of JAYGCM010000083.1, forward strand.
CGGGGGCACGCTGGTCTGCGTCGGTGCTCCGCCGCTGGATGAGACCTTCACCATCCTGCCGGCCCTGTTGGTGATCACAGGCAAGAAGATACTCTCGACGGTACTTGGTGACGCCAACTCCTTGCGCGATATCCCGCGCTACCTGGAGCTTTGGAAGGCAGGACGGCTCGATCTCGAGGCGCTGATTACCAACCGCCGTCCGCTCGAAGAGATCAACCAAGCCTGCGACGACCTGCGTGCGGGCAAAGGCGTCCGCACGGTTCTCGATTTCTGAGGGCCGGCGCGTCCGTGCTGGTCAGGGCTTCCTGCCGGAAGTGGCCCGGCCGATGGTCCAGCTATCCTTCGCCTCGTAGCCGAGCAGCCGTCCTACCTTTTGGTCGATGGCGAATTGCTCTTTGTTGAATTTTGTTTTGAGAAAGAAGGGTGTTCCCCAGGAGAAGATACGCTGGTAGCTGATCGCCAGCGCGCTATTGGCTCCGGCGCTCCAGAGACCGAGCAGGATGAGCAAGACGACCAGGGACTTTTTCGCCATGCCGGGCCGGGCCGAGGCGATCGCGAAGAGGCCCAGCGTGCAGGCGATCGCCGCGGCCGGGTAGGCATCGTGCAGGAAACGATGGCTGACGCCGACCGACATCAGGAAGGGAAAGGAGCCGGCCAGCGCGCCCAGCATGGGCAGGCGCAGGTAGGGGCCGACGCCGCCGGCACCGCGCAGCAGGCTGAGGAAGCCGATCCACCCGAGCAGAAGGATTGCCGGCATGACAGCCGTGACGCTCGCATAGCGTTCCACGAAATCCGCCCAGGTGCCGGGAAAGGCGCTGCGGGCGACCCACTCTGGTTTCGGGTAGATGCGGATCCGGCGCGAGGGGCGCCCCAGCCCTGGCGGAGGTTCCACTTCCGCGGCCGGCAGAGGAATGGCACTTTCCAGTGTCGGGTAGACCCAGGGGAAGCTCTCGTCGAAGAGGATATGTCCGGGGTGCAGGTAGGTGTAGAGGTTGCGCGGCACATTGCGCAGGTGGAGCAGGGTCCCGCCGACTCTCTCGAGACGACCTTCTTCCTGGTAGCTCACATGATAGCGCAATGGCACACCTTCGAGAGCGGTGCCGAATTTCTGATAATTGACGAAGCCGAATGAGCCGAGGATCAGGGCGACCATGGCCAGCGCCAGCAGGCCGTCGCGGGTGGCATCGGCCCGTCTGTGGATGCCGAGCCAGCCGGCCACGTCGAGCAGACGTCCCCGCAGCAGAGGCAAGACGAGCAGCAGTCCCGCGACAGCGCCGAGCGCAATGGCCGGGCCGCCACCAACCGAGGCGCGGGTGATAATCGCAAGAATGCCGAAGCCGCCGCTGGCGACCAGCGAGGCGGGTGAGGGGTCGCGCAGGTAGGCCGCGAGCGCCGCGTAGGAGGCCAGCGCGGCAAGCCCGCCCATGAGGATGGCCTCGTGGTAGACAAACGCGCGCGAGGCGAGAAAGGGAAGCGTGGAGCCGAAGCCGAGGAGGAGCAGCAAGGCGCCGATCCAGCCAGGACGCAGGCGTGGCATGGTTCCTTCCTGTAGGCGTACGCGGCTGATCCATTGCACGAGCGAGAGCACCACGAAAAGCGTGCCGAGGATGCCCAGGCAGACCAGCGGGCGACTCCAGGTGCCGGGCTCGGCCGGGCCGAAGAGGTAGGTCACGAAGCGCAGCAGTGCGGGCCCGGGGCCGAAATACATGAAGGCCTTGCCGCCGACCAGGAAGGTCTCGACGTGGGTGACCTTCTCGGGCACATCCCAGCGCCCGTCCTCCCAGAGGACCTTGGCCTGCCAATCATAGAGAGAACCCTGCGGCTCCCACGCAAACCAGCCCCAATGGCCCCAGGTGATCAGCCAGCCGGCCGCCCAGCCGACCAGCACCAGCGCCAGCAGGGCCCACGGATTCCTCCAGCCGAAGCGTGCGGCGCTCATGAGGCGGCCTTTGCTGCTTCGGCGGCGCGGCGGCGATCGACACGGTCTTTGCGCTCGAGAATCCGGTAGAAGCGTGTTTTGGCGACCGGCACGTAGCGGCGGTAAATTTCTTTGGTCAGCCAAGGCTCGTAGCCATCCAGGCCACCGACTTTGAATTCGATGTAGCGGCGGTTGCTGAAAATCACGAAAGGCGTGTCTTTCTCGGCGAGTTCGCGCAGGAAGCGTTCTTCGTCGTCGCGAGTGGCGAGCCAGCCCGGTCCGATGCCTGTGTCGCGGGTCGGATGGGTCGCGTCCACCATGAAATTGATCAGCTGTTCTTCCGGGATGACTGCGACGTATTGGCCGGGTTCCAGCTGCATGCGAAGGAAGTCAATCGTGCGCTTCATCGGCTTGCCATCGCGCGGCGTCGTGAAGATTGTGCCGCGGTCGAAAGTCAGCTCAAAAGTCCGGGCGCGGTAATCTCTGGCATGCACCGCGGTACCGGTCGCGATCCAAATGCCGAGTACGAAGGCCAGCGCGGCGGATCTATGTGCCGCGCGCGGTGCCAGAAAGGCGAAGGCCTGGCGCACGATCCAGATCACCAGGAAAGGTCCGAAGACCGCATAGAAGGCGGGCCAGGCGACGCGGAATTGCCAGCGCAAGGTGACCAGAAATGAAAAGAGCCCGAGGACGGCCAGCACGCGCCAGACTTTGTCGCCGGCCAATCGTTCGCGCAGTAGCAGCGCGGCCGCGCCCAGGCCGAGCCAGGCAATCGGTGTCCAGGTGAATTGGAATTGAACGTAGAGGCTGCGCTCCTCGTCGGGGCTGAGATGGCGGCTTACCAGATAGGTGATGGTCGCGGCGAGGATGAGGATGAAGACGCCGCCGGCCGTCTCGAAACCGCCGCGCCGCAGCCACCCAAGGCCGAGCGAAGCGATCGCCGCGGCGAGGGGGAAGAAGACGAGGTAGGTCAGTGCCGCCTTGCCGAATTCGGGCAGCAGCGGCGGAAAGAGGGAGGCGGTATAATTGTCGAGCACATCCGAGAACGACCGGATGCGGTAGATATTGTCGTAGAGGATGGTCTCGACAGGAACCGTGAGGGCAACCAGCCCGAAGGCGGCCAGTCCGAGCGCCAGGCCGGGCAAGCCGGCGCGGAGAAGATCCGCGGCGCGCCGCCGCAGGGCGGAAGCTGTATTTCCCGACGCGACGGGCCGCAGGACAAGCACGTAGAAGGCGAGGGTGCCAAACGCGGCGCCCCCGTATTCGAGCTTGGCCAGACCGGCGCCGCCCGTAAGCAGACTCGCCAGGATGAGGTTGCCATTCTCGGGCCGACCGACGTCGCGCAGGATCACGGCCACCACGGCGGTAGCGAGCAGGCTCGCGAAGGTACCTGCGAAGACATTCGGCAGCACCCAATTGAAGAGTCCGGGTTGGAAGGCCAGCAGCAGCCAGAAGGCCGCCACGCCGACCGTGGTTTCCCGTTCGTCGAGGAAGCATCGACCGATTCGCCAGAGCAGGCAGGATTGCAGCAGAAGAAGGATCAGGCCGGTCGCGTAGACGACATTTAAATGCTTGCCAAAGACGGCCAGAATCGCGCCCATCGCGTACGGCGCCAGCGGTGGATAATGCACCTGAACATCGCGGTAGAGGACGGCCCCTTCGGAGATTTTCTCGGCCCGGTGCAAAGCGCCACCGGTATCGACGCGCACATGCCCCCAGCTGGCCCACGTCCATGCCGTCGTAGCGACGAAGAGCAGGGCCAGAAAGAGCAGCGAGGATCGCGATATGGAAGGTGATGCAGACATCGTTTTACGTCAGTCGCGCGAGCGGCGGCTCAGTCCATATATCCCAGCGCCCGGAGTTTGTTCACGACGCCCTCGTCGAGGCGGCGCTCGTGGGGTGCGGTCTCGGCCGCCTCTTTCTCCATTCGGCGCGTCATCGCTGCGATCACGATCTCTCGATACGGCGTGATCCAGCGCGTTCCTTCGGCCGCCAGATGTGTGCCATCGAGGGCGGTGGTTTCGCCGGCATCGGCTTCGAGGTCGAAAACTTCGAAGGGTATTTTTTGATTGCCTTGGAAAATGAACTTCCGAGTGCCCGTGCGCGCGGCCCATTGCTGGCCGTGTTTGCCATAATTCTGTGCGTAGACGGCGCGTTGCTCGGCGAGTTGGCCGCCGTCGAGCAGCGGCACCAGCGATTGGCCCTCGGCATGCAGCGGCGGCAGGCCGGCCAGATCGAAGATGGTCGGGAGGATATCGACCAGCGAGACCGGCGCCTCGATGCGGCTGCCGGCAGGGATACGGCCGGGGAATTGAATGCTCAGCGGGATATTCAGAACCTCGGCATAGAGGGTCTGGGCATGGCCAATTTCGCCATGTTCGCCGAACTCTTCGCCGTGGTCTGCCGTGATGATGAGAATGGTATTCTCGAGCAGGCCGCGCTCATCCAGGATGCGCAGCAGGCGCCCGACCTCTTCGTCCGTATAGAGAACCTCACCGGCATAACCGCGTTCGGCCCAGACCTTCTGTCTCTCAAAGGGGTCTTCGGGCAGCTGGCGATTTAGTGCCCGGCGGAAATGGTTGTGCCGCTTCGGCGGCGTGTAGGGAAAATGTACTTGATAGGTATGGAGAAAGAGAAAGAAGCGCTCTTCCCCGTGCGTATCGAGCCAGGCGAGGCCGTCGTCGAAAGTCTGGCGAATCGCACCGTCGGTGCTCCAGACATCGTCGCCCTTTTGCTCTTTGTAGGAGTCGAAGCCGCGCAGGAAGCCGGAGGTGGCGTTGAGCATCGCGTTCTCGGTTACGGCCGCCGTAGCAAAGCCAAGGGGGGCGAGTGCTTGCGCCATGGTGGGAATTTCCGGCGGCAGTTTTTTGCGCGCGTGGATGGTCTCGTGGGTCGCGGGGTAGACGCCGGTGAAGAGACTCATATGCGAGCCCGTCGTCGAGGGGTAGGTCGTCATGGCATTGGTGAAGACAGCGCCGCGAGCGCGGAATTTGTCGAGGTTCGGGGTGAGCTGCCGGCCTTCCTTCGTCGCGCCGACGTAATCGGCGCGTAATGTATCGAGGGAGATGAGGATCACGTTCGGCGGTCCGTCGGCGGGGCCCGGCGCGGTGACCGTTGGCGCGCCCCAGAGCGGGGCAGTGAAGGCCTCTTCGGCTGCTTGGGGGAGCAGGTTGCTGACGAAATGGAAGGCCACATTCTTGCCGGCGAACTCCGTGAGGTCGATGGCATGATCCTGCCATCGCGTGTCGGCCGGCAGGACCCTCGTGTCCAGCAAGATTTTCTCTTTATCCTTTGTCCGAGCGACGAGTTGCATCGAGACGCCCGAGGCGCCGACGGCGACCGCCAGCGGAACCAGGCCAACGCCGACCTGTAGCTGCGCGCCGCTGGGGATGGCGAGCGGCTGAGTGCGGAAATGCCGGTAGGCGGGGGGGAGAGGCCGCGCCCAGAGTTCCACGAGTTCGGGATTCTCGGCCTCGATCGTAGTCGTGAAGCTCGTCATGCCGTGCGTACCGAGTTCCGGTTCGAGGCGCTGCCAATCAAGCAGCCCCGCACCTTTGGCCGAGCGCTCGATGATGAATTGCTGGTCTTCCAGGAACTCGTCGACAGGTCCCGTGAGCTGCCGCACGCCGGCCTGGAGTGTCGGGGCCGCGCCGGAGTAGAGGGGGAATTGCGTCAGGCAGCCGAGCGCCGGGCGGATTTCGGAGCCGACCGCGCAGGTCAGGTCGTTTTGCGGCAGGCGACCGTGCACGAGCTTCTCGGTCAGCCGGTAGAGGGCAATGCGCCCGGCTGTCGGAGTCGCGGCGGATGGGGTTTCGCGCTCGTCGGACGCGGACGGATCGGGTGTCGGAGCGCAGGCTGGTGCGAGCAGGGAAAACGCAAGGGCAATACAAATTGGAAGTCTGAACATCGGTGGTCTCTTCGCCTACTCCTCTTTGCGAGGCGGCGAAAATGTCTCTTTCATTTCGCGTCGGGCGCAAGTGTTTTCGGCGGTTTCCAGTTGCGCGGTGGCGGTGCAATCCCGCGTTCCTTGCGCTCGCGCACGACGAATTCAAGTAGCCAGCGGTTGCGTGCCAGCGTGTCGAGATGCTGCGGCGGTGCCTCGCCGGCGATCACTTGCCCGGCGACGCCGCGCAGTCGATGCTCGGCGGTCCATTCATAGCCGCCGAGTACGGCGCGGACCTCGTCGCCCTGGGCCAGTGCGAGAGCGTTCTCGAGCGGTTCGAGTTTGCCATCTTGCTCGAAGCGAAAGGCGACCCCCCAGGCGATGCCGCGCACCATGATCAGGCGCGGCAGCAATTCCGGGATCACGCGGGTCTCGGCCAGCGCGCGGTCGAGAGTGCGTTCATATTTCCGATGCGAGAGCAGGCCCCAGACCTGGTAGCCGAAATCATTGGAGAGGGGCCGCTTGCGCGACATATCGCGCGTGGCACCGAATACGGTCGCGCCCGCTGACGAAAACAGGAGCAAGGCGATACAGCCGGCGGCCAGCATGCGTCGCGATACGAAAGCGCGGGCTGCGGATTCAGCGACCGGCAGCGAGAGAATGACCGCGCCGGGGAGGAAGAAGCGGTAGGAGACCGGACCTTCCTTGAACGCGATGACAAAGCTCGTGCCGAGGAAAACGCCGAGGAAGGCGACTCCGTAAATTGCATAAACCAATTCGCGGCGGCGCAGCGTCGGGTTGCCGCGGATGAGGCGCGCGGCGAAGAGGATGAGTCCGAGTGCGAAGGGCAGTCCGTAGCCGAGTTGCAGAAATCCCGCGAGAACGGGGGGGAGTGGCTCAAGCCAGGGCGTGACGAGGCCTTCCAGCCAATCTGTCGAGACCAGATTCCAAGCCTTCTGGCCTGCGCTCATCTCGATCCACGGGTCGATGGGCTCCAAGTAGCCGAACATCTCGAGGATGCGGTCGAGTCCGGGAAAACCGTATTGTAGATTGTATCCGAGCCAGGGTAGGAGGCCGAGCAGGGCGCCGCCGCAGGCCGCAGCGAACTCGCGCATGCGCGGCAATCCCGCCAAAACGAGCCAGGTGAGCCCGCATGCCCCGAGAGTGATGCCGGCGGTCGGGCAGAACCAGAGGCCGAGCCCGCCGACCAGACCGAAACCGAACCAGGTTCCCGGGGTGCGCCCCGCGGCGGTGAGCAGCCGGTGGAAGAGCAACAACATGCCCAGCGAGAAGAGCAGCGACTCGCCGTGGCTGCCCATGACGACGAGTCCCCAATACGCAACCAGCGGCGGCCCTGCGATATAGGCAAGCGAGGCCAGGAGCGCCGTGCGCCGCCCATAGGCCTTGCGCCCGACGAGATAAAGAAGGGCCAGCGTACCCGTCGAACATGAGATGGCAGCCATCTTGTACGAAAGAGCGCTCACGCCGAAGATCCAGGTGAAGCCGGCAGCAAGCAGGGTGAGCACCAGCGAACCGCCCTGATAATGGTCGGCCTGATAGTCGAAAATCGGGCGCAGCGGGCCGCCGAGGATCTCGTGCACGACGACCCAGCGAAAATCTTCTTCCCAATAGACCGCCGCGGCGAGATTCGCCTCGACCCAAAGGATGCGGCTCGCGAGAAAGAACCCGAGCAGCACTGCCAGGCGGATGCCATCTTGCCGGTCGAGCCCGGGAAGGCTTCGAGGCAGGGAATTCTGCTGGAAAATGCTCACGGAATGAGGGGGGAAGGCGTCCACCGCAATGAGCGAAGGAAGCGGAGGCATTCTTTACCTTCCTCGGCCTCTGCGCAAGATGTCTTGAATTCGTGGGGCGCTGCCCGATGCGGCTGGTTTTTCTGCTGAGTCTCTACTCGTCGCCCACGCGTTCCGTCTGAGAATCGAGGATGAAGTCCGCGGCGGCCGTGATATCGGCGAGCACGGCTTCGCAGGGCGTGTCGCCGAGTTTCAGGGCCTCTTCTTCGCCGTGGCCGGTGCGCAGCAGGATGCCGCGGCAGCCGGCAGCGGCGGCCGTGGCGACATCCTTCACATGGTCGCCGAGCATCCAGGAGCGGGCGAGGTCAGCGCCGTATTCGTCGCGTGCGCGAAAGAGTGAGGTGGGCAGGGGTTTGCGGCATAGGCAATCCGTATCCGGTGCGTGCGGGCACATGAAGGTCGTGACGATCTCGATATCGGCCGCCTGGAGGTCGTCGAGCAGGCGGCCGTGGAAGATTTCGTAGTCCTCCAGGCCGAAGATGCCGCGGCCCAGGCCGCTTTGGTTGGTCACGATCGCAAAGCGGAAGCCGGCATCGCGCAGGCGGTGGAGCGATTCGATGGCACCCGGAATCAGCGCATAATCTTCGAGTTTGTGGCCGTAATTCACCTCTTCGACCAGCGTGCCGTCACGGTCGAGGAAGACGAAGGGCGCAGGATCATGAGTGGGCATGTCTTTGTGAGTAGAGGCCCGGTCGAAAAGTGCAACGGTCGCGCCGCAAGTGGCGGCCGCATTTCCAGAGGCCCGGCCAGGCTCCACTTGCTGAGCAGGGGGCGTTCGGGTTGGTACGGGGCATGTCGGAACAGCTTTCGCTTCCCCAGGGGCAGCCCGCGCCGCCGCTAAGCGGGGCCGAGCGCGTCCGCGCCCTGCTGAAAAAAGACCAGCCCATCATGATGGGCGGTTTCTACGACGGCGTCTCGGCGCGGCTCGTGAATCGCTCTGGTTTACCCCTGACCTTCATGGGCGGCTACGCGGTCGCCGCCTCGCTTCTGGGCGAGCCGGATATCGGGCTGCTCGGCCAGCACGAGATGGCCGATGCCGCCCGCCGGCTCTGCCGGCATGTCGAGGCGCCGGTCCTGGTCGATGCCGATACGGGTTATGGCGGGGTGCCCAATGCCGTTCGGACGGCCGAGCTCTACGCGCAGGCCGGCGCCGCAGGTCTGTTTCTGGAAGACCAGGCCTGGCCCAAGCGTTGCGGTCATATGCGCGATAAGGAGGTCGTGCCGCGTCAGGAGTGGCTGGCGAAATTGCGTGCCGTTCTTGCTCTGCGTCCGTCGACCGACCTTTTTGTGGTGGCGCGTACCGATGCGCGTGCGCCGCTGGGCCTCGAGGAGGCGATTCGCCGTGGGCGTGCGGCGCTCGACCTCGGTGTGGATGCCGTCTTCGTCGAGGCACCGCGCTCGATCGCCGAGTTCGATGCCATCGCGATCGGCGTTCCCGGCCCGAAGATCGCCAATATGGTGGAGTTCGGCCAGACGCCGATTCTGACACCGCGTGAATTGCACCAGCGTGGCTTCGATCTGATCGTCTACCCGGTCGCGGCGATTCTCGCGCAGGCCAAGGCGGTTGAGGGAATCTACGAGACTCTTCTTATGGATGGCACGACCGAGAAGGTCGTCGAGTCGCTCTACGAGTTCAGCAACTTCAACGACCTGATGGGTTTGAGCGAGCACCGCCTCCGCGAGGCTGCCGCAAAGAAATAACAAGCCGGCAAGGCTCGCTGCGTACTCCCAAGGGGAGTGCGCAGCGAGGCCCCGACTTCAGCGGCCCATCTTCAGGATGTGGTCATAAGCGCTTTTGTCCAGCGGCATCACGCTCAGGCGCGATTGCTTGACCAAGGGGATTTCGGCGAGTTCCGGGTCGGCCTTGATCGCTTGCAAGGTCACCGGGTGTTTGAGGCTTTTACGTGCGGCCAGGTCGACGACGACCCAGCGGTCGTCCTCGGTGGTCGGGTCGGGGTAATGCTCGCGCACGACCTCGCAGGTTCCGACCACCTCACAACCTTTGATCGAGTGGTAGTAGAGGACGAAATCGCCCTTCTTCATGGCTTTGAGGTTGTTGCGCGCCTGGTAGTTGCGCACACCGTCCCACATGGTCTCGCCGTCGATGACCAGCTGAGACCATGGGTAGGCGTGCGGCTCCTGCTTGACGAGCCAATACTGCTTTTTTGCCACTAAATGTTGGCTTCGAAGAGCCCAGCAGCGCCCATGCCGCCACCGACGCACATCGTCACGACGCCCCATTTTTTCTTGCGCCGGCGCAGCTCGAGAATCAGCGTGCCGACCATACGCGAGCCGGTCATGCCGTAGGGATGGCCAATCGAGATCGAGCCACCGTTGACGTTGTACTTCTCGGGGTCGATCTCAAGCTTGTCGCGGCAATAGGCGGCCTGCGAAGCAAACGCCTCGTTGAGTTCCCAGAGGTCGATATCATCGACCTTGAGGCCGTTGCGCTCAAGCAGCTTGGGGATCGCGTAGACCGGGCCGATGCCCATCTCGTCGGGCTCGCAGCCGGCAAAGACGCAGCCGCGGAAGAAGCCGAGGATCTCGATGCCGGCGGCCTGGGCCTTCTCGGCCGACATGATCAGCTGGGCCGCAGCGCCATCGGAGAATTGCGAAGAGTTGCCCGCGGTGACGGTGCCCTTTTCGGGGTCGAAGGCACCTTTGAGGCCGGCCAATGCTTCGCGCGTCGTTCCCGGACGGTTGCACTCATCGGTGTCGATGGTGACTTCCTTCTCCGTGACCTCGCCGGTCTCCTTGTTCTTGACCTGGGCGGTGACCGTGAGGGGGATCAGCTCATCGGCGATCTTGCCGGAGTCCTGGAAGGCGGCGGTACGCATCTGCGACTCGTAGGCCAGCTGGTCCTGCGTGTCGCGGGTGACGCCGTAGCGTTGGGCGACGTTCTCGGCCGTCAGCCCCATGGGCATGTAGACGTCCTTTTTATGGTCCAGAATCCAGGGGTTGAAGAGGTTCTTCTGGTTCAGGTCGTTCTGCAGCATGGTGATCGACTCGCAACCACCACCAATGACGGCTGTGGCGCCTTCGTTCTCGACCATATGGGCGGCGACGGCGACGGCGTTGAGGCCCGACGAGCAGAAGCGGCTGACGGTCGAACCCGGCACGGCCATCGGCAGGCCGGCCAGCACGGCGACGTTACGGCCGACATTGAAGCCCTGGGGGCCTTCGGGAAAGCCGGTGCCGACGACGACATCGTCGATCTCGGCGGGGTCGAGCTGCGGCGTCTTCGCAACGACGTTCTCGACGCAGCGAGCCATCAAGTCGTCGGGGCGAGTCATGTTGAACGATCCCCGGAACGATTTTGCCAGACCCGTACGGGCTGTGGCCACGATTGCGGCTTCTTGCCTCTTTGCCATCAGAACCTCCGTTGCGCAGGGCGGTGCCGGGGAATCCGACACTGGCCATGCCAATTGATCCAAAGAGTTCGCAATTGAGGCGCTCGGATGCAACGTCGGGCACCGCCAGCACCTATGTTATGAGGGCAGCGCGTGTCCTCCGAGCTGCAACATCCCTTCATCCGTCCCGGTGGGCGGCCGAGCGTCTCGGTCATCATTCCCGGCGAGATTCTCATCGCCTCGTATCCGCGCGCGGTCGATGCGGGGTGGCTGCACGAGGAGCATGGCGTGCAGGCGGTGCTCTCCTTGCAGGATGATTGGGATCTGCTCGCCAAGAGTCTCGTCGGAGCCGATCTCGAAGCCGCGTATGCCGCCGCTGGAATCGATTTCCTGCGTATCCCGATCACCGACAACGACCTCGCGGACGTCCGGCGCAATATCGACCGTGTGGTCAAACAGATGCACATCATGCGGGCGCGCGGCGATGCCGTGCTGGTGCATTGCAACGCGGGCTACAACCGCGCGCCGACCGTCGTCATTGCCTACCTGAACCGGCATTGTGGGATGGCCTTGCGGGAGGCCGAGGCCTTCGTGCGCCAGCGCCGTTCGTGCGCGCCCTATACCAGTGTCCTGGAATGAACTCGCCGCCAGCGTCTGATCTGCGCGAGCAGCGCAGCGGCGCAGCAGCGCGCCAATTTGCCGCCGGCTTCCGCGCCGACGCGCGCATCGCGGCGCTGGTGCCGGAATTCGATCAGCCGTTTTTTCTGGCTGGACTCGCCGGCTATTCCGACCACGCCATGCGCCATACGGCGCGACGCTTGGGAGCTCCCTTCTGCGTCACCGAATCGATCCTCGACCACCATCTGCTCACCTCGCCGAAGATCCGCGCGGCCGAGCACCCCGAGCGCGGGGGGCCCGGCGATCGGCCGCTTTCGGGTCAGGTCGTCGGTAGCGATCCGGCCGAAATGGGTCGTGCCGCGGCCGTGCTCGCCGAAATGGGCTTTGCCGTCGTCGATGTAAACCTGGCTTGCCCGTCAAAGCTGGTGAAGCGCCGCGAGCGCGGCGGCAACCTGCTCTCGCGTCCGACGCGCGCCATCGAGGTCCTGCGCGCGGTGCGCGCCGCCGTTCCCGCAGGCGTGCCGTGCAGCGTCAAGCTACGCCGCGGCTGGGATGATTCGGCAGAGATGGCCGACGCGTTCGAAGAGATCTTCGCGGCCGCCGGCAACGAGGGCTATGCTTGGACGACGGTGCATTCGCGTACCGTCACGCAACGCTACCGCGGTCCCGGTTCGTGGTCGGCGCTGGCCGACCTGGTGGGTCGTCATCCCGAACGTCTGATTTTCGGCTCGGGCGATATCGAGACGGCCGAGGATATCTTCTCGATGCTGCAACTCTGCGGCGTACAGGCCGTAGCCGTGGCGCGTGGCGCGATCGCCAACCCGTGGATTTTCCGCCAGGCCCACGAACTTCTCCAAGGCCGTGCGCCGACAATGCCGCCACTGGCCGAACAGGGCGATGTCCTGCTCGAGCAATTCGAGATGCGCGCCCGCCTTCTCGGCGAGCGCCGCGCCTCGATTCTGATGCGCAAGCAATCGATTCACCTCGCCGAGACCCACCCCGAGCGAGACGCCCTGCGCCGCGCCTTCATCGAGGCCAACGGCGCCGCCGATTGGCGCCGGGTGCTCGCCCAGTTCTTCCACTGACGCAGACGGGTTGCTCCTGCTTCATGGTCGTCACGGGGCCTGCCGCGAGCGCCGAAACGCGCTCGCGAGCCCCTGATCGAAGATCTGGATCGCCTCGACTTGTTGGCTCCGACAGGTTCCGTTCTTTGCTGGTTCACGCACCCGCCCCGGACCTTTAGGGAACCTCGACGTTCTTTTGTGATAGGAATGGTCTCGTGGACATGGATTCCTCAAATGAAGCTTGGGTGGCGGGGCAGCGCGTACCGCGCCGACTGCAGCGCTTGCTGCAGGAGTACGATACGCGAGAACTGCATGCGGGCCGCGACCGGGGATTGCTCCTCGCCCGCGTGTTGGATCGCGGTGGGTTCGACGACGTAGCGTGGGCAATGCGGCGCTACGGTCGGGCCTCCGTGCGGGCCTCTACTCTTGGACTAACCGTGCTCCTGAGCGCAGCTACCGTAGCTGGGGGCGCGCTCCCGGCGCAGGCTCTTTATCTCACCGAATTCCTGGCGAGCAACAATACGACAATCGCGGATGAGGACCTCGAGTTCTCCGACTGGATGGAGATCCACAACGAGGTCGCGGCCGCTGTCGATGTCGCGGGATACTACTTGACCGACAATGAAGAGGACAAGCCCCAATGGGTACTGCCGAGCGTCTCGATCCCCGCGGGCGGCTACCTCCTGGTTTGGGCGTCGGGGAAGGATCGCAGCGATTCCCTGGGCGAGTTGCATGTACGTGTCAGCCGCAGCCCGCCAGGAACGTCAGATGCAACGCGCGATCAAGTACACACAAAACCTCTGGCCGGGGCTGATCCTTTTTCTCGACGACGCCCGGATTCCGCTCGATACGAACCACGTCGAGCGTGGCGTGCGAGCTTTGGCTCCGGGCTGCAAGACTCATTACGGATCGCGCTCGCCGTCCACATCTTCGCTCACCCTACGAAAACTGTCGAGACGCGCCGCGGCTGACACGTGCAACTCAAGAGCCGTGGCCGGCTATGAGATCGAAGTTGCCGCGAGTGCCAAGAGGAGCCTGCGGCGGGTGCCCAAGCGCGACCTTTCGCGCATTCGTATAATCTCGGTCTTCCCGGGTTAATTGCACCTGCTGAACGAGACAAAGACAATGCCCGCATTCAGGCCCGATGTCAGGAGCTGAGTTCACGCAACGCGGCTACCGCGCCGTCGACGTGATCGTCCATGTGGAACTCGCTCTCGATCACCCGGCGCACGATGCCGAGACGATCGATGACGAAGGTCACGCGACGTGGCGGGATCCATTTGCTGAGGGCCCCACCGAGAATGCCGGTGAGCCGAGCCACGCCATAGGCCTTCGCCAGAGTCCCTTCTGGATCCGTGAGTAGCGGGAAATTCAGCCGATGCTGCGCTTTGAAGCGCTCGTGTGAGTCTCGGGAGTCATTGCTCACGCCGACGACGGCCCCTCCGGCCGCTTCG
>JAYGCM010000057.1:0-101886 GCA_046583355.1 Deltaproteobacteria bacterium
TGACGGCCGAGTACGAGCCGCTGCGCGACGAGGGCGAAGCCTATGCGGAACGCCTCAAGGCAGCCGGCGTCGAATGCGATCTCGTGCGCTACGACGGCGTGGTGCACGGGTTCTTCGGCATGCACGACGTCCTGCCCAAGGCGCAACTGGCGGTCGGCCGCGCCGCCCAGAACCTGCGCCGCGCATTCGGCACCACAGCGGCCGGCAAGACGCCCTGAAGCCCCGCTAGCGAACCGCCTTGAGCCATTGGCCGGAAATCACTCCCATTCGGCCCGCGGAGTGAAAACACCGTATTGACTAACGCTTGTTGACTGTGCGAAAGCTGTAGCAAGGGTACCCCTTCGGGTTTCGCCCTTGAGAATAGCCACAATCTGTTTCTGCAGGAGGAACCACATGTCTCGCCCACACACCTCGATTCGTACGCTCGCGCTCGCGACCGCCGTGCTCATGGCCGCGCCCGCCACCTCGGAAGCCGCCTTTGACTGGAACGCCGATATCGCGGCGCCCTCGGTGCAGGCCAGCTCGCCGCTCAGCAAGGCGGCCCTGAAATGCCAGAAGCGCATTGCGAGAGAGACCGGCAAGTACCTCAAGCGCATCATCAAGGCCCAGGCGAAATGCTGGGCGAGCAAGAAGGTCGCCCCGCAGGATTGCCTGACCGCCAAAGACGAGGAAAAGCTCGACAAGGCCTTCGCAAAAACGGTCGAATTGATTGATAAAGATTGCGCGGCCAGCCTGGTCGACGAGGGCGCCTTGCCCAACCTCTGGACCGCAGCACCCTTCTATGGCGACGGCGAGGCAGCCGCGAGCTGCTTCCTCGGCCAGGCGCATGCCATCGGCGAGGTCGTAGCCGGCAACAATCAGGGCATCGTAACCGACCTCGGCATCGACTCGAAGGATCGTGCCAAATGCATCAGGCGCGTGAGCAGCGAGGGCACCAAGGTGGCCACAGGCACCGTGAAAACGATCGCTCGCTGCCTCGACAAGCAGCTGAAATCTGGCAGCATAGACGACCTCGGCCCGGTCTGCTTCGGCACGGTCACAGGCGGCGTCTATACCGCACCGAGCGATGAAAAGACCGCCGAGAAACTACTGAAAATATTCGACAAGGCGGAATTCAAGATCGCCAAAGACTGCGATGTGGTCGAGACAGCCGGCCTGATCGAGAGCCTCCCGGCCTGCTCGGGTTCGCAGACAGTCGCCGACCTCTACAGCTGCGCCATCGGTGAGTCCTACGCCTACGGCGTCGACGTCGCGACCATCGCCTACGCCGAATCCGCAATCGTACTCTCGCCGAGCGATTCCGTGCAGGCCGCGGTCGATTCCGCCGCTGCCGGCAGCAAGTTCCTGCTGCGCAAGGGCACCTACGAACAGGCCACCGTCATCACCTCGGGAGACCTCTCCTTTGTCGGCTGCGGTTCGGCCGAGGACGACCGCCCTCTCTTCCTGCCCCCCGCCGGCGGCACAGAGACCAACGGCTTCAATGCGACCTCGCCAAACGGCCAGCCGCCATTGGAGAATCTGGTCTTCCAATCCCTCGCCTTTGGTTCGGACGAGAACCCTTGGGACGAGAACGGCATCTTCATCTCCAATGCCAACAACCTCCTGATACGCGATATCTACGCCAACGGCGGCAACGTATCGGTCTACGGCGTCTACCCGGTCCGCAGCACCAACGTCCTGCTTGAGACCTCGGATGTCGACAATACCCGCGACGCCGGCCATTACGTCGGCCAGACGGTCGACTGCGAGGTGCGCTTCAATTCGGCGCTCAACAACCCGGCCGGCATTGAAATCGAGAACTCCGGCTATTGCGATGTGCATAACAATATCGCCACCGGCAATACCGCCGGCTTGCTGATCTTCAAGCTTCCCGGCCCGGCCCTGCAGATCTCCAAGCACCACGATATCCACCACAATTACGTGGCCGACAACAACGTCGACCCGAATAATTGCCACGACCCGACAGGTCAGGCCGCCATCTGCGCGGCGGTTCCCGGAACCGGCCTGATGCTACTCTCGGACCGTTTCAGCACATACCGGCACAACGTGATCCGCGACAACAAGACCTGGGGCTTCCTCGCCATCGACCAGGAGACGGTGAATGTGTTTGTCGCCCCCGGCAGCTTTGACCCGGTCAGTGATCCGCAGGCGCTCGAGGGCCATTGCCTGCGCAACAACTCACTGACCAATAATGGCTATAATGCACATTCCGGTGCTCCTCCCGGAACCGAGGGGCACGTCCTGCATCTGCCGCTTGGCGCACGGACCTTCAGTAGCGGCTGGTTCGACAATGCCACGGCACAGCCCATCCTGGGAAGCCAGCCGGGCGGCTTGCTAACGACCTGTCCGGATCCGGCAACCTTGCCCTCCGCAGTCGGGGCCTTCGTCGACGGCCCGATCCTCTTCTGACTTTCCGGACGTGTCGGGGCAGCACTCTGCCCCGACACGTCCGCTCAACGAGTTTTCATGACCACACCTTCAGGCACCACCGTGCGGCGTGCGGCGCTGGCCGCTCTCGGCTTCTTTCTCCTGACCGTCGCCGAAATCAGCGCGGCCCCTATCCCCACCACCGCGGAAGATTTTCGACTGCCCGGCACGCAGCCGCTCTCGCTGAACGCGGAGATTGCGGCACCGGATGCGTGCACCAATTGCCACTCAGATTATGGCCACGACGCGGTCGAACCCTACGCGAATTGGGCCGGCTCGATGATGGCACAATCGGCCCGCGATCCACTTACCTGGGCCGCCATCGCCATCGCCAACCAGGACGCCGACCATAGCGGCGAGACCTGCTTGCGCTGTCACGTACCCAAGGCCTGGCTGGAAGGACGCTCAACACCCGAGGACGGCTCGGAAGTCACGGCCGCCGACCGCGAGGGCGTGCAATGCAATCTCTGCCACCGCCTGGTCGACCCGCTCGGCGTAGCCGGCGCACCGGCCGAAGACGCGGCCATCCTCGCCAGCCTGAGCGAACCGGTGACGACCTTCGGCAACGCCATGATGGTGCTGGACCCCAACGACAGTCTGCGCGGCCCCTCCGATATCATTACCGACCTCGGTGAGGATCCGCATATCCCCAACCGCACGACCCTGATCTCGCCCTTCCACAAGACCGCCGACCTTTGCGGCACCTGCCACGACCTGCGCAACCCCATCTTCACGCGCGACTCTGAGGGAAATTATATTCCCAATGCGCTCGACGAACCCGGCGACCCGGCCCTCGGCTTCCCCGAGCAGCTCACCTATACGGAGTGGAAGCTCAGCGAGTTCGCCGATACCGGCGTGGTCGATGCGCGCTTCGGCGGCAACGCCGCGCTACTCACGACCTGCCAGGATTGCCATATGCCGGATGCGCGCGGACGTGCCGCCAAAGACGCGCCCATCCGTGACGATCTGCCGGTGCATACGCTGGTCGGCGCCAATACCTTCGTGCCGAAAATCATTCCGCACCACCCGGTCTTCGGCGCAGAAGTCGATGCCGCTCTGCTCGACCTGGGCGTCGAGGCGGCCACCGACCTGCTGCGGCGCTCGGCGGACCTGAGCGCCCGACTGGAAAACGGCGTGCTCCATGTCCGCGTGATCAATCGCACGGGCCATAAATTGCCTACCGGATACCCCGAAGGCCGCCGCATGTGGCTGCATATCCGGGCCTTCGATGCCGACGATGCCCTGATTCTCGAGTCGGGCCGCTACGTCCACGCGACGGCCACCTTGCTGGGCTGGGGAGCCGAGCCCGGAGATACCCACCACGACGCCGCTTTGACCGTCTTTGAGTCGAGCATGGGATTGACCCAGGAATGGGCCGACACGCTCGGTCGCCCAGCCGGCAAGAGTTTTCATCTCGTGCTCAACAACGTGATCCTCAAGGATAATCGAATCCCCCCACGCGGCTTCAACGTGGCCGCCTTCGAGGCAGCCGGGGCCGGCCCGGTCGGGGCCGATTACCAGGACGGCGAATATTGGGCGGACACGAGCTACGACACGCCGGACGCCACGCGCGCCGAGGTGACGCTCTATTACCAAACGGCTTCGCGTGAATATATCGAGTTCCTCAACGACGAGAATACGACCAATGCGGCCGGACCAATCCTGCATGACCTCTGGTCCGAACACGGCCGCTCGGCACCGGTGCCCATGGCGGCCACCGTGGTCTCCGACGATGGTGCACCCGAGGCGGCTTGCCGAAAGAACGTCGGGCGTGCGCACGCCAAGCACCTGCGAAGCTGGACCAAGGCCTGGGGCAAATGTCTGGCCGCAGAGGCCAAGGGCCTGAGCTGTGATACCGCCTCCCGCGACGCTCGGCTCAGCCAGGCCGAGGCCGAGTTGGAAGACCGTTTCGGCGGCTTGAAAGACGCCAAATGCGGCGGCGAGGGACTGAGCCCGCTCTCGCTGGGCCATCAAACCGTCTGCCCGCTGCCCTGTTCGTATGCCATCACACTGCATTCGATGAGTGATCTGGCCGCGTGTGCCTCGTGCATCACCGAGAGCTTCGCCGGCGCTGCTTACGCGGCCGCCTACGGAGCCGCACCGCCCGAGTTACCCGACCTTTCGCTCTCCAAACACGCGGCGACCTGCCAGAAGCTGATCGCGAAATCGGCGGAGAAAATGGCCCAGACCTGGGCCAAGGAAATCAGCCGCTGCGAGGCCGAGCGGGCCCCCGGCGACATCGCACTCGATTGTGTGAGCGACCGCGCCGCACGACTTGCCAAGGCGCGCCTGACGACCGAAAAACGTCTCTCGCGCTGCAAGGATTGGAGCGGGCTTGCCGGCTGCGGCACCGAAGGCAACGCGAGTGGTGCCGCACTCTGCCTTGAGGCCGCCGTGAGCGATACGATCCGAGGCTATACTTCAGTGGCCTACCCGGCCGGTGCTACCGAAGGAATCGGGCGATGAAGACGCTCCGCAAACTGGCCTCTCTCGTCGTCACCTTCGGCATGCTGCTGGTCGGCGCCACGTCGGCGCAGGCGCGGCCCACCTATTTTCAGGCGATGAAGACCCATTTCGGCATCGCCGACGACTCCAACCTCGACGCCTGCTACGTCTGCCACCTGCGCTACACGGGCACCAGCACACGCAACCCCTTCGGCTACGCGGTGCAGCAATACCTCTACACCGGTAAGTCAATTCAAGAATCACTCACGCTCGTCGAAGACCTCGACAGCGATGGCGACGGCTTCACCAATATCGAGGAGCTGACAATCGAGCTCACGTTGCCCGGATTCAGCTGCGCCAACTTCGAGGACGCGGTCGGCGCACCGCTCGGTTTCGACTCCTTCGTTACGCCCGGCATCGACACCTGCCGCGATCCGATCGAGATTCATACCGCGCCATCGACCTTTGGCTTCATCACCGACGCCAATACCGTCGATTCCCTCGAGGTTCAGATCTGGAACCTGGGCCACGAGGACCCGCTGGTCATCGACTCGGTCGATCTCACCAATATCGGCAACACGGCTCTCTCCCTCGTCCATGATCTCATCCTGCCCGTATCAATTGCGACGGACGAGTTCGTGACCATCGAATTGCAATTCGCGCCAAGCTCGACGCTCGCCACCTCGGCCACGCTGGAGATCGCCTCGAACGACCCGAACGACGCGCTCCTTGCACTCCCCGTGAACGCGCTCGGCACCGTCCGACCGCTGAACCCGCTCAGCGAACGCCTCGCCTGCCGCGACGTGATCCAGAAACGTCTGGCCTCCTACGGAAAAACGCAGCTACGCGAATGGACCAAATGCTTCACCTCCGAGGCCCTCGGCTTCCGCTGTCAGGAGGCTCGCCGCGACCAGAAAATCGCCCGCGCCGAAGCGAAGCTCGCCAGCTTTGTCGGTGGCAGCAAAGACAAAGAATGCATCGGTACCGGCATGACGGCAGCACGCCTCGATATGCCGGTCACCTGTGGCGGCGGTTGCAGCGCCCTTTCGCTTACGGGCATCGCCTCCATTCGCAGCTGCGCACTCTGTCGTCAGAATGAGGCGCGCGACGCCCTGCTGCTTGCTGCCTTCGGCACCACTCCTCCCGACCTGCCCTTCGCCACAAGCGGTCGCGACGCGGCAAAATGCGTCAAGAAGATCGGCAAGGCCATGGCCAAAGTCGTACCGGCAATCCAAAAAGAGCTCGCCGCCTGCGCCAGCGAGAAGCTTGCCTCCGGCGGCGACCGCGAAGATTGCACGGCCGAGACCGCCGAGCGCATCGGCAAGCTGCGCGCCAAGGTGGATGCTGCCGTCGCTGCTTGTAGCGACATCGAGGGACTCGCTGGATGTGCCTTCGGTGACGACGCCGACCCGCTATGTGCGGGCGACGCCGCTGTGGCGATCGGCCAAAACCTCGCCGACACGGTCTGGGTCGAGTACTGAGCCGGCCAAACCTCTAAGCCGCCTTGCGATCCGAGAGCGTGCGAAGGTTCTCGCCGTGGGACTCGCGGCTGATGCGATAGCTCGCCAAAAATCCGAGAAAAATAAGGTAGAGGATCGCGACAATCGGCAGGTAGGTGAGCGCGAGATCCCGCAACACGGCTTCGGGCACTTGGCCCGGAACGGCATCCTCGGGAAAAGCCACGAAGGCGAGGATCCCCGTCGAGACCCAGACACCGATGCCGGAGACGGCCTTCTGGGCAAAGCTGCGCGCCGCGAAGAACGTCCCCTCCGAGCGCCGCCCGGTGCGCATCTCGCTCTCCTCGACGATATCGGCCACCATCGAAGAGACCAGAATTCCGGCCATGATGATCAGCGATACGTCAATGATACCGAAGACCATCAGGGCTGGCACCAGCGCGTCGCTGCCGTTCTCCGGCATCCAACCCAAAAGGCGACCGACCACCGCCATCGGCGCGAAGAAGACCGCCGAGCCCGCCGTCAGTAGGGCCGCGCGCTTCTTGCCCAGCCGCGCCGCCAGCACCGGCGTCCCGAGCAGGCCGACAAAGGCCGCGACAAAGACGCTCAGCATCAGGGCGGAAATCTGGCTGGCCGTCAACTCCCAGAAATAGGTATTGAAGTAGATATTCAAAGCGGCGCTCAGACCGGCCGCCGTCGCAGCGAAAATTCCCGCAAAAAACAGCATCAGAAAAGAATGATTGCCGAGCGTCTCTTTGAATTCGCCGAGCACACGCCGCCGGTCGAATGCCTGCTTGGGCGGCGGCGCCTTGAGGGTCGGAATATGGCGGTGCGTGCCAATCGCCGAGACAAGGATCGCCAAGGTGATCACCGCGCCGCAGGCCATCGCGTAGAGCTGGTAGCCGGCCGGATTCAGCTGACCATTGGGGTATTGCGCGGTCGGCTGGAAGAAAAAGGAGTAGGCCATCACCGACATCGAGAGCCCGCCGATCCAGCCGAAGAAATAGCGGAAGCTCATCATGGAGGTCCGCTGGTCGTAATCGTCGGTCAATTCGGCCACCAGCGAGCTACTCGGGATCTCGTAGAAAGTGATCAACGTCCGTACCAGAACCGCGAAGCCCAGGAACCAGGCAAAGAGCCAGCCGGGCGTCAGGCCGGGCGGAGGACTGAAGAGAAACCAGAAGCCGATGCCGACGGGCACGGCCGAGAAATACATGAAGGGATGGCGCCGCCCCCAGCGCGAATGCCAATTATCCGAGAGATAGCCGACCAGAGGGTCGGAGATCGCATCGAGCAGCAAGGTGACCATGATGCCGGCACCCACCCAGGAATGCGGCAGGCCGAGCACCTGGTTGTAATAGAAGAGCAGGAAAAACGAGAAGCCGTTGTCCTTCACGCCAAATGCGACCGAGCCGATGCCGTAGAAAAACTTGGTCGAGTTGGAGACAGGTGCGGAGGCCGGGGCCGGGGAATCAGGCATTGCCCTTCGATAACAACCTTCGCGCCGCGCACCTACTGCCGATCGGCTCAGCGGTTCCGCAGCCACACTGAAAGCGCAAAGGCACAGGCCAGCCAACTCGGCCGCAGGCACGCCGCAGTGGCCGATGTGTCGGCATGCTCCAGCCGATCTCGCAAGGCCGCAACCAACCAACGATCATTTGTCATCAGCTGCGGGTGTAGTACCTCCTCTATGCACGGGCCCGGAGTCGTCGCTGCACAAGTAAGGACGGCGGACTCCCGGACAAAGCCCGCACCATCCCGAGGGGAGTTCGATGTCGGAAAATGAAAATCAGGGTGCCTTGCGCGCCGAGCATGTTCTTGAGTACCCGTTTCGTCGCTCGCTGGGGCCCGTGTTGGAGCGCTTTTTCACGGCACTCCAGGAGCAACGCCTGCTGGGCGCAAAAACACCCAGCGGCAAGGTCATCGTGCCGCCGGCCGAATACGACCCGGATACAGCCGCGGCAATCGGCCCCGAGGACCTGGTCGAGGTCGGCCCCGGTGGCGAAGTCACCACTTGGTGCTGGGTAGCCCAGCCGCGTGAGAAACAATGCTTCGCCCATCCCTTTGCCTATGCGCTGGTGAAGCTCGACGGCGCCGACGCGCCGATGCTCCACGCCGTCGACGCCGGCGAGGAAGCCAAGATGAAAACCGGCATGCGGGTACAGCCGCGCTGGGCGGCCGAACCCCAAGGCGGCATCCGCGACCTGGAATGTTTCGTCCCGGAGGAAAACTGAAATGGCCGATCCCGTAAAGAGCATTATTACGCCGATCCGACTGACCTACGATTATTCGGCCGGCACCGCTGCAACGAAATTCCTGCGTGGCCTGGCAAAAGGAAAACTCCTCGGCGCCACCTGCCCGAATTGCAAAGCCGTCTACGTGCCGCCACGCGGCTCGTGCCCCAAATGCGCGGTCGCCACCGAAGGCGAGGTCGAACTCAAAGGAACCGGCACGATCATCAGTTTCTCGATTGTCCGTGTGCCCTCGGAGAACCTCAGCTTCGAGCTGCCCTATGCCTGCATCAGCGTGCTGCTCGACGGCGCCGGCCTGCCCTTCTTCCATATCGTCCAGGATTGCGAGCTCAGCGATGTTCGGATGGGCATGCGGGTGAAGGCCCGCTGGGTCGCCGAGAAGGATCTGGACACTTCGATCAGCTCAATTGAATGCTTCGTGCCCACGGGCGAGCCCGATGCCGAGTACGAAACCTACAAGGAACATTGTTGATGCGTGACGTAGCCATCGTCTCTTTCGCGCAATCCGTTGCCGCGGTCGAACATGAGCGCAATGAGGTCGAGATCCTCATGCCGGTAGTACAGGAGGCCGTAAAGGCCTCCGGCATGGAGCGCTCGGAGCTCGAATTCACCTGCTCGGGGTCGAGCGATTTTCTGCAAGGACAACCCTTCGCCTTCGTGATGGCGCTCGACGCCGTCGGCGCGTGGCCGCCGATCAAGGAATCCCATGTCGAACAAGACGGCGCCTGGGCGCTCTTCGAAGCCTGGGTGAAGATTCAGACCGGCGACGTCGACTCCGCACTGGTCTACGGCTTTGGCAAAAGCGCCTCGGGCGACCTGCCCGAGGTCCTCTCGCTCAGCCTTGACCCGTATTGCGTGACCCCGCTCTGGCCCGATCTCGACAGCGTAAATGCCCTGCAGGCGCGTGCCTGGATGGAAAAAAACGGCCGCACGGAACGCGATCTCGCCGAGATCGTGCAGCGCAACCGCCACAACGCAATCGACAACCCGCATGCGATTCACAAGGGCGATATATCGATTGACGAACTTCTGGCCGCGCCGCATATCGCCTCACCCCTGCGCGAATCCGATTGCGCCGGCAAGGCCGACGGTGCCAGCTGCATCGTCCTGGTTGCCGGCGACAAGGCAAAAGAAGTCTGCGAGCGACCGGTCTGGATCCGCGGCTTCGACCATCGTGTCGACCCGGCCGCGCTGGGTGTTCGCGACCTCACGACCTCGGCATCCGCGCGCATCGCGGGCGAAAAGGCCGGCGTGAGCAAAGACAAAATCGATGTCGCCGAACTCTATGCACCCTATTCGCACCAAGAGGCCATCCTGCGCGAATCCCTGGGCCTGGGCGACGAGGTCGAAATCAACCCATCGGGCGGCGCACTCGGCGGCCATGTCCTGATGTCTTGCGGCCTGCAGCGCATCGGTGAGGCCGCTGCGCGGATCGCTTCGGGCAAAGCCGATCGCGGTCTCGGACATGCCACTCACGGCGCTGCTCTGCAACAAAATCTGATCTGCGTCCTGGAGGGGGAATAATGGCGGAACTCTGTGGAATCGTCGGAATCGGCCAGACCCAACTCGCGGCCAAGCGCATTGATGTTTCGATGCCCGGCCTGGTCCGCGAAGCCGCCTTGCGTGCGCTCGAAGACGCCGGCCTGGGCTGGCAGGATATCGATGCCTTGGTGATCGGCAAGGCCCCCGATACCTTCGAGGGCTGTGTATTGCCGGAGCTCTATCTCGCCGATGCTCTGGGCTGTACCGGCAAGCCACTGCTGCGCGTGCATACCGCGGGCAGCGTCGGCGGCTCGACCGCGGCGGTTGCCGCGAGCATGATTCAGGGGGGCATCTACGACCGCGTCCTGACGGTCGCCTACGAAAAGCAATCCGAATCGAACGCGATGTGGGGCCTGACGATCTCGGCGCCCTTCGGCGTTTCGGTGGTTGCAGGCGCCGGCGGCTTTTTCGCACCGCTGGTGCGCGGCTATATCCGACGCTCCGGCGCACCTGACGATATCGGTATCATCACCGCAGTCAAGGATCGAAAAAACGCCCTGAAAAACCCCTACGCACACCTCAAGCTCCCGGACATCTCCTACGAGATGGTCAAGGAGTCGCCGATGCTCTGGGATCCGATCCGCTACCTCGAGACCTGCCCCTCTTCGGATGGTGCGTGCGCGATGGTTCTGGCGCGGGAAGACCTGGCCGACAAGGCCCCGCATCGACCGGCCTGGGTGCATGCCACCGCGATGCGTTCGGAGCCGACGATGTTTGCCGGCCGCGACGCGATCAACCCGGAGGCGGGCAAAGTCTGCGCACAGGAACTCTATGCCAAGGCCGGCATCACCAACCCACGCAAAGAGATCGATTGCGCCGAGGTCTATGTTCCCTTCGCCTGGTTCGAGGCGATGTGGCTCGAGAATCTCGGTTTTGCGCCCGAAGGCGAGGGCTGGAAATCGGTCCAGGACGGCTCGACCGCAATGGACGGGGATATCCCCTTCAATATGTCGGGCGGCGTGCTCTCCTCGAACCCGATCGGTGCCTCGGGAATGCTGCGCTTTGCTGAAGCCGCCATGCAGGTGCGCGGCCAGGCCGGCGAGCACCAGATCGACAAGGCACGCAAGGCGCTCGGGCATGCCTATGGCGGCGGTTCGCAATATTTCTCCATGTGGATCGTCGGGGCTGAGAAGCCCTGACGACCCGGGTCCAAAGCCGGCGCCTGGCCCGCGTGCTGGCGCTCTGCCTGGCGTTGCTCCAGACAGCCCTGCTCACGCATACGGCGTGGGATAAATCCGATACCGCCGACGAAGTAACCTATATCGCGGCGGCCGCCAGTCTCTTGGGTACCGGCACGACCCAACAAAATTGCGAGTCGCCCTTGCTGCCCAAACGCGGCTTTGGCGCGGCCCTGCTGCTCGCCGGCTACCCCGTCCTCTCGGCCCCCGAAGGCCTCGCTGCCTGGAACCATCTGGCCCGTGCTCAGCCCGCCGAGCCGGATACCGCAGGCAGCGTTGCGTCGGCCCCGACACCAGCCATGCTGCAGCGACTCCTGCTGAGCGCACGCGCCGCAACCATTCTGGTCGTGGTGCTGGCCGGGCTGCTGCTCTTCCATATTGCCGGACGTTGGGGGCCCGGACCCGCGCTCGCCAGCCACGCACTTTGGGTCAGTTCGCCGCTGGTTCTCGCACACGGCTCACTGGCGACACTCGATGCCTGGACTGCGGCGACGATGGTATTGGTCGTGGCCGCCGCCTTTCGCTTCGTGGATCAGCCGCGACAAAAACGCGCCGCCATGGTCGGCGTCGCCTGCGGCCTGGCCGCCGCGACAAAGATCTCGACGCTGGCCGCCCTGCCCGTACTCTTCCTCGTTCTCGGTCTCGCGATTCGCCATGGCCCTGCCGCGCATGGCGTCTCCCTGGGGCGCGCCGGGATCGCTGCCGCTGCCGGATTCCTGCTCTCCCTCTGGGCCGTCTACGGCCTGGCATTCGGCCCCATCGACCTCGCCAACCCGTGCCCCTTCCCGCCGCAAGCGGCGGTGCGCGAAGGGCTGCTCCTGCCCTTCCCTGCCTGGATCGAGGGACTTCTCTTCCAGCTGAGCCACGGCGGTACCGGGCACGCGAATTACCTCTTCGGCCAGGTCCGCGATACTGGCTGGTGGTGGTTCTTCGCCGCCGCGCTGGCACTGGAGGTTCCACTCGGCGTGCAAGCACTCGTCTTGCTGCGCGGCGCAGCCGCCGTAGTGAGACGCCAGCAACCGGTGTTCGGCGCACGCTTTGAGGAGAGCGCGCTGCTGGCCTTCCCGGTGCTGCTTTTCTGCCTGATGAGTCTCGCCCGCCACCAGGGCAGCCTCAGCTTTCTGATGCCGGCGTTGCCGCTGGTACTGCTCTGGCTGGGCCGCTCGCTGCGGCCGATCGGCCTGGCCTTCCCACGCACCGGGTTACCGCTGGCCGCCCTGCTGATCGCCTTGACCGGCGCCGAATCCCTGCGTGTACATCCGCATCACCTCATATTCGGCAACCTCTGGGCCGGCGGCCCCGCGGGCATCTCGGAGTATTTCGTCCACCGCAAAGATTGGGGCCAGGACAAAAGACGCCTCGGCGAGTGGCAGCGCGCACACGGCCCGGCGGAGATCTTCTACGCACCCTACGGCGAGAACGCCTCGGCCTGGGGCATCCGCTGGCGGCCCGTACCGTGCACGCAGACGCCGGGTGTCTATGCGATTCACGAGATCGAGTGGCGCCGGCCGCGCTTCTCACTCGCCCCCGGCTGCGCCGATTGGCTGGCGGAACGCACGCCGGACGAGACGATCGGCCACTCGATCCGCATCTACCGCGTACCCTGATCAGCGCGGCGGCAGTTGTAGTTTTCGGCCCAACCTCTAAATTCCCACCCATGGAGACGAGTCCCGCGATCCGGAATCTGCGCGATTATATCGCCATTCCATCCGTCAACCCGATGCAACGCGACGACCTCCCGGCCGAGCAGATCGGCGAGCGCCGCCTGGCCGAGCATCTGCACGAGCAATTTCGCCGACTCGGACTCGATAGCGTGATCATCGGCCGCGGGGAACGCCGCAGCGTGGTCGCCGAGGTGACCTGCCCCGGAGCAGTCGATACCGTGCTTGTCGCCTCGCATATCGACACCGTTCCTGTCGAGGGGATGGAGATTGACCCCTTCGACCCGAGGCTCGAAAACGGCCGCGTCCTCGGCCGCGGCAGCTGCGATACCAAAGCCGGCATGGCCGCCTGCGTCGCTGCGCTGGAGAAGGTTCTGCGCCAAGGCACGCTCGGCTGCAACCTGATACTTGTCGGCGAGTCCGACGAAGAATACTCGGGGCGCGGCGTCGCCGACGTCCTGGCGCACCTCGGCACCCGGCGGCCCGATTGGGTGCTCGCCACCGAGCCGACCCGCATGCGTGTCGTGACCGCCCACAAAGGCGTCGCAACCGCGCGCATCGCCGCACACGGGCGCGCCTGCCATAGTTCAGCCCCCAGCGACGGAAAAAACGCGCTGGTTGGTCTTGCCCGCGCCATTCTCAGCCTCGACGAATTGGCGGCACGCCTGGCGCAAAACGAAGATCCGCGCCTCGGCGCCGGCACCCTCTCGGTCAACCTCGCCGCCGGCGGTCATGCATCCAATATCGTACCCGATAGGGCTACGCTCACGCTCGACCGGCGGCTCCTTCCCGGCGATACAATCGAGAGCATGCGTCGTGAAATCGAAGAGGCGCTGGCCGGCGCGGGCACCGACGGCCTGGAAATCCTCTCGTGCATTCTCGCGAAGCCACCCCTTGGCACCAGCGAAGAACACCCCGCCGTGGCGCGCTGCCAGTCCGCGCTCGCGCGCATCGGACTCGATACCGCGACCGACGTGGCGGCCTTCGGCACTGACGCCGGCATCTTCGCCCAGCATGGCATCCCCGGCATCGTGCTTGGGCCCGGCTCGATCGAGCAAGCCCATACCGCCCGCGAGTTTGTCGAAATCGACCAGGTCGACTGCGCCACCGCCTTCTTCGAGACACTCTTGCGCGCCGATTCCTGACACGCGCCAATGGCGCGACTTCCTCAAGGTGCCGGCGTGGCCTGCGCCGGTTAACATCTCGGTATGGCGACAAAGGCTAAACGCGGTGGTTCCGCCAAAGATACCCGGAAACGCCTGCTCGACGCGGCCGAAGGCCTGATCCTCGAAGCCGGACCGAAGGCGCTGGTCCTCGACGAAGTCGCTCGCCGAGCCGCGGTCTCCAAGGGCGGCTTGCTCTACCATTTCGGCAGCAAACGGGCGCTGGTCGATGGTCTTCTCGACCGTTTGATTGCCCGCTTGCAGGAACAGCAATCGCGCCAAGCCGAGGCTGAAGCCTCGGCTCCCGGAGGCTGGACCCGCGCCTACCTCGACGCAACCGTAACAAGCGAGGGCGCCCCGGCCGACCAATCCGCGCGCCTCCTGGCCGCGCTGCTGGTCAATTTCGGGGAAGATACCGACGCGCTGGCCCCGCTGCGCCTGGCTTTCGGACGCTGGCAGGAAGAGATCGAGCGCGGCGCCGAGGACCCGGTCGAAGCGACCATCGTGCGGCTGGCTGCCGATGGCCTGTGGATGAGCCAACTCCTCGGCTTGAACCCACTCCCCGCAAGGCTGGGCCGGGCCGTCGTCGCGAAGCTCAAGGAACGTACACGCCAATCCTCATGATCCCGCGGATCCACCATTTAGTAAAGATCGTTGCCCAACTTCGAAATCGAAGTTAGGTAGATTTCACAACTGGCGCTGGCGCTTGGCATGAAGGATCTTGTTTGATGACATTGGCAATATTGGCACCTGAGACGCGTAATTTGATTGACGGAGAGCTCGTCGAGAGCGGCGCGGGAAAACGCTTCGACAATATGAATCCGGCCACAGGCGAAGTCATCGGCTCGTGCGCCGATGGCACCAAGGACGATATGGACCGCGCCATTGCGGCCGCGCGGCGCGCCTTCGACGAGACCGATTGGTCGACCAATCACGAACTCCGGGCACGCTGCCTGCAGCAGTTCCATGCGGCCCTGGTCGAAGATATCGAGCAACTGCGCGCCATCGTCACGGCCGAGGCCGGCTCCCCTGTCGCAGTCTCGAGCTTCATGCAGGTCGACGGCCCGATCGAGCATATAGCCTATTGGGCCGAGAAGGCCGCCTCCTTCGAGATCGAAGAAGAGATGTCCGATATCCCGTTTTTCGGCCAGCAGAACCGACGCATTCTGCGCCGTGAAGCCACCGGCGTCGTCGGTGCGATCACGCCATGGAACGTGCCGCTCTACCTCAATATCGCAAAGCTCGGCCCGGCCCTGGCCTCCGGCTGCACGATCATCCTGAAACCCGCGCCCGACACCCCGTGGTCGGCCACCCACCTCGGCAAGCTCATCTGCGACAAAACCGATTTTCCGCCGGGTGTGGTGAATATCGTCGCTGCCTCGGACCACCTGGTCGGCGAGGCGCTCTCGACCGACCCACGTATCGACCTGGTCACCTTCACCGGCTCGACCGCGACCGGCAAGCGCATCATGGCCTGTGCCGCGGGTACCGTGAAGAAAATCTTTCTCGAGCTTGGCGGCAAAAGCGCGGCCATTGTTCTCGACGATGCCGACCTGGCCGCCATTCTCCCGCAGGCCGCGATGACCTGCGTGCACGGCGGTCAGGGCTGCGCACTCACGACGCGTTGGCTGGTCCCGCGCGCGCGCTACGACGAGGCCATCGCGATCCTCAAGACCGCGTTCGAGAACTGGAAGTACGGCGACCCGACGAACCCAGCCAACCTCCAAGGACCGCAGATTTCACGGCGCCAGCAAGAACGGGTTCTCGCCTATATCGAGAAGGGCAAAGCAGAAGGTGCGCGCCTGGTTACCGGCGGCGCCGCCGTAGAGGGTCCCGGTTTCTTCGTGCAACCCACGCTTTTCGCCGACGTCGACCCGAAAAGCACGATTGCGCAGGAAGAGATCTTCGGGCCGGTCTGCTGCGTGATTGCCTTTGATGACGACGACGATGCCGTGCGAATCGCCAATGATTCGATCTACGGGCTCTCCGGGTCGATCCATTCGGGCAATGAGGAACGTGCGCTCAGCGTCGCGCGGCGCATCCGCACGGGCACCATCGCACTCAACGGCGGCCAATGGTTCCACGTCGACACACCCTTCGGCGGCTACAAACAAAGCGGCCTGGGCCGCGAGAACGGCCAGATCGGCGTCGAGGAATACCTCGAGACCAAGGTCATGTCGCTCCCCCCGAAAAACTGAAGCGATGGAATTCTCTCCCTACGCCTACGAATTCCACGAGGACCCCTACCCGATCTACCGGCGCCTGCGTGAGGAGGCCCCTGTCTACCGCAGCGACAAGGAGAATTTCTGGGCACTCTCGCGCCATGCCGATGTATTGGCCGGGTTCAAAAATTCCAAAGACCTCTCGAACTCGCATGGCGTCTCGCCCGATCCGTCGACGCGCAGCGAAATGGCCCGGCTCGGCACATCCTTCCTCGGCATGGACCCGCCCGAACATACGGCCTTCCGCAGTCTTGTCTCGCGCACCTTCACGCCGCGGCGCGTGGCCGCGCTGGAGCCCGCCATTCGCGCGACCGCGAGGGGGTATCTCGACGAGTTGGCGACGCGCACGCATTTCGACCTGATCGACGATTTCGCCGGCCTTCTGCCGATGGACGTGATCAGCGAGATGCTTGCCGTGCCCCCGGCCGACCGCGCGGAGCTACGCCGCAACGCAGATCGATTGGTCCACCGCGAGCCCGAACTCCACGATGTGCCGCCCGCAGCAACCATTGCCTTCGCCGCTTTACGTGAATATTTCGAGCAACATATCGAGCGGTTACGGCGCCACCCGGGCGATGACCTCCTCTCCGGCCTGATTGTTTTGGCGGCAGACAACGACATCCTCAGCGACGACCAGCTGCTCTCCTTCTGCAACCTCTTCGTTGTGGCCGGAAACGAAACCACCACCAAGCTGATCGGCAACGCCGTATATTGGCTGGCAAAGAACCCAGCCGAACGCGCCAAGGTCGCGGCCGATCCCACTCGCATTCCCGCGTGGGTCGAAGAAACGCTTCGTTTCGACAACTCGACCCAGCTTCTGATGCGCTTGGTGGTGAACGATATCGAGATCGAGGGCACGACGATCGCCGCAGGCGAGTATATCGCCCTGCTGGTCGGTGCCGCGAACCGCGATCCGGCGGTGTTCCCGAACCCGGAAGTCTTCGATCTCGACCGTGATACAAGCTCGACGCTAGCCTTCGGCAAGGGCACGCATTTCTGCCTCGGCGCGTCCTTGGCCCGACTCGAAGGCCGGGTCGCGCTGGAGGAGTTCTGGAAACGCTTCCCGGATTACCGCATAGAAGAGACGGGCATCGAGCGCGTACACTCCGTGAATGTACGTGGCTTCGCCCACCTGCCGCTCCGTACCGGGCGCGGCTGAGCTGAAAAAACGCAAAAGGAAATTCAATGGTTGTCGAATTTGAAAAACAGGGCCGTCTGGCCATCATCACCCTGAACCGCCCCGAGGCGCGCAACGCCATCAGCCCCGAGGTGGCCCAGGCCATGGAAGCCGCGCTCGACGAATACGAGAACGACCCGGAGCTCTGGGCGGCGATCCTCTGCGGCAACGGCAAAGCCTTCTGTGCGGGCGCCGATCTCAAGGCGATCGCCGCGGGTAACGCCGCCGGCATCGAGACCAAACGCGGCGGCTTCGCCGGCATCGTCCGGCGCGATCGCAAGAAACCTCTGATCGCCGCCATTGTCGGCTCGGCGCTGGCCGGCGGCACGGAGATCGCTCTCTCCTGCGATCTGATCGTCTGCTCCACCGAGACCGTTTTCGGGCTGCCCGAGGTCAAGCGCTCTTTGGTCGCGGCGGCCGGCGGCCTCTTTCGCCTGCCGCGCGCCATCGGCATGGCGCCGGCACTCGAGATCATTCTCACCGGCGACCCCATGGCGGCCGATCGCGCCTACCAGCTCGGCATGGTGAACCAGGTCGTCGCACCCGAGGAAGTCATGAACGCCGCGCGCGCTCTGGCCGACCGGATCATCGCCAACGCGCCGCTCGCCGTACAAGCCAGCCGCCGCATCGCCTCGCGCGCCTTCACCGACCAAGACGACGCACTCTGGAGCGCGTCGGGCCACGAATTCGTCGCCATCGCAAAATCCGAGGACTTCAAAGAAGGCCCCCTCTCCTTCATCGAAAAACGCAAACCCGTATGGAAGGGCCGCTAAAGGCCCGGCCGAAAAGCCGGCCTGCATCCGGGCGCCGCGTGTGGCCGAGTTCAATTCCTCGATCGGGCCACGATATCCAGCGACTCGGTGCCGACACCGGCCAGCGTGATGTGGCTGCGTGTGCCGCGCGCCGTGGCCGTGCGAGCAGTGCGCACGACCACGCGGCCCGCGACGAGATTCTCCAGATGGAAGGTGCCATCTTCGGCTGTCAGAGTCTGCTCGCGGATCCCGTTGGGGCCGCGCGTGGAAACCACGACACCGGCAAGCGGCGCGCCCATGCTGTCGACGAGGGAGCCCCGGAGCGAGAGATCCCCGGCGGCCGGGGTGTCCTTGCGGCGACTGGTGCGGATCGGCAGGTAGGCACCGGTCTGGGCCACGGGCAGGGAAAAAGCGAGACAATGGTCGCAATCGGAACTCGATGAGATCGCACTCAGTCTGAACCAACGTCCCAGGAAGACTCTCGGCTTTCATTGCCCGCGGACAAGTTCGTCGAGGACGTTGGGTCGCCGCATTGAACCCACCCCGCCTACTCCTCATTTTCCGTCCGAAAAACATCCTTGAAAATCGGTCTTTCTTCTAGATATTTCGTATTTGATTCGCTAAGCTATGCTCAATCAAATGAGATGAAAACAAACCACTCAACTCGCTCTGCCACTCCGCTTTCGCGGCGGCAAAAGACGCGGTGCCGGCCGCAAGCCCAAGGGTGCGCGAGCCGGAGTTTCCCACCGCAAACGCGAGAGCTTGTCTCGCCATCAGCCGGCCCACGTCACATTGCGTGTCGCCGCCGACGTCCCCAATCTGCGCACCGGCTTGTGCCAGCGTACGATCGGCGAGGCCATGCGGCGCGCTTCGGAAGCCGACGAATTCCGTGTTGTCCATTATTCCGTGCAATCCAATCCTATGCACCTTCTTGTGGAGGCGGAGAATCCCGACTGCCTGAGCCGGGCATGCAGGGCTTGAGCGTCGACCTGGCGCGCGGTCTGAACCGCGTCTTCGGGCGTCGCGGCCGCCTCTTCCCCGACCGCTTTCACCACCGCGTGCTCAAGACGCCGCGAGCGATGCGCAACGCGCTCGCCTACGTCTTGGTGAACGCGCGCATGCACGGCGAGCGAGCTATACGGCGCTGGCTTGATCCGCATTCGACGGCCGCATTTTTCGACGGCTGGAACGGCCCGGTCAACCGCCCGCATATGGCCGCCTGCGCGACGCGGCCACGCAGCTGGCTGATGCGCATCGGCTGGCGACGCCGCGGCCTGATTCCTCCCGACTTCGTGCCTTCGGGCTGACGTGGACGGGAACCCGCGAGGAAAATGAGCAGTCCAGCGGCCGCAAGCGGCGCCCGGATGCAGCCCTACTTTTCGGCCGGGCCTCTTAGACCAGGCGGGCGAGGTCGCGCGGGAGCGGCGAGCGGAAGCGCATTTCTTCGCCGGTGGTCGGGTGCTCGAAGCGCAGAAAAGAGGCGTGCAGGCCGAGGCGACCGGCCGGGTTGGTCACGGCTTCGTATTTTTTGTCGCCGATGATCGGGCAGCCGGCGTCGTAGAGATGGACGCGGATCTGGTGGCGTCGCCCGGTGTCGAGGCGAAGCCCTACCAGGGTTCGCCGGCCCTTGACCGCGATCACCCTATAATGCGTGATCGCATGGCGGGTCCGCTCGCTGGGCCGCGCGCTATGCACCCGGAAGGGGTTGGTCTCGTCGAGGTCGGACTCGAAGACGCCTTCGCGCTCCGGCAAATTCCCCTCCACCACGGCATCGTAGCCCTTCTCGAAATGATCCCAATATTGCTGCAGCCAATCCTTCGCTTGTGCGGTCTTGGCAAAGACCATCAGGCCTGAGGTCTCGCGGTCGAGCCGGTGCACGATCCAGACCCGCTCCTTGCCGCGCGGATTGCCGTGGCGCAGGTAGGCGGTCAGCATGAAATAGGCGGTTTTCTCGCGTTCCTTCTCGCTGGCGATGCTGAGAAGGTTGGCCGGCTTGTCGATGACGATCAGGTCCGCGTCCTCGAAGAAGACCTTCATGCCCGAGGCGAGTACCGTCCGCGGCGCCGCGAAACGCTCGGTGCGCACGGCTACGATATCGCCGGCGCGCAAGGCGTGGTTGAATTGGGTCACGGCACGGCCGTTGACCGTGATCGCCTGGAATTTCAGCCAAATGCGGATCTGTTTGCGCTTGACGTCGGGCCAGCAGGCAAAGAGATGCTCAAGCAGCTGAGCAGGCTCCTGCACGGTAGAGGGCTTCGGCATATCGGGGGCTTACAGGAAACCGCACCTGCATGCGCAGCCGGCGGGCCGGCGGCAAGCGCAAGGCGCCGCCAGCGAGATCAGGTCTCTTCGAGCGCGATGGCCTGGCGCGGGCAGCGCCGCACCGAGTCCTCTATCTTGGCGCGCAAGGCTTCGTCCGGTGTCTCGGTGGAGAGGTAGAGGCAGTCGTCCTCTTTGACTTCAAAGATTTCGGGACAGACCTGCATGCAGATGGCGTTGGCCTCGCAGCGGTCGTAGTCGACGACGATTTTCATTCCCATAATGCGACCTTGAAAGATTGAAGAGTCGGGCGCAAGCGCCCTACTTCATCTTCGCTTCTTTATACTCAACATGTTTGCGCACCCGGGGGTCGTATTTTTTCAGCACGAGCTTCCCGGTTGCGGTCTTGGGGTTTTTCGTGGTCACGTAGAAGTGGCCGGTACCGGCCGTTGAAATCATTCGGATCTGCTCGCTCATCGTTGCCTCCAGACACCTCGGGCAAATGCCCGGCGTGTCCCGAATTGTTCGCAAACCAGAGGCTCTGCCGCAACTTTTACTTATGAGGTGTGGCCGCCGCGCTTGCCCGCTTCGGGCGGCTCTGCCAGTTCTGGAAGCATGAAGTTCCGACTCCATTCCCTCCTCCTGCTCGCAGGTGCCATGGCTCTGGCCGGTTGCACCACTGAGCCGGAAAAAACCAGCAAAAAAGCCCCGGCGGCTGTGACCACCAAAGCGCCCGCGCCACCGGCCCCGGCCGCAGCAGACGGCCCTTATCCGACCCTGGTTCTCTCGCAGGCCCAATTCATCGACAAAAAAGGCCCCGATGGCCGCGTCATGCCGGTTCCCGGCCCGGCCCGGTTGACCATCATCCGCCAGACGCCGCAGGGCTGGCAGACCAGCATTCTCGAAGACCCGGAATCCAATGTCTTCCACAAGGCCACGGCCTATGGCGACGGATTGCTGACCATCGGCGGCAACCAGGCCAAACTCAAAACCTGGAAGATGCAGGACGGCGCCTGGGTCGGGGCGACGCATTGGAGCCCGAGCTTCGGCGGTCGCTTTGACCGCCTGCGCGATTACGAGCAAGGCGATGTGGACGGCGACGGCAAAGACGAGATCGTGATTGCGACCCACGACCAGGGCGTGATCGTCATCATCCACCCCGACGAGGGCTGGCGCGTCGAGCAGATCGATGCCGAAGCCAACACCTTCGTCCACGAGATCGAACTCGGCGATGTCGACGGCGACGGCCAGCTGGAGATCTTTGCGACCCCGTCCAAGCCCAACAAACTCGACCAGCACCAGCCCGGCAAAGTCACCGGCTACCGGCGCGGCGCAGACGGCGTCTGGACCAAGGAGACCGTCGACGCACCCGGCGATACGCACGCCAAGGAGATCCTCACGGCCGATACCGACCAGGACGGCAAGGCCGAAGTCTTCATCGTCTGGGAAGGGGCGATGGACGCCGGCAAGTTGGTCCGCGAGGTGACGATCAAACAATACCGCTGGGATGGCAGCGCTTGGGATGGCGTGGTCGCGGCCACCTTGCCCGACCGGCTGACGCGCGCGATGGCCGCCGGCGATGTCACCGGAAACGGCAGTATCGACCTGGTCGTTGGCACGCAGCGCTCGGGGCTCTATCTACTCGAACAGAAAGATGGGGGCTGGACCAAACGCCATATCGACCGCCGCTCCAGCGGCTTTGAGCACCCCCTCACCGTCGCCGACGTGGACGGGGACGGCGCCCTGGAGGTCTACGTTGTCTCCGAAGACCAGGCCGAGTTGCGCCAATACATCCTGAGCGACGGCAATATCCAGAAGAAAGTCATCACCAAGCTGCGTCCGGGCGATATCACCTGGAACGTCAACGCCGTAGGCAAACAATAGAACTTTCAGCGCCGGCGACCAGGTGTCTTTCCGATGCCTGGAGCCGGCGCAGGAGAAAATCGAGAAAGCCTCTTGCGTAGCTGACGGATCCTCATTAATGAGGTATCCTCACCTTCAACGGAGGACTACCAGCCATGACAACGGATCCAGCTTATCGCACTGTCGACCGGGACGATTTCCCGGCGATGCTTGACCAAGATCGCTACTTCGCCCGCTCGACGGCCTTTGAAGAGATCATCGCGCGGACCAACGAGCATTTCTGGAATCCAGAGGATCCGGATTATATCGACCTGATCAATCCGAAGCCGCTCGAAGGCTCGATCCTCCCGGCAGACTTCATCATGGAGAGCCGCACGGCTGTCTGGGATCGCCTCGACGAAGGCCAGCGCCAAGGCTTCCTGCACGACAGCGCGCGCTGGACAATCTCGCAGCTGCTGCACGGCGAGCAAGGCGCGCTCAGCCTCTCCTCGTCGCTGATCGATATCTTCCTCGATCCGGGCGCCCAGGAATATGCCGCCAACCAGGCGCGCGAAGAGGCGCGCCACGTACACGGCTTCGTCCTCTACATGAAAGCGCGCTTCGACGGCCAGATCCTGCCTCCGGGCGATACGCTCGGCGGGCTGCTCAAGGACATCATCGCAAGCCCGGTTGTCTACCGAAAAATCGTCGGCATGCAGATGCTCGTTGAGGGCCTCGCCATGGGCGCTTTCATGACCCTGCATACCCAATCCAACGACCCGCTGCTGCAACGCCTCTGCCAGCTGATCATGACCGATGAGGCCTTCCACCATAAATTCGGCAAGATCTGGGCGCAGGAAACCATCCCCGAATTGCCCGAAGAAGAGCATATCGTGGTCGAGGATTGGGCCGAGCAATGCTTCCAGCTGCTTCTCTTCAACCTCGTCAACGCCGAGCAACGTCGGGTCATCTACCCGAAATACGGCCTTGATTGGGAGTGGGCGCGTGAGGCGATCGGCGAGGCCATCAGTGACGAAGACCGTCGCACCGCCATGATGGAAAATACCGACGTCTTCCGCACGCTCATCAAGACCCTCGACAACGCCGGCATCATCACCGACCGCACGCGGTCGACCTACGCCAATTGGGTTGATATGACGGCACTCAGAGAAGAAGGCGAAGAGCTCGTCGGCTACGCCGTAGCCGAGGAGGCCATGGTAGGCCTTCAGGAAATCAACGCCAGCAAGCGAAAGATCATCAAGAAGATCTCGGCATAGGACCACCATTGACGAAGACCGGAATACAGCGCACGGACGACACCGAGATGGCGTCCGTGCGCAAACTCACCCGCCGCGAGCGCACCGCGACTGCGCTGATCGACGCGGCAACCAAAGTCTTCCTCGAGCGCGGCTACGACGGCGCTACCACCGGCGAGATCGCCCGCGCAGCCGGTGTCGCCGCCGGCACCTATTACCTCTACTTCGACGACAAACGAGCTGCCTTTGGTGCCGTCTCCGGTCGTGCGGCGCATGACCTCCTGAGCCGGCTACAACCAGCCATCGTGCCCGGCATGACGGCCTCGACACTCACACGCATCACCCTGGAGTTGGTCGCCGAGTTCTGGCGCTCCGACCAGGCTCTCTCGCACCTCATCCTCTCGGGCGGTCCGGCGCTCGGAATAGAAAGCGACGACGACGCGACCGCCTTTGTTGATGAGGTCTCCTCGACCATTGCCCAAGCCGGCATCCGCCAGGGCGAGGAGGCCATGGCGCTGGCCCTCTATCTCGTCGGGCTGAGCCAGCAGCTCGGCCATCTCATCGTCGCACGGCCCGAAGATCACGCGACCGCCAACGCCCTCATCGCGCTCGCCGCAGACCGCCTCTAGCGGCCATAACCGCCCGGCCGAAAAGCAGGATCGTACAGGAGCCCCAAGGCGGGACTCCCGCATTCACCCGCGGCCCGATCGGCCTTCTCTGCCCCCAAGCGGAAGAAGGCTGAACAGGTCTTCCCTCAGCGACCGATTACGGCAGGCAGACGAGTCTCAGCCGATCGCTGTCCTTTTTCTTTGTGTCGGCAGATGCGGTTTTCGTCTTGATAATCAGCTTCCGGCCGAGCGGCACATCGACCTCGAGCATCTCGCTGCAGGTCTCAAAGCCGGCCGTCGGGAAATCCGTTCGCGAGAGACCAGTGCGAAGCGCCACATATGCCAGCCTCTCAGCCGATTTTCTCGATTCTGTATTCGGCTTGGTGATTTCAACTCTGCTCGCCTCGCGAGCCATACAGGAGAAGCGAGCGTCAGCGCCGCCAAAGCAACCCCATACACGGAACTGACAGCCGTCAGCCACGGCATCGAAATCACAACTCGGGTCGCCCTGTCGGCAGATGACGAGCCCCTTCGGCACGCCCGATTTCGTCGTGAGAATCGAGGCCGCGTCGGCCTCGACGGCCCACCCCGCGAGGCAATCCTGACGCTTGCTGCCGCAGGCACGCCCGAGTCAGGGAAATCAATATTACTAAGTGATTTCTAGTTACACTGCTTCGCCAGCCCGAACAAGGGGTATTTCACTTCTCAGCAACATGGTCGAAAACCGCACGTCCGCTGGCAACCGACTTCTGGTGCGATAAGCATTTCGTGTGGGCGACCATCCGCAAGAGCATCTGCTGCACCACGCCCTCGCCGACCCCGGCTCGGCGGGCCAACTCAGAGCGATGACCGAGCGGATTACCGACCCTCGCCGAGCACTTGGCCCAAGCCCATTACCAGACCGCTGCGGTCACCGAGAACGGCTATATCATTCCCGAAGCCGGCTTCTCGCGCGGCGTCTCCTATTATGTAGAGAACACCAACCACCTGAACGCCGGGGGCGTCGACGCCACCTTTGCGCGTTCCCGAAAATGAATCGCAGCGCATCGCGACGAGGTCTTCTTTCTTTTTCTGCACACCTACCAGGTGCATTTCCCCTACGACCCACCTGCCGAATACGATATTGTCCGGAACGCTTCGGAGCAGGCGACCGACCTTTCGCTTTCAGCAGAGATTCTGATCGACGAAGAGGCGCGGAGCGAATTTGCCGTAGTGGCAAAGAAGGCCTACGCATGGTGCCCACAATGCTGGACCTGGTCGGCCTACCCGTCCCGCCGGATCCTTCATTTTCGCGCTCGGGCCCTTCCCGACCGTCCCCCATATCCTCCCGGCGAGCTTTTTTACCCCGGTTCGCGCCCACGTCAATACCTGATTTACAGGTCCTTCCATCTTCGTATTGGTACTCTTCACGCCGCTTCTGATCTCATTCGGCCGCGGCATGCTACGCCCGGCCGCCCTCATACTCTGGGCCTTCCTGCTGGTCATTGCCGGGCTCACGCTGGCCACGCAATTGCCGTTTTATCGGTGGTTCTGGGAGCATCTCCCGTTGGCGCAGAGCTTCGGGATTCCGGGGCGCGCCGCAATGGTCCTGCCCTTCTGGCGATTTTCCTCGCCTACGGGCTCAGCCAGGCCTTCGACGAACCCGATCTGGGGTGGGAATACAGCTGGCAATGGCCCCCGGAGGGGTCCGCCATCCGGGCCGCCAGCCCCCGCCAGCCCTGATCGCATGCCTCCCGGATAGAAATCGCCATGCGCTTGACTGCTGAATGTACGACACTCATACTCTGGTCGGTAACAACACCATCGCCTGCTGCCGGAGAAAAAAATAATGAGCAAGATACTGTTCCCAAAATGGTTTCTGATTGTCTTCTTGGCGGTGATCGCGCTCAGCACGCCGGCGGCAGCAGCCGATACGGTGCTCGGGGAAGGGCGCCTCGTCGTGCGCCACGACGGCGATGGTGGCCACGCGCGCTTCAAATTCCGCGGCCGGGGCACCGCCATCGCCTTGCCGGTGGCGGGCAGCGAGAACGATCCCAGCCTGCACGCCGGCGTATTGGAGACCTTCACCGGCGAGAGCCTTCGCTCCAGCAGCATGCCGCTGGGATCGGGCTGGAAACAAACGCATAAAGGGAAGTGGCGCTACCGCGGCGGGCGCGGCGCCGCGATTCAGCGGATCGTTCTATCCTCGCGACAGATCCTCATCCTGCACAAAGACGATACGGCCGCAGCAAGCGGCAATGCCAGTTTTGCAGGAATTCGGCTGCGCTTCGGTGATTGGAGCGTATGTGCCCGTTTTGCCGGCAACGATATTCTCGATGATGAAAACGGCCTGCTCCGTGCACGACATCTGACCTCGAGCGAATTAATTGATTGCTCCGACGAGTCCCTCGCCGGGGCTTGCGTCGAGACCAACGGAGCCGGCTGGGGCGATTGCCTCGGCAGTTGCAGCGCGGGCGGTAGCTGCGAGTTCGACACCGACGCATGGCAGGGCTGCCGTTGCGTCTCGCCGGATATGCCTTGTGGCGATACCGCGCCGGTCTGCGGCGGGATCTGTGCGACCGGACTCGAATGCAAAACACAGCCTGCCTACCCGGTACCCATCTGCCGCTGCGAACCACCCGGGGCCTCCTGCGGTAACGCCGACTATCCGACTTGCGGGGGCGTCTGCAACGAGGGCGAGACCTGCTCGCAATCGGGCGACCATGTGAACGGAAACTATTGCGCCTGCCTGGTAGATAACGCCCCCTGCGGTGACCTTGGCCCCTGCCCCGAGGGCACCTGGTGCGGGTTCATCCCACAGGGAGGCTTTATCTGCGTGCCGAATCGCTGAACGATCGCGCGGGTCGAGCGACCGCATGCAGATGCGGCCGGGCTCGGGTATGACTCGCCGTGCGATATGCAGGCAGGATCAATCCCCATTGAGCAAGGCGTTTGTGCGCTTTGCGGCGCCGAGAAGGGCGCCAAGCTGGCCAGCGGTACCGACTTTGAATATCGGACAACCGACACAGAATTTCGCCTTTGGCGCTGTGCCTGCGGCGGCGTATTCCTGAACCCGCGCCCCGCGCCAGCCGCCCTCGCCACGATCTACCCGGCGAATTATTATAGCTATAATTTCGAAGAGAAATTGGGCCCGCTGGTGATGCGCTTCAAGGCTCTCACGGAACGCGCCAAAATGCGGGCCTACGAGTCCTACCTCAAGCCCGGTGCTCGTATCCTCGATATCGGCTGTGGCGACGGCCACCTGCTTTCGCAACTCGAAGCGGGCTACCCCGAGAAACTCGAACTTGAGGGCGTGGAGTTCTCCGAGCATGGCGTGAACGCGACGGAGGCGGCCGGCTACCGCGTGCATATCGGAACGATCGAAGAGGTCGAATTACCCGCACACGCCTTTGACCTGGTGATCCTGAACCAGCTGATCGAGCACGTCCGCGACCCGCAGGCCGTGCTGGAGCGTATCGCCGCCGCCCTGGCCCCGGGCGGCCATCTCTTCATCGAGACACCGAATATCGACTCCTGGGATGCGCGAATTTTCCGGCGCCGCTACTGGGGCGGCTACCATCTGCCGCGCCATTTCCATCTCTTCGATACGAGTTCGCTGGCGCGGTTGGTGGCGAACGCCGGCCTTCGCTGTGTCGTGCAACGCCCCCTGGTCTGCCCGCAATTCTGGATCATCTCGGTGCAGAACTGGCTGAAAGACAAGGGTGCCAATCGACTGGCCGGGTTCATCAGCCCCTTCAATCCGCTACTTCTGGCACCGGCGACAGCCATTGAAATCCTTCAACAGCGGCTCGGCTGGACCTCCAACCAGCAACTGATTGCTCAGGCCGGCGAATCTCCGCCGGCGCGCGAGAGCGCCCGCCAGACCGCCAGGTAAGACGTCCGCGCCTCGTCGACCTGCGGCGCAAGCTCCGTCGCCATTAGAAAACGCTCGAGCTCATCATAGCGGGAATAGGATACGGACGGGTCCCAATGGTGCAGAAGATGGCGCCAGAACCCGGCGCTACCGAAAGCGCGGGCACCCAGGGAGCCGACGAACATCCGGTTGATCGCGCCATGCGGAATGGTCGCGAAATCATCTGCGCGGGTGGCCTCGAAGGAGCGGTGTTCGAGCTGCTGGCGTAGCGCCGAGAGGTAGGGAAAGACGATCGCTACGGCCAGCACCCAGGCCAACGCGGCCGTCCAGAAGCCGGCCAGAACGAGACCGAGGAGAAGAACAAAATGCGCCGCAAACCCGCGCAGCAAATAGCGAATATTGGGCCCCGAACCGGAACGATTCACGGCACTATTCGCTGAATGGGCGCCGAAGACCCGCCAAGCATGCACGCCGAAGACGGTCTCGAGGAGAAAGCGCAGATCGGGAGCGTAGCGGTACGAGACCTCGGAATCCCCGACCTCGCCGAGCTTGAGGTGGTGCTGCCAATGCAGCACGCGGTAGTCGCGGATCTCGCCGCCGATGAGAATACAGCAGAAGGCATTCACCAGCTGATCGTTCGTCTTCTTGTCGGCTGCCAGATTATAATGCGCCCCCTCGTGCATGAAGAGCACGATCGTCGCAAACCAGAATCCGATCGCAATGGCGAAAAACGGTGCGAGTACCAACCCCACGGTAGGACCGGCCACGGCGGCCAGTAGGCAGGCCAACGCCAGGATGCCGAACATCGCCGCATAGCGCACACCGATATCGAGCCAGACCCAACGAAAATGCGGCTCGAGCGTACGACGGAATTGCTGCCAATTCCGTCCGTCCCGCGCGACCAATCGGGCCAGCTCGGGCGTGCCGGGAAAGGGATTTCCCTCCGCGGCATCACCCCTTTGGGTCTCCGTAAAACTCAGCGTATCATCCATCGGTAGAGGGCCCCGCAGGCAGGGCCGGCTGCGGGATAAATTACATCGGCCGCACGCGCTGGGCAAGAACCTCTTCGCTTCGGCAAAAACCCGCGGCAGGAAGCCCCAGGTTACGGCGCGCGGAAGCGGAGCCCCTTCCAGCCCGCGAGGTTCTGCGCGCTCTCCTGCAATGGCGGCGCGTCGACCCGGAAGACAAGCTGCGTGGCGCGCCCCATATAGGGGCTGAGATCCAGCGCAAAGGGATGCCAATGCCGGTCACCGAGGTCGTGGCGCGGATCGACTCTTCTGCGCAAAAGAACCTGGCGCTGCGCACCGTCTTCGATCTCGATGATGAAATCAAAAGGCCCCGCCGGCGGGCCGAACCATCGATCCGGGTTGATGCCCACACTGCCGGCCAGTGTCGTGCGCCCGGAGCGAAGATCGAGTGCGATCCGCACCGCCCCGATGCCCGCGCCGCTTCCAACCGGTTGCGATTGAACCGGCGCGAAGGGCCAGCTGCGCATCGCAAAAAGATCCGAAACAAGCGGCTGCGCGCCCAAGCGCGCCACAGCCGGCTCGGCGCTGCGCTCCAACGCCACCAGAATCGGACCATAGAGTTCGCGCGAAAACGTGCGACGAATCTCGAAATTCTCGACCAGATAGCGGTAGAGGTCCGGTGCCGTCGCCGCGAAGCTGCCCAGATGGCCCCATTGCGAGATACTGAAAACCAGATGGTCGACGCCGCGGCGCTCGATATCGGCGATGATCGTCGCATCGCGGTCGCCTCCCTGCATCGGCCAGATCACATGAAAACCACCCACGGTCTCCCGCTGGGCCAAAAAGGCGATTGCAGGCTGCGTAGGCAAAACCGGCAACGGCACGCCCGGCGCAACCGTCTCGGCCTGCCATTCGAGCACCTCG
This sequence comes from Deltaproteobacteria bacterium, assembly GCA_046583355.1. Taxonomy (GTDB): domain Bacteria; phylum Desulfobacterota; class Binatia; order UBA12015; family UBA12015; genus UBA12015. Next base: position 29,987 of record JAYGCM010000057.1, read on the forward strand.
GCCACCAGCGGGCCGTTGAGCCGATCCGCAAAGATGAAGCCGCGCGGGCCGCCCAGAGGGTAGTCGAAAACACGCCTCATATCGATCATCATGGCGATCGCGGCGGTGCTGATGGCGACAATCGTCAAAATCAAAAATACGCGTAGCGCGCGGCCGACCAACGGCGGCGCCTTCTCCAGGAAGCGTTCCACGAGCATCGCCAGCGCGAGCAGAATCGGTGGGAAGATCATCATCAGATGCACCCAATCGCGCGGCTTGTTGAAGGCAGCGAGGAATCCGATCGCCAGCGTCAAAACCACCAACTGCCCACGCAAGCGCGGGGCCAGGACCGGCCCGCGCTCGTGACGGAACCGGGACGCGGTCGCCACGACCGCCACTGCGGTGATCGCCAGCGGCGACCAATACAGAAGCTTGAGCGCCATATCGACCAGCGGCGTCGCTGTATAAAGAGTGCTCGTACCGATGCCTGATACCAAGCAGCCTGCGCAACTCTTCCACCATAATGTCGCAGGGAGAGAGGGGAAATAGCTGCCGATCTGCTGGCGCAATGCCGCGTCCTGCGTGAAGAAGGGACGAATATCGGGCAGGCGCGTGTAGTCGAATTCGCTCATCACCGAGAAGGGAAAAACGACGGTCTGCTGGATCATCGCCGGCAAGGCCCCGTGCCAGGCGAAAAAGGCCGCTACCGGGAGCACCACGGCAAAAGCGCCGAGCGTGACCTGCGCGGCCGGCAGAAGTGCTGCGCCGAGGCGCGGGCGCCGGGTGCCAGCCACCCAGGGCAGCAAAAGGAAAAGCAGACCGAAGGCAATCGAGACCATCGCGCCATAATCCTGCTTGGCGGCGATCGCCAAGCCGAGAAAGACACCGCCCAGGAGGCGCAGCCGAGCAGACGCGCGACGCAGGCTCGCGGCAAGCACCGCCGCCGCAACCAGCGCGAGGGAAGCCGCGACCAAGGAGTAGCTGTAGAATTGCCAATGCGGAAAGGCCCAGACGCGGTAGCAGAGGATCAGCCAGACGAAGACCAGCGCATGCGTGCGCCGTAGCACTTCCCTACTCAAACAATAAAATGAGGATGCGTAGAGCGCAAAGAACAACATCGCCAGCAGACGTGAGCTGAAAACCGAGGTCCCGACGAGGCGAAACCATTTCGCCAGCAACTCAAAGGCCAGCGGGAAGGGCGCATCGACGACGACATCGCGGTACAGAACCCGGCCGCGGTTGATATCGTCGGCGATCTGCAGGACATAGCCCTCGTCGAGAAGCGCCAGCCAGCGGTCGAAGATCGGCAACTGAAATACGATGGCGGCCAGGAAGGTCGCGCCCACCATCCACCAATCCCGGCCATCCCACTCGCCGGCCTTGCCCGTCATCTGCATGGACTCCTCGTTTGCGTGAAAGCGGCCCGATGGCAAGCCTGACCTCTAGTCGACTTGGTTCGGTGGCGTCTGCTGGCGCAGGGCCGCCACGATATTGGCGACAGCCATCGCGACGACATCGCGGCGGTCTTCCTCGGTCGCGCTGCCGAGATGCGGCAGCAGGACGGCGTTGGGCAGAGCCAGAAGCCCCGGATGGACCGCAGGCTCGTTTTCAAAGACGTCGAGACCGGCGGCGAAAATCGAGCCCGTCTCCAAGGCCCGCACCAGCGCTGCTTCGTCGATCACCGGGCCACGTGCGACATTCACCAGAACCGCGCTGGACTTCATCAGGGAGAGCCTGCGCGCATCGATGAGGTGTCGCGTCTCCTTCAGCAGCGGCACGCTGAGAACGACAAAATCGGCGTGCGCCAGGCCCTCGTCGAGCTCGACACGGCGGGCCGAGATGGGGGCCGACTCCAGCTCCGGCTTGTCACTGCGCGCGACATAAAGAACCTCCATATCCCAGCCCAATGCACGTCGTGCGACCGCACTACCGATCCGCCCGGCGCCGACGATGAGCAGCGTCGCACCGACCACCCGGTGGCCGAGCAACAAGGTCGGGGAAAAACCCTTCCACTCGCCCGAGCGTAGCAGTGCCGCCCCTTCGGTGAGGCGGCGCGCCGCCGCCAGCAGCAGGAGCCAGGCCATATCGGCGGTCGGCTCGCGCACGGGATCGGGCGTATTGGTGACCAGCACGCCACGGCGCCGTGCCTCGGCCAGGTCGATATTATCGACCCCGACCGCCGTATTCGCGACCACCCGCAGCCTCGGCCCGGCGGCCGCGAAGAATTCGGCATCGACACGATCGCCACCAAAGCTCAGCACGGCATCGACACCCACGACCATCGCCAGCAGATCCGCGCGCGTAAGCGGCCGACCGTGCGTGGTGCGGCGCAACTCCACGCCGGGCAAGGCGTCCGCAAGGAGCGCGCCCGGGTCGACGATATACTCGGCCGTAAGAGCGACGATCACCAGAGTTGGTCGGCGTAGGTATCGGTGCCGGGTACCGTCGGCAGCCAGGGGGAAGCAAAGACGACTTTTGCCAGGCCGCTCGCCTCGAGGTCAGCCGCGTAGCTGCGGAAGCGTTGCCACGAGTCGGCCGCCGGCGTGTCGACGAAGAAGATCTGCATATCGAGGCAATCCGTTCGCTCGACCTTGGGGATCATCATCGGGGCCGAGGCCTGCTTGATCGGCGACCAGACCGAACATTGGGCCACCGGCGAGCCCTCAAAGAAGCCGGGCAGATAATCCATCATCCATTTGTCGAGTTCGGCCTGCGCGACCCCATCATGGCGCTCGACTGCGAGCGTCACCAACCCGGCGAAGCGATGGTCGAGGGCCAACTCGATCGGCACTGGGTCGTCATCGCGGTAGAAGGTCCAATCATGCGTGTAGAGCAAGGTATGGACGTGCGTGCGCTCGTTGAAGCCGCGGTTGTTCTCGTAGAGCGTGAAGGCCTGTTTATGGCTCCACGCATTCCACTCGTCATGCTTGCCGGCGGTAACCCAATACATCGCGAGGTAAGAGCCGTCGCGAACGCTGGGCTGTGCGAGAGTACTCGGCTCAGGGAAACGCAGATCTTTGATCGCGCCCGTGGAAACCCAGCGGCTGCCAGCGAGCAAATGCGGGCCCTGTAGGCAGCCGCCATAGAAATGATCGCGCTCGTACCAGCGATTGTACTCCACCTCTTTGCCCTTATGAGGGTCAACAACGGTGAAGAGCATGCTTCCAACGCGAACCGGGTATTCCTTCATGACGGATAGTCTCCCTTGCGACAAAGTCTATGCGTACGGCCGCCCCTCTGCTTTGCACGACTGGCGGCGGAGGCCAAGTTGCGAAAAGCGGGCCCATCGGTCACCGCAAGGCTCGTTCAGGCAGAAGGTTCGTCGGCAACACCGGCCTCGGCGATGGCACGCGAAGCGAGGCGGGCCACGAAAATGGTTACGGCGAGCGTGGCCGCCGCACCGACGATATTGATCAGCGTGCGGGCCGAGTCGCCGCCGGTCGCAGCCCCGGCGGCGGCCATGCCGAGATAGACGTAGGCGAAAGTCCCCGGAATCATGCCAACGATAGAGGCCGCGACATATGGCAGCGTCGCCACGCCGGTCAGGCCAAAGGCATAATTCAGCCAGGTGAAGGGAAAGATCGGCGAGAGGCGAACGAGCAGGACGATCCGGGCGCCCTGCGCCGCGATGGCGCGGTCGAGCGCGAGAAAGCGCGCATTGCCAGCCGTCATCTCTTCGATACGCGAGCGCAAAAAAGTCCTGGCGAGCAGAAAGGAGAGCGTCGCGCCCAGGCTCGCCCCCACCAGCACCACGCCGACACCGACGCCGAGGCCGTAGACCGCACCTGCACCCAGCGTGAGAACGGAGGCCGGCACGAAGAAGACCACGCAGATGGCGTAGACCAGCGCGTAAACACCCCAGCCCAACGCACCGAGGCCACGCACCCATTGCTGGAAGGCGGCGAGCCACTCGGCCACCGGCAGTAGCCAGGAGGCCAAGACCAGCGCCGCGACCACGGCCAGCGCGCCAAGCCAGAGTCCGATACGGGACGAAGATTGCGCGATTTTCGGCTCTTCCATCCGCCACCGCTACCACGGCCGACATCGGTCAGATAGGAATATGCCATGGAGAAGATCCTGATCACGGGGATCGCGGGCGGCCTCGGCCGCCTGATCGCCGAGCGCCTCCTTGGCAGCGCCCGGCTGGTCGGCATCGACCACACCCCTTGGGTTGGCCATCCGCCGGAGATCAGCATCATCACGGCCGACCTGCGCAAACGGAAGGTCGAGGATGTTTTTCGCCGCGAACGCCCGGATGTAGTGGTTCATCTGGGCCTGGAGCGCCACAGTTTTGACGCCGGCTTGCGCCACGATGTGAACGTAATCGGCACCAAGCGATTGCTGGAATTCTGCGCTGCCTACGGCACCGCACGGGTCGTCATTCTCACCAGCTCCTACGTCTACGGTGCGCTCGCCGAGAATCCCTTTTATATGGACGAAGAAACCAGCCTCAATGTGAGCCGCCACTACCCGGAGATCCGCGACCTCGCCGAGGTCGACGCCCTCGCGACGAATTTCCTCTGGCGCTACCCCGAGATCGCCACCGCCGTCCTGCGCCCGGTCAGCACGCTCGGCCGTCATATGCGCAGCTCGCTAGCGACCTATCTCCGGCTCAGCGTCTCGCCCATGGTGATGGGCTTCGACCCGCTGATGCAATTCATCCACGAAGACGATCTCGCGGAGTCCATCATCCAGGCCATCGCGGCCGGCCTGCGCGGCGTGTTCAATATCGTCGGGCCGGGTGCCGTGCCGATCTCCACCGCAATCCGCGAAAGTGGCGGCACGGCCCTCGCCCTGCCCGAGACGGCCACTCGCTTCTTCCTCCAACGGCTCTTTGCTTGGGGGCTCTTTCCGCTACCGGCCGATGCCGTCGATTTCATCAAATTCCCCTGCACGATCGATGGTCGGCGCTTCCAGCATGCCACCGGCATGAGGCCCGCGCGCAGCCTCGACCAGGCTTTTGGCTGCGTGCGCCAACGGGACGCCGCCTAGGGTGGCGCGTATCCACGGAATTCCTGCTGCGGGCAGGCGGCAGCGTCCGGGCGCCACCGGCACGCGGCAGCGGAGCGCCGGCCGCCGCCAGCGCCTGCCGCCACAGCCGCCGACCAGCCTGCTGGCCGGCCTGAGCGACCTCGGTTGGGATGTCAGCGCGGCAGCTTTCGATCGTCTGGCGCCGGCCGTCCTGCGCGAACTCGACGCCGAAATCGCCGAGCGCATCGGCGAGGCACCGCTCGCCACCAACGATTACGGCTTCGACCCCTGGGGCTTCGAGGGCGATACGGCCCGGCGCTGCTTTCTCCTCTGCGGCCTGCTCTATCGCTACTACTTCCGGGTCCAGACCCGCGGCATCGAGAACCTACCCGCCGGGCGTGTCCTGCTGATCGGCAACCACGCCGGCCAGATCGCGCTCGACGCGGCCATGATCGCCACCGCCGGATTGCTCGAAGCCCACCCGCCACGCATCATCCGCGGAATGGGCGAGTTCTGGCTCCCGCGCCTGCCCTGGATCAATATCCTCATGGTGCGCTTCGGCAGTGTCGTCGGCACGCGCAAGAATTGCGTCGATCTGCTCGAGCATGGCGAGGCCGTCATCGCCTTCCCCGAGGGCGTACGCGGCATGAATAAGGCCTTCGTCCAACGCTACCAATTGCAGGAATTCGGCCTCGGCTTCCTGCGCCTGGCGCTCCAAACAGGCACACCGATTGTCCCGGTGGCTACCGTTGGCTCGGAAGAACAGGTGCCCTCATTGGGCGATTTCAAGCCACTCGCCAACCTCCTGGGTATGCCGGCCTTCCCCCTGGTACTGGCGCCCCTGCCTCTGCCGGTGCGCTACCATGTCGAATTCGGCGAGCCGATGATCTTCGAGGGCGACCCCAACGACGAAGACCATATCATCCGCGCCAAGGTCGACACCGTAAAGGCGCGCCTCAACGCGATGCTCCGCGACGGTCTCGCGCGCCGCACCAGCATCTTCGGCTGATCGACACCGCCCAGCCGCTTACCTTCCCCTATTTCGAATTTGCAACCACCGCCCGGCCTCGGTACTTTGCGGTGTCTCCTTCAGGCGAAGGATGACTCTGGTGGTGGGGACGCCACACAAGGCCGGCCAAAGGCCTGCTTGACGTCCCAAGTGGGGAGAAGAGGATGGCAGGGCAACCAGGCTACGAGAGACTCTCAAGGCTCGACGCGGCGTTTCTTTCTTTTGAGACAGCGAATGCGCCGATGCATGTGGCGCTCACGCTCGTCTTTCAAAAGGGTCCGCTCGGGCGCGCCGGCGGCGGCGTCGATGTCGCCAGGATCCGTCGCCATGTGGGCGCGCGACTCTCGCGCGTACCGCGCTACCGCCAGAAGATTCAGAAGGCGCGGCTCACCGGCGATTTCCTCTGGGTCGATGACCAGCATTTCGACCTCGACTACCACGTACGCCACACCTCCTTGCCGCAGCCGGGCAGCGATATCGAACTCAAAGAGCGCTGCGCGGAAATCCTCGAGCGACCGCTGAACCGGGCGCACCCACTCTGGGAAGCCTGGATCATCGAAGGTATAAGCGACGGCCGTTTTGCCCTGCTCTGCAAGGTGCACCATTGCATGGTCGACGGCGTCGGCGGCATGGCCCTGCTGCAGGCCCTGCTCTCGGTCGACCCGGTGGAGCCCTCCGGCGTAATCGACGGCTGGCAGCCGCGCCCGGCACCCAGCGAAAGCGAATTGCTCGCCAGCGCGGTGAAACGCCGCCAGCGCCTGATCGCCGGAGCGCGCGACACGCTGATGGCCGCCGCGGCCGACCCGCAGAAGGCCCGCGAGTCCTTTGTAGAAGGCGCCACTGCCTTACTCGAATTCGCCCGTCGCGGCCTCAAGCTGCCCGAAACCGTCAGCTTCAACCAGCCCATCGGGCCCAACCGGCGCGTCGAGTGGCTTGCGCTCGATCTGGCACAGACCAAATCCATCGGCACGCGCCTGGCAGCAACCGTCAACGACGTCGCCTTGGCGACCATCGCCGGCGGTTTCCGCCGTTTCCTCGAAGGGCGCGGGCAACTCGGCGGCGCCACCAGCCTGCGCACCGTGGTTCCCGTCAACCTGCGCCCCCCCGGCGAAGAGGCCAGCCTCGGCAATCAGGCCTCGTGCTGGATGATCGACCTCCCCGTTGACCAGATCGACCCACGCGAAACCCTGCGGCGCATCCACGCCCAGACCGTCGTGCATAAGAGCCAGCATTCCGCGCGCGGCGGCGAGCTCCTGACCAGCGCCGCCGAATGGGCCAATGCCGACATCATGCATACGGTGATCCGCGCACTCAGCTCGGCGCATCCCTACAATCTGATCATCACCAACGTGCCCGGCCCGCCAACACCGCTCTACCTCGCGGGCGCACCGATGCTGACCGCGCATCCGCACCTACCGCTCTTCGAATCGCAGGGCATCGGGTTGGCGATTTTCCGCTATGTAGATCAGCTGCATATCGGGCTCGTGGGCGACCGCGACCAGATGCCCGATATCGGCGAGCTACGCTACGCGATCGACTACAGCTTCAAGGCATTGGTCGCAGCGGCCGAAGCCGCTGCTCCGGCAAAGAAGCAGGCCATGGCCGCGGGTAGCGGCGGCCACTGACACAGGTGCCGCAACCAGCGCGGCGGCGCCGCTAAGCCGTCGCCAGAAGCCAGGTAATATAGCCCACGTACGCGGCAAGAAAGCCTATGCCTTCGCGGCGTGAGAGGCGGTGCCCCGACCAGAGAATCGGTAAACAGGCCACCGAAGCGAGCAGGAGAATCGGCAGGTCGAAGACAAGAACCGGCGCCGGCATCATCAGGCCGCCGCTCGAAATCGCCGCCGTCAGACCCAGAATCGCGAGCAGGTTCATGATATTCGAGCCGACCACATTGCCCACGGCGATATCGCTCTGGCCGCGCGAGGCGGCCACCAATGCCGTCACGAGCTCGGGCAGCGAGGTGCCGATGGCGACGATGGTGAGCGAGATCAGCAATTCGCTGACACCAAAGCTGCGCGCAATTCCCACAGCACCGTCGACGAAAATATCCGCGCCGAAGACGAGTAGAGCCAGGCCGAAGAGGATCGAGGCCGCCAGCCGGCCAAGCGAGGCCGAGTCGGCCTCAACGTCGCCGCCGAATTCTTCCTCGTATTCCTTCTGGACAGCCTCGCTCTCGCCGCCGCTCAGAACCACCGCGGCCACCAGGTAGACGACCACCAGGACCAGCAGAAGGATGCCGTCGAGCTGCGAGAGCCGCCCGTCCCAACCCAGGGCGAGGACCAGTGCCGTCGCACCGATCATAATCGGGATATCCCACCAGATCAGCCGCTGCGCCACGCGCAAGGGCATCAGAATCGCGGCCGCACCGAGCACCACCAAGAGGTTCAGCAGGTTCGAGCCTACGACATTGCCAACCGAGACGGCCTCTTGGCCCTGCATCGCCGCGTTCAAAGAAACGGCCATCTCGGGGGCGCTGGTCCCGACGGCGACGACCGTTACGCCTACAATCAGAGGCGTGAGGCCGAGCAACCGGGCCAGCCGTGAGGCACCGCGGACCAGCGCCTCGCCGCCCACACCAAGCAAAACCAGGCCTGCGAGCAGCATAAACCAATCCCAGGCGTTCATTTGGCGACTTTCTCCATCGGGGCACGGCGCAGGGCCATAAGGTTGCTACGCAAGCAGATGCCCGCTGTCGAGATTTGCGGGAGGATTCCCCGTCTGGCATCGATCTTCTTATGTCACCGCGTCCCGTTTGGCTCCTCAGCATGGACACCGAGCAATTCCATGCCCCCCCTATGACGACCGGCGCGCTGAAGGCTTTCTTCGAGCGCGACGGCCAGACTGCGCCCGAGACCGAAGTCGAACTGGTGCATTTCCTCGAGCGCGAATACGCCGAGACCTGGCTGCGGGAGACCTGGCCTGAGGAAATCCGCGCGCGTGCACAGGCGGCCGTCCAGGAAGGACACGCCCCGGTCATCGGCCTGAGTTGCTACACCTGGAACGCCGCGGAGTTCCTCGACATCGCTCGCCGCGTGAAACAGGACGTGCCCGGCGCGTTGGTGGTCGCCGGCGGACCGCATGTCCAGCGTGCGGCCGATTTCCTCTTCGACGAGGCGATTGATGTCGTCATTCTGGGCGAAGGCGAGATCACCTTCACCGAGATGCTTGACCGCCCGCGTGCCGATTGGGGCACCATCGAAGGCATGGCCTGGCTCGAGGACGGCGTGCAGCGTGAGACGCCCACCCGCCCGCGCCGCGAGCAGTTGGATTTCTTCCCCTCCGCGCTCGACGTGATCGAGCTGCGCGACGACAAGGGCCAGCCCATCTACGGCCAGATCTCGTATGAGACCACCCGCGGCTGTCCCTACCGCTGCGCCTTTTGCGAATGGGGCACCGGTGCCATCGGCACCAAGATGTACCAATTCTCGCTGGCGCGTATCGAGAGCGACCTGCGCCGCGCCACCGAAGGAGGCATCAAGGATATCTGGCTGGCCGACTCGAATTTTGGTGCGCTACGCGAAGACGCCGAGAAGACCGAAATCGTCATCCGCCTGCGCAAGGAAACCGGCCTTCCCCAGACCTTTGCGACCTCGTGGTCGAAGAACCACAACAAGCGCGTGCAGGCCATCGTGCGCCGCCTGCACAAAGAAGGCCTGCTCTCGCATTACCACCTCGCGCTACAAACCTTGACGCCACTCGCGCTCGAGTTGAGCAATAGAAAAAATATGCGCGACAACGATTTCGAACATGTCGTGCGTGCGTGCGCCAACGAAGGCATCCCGATTGCCGCCGAGCTGATCTGGGGCCTGCCCGGCGACACCCTGGGCGAGTTCGAAACCAACCTCGACCGCCTGCTGCGAGTTTTCCCGAATATCAATATTTTCGGCTACACGCTGCTACCGGGCACGGAATTCTTCACGCGTAGGGAAGAGTACAAGCTCCAGACCATTCCGATAGCCGGCTACGGCAAGGCCAAGGGCGAATACGTCGTGGGCTGTCATACCTTCGATACCGACGAGGGCCAGGAAGGCTACTTCCTGATCTCGTCTTATATCGTGCTGGCACGCGGCCAGATCCTGCCTCTGACGGCGCAATTCCTCGCACTCGGCCAGCAGGTTCCGGTAGCGCCCCTGCTGCGCGCGACGATGCGTGCCTTGCTTGCGGAATTCCGCACGGAACTCGGCGAAGAAATCGCCAGCGATCGCATGATGGCCTATGAGCGCCGCTCGGAGATCTACCTGCGCTTGCTGGCGGAGCCGAAGCGGACCTATGCCGTGATCGCGCGGGTTTTCGGCGAGTGGCTGCGCGAGCATGGCGCCGCCGAACTCGCGCCGCGGGTCGAGCGGATCCTCGCGCTGGACCGGGCGCTCTGCCCGCGCTCAGGCAAAGCGCATAATGAAAAGCACGAATTCGACTTCGACGCGGCGGCGGCCCTCGCCGTCCTGGAGCGCATGGAGCACCCGGCCGACGCGCTGATCGATACGGCGCCTCTGGTCGAACTCGAGATCGCCTACCCCGGTGGCGTGGGTGAAGTCCTACATGACCCCGACGGCGGCTCCTGGGTACGCGGCAAGCTACGGGCCGGCGCATGAGCCACGGCGAAGGCCCGTCAGCAACGAGCCTCGACGAGGTCTTCCCCTGGGGGCGTTGCTTCGAGGAATATTGCGAGATGTTCGCACTCAGCGAGGACGATCTGAACAAGAAGATCCTTGGCTGCGGCGACGGCCCGGCCAGCTTCAACCGCACGCTTACCGAACGCGGCGGCAAGATCGTCTCCTTCGACCCGATCTACGAAGTCAGCGAAGAAGACCTGCACGCGCGGATCGACGCGACCTTCACGACCCTCATAGAGCAGGTCCGCGAGAACAAAGACCGCTTCGTGTGGCGGAACCTCGGCGACGTCGAGAACCTCGGGCGCATCCGCAACCAGGCGATGCATGATTTCCTCGAAGATTTCGAGCAGGGCAAAGCCGAAGGCCGTTATCTCGCCGAAGAGCTGCCCGAGACGCCCTTTCCCGACAAGAGCTTCGACCTCGCCATCTGCTCGCATTTCCTCTTCCACTACGGCGAGCATCTCTCCCTGGATTTCCACCGCGCCTCGATCGAAGAGATGTGCCGCGTGGCCAAAGAGGTGCGGATCTTCCCCCTACAAGAACTCTCCGGAGCCCCCTCGCCACACGTACCCGCGATTCGCGATGAGTTCACGAACCGAGGCTACGAGGTCGAAATCCGCGAAGTCGAATACGAGCTCCACCCCGGCGGCAACCGCCTATTGACGATCCGCTGAACTGCGCCTGGGCGGCGCGGGCGTCAAGCCGGAATGAACTGAATATCCGGGGCGCCGGCGATCAGCGGCATGAATTCCTTGCCAGCGGCACGGAAATAATCGGTCTTGCCGTGAGCGTCGAGAGACTCCTTGTCAGTATAGAGTTCGACAATGACATAATGGTCGGGGCGGTCGAGCGATTTGCAGACCTCGTAGCGTTGGCAGCCCTCTTCGTTGGCGCGCACTTTCTCGCCGAGCGCTTTGAAAATGGCTTCAAATTCTTCTGCCTTGCCCTCTTGGACCGGGATCGTAGCGATGACATGAATCATATGACTCTCCTTTGCTGCGGGATGTACCAGAGAGGGAAGCGACAGACACCACCTCTCCGGGTTGACCCGCGAGCGCTCGCGCGCAAAGAAACCCCATGCTGACCACTGCCGAGAAGGTTCTCGCCTTCCTGCACCCGTTGATCGGATTGGTCGCGCTGGTGCTGCTCTTCCGCGCTGCCAGCCTCGGGCTGCGCTCGCGCGAACGGCGCGGAGCGCCCCTGCGCGCGCAGCACGCCAAGGCCGCGCCGCGTGCACTCGCGGCGACACTTCTCGCCTTCGTCATGGGCCTGGTCTCGACGATCCTTTGGCGTCCGGACCTGGAACTCGCCGGCGGCTGGCATTTCCGCATCGGCGCCGCGATTGTCCTGCTGCTCGGCGCCGGCGCTCTGCTCTCGCGCCATATTCACGACAGCCAGCGGGCGCGCCGCATCCACCCCCTGCTCGGCGCCACCGCATTGCTGCTGGCCGCCGTGCAGGTCTTCCTCGGCCTCCCGCTCCTGCGTTTCTAGAGGCTTATTCCGGCGATTGGCGGGCGGCGGCCGCCGTCGCCAATGCGTCGGCGCGTTCGTTGTAGGGGTGGCCGGTGTGGCCGCGCACCCATGTCCACCGGACCTGATGACGGCCGACCTCATGGTCCAGGGCCTGCCAGAATTCGATGTTCTTGACTGGTTGTTTATTCGAGGTCTTCCAGCCGCGTTTCTTCCAGCCGTGGATCCAGGACTTCATCCCATCCATCACATATTTGGAATCGGTGACGACCTTGACCGCGCAAGGCTCCTTGAGCGCGCGCAGCCCTTCGATGACGGCCTGTAGCTCCATCTGGTTATTGGTGGTCGCCTCCAGGCCGCCCGAGAGCTCACGCTCCCGGCCTTCCCATGCGAGGATCGCCCCCCAGCCACCGGGACCCGGATTCCCCAGACAAGAGCCATCGGTATAAAGACAGATCTGTTTCAAAACGCGTCAGAGGTGCAGGGCTTGCGGGATGTCGAGCGGCGCAATGCGCACACCCACATAGAACTCGCCGAAGAGACCATAAAGCGTGCTGCCCTCGTCGTAGCGCAGCTCGTAGACGATATCGCGGACCGATTTCAGATTGTCCGCGAAGAGCGTCACGCCCCATTCCCAATCGTCTATGCCGGTAGCGGTGGTGATGAGTTGCTGGATGCGGCCCGCATAGCGGCGCCCGGAGATCGCATGCGCGCCCATCAGCCGCTTGCGCTCCTCAAGCGAGAGAGCGTACCAGTTGTGGTTCTCGCCGCGCTGCTTGCTCATCGGGTAGAAGCAGATCACCGGCTTGTCGGGCCCGGGCAGCTGGGGGTAGATCCGCGCCCCGGCGTAATGATTCATACGCTCGGTGAAGGCGTCGAGTTTTTCCGTGAATTCCGCGGTGCCCGGCACCAGCCCCTCGTCGTCAATCAATTTGCGAGCCTGATCGCCGGTGCTCGACTGGTATTCGCTTACCTCCGAGAGCGAGAGAAAGGAATAAGTCGTGTCGAAACACGCGCCCAAAGTAGTGGCGATCACCTCCTGGGTGAAGCGCTGCACGCGCTCGAGCGAGGGGTGCACGACGATCAGCCCGATATCGGCCTTGCCGATGACTCCCTGCACGACCACCTGAAGGTCTTTCTCGTCCTCGGCCGCGACGATCATGGCCATGAACTCTTCGAGCCCGTCTTCCTGCTCCTTGTCGTCGAGACTCGACCAGAGCGCGCGATCGATGCGGTAATAAATATGCAGAACCGGCCAGCCCTCGGTGTGGACATTGACGGGCGTTTTTGGGGAATCGGCGTTCTCTGACATCGGAGCCTCCTTGGCGACCGGTCGCGGCCGCCCTACGCTCCTCCGTAGACGCGCCCCGCCCCCCTCGCAAGCCGATGCGAGTCACGCGGGGTTCCGATAGAAGCTGGGGAGCCATGCTACCTGCGGACAACCCTTTATTGCTGAGTGCGGCGGCCGACGTCACGCCGCAGGAGCAGGCGGCCAGCGAGCGCGCGCTGCTGGCCGCGGCTGGCCTCGGCGCCCTGCACCTGCATATCTCCACGCTCAGTGGCGAGCGCCTCGGCCTGGGAGCGTTCCACGCAGCCCTGCCCGAGGCCGGCGAGCGGGTCTGGCGGCGCCATACCGGTGGCCGGGCGATTGCCGTAGGCGAGGGCTTTTTGCTGGTCTCGCTTTTTCTGCCCCATCGCAGCGCGCTGGTTGCCGCCGAGCGCTACGCGCTGCGCCCTGAGCAGGTGCTCAACCGCGGCGTGCGCGGCATTCTCGCCTGGCTGCGCACACTCGGACTCGACCCGGTGTACCCGGGGCTCGATTTTCTCACCGTCGGTGGCCGCCGACTCGCCCACCTGAGCTTCTGCGAATACCTTGCCGGGCCGACTCTGGTGCAGGCCGTGATCGCGCGGGAGACCAGCTTGGCCGAAACCATGTTGCGGCTGGACCGCTTCGACCCCACGGGAGTGATTCCGGCGCTTGCTTGGAGTCCAGACGAGTCCACCACGCTCGCGCGCCTGGGGCAAAGAGACGCGGCCACGCTCAGCCCCGGCGCGACGCTGGGCCCGCTGGCTGAAGGTTTCCGTTCCACCTTCGGGCTCGGTGTCGGACTGGCCGAGTTGCATCGCCTACAGGCCGCGAATGCCTCGCCGGCTATCTCCGCCATCCCAGCCGCGGCCCACGGCGCACAACAGGTACAGGTCGAGGGGCGACTCGGGCCTATCCTTGCTTGGATCGAAGAGAAAGAAGGCATCGTCAATCACGTATCCCTCGGTGGCGATCTCATCGCCCCGGAGGGGATGGCCGAGGCACTCCAAGCGGCACTCTGCGGCTCGCCTGCCGACCCAGCGCGGATCAAGGCGGCCGTAGAGAAAGTGTTTGATGGACAGCGTGGTTACGCGCTCGGTCTGGATCGTGCGGGACTCGAAGATCTCCTCGGGCGCGCCTGGCAGGCATGCCGATGAGTCCCCTCCCGGAAGCCACCCGGCACGCCCTCCTCGAGTGCGCCAAAGGCGACCGAGCCGCCCGCGCCTCGGTCAGCACGAAAATTATCGAACTCGTCGAGGCGGGTGAGGCGGCCGCCGTCGATGCGGAACTCGCCACGGCCCTGGTCGCCCTCTTCGAGCAACCCGGCCGCACCCAGCAGCGCCACCTCGCCGACGCCCTCCAGCCCTTGGCCCGGCAAAATACGGCCGTATACGAGGCCCTGAAAGACGCGCTTGCCGCAAGCAATGATTCGCTGCGCTGGGGTGCTGCCTTCACCCTCGGCCACGCCTTTGGCCCCTCCCCAGCGATCGCAAGGACCATCCTGCAGGTACTCGGCCAGGAAGACGGCGACAGCCGCTGGGCGGCCGCCGAACTGGCCTGCGGGCTGGCGCGCCTCTCGGAGGATTTCACAAACGAGTTGCGCGCTGCCACGCGCGCCCAGACCGCGACCCTACGACGCATGGCCCTCTATTGCCTGCGCGATCTGAAGGTCCCGGATTTATGCGCACTCGCCCGCGAGGGCCTGAACGACCCCACTTCACACGGCCGCATGGCCGCGCTCTCTGCGCTGGTGGCTGCGGCCCCCGATGCGATGGCGAACGAGGCCCTGGTTGGGCCCATCGGCCGGTTGATCGAGGACGACCCCGATCCCGGTGTGCGCCGCGCGGCCGCTGCCACCCTCGGGCGCCTCGGCGCCCCGGCGGCCCGCCGGATTCTCGAGCAAGCCTCTGCTTCCGCCGACCCGAGCCTGGCCCGCGCCGCAGCGGGCGCGCTGCGCAAGCTACCCTCGCTGCCGCCGCACTGACTAGAGGCCCGGCCGAAAAGCAGGCCGGGCCTCTAGCGCAACTTGCCTGGGCTCTGGTAACCATGGAGGCATCATGGAAACCACGGAGACCTTGCCGACCGCGCCAACCGAGACCAACGCGGGCCGATTCCACGCCATCGCCGACCGGGTACTGGAAGGTACCGCTCCGACACGAGAGGAAGCACACGCCATCCTGGGTGCGCCGGAGCCCGAGTTCGAAGAGCTTCTGGCCGCCGCCCTGCGCATCCGTGAGCGCCGTTGGGGCCGCGGCGTGAAGCTCTGCATGCTGCAGAACGCACGCTCGGGACTCTGCCCCGAAGATTGCAGCTATTGCTCGCAATCCAAGGTCTCCAGCGCCGAGATCGACACCTACACGCTGCTCGCGCGCGGCCGGCTCATCGAGGGTGCCAAACAAGCGCAGCTGCGTGGTGCGCGGCGCTATTGCATGGTGACCAGCGGGCGCGGACCCAGCGACCGCGATATTGACGAATTCTGCGCCACCACCCGCGCGATCAAAAGCGAATACCCTGACCTGGAGATCTGCGTCTCCCTCGGCCTGATGGACGACGCAAAAGCCGTCAAGCTCAAGGAGTCCGGGGTCGGCTGGATCAACCACAACCTGAATACCAGCGAGCGCCACCACGACGCGATCTGCAGCACACATACCTACGCCGACCGCGTGGCAACCGTGCAGGCGGCCCAACGCGCGGGGATGAACACCTGCTGCGGCGGCATCATCGGCATGGGCGAGAACGACGAAGATATCGTCCAGCTCGGCTTCGCGTTGCGCGAGCTCAAGGTGGACTCTCTGCCGGTGAATTTTCTCCACGCCATCGACGGCACGCCGCTGGAAGGTGAGCCGAAGGTCAGCGCGGGACGCGCCTTGCGCGCACTCTGCCTGATGCGTTTTCTCAACCCCGATGCAGATATTCGCGCGGCCGGTGGCAGCGAACGCGCGCTCGGCGAGGACGAGCATCTGGCACTCAATGCCGCCAACTCAATTTTTGTTGCCGGCTACCTCACGACCTCCGGGCGCACTGCCGAAGCGGCGCATCGCATGATCGAAGAGCGCGGCTTCCACGTCGACGGAACGGAACTGGGCCTCTAGAGATCCGACAGTCAATCCCGGAGATGCCAGATCCACACCTGGTTGCGGAAACGCCCGCCCTGCAATGAGACCTCCAGGAAGGCCTCGCCGCGACCACCGAGGCGGGCGCCGACCGGGAAATGCCAATGATCGACGCCGCGCGCCACCACCTGGCCGCCGATCCGCCAGACCAGTGCGCGGCGGTCGCGGCGCTGCGCACTGCCAAGGTGGACGCGGAAGAAGCGCCCCTGCCCGTCGCCGACGCGAAGCATTGCGTCACGTGGCGAGGCCGCGGCAATACCGGCATGCGGGCTCGGCTGGCCGCGTGCGGCGAAATACAGCGGCGCGGGCAGAAGCGGCGCGGGGCTCGGTCCGGGAATGCCGGCAACGGCAAAAAGAAGCCCCGCCAGCAGCCCCGCCGCAACCGAGGGGAGCAGCTCTGCCGCGACCGGCTTGCCCGGGAGCGGCGTCTCCGGAAGAGCCGAAATCGACCGGCTCTCCCGTGATCCGCGATAGATCGCTCGCGAGCCGAGCCACGGCGCGCCAGCGAGAGGCCGAACTCGAAGATGCGGGACGGCCCCAAGGGGTCGGCCGAGCGCATGCGGCTGCCCAGCCCCGAGCCGGATACCAGGTCGGTCGCCAGCACCGTCCCCAGCGTTGCATCCTGCAGGCGCGCGCGAAATCCAGCGACCGCCGGATGACGAATGCGCTCCAGAAGCTCCCCCTCCAAGACAAAAGCCGCGCACGCACGGGTATCGTGCCTTTGTGCAGCGCCGAGAAAACGAAGCGCACAGGGCTCATTGCGAAGCTCATCAACCGCCGACGCGAGCCGTTGCGTCGCACCCGCCTGGAGCAGGCGCACGATGCGGAACCGACCGCCGACTCGCCGACCGACAAGCTCGTCCTTGCGAGCAGAATATTCGACGCTTGGACATCGACCGAAAACGCCGCAACCTGAGCATTTTCCCAACTACCCTGGACGCCGGCAAATATGGTAGCGTTGCCCGTCTTCGCAGGGTTGCGGAGCAGCCTTGTCGTGGCACAACTTCTCATTCCCATCCGACCCCATAAAAGGGTCCGCCTGCCGGTGACATTAGCGACCATCCTGGTGCCGCTGGTGGGCCTTTTCATCATCCTGAACGTGGCTCCCGTGCGCAGTCCGCTGACCGAAGCCGAAGCACCCTTGGCGCTGGCCGCGCGCTACCCCGACCGTATGCTGCTGGATGCGAGCACCTTGCCGCCCACAACGGCTGCCAGCGTAGCGTTAGCCAGCATCGGGCCGAAGCTGATCGGCACGAGCGAGTTCCATCTGCGTATTCTGGGCCTGCTTGCTGGACTCGGCGCCCTCGCGCTGATGATCCGGCTCGGCGAGCGACTCTTCTCGACGCGGGTCGGCATCGTTGCCGCCTTGTTGCTTGTCGCGACGCCGGCGGGCCGCGCCCTGCTCGGCACGCAGCTCTCGGCCGAGCCTTTCTATCTGATCGCCACCTTCGCCGCGCTCGGAGCGGCGCGCAGCCTCGCAGTCTCGCGCTCCTCGGGCCTATGGGCCGGTATCGCCATCGGGGTTGCCGTAGCCCTGGCCGGCCCGCGTGCGCTCTGGCTTGTCGGCGTCGTGGGTTTCTGGCTCTGGCGCCTGCGCGGCCTCAATCTCCGTAGCGCCCTGACCGTATGCTTCGTGGTCGCGCTCTCCGCCGGCACTACGGCCCTTCTCAGTGGGGCACTTCTGGTCGTGCTCCGGCCCGGACCTTTGCCGCCCCTGCTGCTGCAACCCTTTGCCGACGGCATCGCCTGGAACCCCGCACTCTTCCTGCTCGGCTTGCTCTTCTTCGCTCCCGTCGTACCCCTGGCGGTACTCGGCACCCTGCACCGCCCGGCGCTCTGGCGCCTGCGCGGTTCACCTCGTTTCCTCGCCATCTGGCTATCCTTTGCTCTTGTCGAATTCATCATCTCCGGTCATGGCGCGAACCTCTATATCGGCCTCAGCTTTGGCGTCGCCGTCCCTGCGGTCTGGGCAATTGAGAACGCACCGCGGCGCACGGCGATTTTCGCGCTCACGGCCTCAGCCGTGCTCGCCATGGCCTTGATCACCGTGGCTCCCGAGAACGCCGAGCTCCGCTCGCGCGAGCGCTGGGCGGCACGCGAAACCAGCCGCTTCGTGCGCCGCACGGTACCCGAGGGAGCCACCCTTCTCGCCACCGACAGGCTGCGCGGCCGGATCGCGTATTACGCACGGCGCACGACGCGTCCGAGCCACGACGGCATGGATAGCGCCGCCGTGCATTGGGAAATCATCCCGCGCCATATCCTCACCACGGCCGGAGCCGACCTGGCCCTGCCGCGCAACCTCCAGGTCGAAGGAGAAGATGCCCGTATCCTTGCCGAGATCGGCCCCTATGTACTGAGCCGCGTTGGGACACCTCCGCCGACTCCTGCGCCGGCCACCGATCCCCAGGCGCGGACTGCCTTGATCGGGAACCGACATTCTGGCAACGCGGTAGCTGTCTATGAGTGAAATCAGCAGCGAAACTCCGAAGGAAGAAACAACTCCTGAGGAGCCCCAGGTCCGCTGGTGGATCGATACCGGCAAGACCGGCGGACGTGGCCGGCGGGGAGCGGCGCCTGAGATTCCGGCCGAACGTGTCCTCGGGGAGTCGATCTTCGCGGTTGGCGCCGGCTTCGACGAAGACCGCGCTCGTACCCAGCTGACGGGTTCCAATATGAACCTGATCCGCGAAGCCAACCCGACGCCGGGAGAGTGGGCCTACCTCGCGCCCGTCGAGTCGACTTCGACGCCAGAACAAATCGAAAAAACCAAGAAATTCCTTCACCTTCCCCAATGGGCGCTAGGCGTCTTGGTGGATTCCGGCATCTCGATCCGCGCGATCGCCACCGGCGACCCACCCGGCGCACAAATCGTCGAACTGCGGCTGGGCAAGGACTCTTCTTTCGATGCCTGGCATGAAGGCGAATGGGTGCGCGAGCAGGTCTTTCGCGACCGCCACCGTGCACTCCGCGAGGGCTCTGGATTCTTGGAGCGTAATCTCGCTCGGCGCGATCGCCTCGGGTGATTTCCCGCCGGCCATGGAGTATCCCTGCTGAATGGGAGACGCGCCGGACAAAGAAGACCTCTACGATGAGGGCCTCGACCTTGCCTTCGACGGCAAATACCACGAGGCGATTGGCAAATACCGCGAGGCCGTCGCACTCGACGCCACCTACGCCGATGCGATTCTCGGCATCGCGATGGCGCATGCCGAACTCGACGAACTCGACGAGGCAATCGAGGCCGCCAAGCAACTCTGCGCGATCGACCCCGACGATATCCTCGCCCATACCAGCCTCTCGACGTTCTATATGCGCAAGGAAATGGTCCCCGAGGCCGAGGCCGAATCGGCCAAGGCGCGTATGCTCGATTGGAAGCGTCAACTCAAGGAAGGCAACTCATAATGAGTGACGGAGAGAGGCCAGATGCCTATTATGTCGGGCGCCTGCTCGGCAAGCTCAAACTCCTCATCGCCACCGACGACGAAGTTCCGATGGATACCAAACTCGACACCCAGGCGATGATCAAGGAGTTCGCGCGCCACCTCTCCGCCCCGCTAGACGAGCAGGATGTGCCGACCTTGCAAGCACAGCATAACCACCTGCTTGTCGAGCTTGAGGACTTCCCCAACTGCGAGTCGCTGCTGCTTGCGCTGCCGAACTTCGCGCCCAACCTCTAGACGCCGCCGATTGCGCCATGACGGCTCGCGAACTCAGCCAGCGCGTGCGCGCTGCCATCGGAGAGACAGCGGCAGACCCGCAGGCCCCCTTTGCCTTCGACGCACTCGCCGAGGAGATTTTCGCTTTCCAATTTTCTCATTGCGAAATCTATCGTCGTTTTTGTGAGCGACGAGGTATCCGGCCGGGAGATACCACGACCTGGAAGGAAATCCCGGCGCTGCCCACCAGCGCCTTCAAGGCGCTGGACCTCGCCTGTGGCGATGCCGAGCAGGTTTTCCTCACCAGCGGGACGACGCAAGGCGAGGAACGGCGGGGCCGCCACCTGATGCCCGATGTCGCACTCTACCGCGAGTCCGCGGTGGCACATTTCCGCCGCATGGTGCTGCCCGATGGAGCCCGGCCACGCATCGTCGGCCTTCTCGCCGGGCCGGCCGAGACACCCCAATCCTCGCTTATGCAAATGGTCGAATGGCTCCGCATTGAACTCGGTGACGACGCCCCCGAATACCTGGTCGATGCCGCGGGTTTCAATGCCGCGGCCGCCACTTCTCGCCTGCGCATACTTGCCGCCGAGGCGCGTCCTCTGTGCCTGATCGGCGTGCGCACGGTCTTTACCGCGCTGCTGGACCACCTCCGCGCCGCCGGAGAAGAGATCGAGTTTCCGGCCGATACCCGTATCGTCGAGACCGGCGGACCCAAAGGCGGCCGCACCCTCTCCGACAACGGGCTGCGCCGCTCGGCCTGGGACCTGCTCGGCGTACCCGGATATTATTGCCTCGGCGAATACGGCATGACCGAGCTCTCTTCCCAATATTACGACGATGTCCTGGAGCGCCGCTTTGCCGGCTCCAACGCAAAACGGCGCAAGCTCGCACCGCCGTGGCTGCGCTCGGTGGCCGTCGACCCCGAAACCCTCGCCCCGCTACCCGATGGCGAAAAAGGCCTGCTACGACACGTCGACCTCGCCAACGCGCTCTCCGTGCTGGCCGTACAAACCGAAGACCTCGGCATCGTCACGGGCCCCTACCTCGAATTACACGGCCGCCAACCGGGGGCCGAGCCACGCGGTTGCGCGCTGGCCCTGGCGCACCTGCTCGAAGGCGAGACACGCGGTTGAGCGCCGATGAATTCACGCGCTCGCTTGCCGAACTCATCCAGGCTGGACGTGCGTTACGCGAGCAACCCCGCAGCGCCCGCATCCGCCGGCTGGGCACGATCCTCGAGGGCTTGCTCGCACCCCAAAGCGACCTCATAGGCTGGGCAAGCGAAATCGCCGAAAGCACCGGCTACGCCACCCCAATGGTCGAAGTCTGCCTGCGACGAAGCCTTGCGGCCTGGAACGACCCGGCTCTGACGGAGAATATCGCCACGGCCGAGAGCGCGCCGGGTGAGCATGCGGCGCCCGACCTCATCGCCGCCATTCTCGCGCAGAATACACCGGGGCTGGCGATCGGACCGATCGTAACCGCGCTGGCTCTGGGCTCCGCTGTGGTGGTGAAAAGTGCGCGCGGCGAGCCGCATTTCGCCGAGCGTTTCGTCGCGGCAATTCGCGCCAAGGACCCGATTCTCGGAGCGGCCTGTGCAGCGTGGGTCTGGCAGGGCGGCGACCCGGATTTCGAAAACCCGCTGGCCGAGGCCGCCGACCGCATCCTCGTCTACGGCGACAGGGCGACGATCGCCTCCTGGCGCGAGCGCGCCGGCGAGCGCGTCGTCGCACACGGGCCGCGCATCAGTCTCGCCTTGGTCGGGGACGGACTCGATGCCGCGGGCCTCACAGCATTGGCCGAGGATATCGCCTTTCTCGACGGACGCGGCTGCCTCTCGCCGCAGGCGATCCTGACAACACCGGAGGTCGACGCCACGCGGCTCGGCGCCGGACTCGCCCGCGAATTGGAACTCATTGCCCGACAATGGCCGCGGCGCCGCTTGGCAGGCAGCGCGGCCGCAGGCTTCCGCCAGGCTGTCGCCAGCGCCGAGATGGCGCTGGCCGCCGGCGCTGCCGGGGCTCTCTTCGGCGGGCACGCGGCGGGCTTCGCGATCGAAGTCCGCGCCGAGGCCCGAACCCCGGCGCGGGAATCCGCCTCGGCCCTGGAGCCGTCTCCGTTGGATCGCTTCATCCGTATCTATCCGCTGGCGGGTGCCGAAGCCCTGGCCGCCGCGCTCCGGCCACTGCGCGAGAATCTCGAATGCATCGGCGTAGGCGGTGCGATCGGCGCGCCCTTCGAGGCGACGCTGCGCCGCGCCGGCGTGCCACGAATCTGCCAAATCGGTTCGATGCAAGACCCGCCGGCCGCCTGGCAGCCGGCCGGCCCCTTCCTGCACACGCGCCACGATGAGCGGCCCGGCGCGCCCGGCGACCTGCCCGAGCGCTTCCGCCGCGTCGTCGCACAGACCTCGGAGGCACCGCGCGCGCTTGAGGTCGTCCGTGCGCGCGGCGCCCATATCTTCACCAGCGACGGCCAGGCCCACCTCGACCTGCTGGCAGGAATCGGCGTCGCATCGGTCGGCCACGCGCACCCGCGGGTCGCCGCAGCCGTCGCGCGCCAGGCCCGCCTCTATACCCACGTGATGGTCTACGGCGAAGACGCGCTGGCACCGCAGGTCGAACTGGCCGAGCGCCTCACGGCACGCCTGCCCGCGCATCTCGAAGCCGTCTACTTCACCAATAGCGGCACCGAAGCGATCGAAGGTGCGCTCAAGCTGGTGCGCAAGGCCACCGGACGCACGCGAGTGCTCTCCTTTGAAGGTGCCTTCCACGGCGACACCACCGGCTCGGTCGCGCTTGGCGGCAACCCGCTCTACCGCGAGCCCTTCCGCCCGCTGATCGAAGGCATCGAGCAGATCCCCTGGAATGATGTCGACGCGCTGGCGCGCATCGACGAGACCACCGCTGCCGTCTTTGCCGAACCCGTGCAGGCTGAGGCCGGCGTGCGCCTTCCTGCGGCGGATTTCCTGCCGCGCCTACGCGCGCGCTGCACCGAGGTCGGCGCCCTGCTGGTCTTCGATGAGGTCGTGACCGCCTTCGGCCGTACCGGCCGCTTCTGGGGTTTCGAGCATTGGCCCGAGGCGGCCCCCGACGTATTGGTGCTGGCAAAATCTCTCGGCGGCGGGCTGCCGCTGGGAGCCTTTATCGCCTCCCACCAACTACTCGCATCCCTCTCAAGCGATCCGCCGCTGGGCCATGTGACAACCTTCGGCGGCAACCCGGTCTGCTGCGCCGCAGCACTTGCCGCCTTGGACGTTCTTGAAGAAGAAGCATTGGTCGAGCGCAGCGCGCGTGTCGGTGCCCTCTTCCTTGAAGAGCTGCGCGCGCTGGTCGGCCACGGCGGCCTGGTAGAGGTCCGCGGCCTCGGCATGCTGCTTGGGCTGGAGTTCGCAACGCCACAGGCGTGCCTGGCGTTTGCCGAAGCCTGCCGCGCCCGCCACCTGCTGCTCGGCTGGACCCTGCACGAAGACCGCGTGATCCGGCTCGCGCCGCCTCTGATCCTCAGCGACCCCGAACGCAGACACGCCGTGACCGAAATCCGCGCCGCCCTCGCCTGAGCCCGGTGGGGACGGAGCCCAGTCCTGTGGGGACGTGTGTTACCTATACTCCTCAGCTGCTGGTGCAGGAGTTGTTGGCCGCGCCGTCGTCGAGTTCGTCGCAGATCAGCTCGAGCCCCATGGTACCGTTCAGAGTACGGCAGGCCCGGATCGGCGGCGGATTCGCACCCAGCCTCAGGCTTCTTCGGCCAGGCGCAGGAGTTCGGCTTCGATGAAGGCGTCGAGGTCGCCGTCGAGGACGGCGTCGGTGTTGCCCGCCTCAAAGCCCGTGCGGTGGTCCTTCACCATGCGGTAGGGGTGCAGGACGTAGGAGCGGATCTGGCTGCCGAAGTCGATTTTCTGCTTCGAACCCGTGATCTCTTCTTTTTCCGCGCGTTGTTTGTCCAGTTCCAATTCGTAGAGCCTGGATTTGAGCACCTTCATCGCGGTGGCCTTGTTCTTGTGCTGCGAGCGCTCGTTCTGGCAGGCGACCACGATGCCGGTCGGGAGATGGGTGAGGCGCACAGCCGAATCGGTTTTATTGACGTGCTGCCCACCGGCGCCCGAAGAGCGGTAGGTATCGATGCGCAGCTCGTCGTCGAGGATTTCGATCTCGATATCGTCATCAATTTCCGGCGTGACGAAGATGGCCGCAAACGAAGTCTGGCGCCGGGCATTTGCGTCGAAAGGCGAGATGCGGACAAGCCGGTGAATGCCCGCCTCGGCGCGCAGGTAGCCGTAGGCATAATCGCCCTTGACGACGAAGGTCGCGCTTTTGATACCCGCGCCTTCGCCGGGCAGCTCTTCGATGAAATCGACATCGAAGCCGCGTCGCTCGGCCCAGCGCAACACCATGCGCATCAGCATCTCGGCCCAATCCTGAGCTTCGAGACCGCCGGCTCCGGGGTTCAAGTTCACGATGGCATTGCTCGCGTCGTGCTCGCCCGAAAGCATGCGCTCGAATTCGAGTTTGGAGGTCACACTATCGAGCTCTTCGAGCTTGGCCGCGGCCTCGGCCAGGGCTTCCGCGTCACCTTCGCCCGCCATCTCCAGGAAGAGCTCGGCGTCATCGAGACCCGAGATCAGTTTCTCCAGCACCTCTACGCGCGCATGCAGGGTGGCGCGTTCACGCAGCACTTCCTGGGCGCGGTCCTGATCGGCCCAGAGGTCGTCGCTTGAGGAGAGTTCGTCGAGCTCGACTATGCGGTCGCGCATGCGAGCGAGGTCAAAGATGCCTCCCGAGCGTGGTGATCCGCTCTGCGAGTTTCGCCCGACGCTCGCGTCCTTCGCCTACCTGCATGCGCGCTTGGATAACGAAGCCCGACGCGGGACGCATCCCGGCCATGCACTTTCGCCGCGAAACCGTAAGAATACCCCGATGCCAACCAGAACCGAGCGTCGAGGTGCCGTGGGCATCCTCGTCAATCCCTCTTCCGGGCGTGACGTACGACGCCTGGCGGCGCGCGCCCGCCAGCAGACGATCGAAGCCAAGCGCAATCAGGTGGCGCGCATCGCCGTCGGGATTGCGGCCGCTGGCGCCCGCACGGCCGTCGTGATGCAGGACCCGATGCGGGCTGCCACCGCTGCGCTCGAGCATATCGGCATCGATATCGAGGTTGAGATTCTCGACGTCGGCGCCAGCCTCAAGGCCGCCGATACCGCTGCCGCCACCGAGAAGATGCGCGCCTTCGGCTGTGGCGCGATCGTGGTGCTCGGTGGCGACGGCACCAACCGGGTGGTCGCCGGCGCCTGGCCGGACGCACCTCTGGTCCCTCTCTCGACCGGCACCAATA
The DNA here is from genome assembly GCA_046583355.1 of Deltaproteobacteria bacterium. GTDB lineage: Bacteria > Desulfobacterota > Binatia > UBA12015 > UBA12015 > UBA12015. The sequence goes on from JAYGCM010000057.1 coordinate 55,447, forward strand.
ATGTCTTCCCGGTCCTCGCAGAAGCGACCATGGCAGGTGCCGCCGCAGGCCTGATCGCAGCCGGCCGGCTACCCCTCGATTCTGTCTCGACACAGGCCAAGATCGTGCATATCGAGAGTGCTGCCGGCGAGACCATCGCGCTGATCGACGCCGTGCGCCTGGAGGGCGACCACAAGGGCAACCTCATGCCCTTCGACCCGCCGATGCTCCGCGATATCATCCTGACCCGCGCCGAACCCGCGGCCATCGGCATGTCGCCGATTGGCGGCCTGCTCCTACCATGTTCCCTCGACGACGATTTCGGCGTGCATGTGCGCTGCACCGACCACGCAGGCGGCGGCCGGCCGCTGCTCGCGCCGATCTCACCGGGACTCTACGGGACGGTTCATATCGCCGATGTGCGACGCGTCGAGCTCGGCGAGCGAATCGCCATCTCGGGGCCCGGCGTGCTTGCCTTTGACGGCGACCGCGAGCTTGTCCTGCGCGCCGGCGAACAGGCCTTCGCCACCATTCGGCGTGACGGCCCGCGCGTCATCGACGTCGGGCGGGCCTTGCACGAAGCCGCGCGGCTGGGCCTCTACGTTGACCGCGGCCCGTTTCACGATTCGCACGGCGACGCCCCGGGCTGCTGCTGAGTCCGCGCCGCCGGAGGCCCAGCCGGACGTCTAAAGCCCCAGCGACTCCTCGACCAGACCGAGATGGACCTCGGCGCAATCGAGCCAGACCTTCTCGCTGATGAAGGCATGCTGCGAGCCGGTATGGAGGTCGCGGAAGCAGCGCTCCAGCACGCTGCCCTTGCGGATCGCCGCTGTCCCCGCATAGCGGTGCGCGAATTCTGCTGCCTCGATCGCGGCCTCGGTTGCCAGGTTGGTTGCCAGCCGCACGTCCGCACGCTGCGCCAGCGTCGGCTCGGCGCCGGCGTCCGCCACCTGCTGCAATTCATCGAAGGTCGCAAAGACGAAGAGACGCGCGGCGCGCAATTTCGCCTCGTGTACCATCAGCCCCTTCTGGAAGGTCGGTTTCTGCGCGATCGGCGCGGGGTCGCCCATTCGGACGCGGTCCCTGGCCAATGCGGCCACCTCGTCGAGCGCGCGGCGGCCAACGCCCAGCGCCCAGGCGGCGTGCCCCGAGGAGGTAAAGGGCATCATGCCGAGGCGGAAATGGGGATTGCCGCGTAGCGGCGTGCGCGAGAAGAGCGGGAAGGTGAACTCTGTGGGGACGAAGACGTCGCTGAGTTCGTAATCGTAGCTGCCCGTGCCCGCGAGCCCCATAACGAACCAGCCATCTTTGAAATCAACCTTGTCACGCGGCACCACCGCGACCATCATCTCCGGCAACCCACCCTCGGCCATGATCGGCTGACCGTCGGCGTCGAGCGGCATGAAGCCGGATGCGATATAATTCGAATGCCCCGAGCCACTGCCGAACGAATAGCTGCCGCTGACCCGGTAGCCACCCTCTTCCATCGTCGCGGTACCCCGCGGAAAGAGCTGCCCACCGAGAGTCGCGGCCGGGTTACCGGCAAAAATAGTCTCAACCGCGGCATCGGGCAGAAAAGCCGCCACCGCCGCGGCGCCAGCGCCATTGGCCATGGCCGTCCACCCCGCCGAACCATCGGCGCGCGAGAGCTCCTCCCAGACCTCCAGCACCTCGCGAAACCCGCAGGCCTCGCCACCGAGCTCTTCGGGCAGGACAAAAGAGAAAAGCCCGGCGTCGGCAAGCGCCGTAACGCTCTCGGCGGGCAGCGTCCGCGCCGCCTCCGCCGCGTCTGCATTCGCTTCCAATACCGGAGAAATTTCACGCGCCCGCGCAAGCGGCGTCTTGGTGGCCAGATTCGTCACACTCATGCTCGGCGACATTATCACCCGCCCAGCCAGCCGCCAGCTACACTTAACCGGAGATCAGCCGCTCAATCCGGATCAATGACCAATGGCGCGTTGTTTTCCGCTGGCTTTCCGGCAACGCGCTCGACGTCGAAGTAGTCGATTACGATTAGCGCGGTTGGAGAAGAGACAATGAAAAGACCCAAAAATCCGTTCCATCCCGGCGAGATGCTCCTCAAGGAGTTTCTCATACCGGCGCAGATGGCGCAGGCTGCATTCGCGAAGAACGTGGGCTGGACACGCGCCCGGCTCAATGAATTGATCCGGGGCAAGCGTGGAGTCACCGCCGAGTCGGCCCTCGATCTCGCAGACGCCCTGGGAACCTCGGCCAAACTCTGGATGAACCTGCAGGCGACCTGGGATCTCGAGCAGGCCCGCAAGCGGCGTGACGCCGCCTGAGTGTCGCGCGGGGTTCTTCAGAGCATTCCGAGCGCGGTCGAAATCACCAGAGCCGCCAGGACGATCGTCGAGATCGAGAACACCGTAAAACGCATCAGCACGTTGTTCACCGTGCACTGGATGAGCGAGTGCACGACGCGGAGCCCGACGTAGCCCCAAGCGAGGCCCACCGCGAGCCCGTCGGCCTGACCCGCCACCTGAGCCGCGAGAGCTGTCGCGTAGAAAATCGTCGGCTGCTCCATCAGGTGGTTGTAGTTGTCCGAGATCTGCATGATCTCCGGCGGTAGGTTCAACTCGCGCGTCCGTGCCGCCTCTTGCGGGTCGATCTTCGCTTTGCGCAACGCCGGGATACGGGTGGCGTACATCCATAGCCAGATCACCAACGTCCACAGCACCAGCGCCAGAATCGGCGCGACAAGTCCAGCTTGCTCCATATCGATATCCTCCCGCCCGAACGATAGGCCGAAGGAAGACGCGGAGGCAAACCGGGCACGCGAGCCGCATTTCGGGTTGATCAGGCGAGGTCGGCTGCGGTGATTCTTGCCGCCGTGCGAAAGTAGCCCGCCTAGAGGAACTCTGCGATAGTGGTTTGTTCCAGTTGGCAATCCGCGGCTTGGTCGCCGTGGACCACATTCAGATATCCCTCGGAGAGCGTGACCGCCCATTGGTTCTGCTTGCCAATTCCTTCAGCTAGCGCTGCCAGGAAGGGCGGGTCGAGGAGTACCAACTCTATCGCTTCGGCGCGGTGGATACGCTGCGCACGCCATTCTTTGCGAAGACCGACGGCATGCTTTCCGGTGAATACCGAGACGCGGTCGACCTGCTTGCTGGCGCGATGCAGTCTTTGCGCCGACGGCGCGCCTACATCGATCCAATGCTTGATATTGCCCTGAAGGTCCTTGGCCCAGAGGGCCGGCTCGTCCACATTGGCCAGGCCACGGCCGAACTCCAGACCTTCTTCATGCGCCAGGACCCTGGCCAGAACACGGACCACCAGACGGTCGGCATTCTCGGACGGATGCTGCGCCACGCGGAACTGGAGGGTCTCGTAGATATGGCTGTCGATATGAGCCAGCTCCACTACAAAGCTGCGCACGGTGGCTGAGATCGCGATGATAGGCTCCCGTCGATCCTGACCTGTTTTCCGGAGCGAGAAATACCGGTGTCAGGCTCCGGTCATGAAAGCAGTTACCGTCCGGGAAATGAAGGCGTGGCGGAGGCGTGCCTAGTGCCGCGAGGCTGCGACGAAAAGGGTGCGAGCAGCCCGACGATCATCGGGCGCTTGCGCTTTCGGGGCAGCTGCCGTTCACCTCGCCGTCGTCGCATTCCTCGCCGGCCTCAACCTCGGCGTTGCCGTATCTGCCTGCCTTGATCCATCCGTGTCCTCCCAAAAAGAACACGGTCTACTGGTCAGGCTCGGCTCAAAACCAGACGGGCTGCGGCTGACACGTACCCTTTTGTGGGGTCAGGACTCACAGGGGGCTTTCGGCATCCAAGGATCCGCGCAGTTTCTGTATCTGGTTGTGGGAGAAACCGGCGCGCGCTGGGAGAAAACCGGCGCCAGCCGGATTCCGTGTGGACTTTGGCCCATCGTCCGAGAGTGCGCCTGACCGTGAGGACAGTCGCGGGCGCAAGACAGCGGGAACTTCCGTTGACTCCCCAAACTCAACAGCGGATATTCGTCCGAGAAGCGATTTGATTGATCGGCTGACTTGACCCCTCGGTCAGGGGAGCGGAGGCAGAATGGAAGAGGCGAGCGCAACCGCAATCGGGCGGATGCCACGGAGTGCAAGCGAGCTTTTCGGCGGCGGCATGATGAGTCCGATGCGTGACGTGCATTGCGTTTATGCGCGTCTGCGGCGCGAGCATCCCGCAGAATGCATCAAGAGCGAGGGCGCCGAAACCTGGCTCATTACTCGTTACGACGATGTAAACCGTATTCTGAGCGACGCGCAGACCTTCTCCTCGGCGGCGAACGCGCGCGGTATCGGCCTCGTCATGGGGCGCACGCTGATCGAAATGGACGGCGCGGAACACCTGCGCCAACGCCGCCTGGTCACGCCTTCTTTCTCGCCGCGTGCCGTGCGCGAACGAGCAACTTCGGTCATCGATGAGGCCATCGATACACTCATCGACGATTTTGTCCGCGACGGCCAGGCCGATCTCGTCAGCCAATTCACCTTCACCTTCCCCATCCGCGTCATCGCGAACCTGATCGGCGTACCAATCGAAGATTTTCATCAATTTCATACATGGGCACTCCAGCTCCTCAGCGTCCACGACGACCCCAACGCCGGCTTTGCTGCGGCCCGGCATATCGTCGAGCATCTCAAACCGGTCATTGAAGAGCGACGCCGCAAGCCCTGTGGCGACCTCCTCTCAACGCTCGCGAGTGCCGAGATCGAAGACGAGAAATTGGTCGAAGAAGAGATCCTCAGCTTCCTGCGGCTCTTGCTGCCCGCTGGCGCCGAGACCACCTACCGCTTCACCGGGACAATCCTGCACGCGCTGCTGACGCACAGCGACGCGCGGCAGGCCGTGCAAAGGGACTCCGACCGGCTCGATGATGTACTCGAAGAAGCTCTGCGCTGGGAGGCGCCCGTGCAATTCGTGAGCCGCGAGACGACCTGCACGGTCGAGATCGGCGGCCGGTCCATTCCGGCCGGGGCGATGCTGATGACGGCCATCGGCTCAGCCAACCGCGACGAATCCCGCTTCGCCAACCCGGATTGCTTCGACATCGACCGGCCCAACAACCATGAACATCTCGCCTTCGGCTTCGGTGCGCATTATTGCCTCGGCACCCACCTCGCCCGCCAAGAAGCGCGGCGTGCGGTCGCGCGCCTCCTTGCCAGGCTGCCCAACCTGCGACTCGCCCCCGAGGCGCAATCCAATATCGTCGGTGTCGCCTTTCGCTCCCCGGACCAGTTGCCGGTCGTCTTCGACACCTGATCCGTACGACAGCTCGAGCGCTCTTCAGTCGGCCGGCAGCAGCGCAAGAAGCTCGCGCTGGCGGCCGAGGTGGCGGCGCTCTTCGGCCGCCGAGACCTCGTGGTCATAGCCCAGGAGGTGCAGGAGGCCGTGTGCCAGAAGCTCGAGGAGTTCGGCCGCAAGCGTATGGCCGCGCTCGCGGGCCTGTCGCTCGGCGGTCGGTACCGAGAGGATCACATCGCCAAGCAAGGCATCGTCGATGGCGCCCTCGCCCTCGCGTTGCGCAAAGGAGAGGACATCGGTCGGGCGGTCGCGATCGCGGTAGTCGCGGTTCAGGACATGGATCTCGGCATCGTCCGTGAGCACGATCGAGAGCTCGGCCCCACTCTCGCCCAATGCCTCAAGCCAGAGCGAAGCCGCCGCTTCCAGAGCAGGCGCAAAATCCGCGAAGCCCTCGCGAGCCGTCAAGCATATTTCGGACATCAGCTGCGGTCGTAGGCCGTGATGATTTTCTGCACCAGCGGGTGGCGCACCACATCCCGTTCGCTGAAGCTGCAGAAGCCGATCCCCTCGACCGAGTGCAGAAGCTCTTGTGCCTCGATCAGGCCGGAGCGTTTACCCGGGCCCAGGTCGATCTGGGTCACATCGCCCGTGATGACGGCCTTGGAACCGAAGCCGAGCCGCGTCAGGAACATTTTCATTTGTTCGGGCGTGGTATTCTGCGCTTCGTCGAGCACAACAAAAGCGTCGTTCAGGGTGCGGCCGCGCATGAAGGCGAGCGGTGCGACCTCGATCGTGCCCCGGTCCATATATTTCTGCGCTCGTGCTGGGTCGACCATATCGTTCAGGGCGTCGTAGAGAGGCCGCAGATAGGGGTTCACCTTGTCGGCGAGATCGCCGGGCAGGAAGCCGAGCCGCTCGCCGGCCTCGACGGCCGGACGTGCCAGAACAATGCGCGTGACCTCGTTGGCCGCGAGTGCGGCGACGGCCATCGCCATGGCGAGGTAGGTCTTGCCGGTTCCGGCAGGACCGATTCCGAAGACGATATCTTTCTTGCGGATTGTATCGATATAATATTTCTGCGCGACGGATTTGGGTGCGATCGTGCGATTATGGGCCGAGATGAAAATCGCGTCGAGGAAGATCTCATGCAGCCGCGCCTTGGAATCCGCCGAGAGAATGCGCACGGCATAGCCGACATCGGAGGCGTAGAGCGGGTAGCCGCGCGCGAGCAAATCCAGCAATTGCGTAAAGACACGACCCGCCAGTTCGCTTTGCAGATCGTCGCCACGGACCTCGATGGTCGAGCCATGCACGATGGCGCGCACGCCCGTGGCATCTTCGATCATTTTCAGATGCTCGTCGTGCTGGCCGAGCAACCCGGTCAGCAAAGTGGGGTCGGGCACCTCGATATGAAGCGACCCGCCGGCCTGCGTTGTAGCTTGTGTCATTCCTTGATCAGATCGTAGACCCGCGCCAGAGCTGCGTCGAGCCCCGATGCATCCTTGCCACCTGCCTGGGCGAAGTCCGGACGACCGCCGCCTTTGCCACCCACCAGCGGCGCAAGCGCGCCCACCAGCTTGCCGGCATGCACGCGCCCGGTCAGATCCTTGGTCACAGCGGCAAGCAAAAGAACCTTGCCCTTGTCTTCGCCACCCAGAACAATCACGCCGGAGCCCAGACGGTCGCGCAATTTGTCGGCCAAATCGCGCATGACCTTGGCATTGCCGCCTTCGACCTTCTGCGCCAGCACCTGAATGCCGTCGATCTCGCGCACTTCATCGAGTAGGTCGCGCGAGGTGCCGGCAGCCAGCTTGGCCTGTGCCGCCTCGAGCTGGCTTGCCAGTTTCTTGTTATGCGCGAGCAGCTTCTCGACCCGCGTGCCGGCTTCTTTTTCGTCGGCGCGCAACAGCAGAGCGATCCCCGCGAGCGCCGCCTCACCCACCCGCACCGCTGCCAGCGCCCCTATGCCGGTGAGAGCCTCGATGCGGCGCACACCAGCACCCACGGCCGACTCGGCGCGAATCTTGAAGAGACCGATATCGCCCGTGCGACTCACATGCGTGCCACCGCAAAGCTCGACGGAGAACTCGCCCATCCGCAGAACGCGGACGCGGTCGCCGTATTTGTCGCCAAAGAAAGCCAGTGCGCCGGCAGCGGTGGCATCGTCGATCGCCATCTCGGTCGCCGTGACCTCGGCATTCTCACGAATTCGGTCGTTGACCCAATCCTCGATCTGCACGAGCATTCCGGCATCGACACGGCCGTCGTTGGTGAAGTCGAAACGCAGGCGCTCGGCCGTGACCAGCGAACCGGCCTGATGCACATCGGCACCGAGGAAGGTGCGCAGGGCCGCATGCAGAATATGGGTCGCGGAATGGTTGAGGCGGGTTGCCTCACGGCGCGCCGGATCGACCACGAAGGTCGCGGCCGCACCGGCCGATATGGACCCGCGCACGACCCGAGCGCGGTGCACGATGAGATCGGCGCGCGGCTTCTGGGTGTCGAGGACCTCGACCAGACTGCCATCGGCAAGCTCGATTATGCCGCCGTCGCCGGCCTGACCACCCGACTCGCCGTAGAAAGGAGTCTGCGCGGCGACCAACTCTACTTCTTCGCCCTCGCGCGCCTCGGCAATAGCCTCGCCGTCGCGCGCGAGCGCCGAGACCGTAGACTCGGCGCGCTCGTCCTCGTAGCCGACGAAGGCCGATGTCGCGTCGCCGAAGCCGCCGCCGGTCACGGTGGCAAAACGAGCCGCGTCGCGACCGCGCGCGCGCTGCGCGCCCATGGCCGCATCGAAGCCTGCGCGGTCGACCGCCAGGCCATCACCGCGCAGGATGTCTTCGGTGAGGTCGAAGGGAAAGCCGTAGGTATCGTAGAGCTTGAAGGCGACCGCGCCGGTGAGCGTCTTCTCGCCCCGAGTCGCCAGCTTCGCCTGCTCGTCCTGCAAGAGCCCGAGGCCCTTTTCCAGGGTCTCGCCGAAGCGTTCTTCTTCGCCCGTCACGGTTTGGCGGATTCGGTCGCGGTGCTCTTCGAGTTCGGGGTAGGCCGAGCCGAGAATATCGACCGTACGGTCCGTGATCTTGCCGAGAAAGGGTCCGTCAAGGCCGAGAAGATGGGCTTGGCGCGCGGCGCGGCGCAGCAGCCGACGCAACACATAGCCGCGGCCGTCGTTGGACGGCAGGATGCCGTCGGCGATCATCACGGCGACCGCACGCGCGTGGTCGGCGATCACGCGGAAGGCGACATCGGTCGCCTCGAAGCTGCCTTTGTAGGCCGTGCCCGAGAGTTCTTCCGCCACCGTGATCAGGCCGCGCAGCTGGTCACCATCGTAATTGCCATTGCCGCCTTGCAAGACCGAAACCACACGCTCGAGGCCCAGCCCGGTATCGACATGCTTCTGCGCAAGGTCGCCCAGGCTGCCATCGGCACGCCGATCGTTCTGGATGAAGACCAGATTCCAGAGTTCCATGTAGCGCGCGCAGCCGGAGTTCACGCCGCAGACGTGGCCGGCCGGCTGGTCACAGGTGCCCGGTCCGCGGTCAATATGAATCTCGGAGCAAGGACCGCAGGGGCCCGTCTCGCCCATCTCCCAGAAATTGTCTTTCGCGCCACAACGCAGGACGCGCTCGGGGTGAATATCGGTCACCTTCGGCCAAAGCGCGGCGGCTTCGTCATCGGTCTCAAAGACGGTCGCGTAGAGTTTGTCCTTGGGCAGCTCCCAGACTCCGGTGAGAAGCTCCCAGGCCCACTCGATCGCTTCGGGTTTGTAATAGTCGCCGAACGACCAATTGCCGAGCATCTCGAAGAAAGTCTGGTGGTAGACGTCCCGGCCGACGTCGTCGAGATCGTTATGCTTGCCCGAGATCCGCAGGCATTTCTGCGAGTTCGCCACCCGCGGCGACACCGGCGTCTCGGTGCCGAGGAATACGTTCTTGAACGGAACCATGCCGGCATTGGTGAAGAGCAACGAGGGGTCGCTCTGCGGCACGATCCGATCGCTCGGCACGATCAGGTGGTCGCGCGCGGCAAAGAAATCAAGGAAGGATTGTCGGACCTCAGTTCCGGTCATTGCGGACCTCTAGAGGTCAGACGCGAAAGTGCAATGACGCAGGAGAGGCGCCGGCGGCGCGGCGGCGATGCCTTATTCACGCAGAATCACGTCGAGAGTGAAGCGAAGCTTCTTGAGAATCCGGCCGAGAAAATTCCCGTGGATATTCCGGCGCAGACGGATCAGGGTCTTGCGCTCCAGCGAGTAGCGCAGGGGCTGGCGCCGCTTGGCCGGCTTCTCGCCGCTGCTGGCGGCCTCATCGAGGTCGGCCAGGATCTCGCTGCGCGGATAGCCGAGGATTTCCAGATCGGCGTCTTCGAGTCGCTGGAGAATCTGCATCACGACATCGAGCGTCTCGGGTTTCGAGGCGATCTCCACGGCCCAGCGCTTGATCGAAGAGGTAACCGGCCGGTCGTGCTGGCCGACGCCGATCGGGTCGCCCAGCCCTTGGAACTCGTCGGACTTTTCCTTGTAATTGATCGCGCCGGCCTCGAAGGGGAGAGCAAGGTGATCGCAAATGGCACGGAAGCCAGCCTCTGGATCCTCAACGAATTCCTCGTAGCGCACATGTGCGAAGGGAACCGGCTTGTCGCGCAGCATTTTCGCCAGCGCCGGTACGTAGCGCTCCAAGATGGGATTATGCTCCATCGCCACTTCATAATCGCCATCAAAAAAAGAGTTGACGTAGGAAGAGAGGATGGCAAGCGGGTGGCGCGTCAGAATAACGTAGCCGGCCTTGGGATAGAGCCGCGACAAAAAAGGCAGCACCAGAGAATAGGCTGGTGTTTTGTCGAGGAAATATTTCTTGCCCGGTGTCGTCTCGAGCATCTGCCCGTAGAGAGAATCGGTGCAAGCCCGCAGAGCGTCGAGGTAGCCTTCCTCGCCGCGCGGCAGATCCGAAACCACCTCATGGATGGCCTGCTGCACGTTGAAAGGGTCGTAGGGCGCCTTCTGCACGCTGCCGAAATAGCCGAGGTGGGCCAGCGGCGTAATCAGGTGCGGCTCGGCGCGGCTGGCGACCTCGGAATGGGCGCTCAGAATGCGCGCAAGCAATGTGGTGCCGGAACGGGGGGCTCCAACGAGGAAAATCAGGCGGTCCTGCACCCAACGAGTTTAGCCAAACCGCAGGCTCTGGGCTAGTCAGTATCGCGCGACCAACGCCAGCGCCGCGGGGATTGCCGCCTGCTTGGCGCGACCAGTGACCGGGGCGCGGAAGCCGCGGCCTGCACTGCCTCATTGACACGAGGGCATCGGCGACAGGAAGAAGGGGAATGGCGGGGCGAAAGCGAAAGAGTAAGTCGCGCAGGTCGAGCGCAGCCACGCCGCCGGCAATGCCGCTGCCGCGCTGGATGCCCCTTGCCTGCCTCGCCTTACTCCTCGTGCTCGCGTTGCCCGCGTGGCGCGCTCCCGCCAGGCTGGTGATCACGGGCGGCACCCCGCCTGCGGCCGAGGCGCGCGCCTTGACTCTGCTCGCCCAGGCCAGCGCGCGCCTGCTCTCGCCACTGGCCCCGGTGCCGGCACAGCCCGGCTTTCCCGCGGAAACCACAACACCCGCCGACGCGCCGGGATTGCTCGCCGGATTGCTGGCGCTGCCAGCCGTGGCCGCGGGCGAGCCGATTCTCGCCTGGAACCTGACCACCTTGCTGCTTGCCTGGCTCGCCGCCCTCGCCATGCTGGTCCTCGTGCATGCCGCCACCGGCAGCCCGGTGGCGGCATTTGTGGCAGCCATCGCCTGGGCCATCCCGCCGGATTCCCTCGCAGCACCGCTGGCCGTGCTGCTGCGGGTCACCCCGCTGCTGCCCATGGCCGTGCTCGCCGGCGCCCGCCTGGCCGCCCGGCCGCGCCGCGTCGAGGTGGTCGCCGCAGGCGGCACCATGATTCTCATCGCCGCAGCGCCACCCGCTCTCGCGCTGGCCGCATTCTGCGTGGCCGGCCTGAGTGCCGGATTGGCGGGACGCCAAGACCGCCACGCACCGCTGCGGCTTGTCCTCATAGCCAGCCTCGCGGCAATGACCTGGATCTTGGCCGGCCATGGTCCCAGCTTCGCGCCGGGCGAGTTGCCCTTCTTCTATGGAGCCCTTCCCCTGCGGAGCTTTCTGCCCGGCGCCAGCAGCTTCCCCGGCGGCGCTTTGCTGCTCCTAGCCCTGGTCGGTGCCTTCTACCGGCGCGGCGCCGTCCGCCCCCGCGGCGGCCACGATCCACGGACGCACCTCGCCGTTTTGATTGTCTTGATCGTGCCGGCACTCAGCGACTCGCTGGCTCTGCCCGACGGTGGCACCCTGCGGCTTCCTCTTGGCTGGCTGCGTGTGGCAGCGCCCGAGGCCGCCGCGATGCTCTCGGGACTGCGCCTACTGCTGCCCTTCGCCCTGGTCCTGCTCGCCGGCTACGGCACCGCCGCTCTCGCACGCGCCATGGCACCCGGTGCGCCGCGCAATATCCTGCTTGGCATCCTGGTCGGTCTGCTCCTCCTTGAAAACCTCCATCCGTCTCTCACCCAGGTCTCCTTCGGCCGCAGCAACCCCCGCGACGCTCTGCGGCTTACGCCGCCGGCCGAGGAAGCCCTGCTACTGCGCGGGGCTGCACCCGGGGCGCTTGTCGATCTGCCCGGCGGCGTCTACGACCCCGGCGCGCATCGCCTGCGCGCCGCCGCCTGGCACCTGCGCGCAACACCCGAGGGTCTCGCTCGGCCTGCGCACGCGGCTGCCGCGCTGGCAGGTCTGCTCGCCGCACCGACGGAGAGTGCCCGCGCCGAGGCATTGGCCGCGCTCGGTGTCGGCAACCTCCTGGTGCATAAACATGATTTCGCGCCCGACGAGTTCGCCGGGCTGCTGCGCGCACTGGCCCGCAGCGGTGGCGGTGGCGGGCGCCTGCGCACGCTCGGCGAGAGCCCGGCACACCTCCTGCTCGGGCTCACGGGCCAGTCCAGCACGTCGGAATCCTTGGATGCCTTGGAGTCCAACCTCCCGACCGAAACACGCCTGCGGCTACGCGGCCCGCAAGACCTCATCGTCTTCGAGCTCCACGCCGGTGGCAGCCAGAACTTCCGCCACCCGGAGCCCGAAAAGAGAACCCGGCTCACGATCCGCTTCTTCGATGCCCATGGCCACCTCGTCAGCACCGAAACCGCGCGCGCGCTACTGCCGCTGGTAGTCGGGCGTGGCGGACGCGCCTATGTCGCCTTGCAAGTGAATCTGCCGGAGACGCCAGGCCACCACACGGCCACGCTTGCGCCAAGCAACGACCCGGCACTCACCCTCGCGATCCAACCAGTCGATATACAACAACTAGATTGACGATAGGCGATCAATGCCTGCGCTACAAAAGGCCCCGCGCGACGAAGCACCGTGCCTGCGGACGATCCTGCGCACGAAACACCATGCGGGTTCAGCCTGCGGGCTGCGCTGCGGCGCCTGCCTGCAAGGCGGCCTCGACCTCGGCGAAAACCTCGGCAACGCCGATCTCTGTCATTGCTGCGGCGCCGCCTGTGGCCGCGGCGCGCAAAACGCGATGGTCGCGCCCATAAGGGCGGTAGATTGCCGGATCCTTCGGGCCGAAGAGAGCCACGCAACGCACACCCTTTGCGGCCGCCAAATGCATCGGTCCGGTATCGGCCGAGACAAAGACTGCCGCGCTTTCAATCAAGGCGGCCAGATCGAGCAGCGAGGTCGGCTGCGGACCAAGCACAGCAGCACCCTTGGCGGCGCGCAGGACTTCGCGGGCCAGACCTTCCTCGCCCGGCCCCCAAGTGACCAGCACGCGGCACTCCGCCTCGGCCTCGATGCGCGCGGCGAGGGCGCCGAAACGCTCGGCGGGCCAACGCTTGTCAGCGCCCTTATCGCTGGTGCCGGGGTGCAGGACGACAAAACGCCCTTGGTCACACCCGGAAGCCTCGCGGCAGGCTGCCGCGCGCGCCACGGCCGCGGCCGAATGCGGCAGGATATATTCACGCTCCTGCGAGTCGATCCCAAGCGGTCCGAGCAAAGAGCAGAATTTGTCGACCCGATGCGGCGACAAGGGCGGCGGGACGACGGTCTCGGTGGCAAAAAAACGGCTACCCTCGAGCGAATGCCCTTGCGCAAAAGCGATGCGCCGCGACGCGCCCGAGAAGGCGGCATGAAATGCGCCCTTGAGGTTGCCTTGAAAATCGAGCGTCACATCCGGCGCACCCGCACGGATCTCGGCGGCGTAGGCACGAAACTCGCGGCGCAGCGTACCCCACGCGCGCGGGCCGGCGCGCAGCAACTCGCGGAAACGACAGCGCTCGAAGACATATACATGGTCGATACAGGGGTGCCCAATCAGGAGTTCCGCAGCGCGGTCTTCTACGACGAACGAGATCCTCGCCTCCGGCCGTGCCCGGCGCAGCAGCGTCAGGGCGGGCAGCGTATTGATCACATCCCCGATGGCGCTCAGGCGGATCAGCAGGAAACGATCGGGCACGAGGCTTTCCTAGAGGTCCGGCCGAAAAGTGCAACGAAGCACAAAACCGCGGGGTCCAACCGGCGCAGGAACCCGACCGAGAGCACAACGCCTGGAGGCCCGAGGAAACGCGGCCGCTTCCGGGTTGCGGCCCGCGCTGATACGCTACCCACGAAGCTGCGGTTCGACTGCGGCGCGACGATGCCAGGAGCGCCGACCTTGAAAGCCCAGATCGACAGCCCGCATTTCGCCTCGCTCGACGGACTCCGCGGAGCGGCGGCCCTCATCGTGGTCTTCACGCATTGTTGTGGGGCCATCGCGCGGACACCGGAGATGGACTTCTGGATCTACCAAACGCCGCTGCGCATTCTCGCGGCCCCGGCAGGCGCGGTGCAGGTCTTCTTCGCGCTCAGCGGCTGGGTGCTGGCCTATTCGCTCTCGCGCCGCAGCCGACCGAGCGATACGGCACGCTATTACCTGCGTCGCGTGCTGCGCATCCATCCGCCCTATATCGCCGCCGTACTGCTGGCCTGGGGCCTGAGCTTCCTCTATGTGGCCCTGCCCGATGCCGTCGGATTGAACGGCTGGTTCAAGTCCAACCTCAAGGTTCACCTCTTGCCCGAGCAGGTAGCCATGGCCCTGCGCTTTCCCGGCTCAGCCAGCGGCCAACTGCCGATCGGCTGGTCGCTGGCCGTCGAGATGATCTTCTCGTTTCTGATGCCGATCTTCTGCCTCGTTGCCACGCGGCTGCATTGGGCCGTGTTGGTGCCGGTGCTTGTCTATTCCTTCTCGAGCTCAAGCGAGTTCCCGGTGCTGCGTTGGTCTTTCGATTTCATTTTCGGAATGACGCTCTTCCTGGAACGCGAGCGCATCGCGGCCTTGGCGCGGCGCGTGCCGTCCTGGGGCCACGCCCTCTTCTTTGCCCTGACACTGGCCCTCTTTACGTGGCCAACCCAGATCTTCAAATCACCGCCGGAAATCCTGCGTGTCGCCATCGGCTCGGTCTTCTTCGTCGCCTCCGTGCTCTATATCCCTTGGGTCAGGCGGTTCTTTGCCACCAAGCCGATGACCGAATTGGGGCGGATCTCCTACAGCCTCTATCTCGTCCACTTCCCGATCCTGCTGGTGCTGGCGCCGCATCTCGTAGTGCCGGGCTGGCCCTGGCTGAGTCTCCTGACAGTGCTTGTCGGTGTCGTCACCACCAGCCTGATCGCCGGCGATCTGGCCTGGCGGGCCGTCGAGCGGCCCTCCATGCACCTCGGCCGCTGGCTAGCGAAACGAATTCCTTGAAGCCTCCGGGTCCCGCACACCTCTCCCGCGCCGCCACCTCTCACTCAATTTGAGCCGCCTGGCCGCAGCCCGGATGTTGCACTTTTCTGCCCGGCCTCTAGAAGTGGCCCATGGTACGCAGGGACTTCCTTCAATCAGCATCCTCACTCGGGCTCGGGGCCGCCTTGGCCTCTCTCTTCGGCATAGGCGACGCCGAAGCGATGGCGACGGCAGACAGCAGGGAGGCCCGCCTGCGCGAGGACGACCTGATCTATCTCTCGACCCGCCGCAAAAGCGGCGCTTGGAGTTCGCAGGCGCCGATCTGGTTCTGGTTCGATGATCAGACGATCTACTTCAGCTGCTCGCCCGAGAGCTGGAAGGCGAAACGCCTGGGCGAAGGCGGCCCTGTCCGCATTCGCGTCGGCAGCGACGATGGCCCGGAGGTCATCGGCCAGGCCACACGCATCCACGACCTCGGCCTCGTGGACCGTCTCGGCGACGCTTGGTCCAACAAATACTGGGTTGCCTGGTTGGGCTTCTTTCGCCCCCGCCGCGACCGCATCGAAAGCGGCAAGACCTACGCCTACCAGGTCAAGATCGACTAGAAGTCCGGCCGGGAAGCAGCGCTGCTTCCCGGCCAGACCGCTCGCGCTGTCTCAGCTGCGGTGCGTGCCCCATTGGTTCCAATGCGTCAACTGGCCGGCCGGAAGGCGCTTGGCCTCCTTGAAATCGTCACCGGTATAATAGGCAACGGGGAAGAGGACGGCTTGGGTCACGTCGGCCGGAAGGCCGAGTAATTCGGCGACCTTGGCCTCCTCGAAAAGGTGAATCGTCGTCCAGGCCATGCCCAACCCGCGCGCGCGCCCGGCCAGCATGAACGACCAGGCCGCCGGAAGGATCGATCCGTAGATCGAGGCCTGCGCGGCCAGAGGTCCGGTCTCGACGCGCCCCTCAATGCAAAAGATCACCAATGCCGGCGCCTCCTGCATATGCTCGGCGAGGTAGCTTGCCGAACTGACGACCCGATCCATCTGGCCGGTGCGCATATCATCGCTGGCGAAGGGGGCCGGCATCGACTCGCGCATGGCGGCATAGCCCGCGAAGCCTTGGCGGTAGACATCGGCGATGGCCGCCTTCTTGTCGGCATCGGTCACGACGACCACGCTCCAGCCCTGCATATTCGAACCCGTAGGTGCCTGGAAGGCGACCTCGAGGCATTCTTCGATCAACTCGGGAGCAACCGGCTTGTTGAAATCCAGGCGTTTGCGCACCGAGCGGGTGGTGCGCAGCATCTTGTCAGCAGAAATCGTCGTCATCGAAAAATACCCTTGGGTTAGAAGCGTTCAATCCTGATCGGCGGGATCGTCTTGGGTGAGAACGCCAGTAAAAAGAAGCAGCACGACGCCTATGCTGATGAAGGAATCGGCGACATTGAAGGCCGGCCAATGCCAATCACCGATATAGACATCGAGGAAATCGATCACCGAGCCATAGGCGAGCCGGTCAATCGTGTTGCCCAGCGCGCCCCCCAGCACGAAGGCACATGCGATCAGCGTGCGCTTGTCCTGCGGCGGCGTCACGCGCACGAAATAGCCGATCGCGCCGACCGCGATCACGGCCACGCCGAGAAAGAAGGGCTCGCGAAAGCTCGCGGGCAGGTCCGAGAACATGCTGAAGGCGGCACCGGTATTGCGCACATAGGTAAGCGAGAAGAAGCCGTCGATCACCGGAATCGATTGATAGAGCCGCATATCGGCGTCGATCCAGAGTTTGGTCCATTGGTCGGCGACGATGATCGCCAACGCGAGGATGCCGACCAGCGCGTATTTGCCGCCGCTGCCAGCCGACTCGGTATCGTCAGCCGGCATCGGGCTCACCTTCGACCTCAGCCGGACGCTCGATACGCGAGAGCACATCCGCACAACGTCCGCAGACTTCGCTGAACGCGGCCTCCGCACCGACATCGTCGCGGTAGATCCAGCAGCGCTCGCATTTCTCACCGCTGGTGCGGCGCACCGCTACTCCGAGGCCGGCGCAAAGATCACTCTCGGGCAGCCCCGCCTCGAGGCTCACGCTGGAGACGATCAACAACTCCGGCAACTGCTCCTCATGTTCGCGCAGCAGATCGCCCAAGGCGCCGTCCGCGCTCAGGGCGACATGTGCCTCGAGCGAATGGCCGAGGTGGCCGGCCTGACGCTCGGTCTCGATGGCCTTGGTGGCCGCCGCACGCACCTCCAGCAAGCGATCGAAGGTCGCCGCAAGCTGGTCGTCGCGCCAGGCCGCGGGCGGCACCGGGAAGTCGAGCAATAAGGCACTCTCGGGATCACCCTCGCGGTGCACCAGGGAGGACCAGACATCGTCGGCGAGAAAGGAGAGAATCGGTGCGGCCATGCCGACCAGGCCGCGCACGATTTCATACATGACGGTCTGCGCGGCGCGGCGCTCGGCATCGTCCGGCGCGCTGCAATAGAGCCGGTCTTTGACCACATCGAGATAACGCGCGCTCAGATCGGTCGCGCAATAATTATTCAGCAGGTGGTAGACCGTGTGGAACTCGTAGGCCTCATAGCCGTTGCGCGCGCGCTCCTGGGCCCGCGAGAGGCGGTCCAGAGCCCAGCGTTCCAGCTCGGGCAGATCGGCGTAGTCCACGGCGTGCAGGGCGGGGTCGAAATCACCAAGGTTGCCCAGCAGGAAACGCGAGGTATTGCGCAGGCGTCGGTAGGCCTCGACGAGGTGACTGAGAATCTCTTCAGAGAAACTCACATCACTACGGTAATCCTCGGCAGCCACCCAAAGACGCAGGATATCGGCGCCGAATTTCTTGATGATCTTGTCGGGCGAGAGCGCGTTGCCGACAGATTTCGACATCTTGCGGCCCTTGCCGTCAAGAATGAAGCCGTGTGTGAGGCACGCCTTGTACGGCGCCCGGCCACGGTTCGCGACCGAGGTCAGCAGCGAGGTATGAAACCAGCCACGGTGCTGGTCGGAGCCCTCAAGGTAGAGATCCGCCGGCACGCGCAAGGAATCCTTTTTCTCCAACACCGAGGCATGGCTCACACCGGAGTCAAACCACACATCGAGGATATCATTCTCCTTGATGAGCTTCGTGCTCTGACACGAGGGACAGACAAAACCCGGCGGCAACAATTCCGCCAACGGCCGCGCCCACCAGGCATCCGAGCCTTCGGTCTCCACGATATCGGCCACATGATCGGCCATCGCGCCGTCGAGGTGCGACGCCCCGCAATCTTCGCAATGCACGGCGACAATCGGCACGCCCCAGGAACGCTGGCGCGAAATGCACCAATCCGGGCGCCCTTCGATCATGCCGCGAATCCGCGCGCGTCCCCACTCGGGGATCCATTGAACCTCGTCGATCTCGGCCAGGGCCTTCTTGCGCAGGTCGGCGTGCTCCATCGACACGAACCATTGCTCGGTGGCGCGGAAGAAAAGCGGCTTCCGGCAGCGCCAACAATGCGGGAAACTATGCTCCAGCGTCGCATGGGCCACCAGCGTGCCGGCCTTGGCCAGCGTCTCGATGACCAGAGGGTCGGCATCGCGAATCTTCACGCCGACGAATTCGGGGACTTCGTCCGTGAAGCAGCCTAAGGAGTCGACCGGCGAGTAGGCGTCTATGCCGTAGCGCAGGCCGATTTCGTAATCTTCCTGGCCGTGACCGGGAGCCGTATGCACGACGCCCGTGCCACTCTCGAGCGTCACATGGTCGCCCAAGAGGACCGGCACTTTGCGCTCGAGCCAAGGATGGTCGAGTTGCATTTTCTCGAGCTTGCGCGGGTCGACCGCGATGCGCTCGCTGCCGGCGTTCTCCGTAAGCCCGGCCTCCTTGAGGAAGGTCTCGGCCAAACCGGCCGCGACTACCAGGAGTTCGTCGTCGACCGAGAGCGCCACGTATTCAAGCGCCGGGTTGAGCGAGATCGCCAACGAGGCAGGCAGGGTCCAGGGCGTCGTGGTCCAAGCGACCAACGAGACCTTCTCGCATGCGGCGAGTATCTCCTGGCCCTTGCCCGTCGCGCTGCGCGCCACGGCTTCGCGGTCGTAGACGCGGTAGCGGATCCAGATGCTCGGCGAGCGCTTGTCCTGGTACTCAACCTCGGCCTCGGCCAGCGCTGTGGCACACGACGAGCACCAATAGACCGGCTTCTTCTTGCGATAGAGCGAACCGGAGGCGGCGAGTTTGCCGAGCTCGCGGATTTCCTGGGCCTCGTAGGCGGGCGTGAGCGTCAGGTAGGGGTCTTGGAAATCACCGACCACGCCGAGTCGCTCGATGCCCTCGCGCTGCAAGCCGACGAATTTCATCGCGTAGTCGGCACAGAGCCGGCGCACCTCGACGGCCGAGAGCTCAGCCTTTTTCTTGCGGCCGATTTCTTTTTCGACCTGAAGTTCGATCGGCAAGCCGTGGCAATCCCAGCCCGGCGTAAACGGCGCGCGGTAGCCGGCCATGGTCCGGTATTTAACGACCAGATCCTTGAGCACGCGGTTCATCACATGGCCCAGATGCATCACGCCGTTGGCGTAGGGCGGGCCATCATGCAGGACGAAAAGTGGTGCCTCGGCACGGTTCTCGAGCATCCGCTCGTAGAGGCGGCCCTCGGCCCAGGTCGCCAGGCGCTCGGGCTCGCGCTTGGCGGCATTGGCGCGCATGGGAAAATCGGTCTGCGGCAGGTTCAGGGTCGCACGGTAGTCCATCAGGAACGTCTCACGCGCTGATAGGGACCTTCATTGAGGCTCGAATCTCCGATTTGCACAGCAAATTGGGTCGTCGTTGGCGACCTCGATGTCAACTCCGGCCGGGCCTGCGCTGAGCCCGGCTGGACTTCAGGGTCCCGTGCGGAGAAAGCTCCGGGTGGATGTTCAGACCACACCCCTTCTGCGAACGAGGCTCGCACCGGCGCCTGGCACCACTTCTCGCCGGCCTCACCCTTGTCCTGCTGGGTGCGTGCCAGGCTTCCGAGCCGCGGCTCGCGCCCCTCTATTTTCTGGAGCAAGAGCTGGCCGGCGGGCTGCGAGCCGACGAGGTGCCGATCTGCGAGGTACGCAGCGAGCTGCGCCCATCCATCGGCTGTGGCAAGGCGCTCACCCTCGGGCGCCAGAAGCTCGCCTGGCCCGAAGGCGATTCAGCTCAGGCCAGCCACACCCTGCGTGCCCCTCTCACCATCCCCCTGCTGATCGCAGCCAAGCTCGGCGCGGCGCCGCTCACAGGCTCAATTCCCGTGGCCCCCTTTCGTCTCCCGGCAGGTACCGGCAACTTCACGCTCAGCCTGCCCGTGACAGACCTGGCCCCGCACGCGACGTTGCGCCTCAACGTCATCGCCTACCCGATCCACCCACGCCCCCGGCGCAAGACGCACTCGCTTGCCATCCCGGCGCGAGCCAGCCTGACGGTCAGCCTCGGCGTTCGTGAAGAAGCCCGTCAGGCCAAGCTCGGCACGATCCGCTTTCACCTCAGCGCGCACGACGAAGACGGCAACCAAATCTCTCTGCTCGACGAAACGCTCACGCCCGAAGCGCTCCGCAGCGGATGGAACGACCGCCGGATCGACCTCGCCCACCTCGGCGGCCGTAAGGTAAGCTTTCATTTTGCCACCGAGGCCACCGAGGAATTCGCCGGCATGCTGCCGCTCTGGGGGGCACCGCAGGTCCTCGCACCCGTTGCCGATGCGAACGTACCCAATCTGCTCTTGATCTCGCTCGATACCATGCGTGCAGACATGATCGGCATGCAACTCGCCGGGCGACCCGTGACACCCTTTCTCGAGAGCCTGATCGCCCAGGGCACGCTCTTTTCCTCCGCGATCACCACCTTCTCCTCGACCACTGCCGCCCATATGAGCCTTTTCACCGGCGTCTACCCGCGCGTCCATGGCGTGGACTTCCCGACCCGCGTTCTCCCGCCGCAGATTCCCACGCTTGCGCGCCTGCTCGCGCAGCATGGGTGGGAAACTGCTGCGGTTACCGAGAACGGAATGATCGGCGCGCGCAGCGGCTTTGCGCGCGGCTTCCGCTTTTATCGGGAGAACCGGGAGAGCACGAGCTCATGGGTCCAGGCGAGCCTGATACGCAAAACCTTCGCGGACGGGCTCTCCTGGATGCGCTCGCATGCCCACGACCGCTTCTTCTTCTTCCTCCATACCTACGAGGTCCACGACCCCTACCAGCCACCGCCCGAGCATGACCTCTTCCCCGCCCACGGCGGCCAACTGCAATTTGCGAAGCATGCCGGCGAGGCACATTTCGTCGATGCCGAACTCGCGAAACTCTTCGCCGCCCTGCGCGATGCAGGAATTCTGGACCAGACGATCGTGATCATCACCTCCGACCACGGCGAGAGTTTCGGGGAAGGCGGCCACGTCGGCCATAGTGGCGCCATGGTGGAGAGCGTGATGCGAGTCCCGCTTCTCGTCTGGGCACCCGGCCGGGTGCCCGCAGGCCGGCGCATCGACACGCAGATCTCGATTGTCGATCTCATGCCGACCATTCTCGACCTGCTCGGTGCAGCGCCGCCATCGGTCTCCAACGGATATAGCCTCGCCGGATTTCTGCGCGGCGAGAAGACACCGGCGTTGCCGACGTTGCGCTTCGCCGAGGCGCCCAACGGGAAGAACCGGACCACCCGGATCGTGGCACGAAGGGCAGACCGTAAATGGGTGATCGACCCGCTTGCGGGCGGCGCCGTGGAGGCCTTCGACCTGGGCCCCGACGGCCGCGAAAAGATCCGCGCAGCCGCGCAGACGGACACCACCGAGGGGCGGCTGCTGCAAAAGGCCTTCGAGCGTGAGGTCGCCGACACGCGCCGCCGCTTCTCGCTCGAGACCGCTGCTGCGACCGTGCTCGACACAGAGCTCGACTCGATCACGGCAAAAAAACTCAAGGCCTTAGGCTATATCGACTGAGCTGGCATGCCCAGGCCAAGCGCCCGGGCCGGCACGGGTGCGAAGCTGCCAAACGTTTGGTTAGAGGGGGGGAGGAATCAACTCGGGCGACTGGCCCGAAAGGAGCACAAGGCAATGAAGGCAGTCGTCTTTCGCGGTGAAGGAAAATACGGAGTCGAAGAGGTCCAGCTGGATCCGCCCCAAGCGGGCGAAGTTCGCATCAAGATGGGCGCCACCGGCGTCTGTCACTCGGACCTCTCGGTCATCAATGGCGTGCTGCCTCTGGCGCCGCCGCTGATCCTCGGTCACGAAGGTGCCGGGACCATTGCCGAACTCGGCGACGGCGTCGCCGACCTCGCCGTCGGCGACGCGGTGATTCTCTCCTTCATTCCGCAATGCGGAACCTGCAAGGAATGCCGCAACGGCCGTTACGTCTATTGTGAGACCAACCAGCCGCATGGCAAAATGCTCGACGGCACCGCCCGCGCACATGATGCCGACGGCGAGGAACTCGGCGTGATGCAATTCCTCGGCTGCATGGCCGAAGAAGCCATCGTCCCGGCGAGCTCGTGCGTCAAGGTCGACGGCTCGGTCCCCATGGACCGCTGCGCCCTGGTCGGCTGCGGTGTGACCACCGGCGTCGGCGCCGTATTCAATACGGCCGGGGTGACGCCGGGCTCGACCGTCGCGGTCTTCGGTTGCGGCGGCATCGGCCTCTCGATCATCCAGGGCGCGAAGCTCGCGGGTGCCAAGCAAATCATTGCGATCGACCTTGCCGACAACAAGCTGGAGATGGCCAAGAGCTTCGGTGCGACCGATACCATCAACGGCGAAGACGGCATGGCCGTCATGAAGATCCACGAGCTCACCGGTGGCGGTGCCGATTTCGCCTTCGAAGCCGTCGGCGTACCCGCCTTGATGTCGCAGACCTATGACTGCGTCCGCCGCGGCGGCACGGCCACCATCGTCGGTGTCGGCAGCCTGACGGATAGCTTCCCTATCAATGCGTTGATGGTGTCGATGTCCGGCAAGGTGCTCAAGGGCAGCATGTACGGCGATGCCAACCCGCATGTCGACTTCCCGATGCTCCTGGACCTCTACCGCCAGGGCAAGCTGAACCTGGACGATATGATCAGCTCGACCTATTCGATCGACGAGGCCGTGAAGGCCTTCGAGGATATGGAATCGAACAAAAACGCTCGCGGCGTCATCGTCTACGAGTAGCCTTCCCGCAACGCCTCCGGGCCGAGCCGAAGAGCCGTCACCCTTGGGTGGCGGCTCTTTTTTTGGCGCTGCTGCCGGCCTCTTAGAGATTCAGGCCGAGGCCGAAGATAACCGCGAGCGCCATCGTGACCAGCACGAATAGGGGCAGTAAAACGGCGAAGATCACACGCGGGACCGAGGTCTCTTGTGCCGCCGAAAGGCCGATGATCTGGACGATCAGCCCACCCCAGACAAAGACCAGAATCGGTCCGAGAACGGGCAGCAGACCCAGAACCGAAGCCGCGCCGGAGCTGTAGCAGGAGACCCGAAAGGTCGTCTCGAAGGGGTGATTCGCGCCGCCCACGAGCAGCAAGCAGAGGTGCGTGATCCCCGCGCCGAGGAACTGCCCCGCGACCACGAAGAAGGGATAGAAGAAAACATAACTCATCCCGAGAAGAGTCGTATTCATCCCCCCCTCAAAGCCGCCCATGCTTCCGCCGAGGTCGAAATTGCCGGCGAAATCGAGCTCCGCACCGCGGAAAAGAAGGGTCGAGACGATGACCACCGGCCATCCGACCACCAGCATGAAGAAGATCGGCGTGCCGAAGCCGCCACTGCGGCGCATGGTCGCGAAGGTCTCACGCGGCCGCGTCAGGACGAGGCTGATGGTCGTAAAGAGGCCGATCAGGAAGCCAAGTTCGGCGCGTTCCTCAAAGGGCGGGCCGGATTCCGCCACCGGACCCGCCTGGCCAAGCGGAGGCGGCCCACCCGCCGCAGCCGGTGGCATGAATTCCGCCATCGACTCGAGCGGGCACCAATCGGCCATGCCTTCGGCCCAGGCCAAATCCCCCGGAAGGAAGCGGCCGGTCAAGAGCCCTTCGCGAATCTCATGCTCGGGGAAAACGCCCAGCGCTTCCCCGTCTCGACCCAGATGAAAATCCGCCATCAGAACTCCGTTCCGCCCTCAGGCGCGACCTCAACCACGGCACCGCGCACAAGAACCGGCACGATACTCTTCCCCTTGGTGAGCTTGAGAAACTCCGTCAAAGCCTGCGGCGTCACCAGCAGATCTACCTCTTCGACCAACACGCCCTCGGCCGCAAGCCGCGCCCGAAGACGCTGCGAATGCGGGCATCCCGTTCGCGTATAAAGAAGCGCTCTCCCCACCTTCCGACGACGATAGACCGCGACGCCCCAAGTCGCCAGCCTTATCCTCATTTCGGCGCCGCGCGGCAGCCATCCCTGGCCCCGGAACAAAGATCAGCGATAGCCTCGCCACCGGCCGCGCAAGCGCAGCCAGCCGTTCGAGACCAGCAGAACCGCCAATGCCGCCACTGACACCAGAGGCATCCGAAGAACCTTGGCGGCGAAACGACGCAGCGAACCAAGAGACGAATTCCCGGCCCCGAAGATCCCCAGATGACTCGCGATGGCGGGCAGCCGCAGGAGAGTAACCGCACGGGCCTGCCCCTGATCGTCGAAGGCGACGATCGATCGGGTGCGCAGGAGAAAAGGCAATAGGCGCAATTCGCTGGTCGCGCCGCCCACCCGAATCGCGACGACATCATAAAGCTCCCGGCGCAGCTCGGGAAGCAAGGCGTAGCGCTCCTCCCAGCGAGCTACTCGCACGCGGGCGACATCGAGCGTCTCGCGCAGGTCCGCATCGGACTCGCGGAGCAGAATATCAATCCGCGCCTCGCCGAAAAGCCCGCGCACCCGCTCGGTCAGATCCGCCATGGAGCTACCCTCGCCGGTCTGCACGATCAGCACCCGCGCCACCCCCAAGAGCGGAATCGGGCGCAGGAAGGTGAGCAGATTACTCATGGCCCTCCTCCCAGCCATAGGCGTTGAAGAGCCGCTGGCCGAGCAGCGGCCAATCATAATTGGCGGCAACAAAGCGCCGCGCCGCCTCGACCTGCGCCCGCCGCCGGACCGGGTCGCGCAATAACCCGACGACCGCGTCCGCAAAGGCCTGCGCATCGTCGGCCAGCGCCACCGCCGAGGCGTCAGCGCCGAGGCCCTCGGCACCGATCGTCGTCGAGACGACAGCCGTACCGCTCGCCATGGCCTCGAGAATTTTCAACCGCGTGCCGGAGCCGCGCAATACCGGAGCGACAAAGACCGGCGCGGCGCGATATTCCGGCCCCGTCTCTGGCACCCGCCCGCTCACCTCCACATGCGGATCGGCCGCAGCCAGATCGAGGATCGGTGCCGGTGGATACGCGCCGACAATCCGGAATTTCGCCTCCGGAATCTCTTCGCGCACCCGCGGCAGAACCTCCTGGGCGAAATACAGCGCTGCTTCGACATTCGGCTCATGGCGGTAGAAGCCGACGAAGAGAATGCAGGGCTCGGGTGTCTCCGCGGGCGCAAAGAAAAATGACTCGCAATCGACCCCATTGGGCACGACATGGAGCCGGCTGCGGTCGACATAGTTCGCCAATACATCACGGTCGATATCGCTCATCAGGATTGTGCGATCAGCGGCTTCGACGGCATGGATCTCGTGGCGAAAAGTCCGCAGCCCGTCCATCCAGAGGCCGAGCCAACGCAGCCAGGAGCCCGGCAGGCCGCGCGCGCGCGCCAGCGCCACAAAGCTCACATCATGTTCGACCAGCACGCGCCGCACACCGTCGGTCGCCGGCGGCAGAAAATGCGCCATATGGGTGTACTCGACCTGCACGATATCGAAGGAGCGGCGCTCCATCCATTCAAAAATCTCGTCAGTGAGGCGCGGCGAGTGGAAACCACGCAACTTGCCCGGAGCGAGCCAGCCGCCACCGCGGCTATCCGGATCGCGCCGGATCAGCACGACGTCGCGGCAGAGGAGGCCGAGCTCGCGCAGGCTCTCGGCGTCGGTCTCGGCATCCGTATCGGCCAGTGAGAGGAGCGTGATATCGGCCCGTTTTACCGTCTCCCGCAGAAGGTTCGAGATCCGCACGGCGCCACCATGCAGCGCCGGCACCGGACTCCAGGGCGAAATCACCAGAACCTGCGGACGCTCGGGCAGAGCGGGCTTGGGATGGAAGCGGCCCCGGTAGGCCGCGCGCGAACGCGAGAGCCGGAAGATATCGGCATCGGTCAGCGCGCGCTCGACATTGCGTTCGCGTCGGCGCGCGGCGAGCACCGCCGGCAGCTGGCGAAAAAGTCCGCGCAGAGTCGCAAACCCAGCAGCTGGGCCGATCTCGCCCAACACTCGCGTCGGCAGAATCGCCAGTCCAGCCAGATGCGGTAGCAGCAACCGCCAGGAGGAGACGTTTTTCCACACCAGCGCTGCCAGGTTCGTGACGAAAAAAGAGTGGATCGTCGCCTCGCTCCAGCGCCGCAGAGTCGTCCCACGATGTTTATGATGGACACGCGAGCGCGGCGCGAGCACGGAGGGCCAGCCGCGGCGCCAGGCGCGGTAGCCGAGGTCCGTATCCTCGATATAAACCGGCGAGAAAACCGCCTCGTCGAAACCACCGAGCGCGAGAAAACGGGCCCGATCATAGAGCGAGGCGCCGCCGCCGGCGAAGAAGACAGGGTAGAGAAGGTCGTCTTCAAAACGATCGAGGTGGAAGAGCCGCAGCGTGCCCCACTCGAAACGCGCGTGTACCTTGCCGGTCTCCCAGCGAGGCTTGTTCCGGTCGATGAAATCGATCTGGGCGGAGACGCCAAAGAGGTCGGGCTCTTCCCCGAAGGCGTCGAGCAGAGGCTGAAGGAAATCTGGCTCGACGACCATATCGTTATTGAGCAGCAATAAGGCCGGGTTGCGCGCCTCCTGCGCGCCTCGATTGGTCGCACCGGCAAAGCCTTCGTTGCGCTCCATGCGCAAGCAACGCAACCAGGGCATCTCGCCCTGCAGCAAGTCGAGGTAGGCGATCGTATCGTCGTTGCTCGCATTGTCGACGACAATCACCTCGTCGTCGGGGTGGCCGTGGGCGCGGATGGCCGCGGCCAGAGGCGGCAGGCTCATTTCGAGCAGATCGCGGCCATTCCAGGTCGGGATGACAATCGAGACCGGATCCGAGGGCGCGACCCCGGCATCCGGCAAGGCTGCGGAGACCGCCGCGCCGCGGCGCGGCAGAAGGTCCACCACAAGGAGTCCGAGTGCGACGATCAGCGCCAGCGGCAGGCCGGCGAGAGCCAGCATCGCCAGCAGCATTCCCTGCACCAAGGCGCGTCCCGCATGCCGACTGAGTCGGCCCGCTCGCAGGACTTCCGAATAGAGCGAAAATGGCAGGCGACGGTGGTGCACGTCCGTGGGCGCGCTTTTCTGCACGGCCTCGCCAAGCCGCGCCTCCAGCTCGTCAATGCGTCTCTCGGTGGTGAGCAATCGCCCCGTGGCGGTCGCGAGCGCTACACGCAGGCCGTCGGCGTCCGCGATCGGATCCCCATCAAGCACCGCGAGAGTCGGCGAGTCGGTGTCGCCGGGCAAAACCGGCAAGGTCGTATTATGCAGAAAGAGGAAGTCGTCCGGATCGGCCGCCGTCTCCTCCATCACGCCCGCGACCAGATAGCGGGCGATGAACGCCGGATGGCAACCGGCGTGGTCGTCGCCTGTGGCGTAGCTTGTATGGCGCGTATGGACGCGAGGCCCGACTGCGGCGGCCGTGTCGTGCGTCACACGCAGGGAAATCTGGAAATCACGGCCGCGCGATGCGAGGATCGGGCGGAACTCGAAGCGCTGCCAGCCCTCGCGAATGACCTGCCCCAGCGGTGCCGTCACACGGGCAATCCGCTTGCCGCCGTGGCGCAACTCGAAACAAAGATTGCCGGCACCGGCGACATTCTCCGTGCGCAGCCAGATATCGATTTGGGCGAGGCCATTGAAGGCGGCGCAGAAGCTCTGCCGGCACGCATGCCCTTCGCCCAGGCTCGGCGAGAACGCGGCCACCTGGCTGAAGAATTCATCGGCCACCAGCGCATCTTCCTTGGCCGGCGCATCCGCACGCGAGACGCCCGCGACCCAGGCCGAACGCCCGGCATCGCACGCCGGATGAGGGTCCGCACAGAAGTCGGCCAGCGGTTCCACGACGCGATCCCAGGCCAGTTCCTGGCGCATCGTCGCGAAGGCCTCTCGGCGAGCGGTGGTTTCGCCCTCATCGAGCAACGACGCGATGGCCGACGCAATGGCGGCGCTCTCGCCCGGAGCAACGATCCGGCCGAGCCCGGCGGCGGCCACCCGCGCTGCCAGTTCGTCGCCTTCGGTGAGGACCATCGGGCGGCCGCACCAGATGTAGTCGAGAACACGGGTACGGAAAGCGAATTCCGACTCGACACCGGGCCGATGCAGGCTCACCCCCACATCACATTCAGCAAGGTAGAGATGGCGCTGTTCGTAGGGCACCCAATCGAGAAAGAAGAAGGCTTCGCCTGCCGGGTCGAGGCGCGAGGCGAGCTCACGCGCTTCGCGTGCCACCTGCATCTCGCCGATCTCGGCATTGGGATGCCGCGCGCCCAGGAATACAGCCTTGACCTCCGGGCGTGTCTCGCGCAATTTCGCAACCGCGTGCACCAGGGTGATCGGGTCGACCCAATTCCACATCCCACCCGCCCAGAGAACGATCTTGTCGGCAGCCCCGATACCCGCCGTTTCGCCGCGCAACACAGCCCGGCCGGGCGCGGGAGGCTCCTGCGGCAGGCCAAAGGGCACGATTCGCAAAAGGCGGCGCAACTCAGGGTCGTCGCGATAATTCGCGCGGTTCAGGCGCCCGGCCGAGGCCAGCATGCCGAGCCAGAAGCGACGCTGGATCGCGTTGGCGGCAAGAAAACAATCGCCGTTGGCGAGATGGTGCTGCAACCAGCGCAATGCCAGCAGCGCACGCGCGCCACCGCGGTCGAAGCGCTCGCCGAAAAAATCGAGGTTCGAGAGGATGAAAGGGTCGTAGAGGTCGACGACCAGCGGCTTATGCAGCGCCGTCATCAGCTCCATACCGCCGGGCAGAAAGACGGAATCCGTGGCTGCGGCCGCCGACCGCGGCACGCCACCCTCTTCCAAGGCGATCAGCTCGACACCGGAGTTCTCCGGCAATTCACTGCCCGCGGGCGCGGCGATCGTGACCTCGATGCCACGGCGCGCCACGGCGCGGGCCAACTCGAGCGAGCGGATGGCCGAGCCGGCCATCGAAGGACCGATACGATCCCAGCTGAGAAACAAGCTCCTCATCGCGGCGACTCGGCAAAGGTTCGCAAAGAGAGCATCTCGCCTTCACAACTCTGCTGGCCGATCTTCAGTCCGCCGCGTCTATCCGGCGCGCGCCAGAGCAAGACCTCGTTGCCGGGCGCGGCGCCGCGGCTGCGCACGCAGATGGTCAACTCCTCGGGCGCCGTGCCGTCTGCCGACGCGGCAAGCTCGACACCGACAAAGGCGCGGTCGACCAACTCCTCGGCGCGAATCTCGCGCCCGCCGCGCAATTGCCCGGTGCGGTCGCGGACCTCGACCTCGATGATATGCTGGTTGCGGCGCGCGTAGGTGCCGAAACGTAAATCCACCCGGCGCAACTCGTTGCCGCGACAGAGAATCTCTTGGCGAAAAGGCGCGTCGTCGCGCAATGGCTCGCCGCTTTGCGCACGCAATTGGCAGGCGTCATAGAAAAGATCGGCCGGCTCCAGAGCCACATCGGCCGCAGCGCCAGCCTCCATCGCAATCGCTTCAGGCACGACGGCCTCCGAGGCGGGTACGCGGATAAGAATCTCCTCGAGAACATCGCCCCATAGCGGCGCTACAGCAAGCGTATCGTAGCTGCGGCGCACCATCGCGCCGGCGGCCGCGCCAAGCGCACGACAGCGCTCCTGATCTCCGCCCAAATGCACCAGAGCTTCCTCCCATGCCACGCTGCCATCCGCC
The DNA here is from genome assembly GCA_046583355.1 of Deltaproteobacteria bacterium. Taxonomy (GTDB): domain Bacteria; phylum Desulfobacterota; class Binatia; order UBA12015; family UBA12015; genus UBA12015. The sequence goes on from JAYGCM010000057.1 coordinate 85,321, forward strand.
AGCCGCGCCAGACGTCCGTCGTCGCTAGCGGCGACAAGGGCGGGAAAGGGACTGCCAAGAGTCGGTACGCCAACCAAGGATGCCTCGAGAAATTTCACCGCGCTTTTGGCGCAGTTGAAATGGTTCTCCGTGACCAGAGGGGCCAGGTTCAGATCCACGCCGGCCAGCAGCGCCGGCAGGTCACTCCAGCCGACCAACTCGTGGCGTAGGATGCGCTCGGCAAAGCCCACCAACTCCGCCGGCAGGGCGACCGGGCCGCCCAGCACCAGTGTAAGTTCCGGAATCGCTGCCAGCGTACCCGCCAATGCCTTGGCTATCCGCTGGAGGTCGGCGTCATGCGTAGCGGTCCCCGTGAAGAACCCCAGCACTGGTGCGCTACGCGGCAATGCGACGACCTGATCGGCGCAAGCCAGCTGCGCCTTGCCCACCACATTGGCAATGGTGAAGGCCGGCAGGCCGAGCGATTCGGCCGCATCTGCCAGCTCCGGCGTCGAGCCGATGAAGGCATCGCAGAGCGCTGCGCAGCGCGCATAGGCTCGATTGATGGCAGAGAACCCGCGCGCCATGACCGGATCGCCAGCAGCCAGCGCCGGTGCGTCACTCCCCAAATCCGGATGGAAAATCAGATCATCCACAGCAAAGACGACACGCAGGCCGCGACGGCGCGCCGCCGCCACCGCTTGCGCCACGCTCTGGCTGAAGGGCGTGCGAAAGAGAATCAGCAGGTCGGCCTGCTCGACTTCGGCCACCGCCCGCGGGTCGGCATGAAAAAGAACACGGCTATGGACGCCGAGCGCGGCCAGCGATTCCGCAGCGTGATGGACGCGGTAGCGCAGCGGCGCCAGGTCGCAGCCACAAAGAAAGAGTACCCGCGTTCCGTGCAGAACCGGCCGCGCACGCGGCAGGCGTCGCCGAACCGCCGTGCGAACCACATCACGATAGATCTCCAATGTCTCGGCGCTCTGCTCCGCGAGCGAGCGGAACTCCCGCGCGCTTGCTCGCGCGGCTGTCGCAAACGAGGCCAGCTGGCCGCGGTCCGATGCCAAGCCCCGCAGCACCGCGGCTAGCGCGGCGGCGTCGCCCGCCTCTACAATCCGCCCGTTACGGCCATCCTCGATGACCTCCTGCGGGCCACCGCAATCGGTGGCGACAACCGCGACGCCATGCGCCATCGCCTCACGCGTGACCAGCGAGAAAGACTCTCGCATGCGCGAGGGAACGACCAGGACATCGGCCGCGGCAAGCCGCGCACCGAGTTCCGCGCCACCAAAAGCAGGTGCCCGATGAAGGTCGCGCCGCGCCGGCACGGATTCGTCCAGCGTCGCATGCAATATAAAATCACAAATGCCTTCGGGAATCGTCTCGACCGCCGCCAGCAAATCGCCGAGTCCCTTCGCACGATTTCCCGCACCGCCGAAGAACGCAACTCGCAGGGGCTGCTCGGGCGACAAAACGCCCGGGCGCTCGGCTATGAATTCGGGAAAATCGATGCCATTGGGCGAGACAAGGATTCCATCGACCGGCCAGCCGCTGCGTTGCAGGTCGTCGCGAAGGAAGGCCGAGGGAACGAGCACTCGGTCGGCGAGAGACCATGCGGCGCGCAGCACCTCCTGGCGGCGTGCGAAATCAACCTCCGGGCAGGCCGCACATCCGGTGGCCGGAAGCGGCGACGGGCAGATCGCCAAGCTCGGTGTGAGACGAAAGAGGCACGGACAAAGCCACCACCAATCGTGCAGCGTGAGCACGACAGGAACCTTGCGCTCGGCAGCCGCTTCGAGCGGCCCCACGCCGAGCCCCTGCAAGCCGTGCAAATGCAAAACGTCCGGGCGAAACGCATCGAGAAAGGCGGCGCAACCGGCACGCGCCGCCTCATTGCGGTAGCCTTCGGCCGAGAAAGGAGCGAGAGCGCCGCCGACATTCACCCGCCACAACGGCCCGCCGTCGACCTCCTCTTTGGCGATCTCCCCAAGCGGCACCTCCGCGCTGGCACGGCCGGCGAAGATCGAAACCGAATGCCCCGCGCGCCTTGCGGAGGCCGCAAGCCGGCGGCATACCTGGATAGCGCCGCCATAGAAATCGGGCGCGTAGAGCGGAGCTGCCATCGCAATATGCATGAGAGGAGAAATGAGTCTTACGATTCGAATCTTGCCGACTCAACCTGGGCGGCGCCTCTGCGAGTGGCATAGCGTGGGCGCGGCCCATCCCATAGGATTCCGCACTGAGATGAGCGGAATCTATTCCGGAAGTGGCCGACTCGGCCGCTGGCAACGGCTAGGATCCGAAACCATCGCCAAAACGCGCGTCTTCGACGTGCACAAAGAGACCAAACGCTCACCGCGAACCGGCCAGAACCACGATTTCTTCGTGATTGAGGCCTCCGATTGGGTGAATATCGTGCCCCTCACGGCCTCGGGCGAGGTCGTGCTGATCCGCCAATACCGTCATGGCATAGCGGACTTCACCCTGGAGATTCCCGGCGGCATGATCGACCCCGAGGATGCCTCGCCCGCCGCCGCCGCGCGACGCGAGATGCAGGAAGAGACTGGCTACGACTCCGAGGACATTCGCCCGCTTGGTTGGGTCCATCCCAACCCCGCGATCCAGGGCAACCGCACTTTCATGTTCGCCGCCTATGGGGCCGAGCGCCGGATGGAGACCCATTTCGATACGACCGAGGAAATCGAGGTTATATGCGCCCCGCTCGGCAAAATTCCGCAGCTGATCCTGGAGGAGAAAATCTCGCATGCGCTGGTCATCAGCGCATTTCATCGCCTCGGTCTGCCGCCACAGCAAAGTGGCGGTTCATGACCACGACGCATCCGTATGCCGATGCCGTCCTCGACTCGCTGACCGAAGCGGTCGCCGTGCTTGACGGAAAAGGATGCATCCTTTCCACCAACGAAGCATGGCGCCGACTCGACGCGCTGGCCGGCCCGCAGGCCGCCGGAAGCGGAGACCTCGGCGACGATTATCTGGCGAGTTGGAGGAGCCACACGGACAACCTCCGCCAGGCCGAACTCGTCGTCAAGATACTGGAACAAGTGCTCGGCGGCGGCGCCTCGCATATGCATATCGAGTACCGCTGCCCTACCCCGCACGGGATCCGACATCTGCAAGTGCGCGTGTCTCCGCTCGATGCCGCCCCCGCTCGTGCCGTCGTGTCACGCGTCGACATTACCGAACACCGACACACCGAAATTCGTGCACAGGCTCTGCTTGCCCTAGATGAAGCCGCTACCAGTGCCGAGACCCCGGAGGATATTTTCGCCATCGCGCTCCATGAACTGCACTCCGCAGCCGAGGTCGATCTCGCCGTCGCCTTTTTCTGGAACGACACCGAGAGCGCCTACCTCGCGGAGACGATCGTCGGCGGAAGCGAAGAACAGCGGCGCCTGATCCATGCGACTCGTTTCAACAAGGGCCAGCCCTTCGATTCGATTGTGCAAAAGGGCAAGACGCTGGTGCTCCACGAGATGAAGGAACAGGGGTGGCTGCCACCCGCATTCTATCAGAAACTCAGCATCCAGCAGATGATCGTCACACCGATTGAGGCAGAAGGGCACCATGTCGGCAGCCTCGTTGTCGCTCATACCCGAAAAGAGGCGCCCTTTGACGCCTATCAGCTCGATCTCTGCCGCGCTGTCGCGCAGCGGGTCGCTTTCGCTGTCGAAAATTTGCGCCTGATCCGCAAGCTCGAACAGGCCAATCGACTGAAGAGCGAGTTCGTCGCCACCATGTCGCACGAGTTGCGCACGCCGCTGCATGTGATGCTCGGCTACTCGGGCCTGCTGCTCGATGAGGCCTTCGGCGGCTTGACCGACGGGCAGCGCGATGGTCTGGAGCGCATCGAGCGTAACGGCTCCGCATTGCTTGAACTCATCAACGAGACACTCAGCCTCAGCCGCCTCGAGGCCGGCGAGTTACCCGTCAATATCGAAACGGTCGATCTGAAAGCGCTCTTCGAACAGGTCGCCAGCGAGGGGGCGGTGCCGATCGACACCCATGGCGTGACCTACCAAACCGAAATCGCAGAGAACCTCACGGCGGTCGAATCCGACCGGGGTAAATTGCAGATCGTCGTGCGCAACCTCCTCTCCAATGCCTTCAAGTTCACCAGTTCGGGGAGCGTAATGCTGCGCGCGTGCAACGTACCCGAAGGAGTCGAATTCTCCGTCACCGATACCGGCTCCGGGATCGAACCCGATATACAAAAGTTTGTCTTCGAGCCCTTCCGCCAAGGCGCCGATCCGCTGACGCGATTGGTCGGCGGCGTTGGCCTCGGCCTGCATTTAGTCAGGCGCTATCTTGAAATGCTTGGCGGAAGCGTGGCTCTCCAAAGCGTGCCCGATGTCGGCACCACCTTCACCGTTCGGCTGCCGACGTCCGGCCCGACACTTTCTTCTACGGAGCGTTAGCCCATGCCTCGCCGCCTCCTTTCGTTTCGCGACAAACGGGTTCTGATCACCGGGGCCTCGAGCGGGATTGGCCGTGCCTTGGCGCTCGATCTGGCCGGTCGCGGCGCTCGGCTGGGGCTGATCGCACGGCGGCGCGAAGAATTGGAAGTGCTTGCAACCGAGATCCGCGATAGCGGCGGCGAGGCGTGTGTGGCCGTCGCCGATATCGCCGAACGTGCCGAGACTTTCGCCGCCTGCGCCGCGCTCAGTGAAGCTCTCGGCGGTATCGACCTTCTGATCAACAATGCCGGCTACGGCCATCATCGACGCTTCCTCGACTGGGAGGTCGAAGATATCCAGCGCATGATGCAGGTCAATTATATGGGTGCCGTCCATGCCACCAAGGCCGTGCTGCCCGGCATGGTCGAGCGCGGCGAGGGCTTTCTCGTCTTCATTGCCTCGGTGGCTGGCAAGATCGCGCCACCAGACGAATCGGCTTACGCGGCAAGCAAATTCGCCATGGTCGGCCTTGCGGAGTCCCTCTCGCTGGAAGTGGAGGAGCACGGCATCCACGTTCTTACGGTTTGCCCTGGTGCGATCCGTACCCCTTTCTTCGATGCGGAAGCGCTCACGCGCATGCCCGCGGTGGCGAAGAATACGATGGTGCCCGTGCAGGGACTCGTCGATGCCATCGTGCGGGGCCTGCAGCGCGGCGCGCATGAGATCACCCACCCCCGCTTCATTCGCGCTGGCTACGTAGTCCGCGCCTTGGCCCCGAGCTTCATGCGCACGCAGGTGCGGCGCACCACCAAGCGCCCCGACTGAGCGCTCGACCTGTTTTTTCTGCCGGAAGTTCAGCGGCCCCAGACGGCGGGGTCCTGCTTGTAGTAGAGCTGCAGCTCTTCGTAGAGTTCCGGGTGTTTGCGCCGCAGCTTCTTGGGCTTCTCGAAGAAGGCCTCGGTGATGACGGCGAAAAACTCGGCCGCATTGGTCGCGCCATAGGAATCGATATCGGTCCGGCGTCCGGCCTCGGCGTTCTCGCGCAACTCCTCGAACTCATGCCCGAGCACCCGTGCCCAGGCCACATATTGGCTGCGCTGGTCGAGGATCGGTGCGCCGTCGGAGGTGCCATCTTCCTGGTCGAGCTGATGCGCAAATTCATGCAGGACAACATTATGCCCGTCATTCGCACACGAGGCGCCGGCCCGTGCATCGTCCCACGAGAGGACCACCACACCATCGACCCAGGACTCCCCCAACCGTGCCGAGGGCGTCTCCAGGACCAGGCCGCCGGCGATCACCTGACGCTGCGTGGCCACGTAGGCATGCGGGTAGACGAGAATGGCGTGCAAGCGCGGGTAGAAATGCGGCTCTTCCTGGTGCAGCATCAAGAGGCAGGCCTGGGCAGCGATGGTGACGCGAATCTCATCATTGAGCTCGAGGCCCCCGCAGCCTTCGAATTTCTTCTCGCCGAGGAAAACCTTCATCAAATCAAAAAGATGCTCGCGGTCTGTAGGGTCGAGGTGCTCATAGAGGCCGAAATTTCGCTCCACGATCGCGCGAAACTCGTCCGGAAATGGCTGCTCGCGCAGCTTGCGACGCCGGCGTTTGCGCAGGAAGCCGAACATCAGAGAAGGCCGCCGCGCGGCAACAGGCCAGACGCCCTCTGCTGCACCGCGTACAATCTATTTGCCCTCCTCATCGACAGAACCCGTCCCGGAAGAATAAACTATCAAGATGAATTGCGAAAGACATAGCTACAAGGAAACGCGATGGCTTCCGTTGACGGGAGTCCTTGTGCTCGGTCTGCTTGCCGCCGCCTGTGGTGGCGGCTCTGGCGAGGCCAACGACACCAGCGATTGCCCGGAGGCCAGCGCCAAGGCCGACGTTCTCGGCATCATGGAGTCGGTCTATTTCTGGAACGACGAGCCGCTGCAGATAGAAAAATACCGCACGGTCGAACTGGCGCGCTTCACCGACGATAAAGAATTGCTCGACCCCCTGCGCTGGATCCCGGACAATTTCGACCGCGGCTTCACCTACATCACCTCGCCCGCGGCCGAGGCGCGGCAGAATGCCGGCCGCACCTTCAGCTACGGCTTTTTGCTCACGCGGATCGGCGCGAGCGACGAGATCCGCGTTCGCCAGACAATCGAAGGCGGTCCGGTCCACGCCGCCGGCGTACGCCGCGGCTGGCGTCTCCTCTCCATCGGTGGCCGCAGCATCGCCACCATCGACGCCAGCGACGGCATCAGCGCCGCACTCGGCTACCCCTACTCCGACTCCGGCACCACACGCACGATGGAATTCCTCGACCGGGCCGGAGTGCATCGAGGGCCCTTTACGCTCACGGTCAGCGAATTCGATGTCGACCCGGTGCCGCTGGTGCGCGTCTTCGAGCGCGGCGGCCAAAAAATCGGCTACGTGCTGATGCGCTCCTTCGTCCCGCCCGCTGTCGCCGGCTTCGAGGCCGCAATCCGCGACTTCGACCGTGAAGGTGTACGACATCTGGTGGTTGACTTTCGCTACAACCTCGGCGGCGCCGTGCCGGTAGCCGAGGCGATCGGCGGCATGCTCGGCGGCGACGCTCTGGCCGGCGAGACCCTCTATCGGCTCGCCTTCAACAGCGCGAATTCCGGCCGCAACCAAACCGGGGCCTTCGATGCCCGCTACGAGGGCAACACGCTGAGCTCGGGTGCGTTTGACTCGATCGTCTTCCTGACAAGTTCGCTAACCGCGTCGGCCAGCGAATTGGTGATCCATGCTTTCGCACCCTTTGCCGACCGCATCGGCACGACTTCCATTGGCAGCCGGACCTACGGCAAACCAGTCGGCCAGATCGCCACCGATTATTGCTCCAACAAGCGCCGTTTACGTATCGTCGCCTTCGAGGTGCAGAACGCCGCCGGTGGCGGTGGCTATTTTGCCGGATTGCCGGTCGATTGCCCGGCCGCCGATGAGCTCGATACCGACCTCGGCGACCCGAGCGAGGCTTCGCTCGAAGCCGCCCTGGAATTCCATGCGACGGGACAATGCCCAAGCGCTACGGCTACCGCAGCAGCCGCGACATCTGCGCCGCCGCACCGCTCACTCGGGATCACCCACCGCTTTGACGGCATTCTTTGAAGACGCACCGACGGTAGCCGGCGCGGCAGACTCGAGGCCGCCGTATCCACCGCCGCCCGGTGTGCGGAGGACGAGCTGTGTCCCGGCCGGCAGCTGCTGCGTCGAGAGCGGCTGCCAGACGCGCTCCACACCCTCGGGTGTTCGGATACGATCCTCGCCCGGAGCACCGGCTGCGCCCCCCGCCAGACCACGCGGCCCCATCGCCCGCCGCCCGGCGAGCAGGGTCACCTGGCTGTCTTCGAGCAAGCGCACGATGCGCTCGATTCCCTCACCGCCAGGATGCTCGCCGGCGCCGCCGCTGCCGGAGCGCAGCCGGTAGGCCTCGACGCGCAGCGGGTAGGCATGCTCGAGCGCCTCGATTGGCGTGTTCGCGGTATTGGTCATTCCGGTATGAATGCCGCTTTGTCCGGCCTGCCCGGGCCGGCCGCCCTGCCCGCCGCCAATCGTTTCGTAATAGACGAAAGGCTGGCCCGGACCCGGCACCGAACCGATCAGAAGATTGTTCATCGTGCCCTGCGAAGCCGCGCCGATCCGGGTGGGGAACGCGGGCGCCAGCGCGGCCAGCAGAACGTCGGCGATCCGCTGCGATGCCTCGACGTTGCCGGCACCGACGGGAACGGGTGCACGTGCATCGACTACGCTGCCCGGCTCGGTGCGCAGCCGCAGCACACGCGCCGCGCCGCCGTTGCGCGGGATATCGCCGGAAGTGATGGAACGCGCGGCGAACTCCAGGCAGGCCTGGGTTACGGCGCGCACGCCGCTCGGCACGCCGGGGCGAGCCCGTCCCGTGCCGCGGAAATCCGCTTCCATACCACCTTCGTCAATCCGCACGACGACCCGGATCGGAACCAGGCTACCGTCGGCGGCCTCGAGGAAATCCTCGCAGCTGAGCTCAGCCGCAAGCCCCTTCGATGCCGCGTGAAGCTCGACCCGCATGGCTTGCTCGGCATAATCACAAACCAGCCGCATGGCCCAGGCGAGGCTCTCCCGGCCGTGCTTGGCGGCAAGCTCGCCAAGCCGCCGCGCGCCCAACCGATTGGCACCCCATTGCGCATCGAGATCGCCCGCCCGCTCCTCCGGGGTACGCGTATTGGCGAGCAGCAGCGCTCGAATATCGCCATCCCAAGCGCCACCGCGCACCGCACGGATCGGCGGCAGGCAGAGCCCCTCGGCCACCGAATCCACCGCCGTCGCGCTCAGACTACCGGGCACCGAGCCACCCACATCGGCATGGTGTGCCCGATTGGCCACATAGCCCAGCAGCGCGCCGTCCTGCCCGCGCACGGCGGCGACGAAGGTGATGTCATTGAGATGCGTACCCCCGCAAAAAGGGTCGTTGACTAAAACCTGATCCCCTTCGGCCAGATCTCCGAAGGCCTCGATCGCCGAGCGCACAGACGCGGCCATCGAACCCAGGTGCACCGGGATATGCTCGGCCTGGCCGATCAACTCGCCATCAGCGGCAAAGAGCGCGCAAGAATAATCTTCGCGCTCCTTCACATTCGGCGAGTAGGCGGCGCGCCGCAGGGCCGCGCCCATCTCGTCGCAAACGCCCGAGAAGCGACTCTGCCAGATGCCGATTGCGGCCGCGGCGCGAGCATCATGCATGGCCGGACCTCGGCTGCTCCAAAATCAGATTCCGTGCTGCATCGAGGCGTACCGAGAAGCCCTCCGGCACCCAGGTCGTCGCCTCATCCTCGGGAAGCAGCAACGGCCCCTGGCGCGTCTCGCCGACCCGGAGTCCCGCGCGCCCCGATCCGGGCAACGCCTGCAAGACGTCCTCCACCGCGATATCCGAGGCGACCTCGGCGCTCACCCGCAGCGTCACCACCTCGATGGCGGCCTCCGGGCGGCGGTAGCCATTGCGCTCTTCGTGAGCCTGATGGAAACGCGCCTGAAGGATCTCTGCGCCCTCGCCCTCATCGAGCGCAACGGCGAGCTCGTGGCTCTGCCCGACATAGCGGCAATCCGCCACCCGCCCGAGCCTCGCCGGCCCCGCCCAGGCTATACTCTCGCGTGCTTCGGCCACCAATCCGGTAAAGCAGGAGGGGTCGAAATATTTGCCTGCATTGATCTGCGTATGCGCGCGATCGACGCGGATGGGCGCGGCCAACAGGCCGACGGCCGAGAGCAAACCGGCGAGCGGCGGCACGATCACGCAGCGTGCACCAATGTTGCGGCAAAGCCGCGCGGCATGCAGCGCCCCGGCACCCCCGAAGGCGACAATCGCAACATCGGCCGGGTCCACTCCGCGCTCCACTGTCACCTCGCGCAAGGCGCGCTCCATATTCGCTTCGACCACTGCCAGGATCGCCTCGGCCGCGCCGCGCCCGAGGCCGACTACGGCCGCGGCAGCAGCCACGTGATCCACCGCCATGCGCCCACCCACGAGCTGCCGCACACGCCCCAGGGCCACATTCGCGTCCGTCACCGTCGGCTGCGTCCCGCCACGCCCGTAGGCGACCGGACCGGGCAGCGCGCCGGCCGACTCCGGACCGACCCGTAGCGCTCCGCCCGCATCGAGACGCGCCAGGCTGCCGCCGCCCGCACCGACAGTATGAATGGCGAGTGCCGGCGTGAGGCACGGCAATTCGTCAATCAACGTAAGCGGACGCAGCTCGGGTCGGCCATCGCGAATCAGCACGACATCGGTTGAGGTGCCGCCCATATCGAAACCAACGGCTGTCGGAAATCCGGCGCTCTGCGCCACGGCGGCCGCGGCAAGCGCACCGGCCGCCGGCCCTGAGAGGAGTGCGTCCGCAGGACGCCGTGCGAGGTCGCGCACAGCGCCCAGCCCGCCCGAGGAGCGCATGACCAACAAAGCTTCGGGCAACTCCGGCACCGCCGCGAGACGCTCGAAGTAGCGCGCCGTGCCCGGACCGAGCCAAGCATGCATCACGGCCGTCGAAGTCCGCTCATATTCGCGGAATTCGCCGGCCACCTCGCTGGAACGAACCACCAGATATTTCGCACCAAGCCGCGCGGCAACCGCTTCTTCATGCTGCGGATTCGCGTAGGAATGCAGCAGCGAGATGGCGACGGCCTCGGGCGCGCATGCGTCCAGACGCGCTTCCAGATCGCCCAGATCGAGCGGTGCAAGCTCGGCGCCGTCGGGGCCGATGCGCCCACCGACCTCAAAGCGCCGCGCACGCGGCACGAGCGGCTCGGCGCGGTCGGCGCTGGCATCATAGAGGTCGGGCCGCCGCTGGCGGCCGATCTCCAGGATATCGGCAAAACCGGCGTTGGTCACCAATGCCGTGCGCGCGCCGCGGCGCTCAAGCAGCGCGTTGGTCGGCACGGTTGTACCGTGGCGCAGCTCGCCATCGCTGGCGCCGGCGGCAACTGCAAGAAAGCCCGCCACCGTCGCCTCGGCCGGATCGGCCGGGGTCGACGGGATCTTCGCGATGCGCAATTCGCCCGATGCACTCAACGCCACCGCATCGGTGAATGTACCGCCAGAATCGATGCCGACCTTCGTCCCCACCCGTGCCTCTAAACCTGCCGCTTCCAGGAATCTTTGGCCAGGCGGTAGAGGACGTGCTCGCGCAGGGGGTCGCCGATGGTGAGGCGGGGGTGGCGAAAATCGTCGGCGGGCGTGCGCCGCATGCCGATTCCGCGCATGACGCCTTGGGAGCGTTGGTTGCCCGGCACGGTGAACGAGACGATTTCGTCGAGACCGCCCTGGGTGAAGCCCCACTCCAGCGCGGCCTGCGCGCCCTCGCTGGCAAAGCCTCGGTTCCACCATGCGCGCGCCAGGCGCCAGCCTATTTCGACGCACGGCATGAAATGGGCCTCAAAGTCGGGCCGCATCAGGCCGACGAAACCGATCATCGGTGCCTCGTCGGGCACCTCGACCGCCCAGAGCCCGAAGCCATGGGTCTCGAAATGCAGGTGAATCCGCGCCACCAGCTCGCGCGTCTGCGCCAGGCTCATCGGCGCCGGCATCCAGGCCATCACCTCGGGGTCCGCATTCAGCGCGGCAAAGGGCTCGAGGTCCGCCTCTACCCACGGCCGCAGCCTGAGCCTCTTGGTCGTCAGCTCGGGGTGGAGGGCTGTGCTGCCTACCGGAGATTTTGTTTCGTTTTTCAGCGCGGACGACATGGCGGAGAACCCGATATCTTCGTAGGCCCGAATGCGTAACAAAATCTCGAATCCGTAACACACATCCCCGTTTGCTCGCAGGAAGGGCGAGCATCCGGTACTGGCAGAGCGGTGGGAAAGAACTCGATTCAGGCTCCGCGCGGGACGCGTGATTTTTATCCGGCGGAGATGCGCCAGCGGAGTTGGCTCTTTGGGCATTTCCGTGAGACCGCGCGGCTCTTCGGGTTCGAGGAGGTTGATGCGCCGATACTCGAGCATGCCGAGCTCTTCACGCGCAAGGCGGGCGAGGAAATTGTCAGCCAACTCTATCATTTTGAGTTGCACGGCCGGCACCTTGCGCTGCGTCCCGAGATGACTCCCTCGGTCGCCCGTCTTGTGATGGCGCGCGCCGGCGCGCTGAAATTCCCTCTGCGCTGGTTCACGGTCACGCAGAATTGGCGCTACGAGCGCATGACACGCGGCCGGCTGCGCGAGCATTACCAATGGAACATGGACATCTGGGGCCAGGCCGGGGTGACGGCCGAGGCCGAGCTCATTGCGGCACTCCTCACCTTGGTGCGGCGCGTCGGGCTTCCGGTCGGTGCGGTGAAAGTGCGCGTGAACAGCCGCGCCCTGCTCGAAGAATCACTGCGTCGCGAGGTTCTGGCCGAACGCCCGGAAGCCTTCGAGCCGCTTTGTATCGTCATTGATAAATTAGACAAGATCGGTGCGGAAGCCGTTAGCGGCCTGCTCTGCGACCCGGACGGGCCGGTGCGCCTCACAGGCGACCAGGCGGCCACCGTGATCGCCATGCTCGGGGCCCGAACGCTTGAAGAAGCGGCCGCGGCGGGCGGCGAAGGCTCCCCGGCGCTGGCCGAGTTGCGCCAACTCTTTACCCTATTGGACGCCTATGGCTTCGCCGACGAAATCGTCTTCGACGCCTCGGTCGTGCGCGGATTGGCCTATTATACAGGTATCGTCTTCGAGGCCTTTGACGCCCGCGGCGAGCTGCGCGCGGTTTGCGGCGGCGGACGCTACGACCGGCTGCTGGAGACGCTGGGCGGCAAGGCCATCGCGGCCGTCGGCTTCGGTTTCGGCGATGTCGTCATCATGGAATTGCTGAAAGACCACGGCCTGCTGCCGGAACCCGAGCGCGGCTTGCAGGATATCGTCTTTGCCTTCTCGGACGCCGAGCGCCCGGCCGCGATCCGCCTGGCCGGTCGCCTTCGTGACGATGGCCGCAGCGTCGAGATCGTTCTCGGCGCCATGAAGCCCAAACGCGTCTTCGCCGATGCCGACGCCAAAGGAGCCGAACGGGTCTACCTTCTCGGCCCCGACGAAGTCGCGCGCGGCAAGGCAAAAGTCAAGAATCTCGCCAATGGCGAGCAGCACGACGAAGACCTCGTTTAGGCGACAAAGCACGCATGCCCATCAAAAGAAGGACGCGATGACCTCCAGGCAATTACTCGGCGTTCTTCTGGGCACAGCGCTACTGGCAGTCGCGGCCGCGTTTGCGACCGTCGGGTATTTTTCCCCCGATGAGGAGGCCTCCCCCACTGGCGTCGCGGCGCGCAGCAATATCGTCCTGATCAGTGTCGATACGCTGCGCCCGGACCATCTCTCGCTCTACGGCTATCCGCGAAGAACCACTCCATTCCTTGACGAATTCTTCGCCGAGGGCGAAATCTGGGAGAATGTCTACGCGACCGAGGCGAGCACCGCCCCGAGTGTGGCCTCCATCCTCACCGGACGCCTGCCGCAAAGCCACGGCGTGCGACTCTTCTACCAGCGCCTCGGCAGCGAAGTTCCGACCCTGGCCGATCTGCTATCGGAGCAAGGCTACGAAACGGCCGCGATCGTCTCCAACATCGTGCTCACGGCTGAAGCCATGGGCCTGAATGAACGCTTTGACCATTACGACGATTTCGTTGACGAACGCGAAGGAGCGCGTCCCGTCTGGGAGCGACGTGCCTCGCGCACGACCGACGCCGCGCTTGCCTGGCTCGCTTCGCGCGAGAGCTATACCAAGCCGCATCTTCTTTGGGTTCATTATATCGATCCGCACGGCCCCTACCGCGCACCGCAAGACAAGCCGCTTGAGTTCAGCCACGAAGGCCGTGAAGAAATCGATATCCTGCGAATCCCCCGCTACACGCGACTGGCCGAAGACCCCCGTGATGCCTTGCGCTATATCGATCGCTACGACGAGGAGATCGCCTACACCGACCGGGAGATCGGTCGCCTACTTGAAGCCTACCGGCAAGCCGACGATATCAACAATACGATTTTTATCTTTACGTCCGACCATGGCGAATCCATGACGGATGCGTCGATCGCCTTCTCGCACGGCTTTGCGGCGCTGGAACCCATCATGCGGGTGCCGCTGGCCGTGCGGCGCCCCGGCGGCCGGGCGAAGCGTAGGCAAGCGCCCGTTTCAACGGCCGATATTGCACCTTCTATTCTCACCTGGTTGGGCGTACCGCTGCCCGAGGGGATCGACGGCTTCGTACTCGGACAGCGGCCGGCGGACGCACCTGTCTCGCTCGAGGCGACCAGCCGCAAAGGCCAGACCCGAGCCGCTATCGCCGGGCGCGAGAAGTGGATGGTCCGCCGCAATGCCAAGGGGGAAATCGTCCATCGCGCCACCAAAAACCTGCCCATCATTCGAGCCTCGGACCCGGAGCGACAGACCGCAGAGCCGCCCGACGGGCCCTGGCGCGAAGGCGCCATCAGCCAGGTGCTGGACGAATGGATGGATGCGGATGATTTCCCGCAAAGCGTCGCCACCCGAACCAACCCCGGCAGCCGAATCCGCGCCCCCAAGGTGGCCCCGGGTCGCTCCGAGCGCGAGATCGAGGGTCTGCGCGCGCTTGGCTACGTGGAATAGCCCGCACGGGCGCACGGAGGCGCTTCGTAGCCTTTCGTGATTGACGTCAGCGCGCGGGCAAAGGCAATGCTGGTACGATCTTCGAGCGGCGGGCCGGGGGCAACGAAAGCGACCAGGCCGCGCCGACATACTCATCGGGCCCGGCGATGATATCGAGCAAAAGCTCCAGATCATCGGCCATGCGCGCGAGCGGGCCGAAGACACCGAGGTCCGTCTCGGCGAGCGCGCCGGGAGGGCCCGGGATATGGCCGCGCGCCGGGACAAGCCCCCAGCTGGATTTATGCCCGTAGATTCCGTTCCAGTTGGCCGGCGTGCGGATCGAGCCGCCGATATCGCTGCCGATCTCGAAGGCGGTGAAACCACAGGCCACCGACGCCGCCGCACCACCAGAGGACCCTCCGGGCGTCCGCTCGACATTCCACGGATTATTCGTCACGCCGAAGATCTCGTTGAAGGTCTGCACGTCGCCAGAGAAAAGCGGCACATTGGTCTTGCCGAAAACGATCGCGCCGGCCCTCTCGATGCGCTCGATGGCGGTGGCGCTGCGCTCGGGCACATGGTCGCGCAAAACAGGCGCGCCGCCCGTAGTACGGATGCCCGCGACCTCGTAGGCGTCCTTGATCGTCACAGGCAGCCCGAGAAGCGCACCGCTCTCGCCGCGCTCGAGCCGCGCGTCGGCGCGCCTTGCCTTCTCGCGGGCGCCATCGGGATCGAGGGTCACGACCGCATTCAGGGGCCCGTTCAACCGCTCGATGCGACCCAGATAGAACTCAAGCAGTTCCAAGCTGGAGAACTCGCCGGCCCGCAGCCGGCGCGCCAGCTCGCGTGCGCCAAGAAACGCAATTTCGTCTTCCATCGCGCCGTAATGCCCCAATTCGCCCTCAAGGCAAACCGTAGGGATAGAAGCGCTGCGAACCGCACCCCCGGCTCGGGGCGGTGCCGAGCAAGATCGTCAAGGCTTGCTTCAGGCCATCAGCGCCTGAGTGACCTCACGGCGGCGCGCCTCGATGGTCTCTTCGCTCTCTTCTTCGATCCGCTCGTCCGGTTCGATTTTGAAGATCGCCTGCCCCTTGGCCACGACCTTCGCCTCGTGATCGGCGGCGAGGTTCTCCTTGATCGTGCCCGAGAAAGGAACACTGATCTTGTTGAACATCTTCATCACCTCAATGATGAAAAGCGGCTGGCCGGCCTCGAAATGCTCGCCGACTTCGGTCAGCAAAGGCAAATGCGGCGCCTCGCGGGCATAGAAGGTACCTCCCATCGGCGTGACGATCTCGTCGGAGCTGGCACGCGGCGGCGGCGCCAGCGCACGCAGGCAAGACTTCGCCAGCTCTTCGTCCTCGAATTTCGCGGGGAAGACCGGCACCAGGTCCTCGCCTACCGTGATGTCGAGGAAGCCGGCACGCAGCCCTATGCGCGGAATCAACAGCAACAGCTCCAAGCCTTCCTGGAAGCCGCGATGCGCCGCCAGGCATTCGGCCCAAAGCTTGGCGTCTGCGCCATCCAGCTTCGCCGCGTTGTCCCCAGCGAAGAGTTCTGCCAATTCGGCATCTGAGGATAGGCCCGCCCGTTCTTTCACTTCGGCATAAAAGGCGTCGGCGGCATTCAGGATATCGAGGTCATGCGACCAGATCCGTTCGGCCGGGGTCTTGTTCGGCGCATCTTCGAGGTCGAGGTAATGGTAGAGCTCATGCAGAAAGGTGATGGCGTTGGTCTTGAAACTGAGCTTGTCGCCTTCGCGCACCCAGAGCTCGCCGTCGAAGCGGCCGAGGAAGCCGGCGAGGAAATGGGCGTTGCCCAGCAGGCGCTCGATAGGCCGGCGCAATAGCGTTGCTTTGGCCGCGAGAACCTTGCGCCCACTCGGGTCTTTTTGGTTCCGAACCAGACCCTCGATCGCAATATCGAGGTCCACGTCGTTCACCACCAACTGCAGCGCGCCAACGGCCGTGAGGTAGGGGCCCATGAAGCGCGTCGTCGGCTCCGACATCACGCCCTTGCCAAGGAACCATTGCACCAAGCCGTAATGCACCGGCAGGTTGGTCTGCAGGTCATCGCCGCGCAATTCCATGCGGCGCAGCG
>JAYGCM010000056.1:0-48580 GCA_046583355.1 Deltaproteobacteria bacterium
AACCTTCTACAGCAGGCTCTTCGGTGCCTCGATCGTCACTCGCTACGATGATGTGCTCGAAGCCCTGCAACACCCGGCACTGAGTGCCGACCGCAGCGACACGGCCATCTTTCGTCTGATCCGCTGGTTCAACCGCAACGAACCCGAGTTCCTGGGCTTCTTTGAAAGAAATCTCCTGATGCTCGAGGGCGCCGACCATCGGCGCCTGCGCGGCCCGGTGAGCAGAGCCTTCACGCCGCGCCGGGTTGCGGCCCTGCGCCCGCGTCTCGAGGCCTTGGCCGAAGACCTTCTCGACAAGGCCGCCGCGAAGGGGGAAATCGATCTTGTGCATGACTTCGCCTATCCCTTCCCGGTGATGGCGATTGCCGAGATGCTCGGCGTCCCGGCGGCGGACCGCAAGCAATTTCACCGCTGGAGCGCCGATCTCGTCCAGGTCCTCGACCCGCTGCAGGGGCACGATGGGGCCGAGCCCATGCGGCGAGCGACTCGGGAACTCTACGCCTATTTCCGCCCGCTGCTCCAAGCCCGCCGCGCCGAGCCGACCGATGACCTGATGTCAGCCATGATTGCGGCCGAAGACAAGGGCGAGCGGCTCGAGGAGAGCGACCTTCTCGCGCTTTGTGTCCTGCTTCTCGTGGCCGGCCATGAGACGACGGCCAATCTGATCGGCAACTCGGTTGTCGCGCTTTTGCGCAATCCCGCCGAGCGCGAGCGGCTGACGCGTGAACCCGAACTCCTACCTACGGCAATCAATGAGTTCCTGCGCTACGACAGCCCGATTGTTCTCACCGACCGTGCCGTGATCGAGGATTGCGAGTTGGGCGGCAGGAGGATGCGCAAGGGGCAGTTGGTCGGCATCGCGCTGGCTGCGGCCAATCGAGATCCGGCGCAATTCGCCAACCCCGATAGGCTCGATGTCGGTCGCGATCCCAACCCGCACCTGGCGCTCAGTCACGGTGGGCATTTCTGTCTCGGCGCGCAGCTCGCCCGGCTCGAAGGCGAGATCGCAATCGGCGCTCTGCTGCGGCGTTTTCCGGATTTCCGCGGGCCCGAGAATCCCCCGCAATGGCGACGCTCCATGGTTCTGCGCGGCCCCGCCTCGCTTCCCTTGCGACTTTAGATCTACGCGGTCTTCGGTGCGGGGGGATCGGTCTCCGCGTAGCGCGCCACCACGGCGGCCGCCGCCGAGTCGCTCCAGACATTTACCGTCGTGCGGCACATATCCAGGATCCGGTCGACGGCGAGGATGAGGCCGACCGCCGAGGTGGGCAGGCCGACGGCGCTGAGCACCACCAGCATCATCACGGTCCCGGCATGCGGGATGCCGGCGGCACCGATGCTGGCGAGCAATGCCGTAAAGGCGACGATCAGCTGCTGGGTCATCGTCAACTCGAGGCCTGTCACCTGGGCGATGAAGAGCACCGCCACCACCTCGTAGAGTGCCGTGCCGTCCATATTGATCGTGGCTCCGAGCGGCAGCACAAACGAGCTGATCTGGTTGCTGACGCCGGCGCGTTTCTCGACGCAATTCATCGTCAGTGGCAGCGTGCCGTTACTCGATGCCGTGCTGAATGCCGTCACCAATGCCGGTGCCATGGCCTGTGCGTGCGCCAGCGGCGACCGTCGCGCGAAAAATTTCAGGATGAGTGGCAATGTGATGCCGGCATGGATGGCGAGGGCCAGAAAGACGGTCAGGGCGTAGAGCCCGAGTGCTCGGAAGGCGTCGAGGCCTTTGCCGGCCGCGGCGAAGAGCATGAAGCCGAGTACACCGATCGGGGCAAGCTTCACGACGAAGAGCGTCATGCGCATCGTCACGTCGAAGAGGCTGTTGAAGAACCCGCGCAGCACGCGGGCGGACTCGGGGCCTTTGCCGGTGACGTGCTCGGAACCTGCGGTCTCATGCTCGGCGGCGTTGATGAAGACGCCGAGGAAGAGCGAGAAGAAGATGATCGGCAGCATCGCGCCATCGGCAGCAGCTTTTATCGCGTTCTTCGGGATCATATGGTTCAGCTGCGCCCAGAGAACTTGGCCGAGGCTGAGGTTCTGTTGCAGGGCGGCCGCGGGCAGGGCGGTGCCCTCGGCGTTGGCTTCGAGCAGCCCGAGGTCCACGCCGACGCCCGGCGAGATCAGGTTCACCATCACGAGGCCGGTGGCGATCGCGATCATGCTGGTGGACAAATAGAAGATGACGGTCCGGCGGCCGAGTCGGCCCAGCTGGCGTAGATTGCCCATGCCGGTCACGCCCGTGATCAGCGAGGAGACGATCAGCGGCACCACCAGCATCTGCAACAGGCGCAGCCAAAGATCCCCGACGGCCTTGCCGCCCTCGGCTACCTGGCGCACGAGGACGGGGTCGATGGTGCCGCGCGCGCCCATGACGTTCAGGGTAAGTCCGACGCCGGCGCCGACGCCCATCGCCATGAGGATCCAATGATGCAATTTGAGGCGGCTCATAGGGCCGGAGTATGGCCGATGCCGCCCCGCCTTGTCGAACGTCCCGTGCGGACCTCCGGTGTCGCCATCGTAGAATCACCATGGTGTGACTTTACTCATGAGTAAAGTCACCTATATGTGGTTTTGCTCGTTATGGATCGAGACGCCGAACGCCTCGCGAGGCCTGCCTCGACCTGTCCAGCCGTCGCGAGCAGCGTTCACCTGCCGTTGTGCTTTTCGGCCGGATCTCTAGGCTGCCCTCATGAGACAAACGGCGATATTGGGTGGTTACCAATCGGATTTTGCTCGTAATTTCGACCGCGAGGGGTCAGAGATCGGCGCGCTGGCACGCGAGGTCGTGATGGGAACCCTGGAGAATGCCGGCATCGGGCCGGATGCGGTCGAGAGCATTCATGTCGGCAACGCTTTCGCCGAGCTCTACACGGGCCAGGGCCACCTCGGTGCGATGCCGGCAACGGTGGTCCCCGAGCTCTGGGGCATTCCCGCGATGCGCCATGAGGCGGCCTGTGCCTCGGGGTCGCTTGCGGTGTTGACCGCGATGGCCGAGATCGAAGCCGGCCGCTACGATTGCGTACTCGCGCTGGGCATCGAGCAGGAGAAGACCATGCCTGGGCCCCAGGCCGCCGAGGTCCAATCGGCAGCCGCCCTGGTCGGCCGGGAAGAGAAATCCGCGTCGATCTGGCCGTGTATGTTTGACCAGGTCGCCGAGGAATACGACAAGCGTTACGGCATCGACGAGCGCCACCTGCGCGCGATCGGGGAGCTCAATCTTGGCAACGCCAAAGCCAACCCGAAGGCTCAGACGCGCAGCTGGAAGCTCACGGAGCGAAGCTTCGCAGCCGACGATGAAATGAATCCGGTAATTGCCGGGCGTTTGCGGCGCAACGATTGTTGCCAGATTACCGACGGCGGCGCCGGTGTCGTTCTTGTCTCGGAGCGATGGCTGGCGGAACACGGCGGCCGCGCGCAGGCCCGGATTATCGGCTGGGGGCATCGCACGGTGGGCCTCGCACTCGCTGATAAATTGGAGCGCAGTCGGGGGGAGACCTACGTTATGCCGCATGTTCGCGGCGCGATCGAAGACGCCTTCCAGCGCGCCGGAATCGCGGGTGTGGAGGATCTCGATTGCATCGAGACGCATGATTGTATGACGCCTTCCGAGTATATGGCGATTGACCATTTCGGCATCACGGCGCCGGGCGAGAGTTGGAAGGCGATCGAAAACGGGGACCTGGAGCGGGGCGGCCGCATTCCCATGAATCCGAGCGGCGGACTGATCGGTGTCGGCCATCCGGTCGGTGCTACAGGCATTCGCATGCTCGTTGATGTGGCACGCCAGGTTTCCGCCATGGCCGGCGCGACCCAGGTCGAGAATGCGCGCCGCGCAGCCACGCTCAATATCGGCGGCAGCACTGCCACGACCGTCAGTTTCGTCGTTGAACGAAGCTGAATATTTATAAGGACAGCCCGGCGTCCATGAGGATGATCTGGCCGGTCATGATGTCGCTTTGGATGATGGACAGGCTCATATCGGCGACGTCCTGGGCCGTCGCGACGCGGGAGAGGAGGGCCTTTTCGGTGACGAATTCTTTTACGAATTCGTACTCGGGGCGCTCCTGCCACCAGCGGGTGTCGATGAAGCCGGGGGCGACGGCGTTGACGCGCACGCCTTTGGGGCCGAGGACACGCGCCATCGAGAGGGTGAGGTTGTTGATCGCGGCCTTGGAGGCGCAATAGGGAATCGAGCTGCCGGTCGCGTGCACGCCGGCAACGCTCGAGACGTTGAGAATAGCGCCGCCCGTCTTCTCCAGGTGCGGCCGCGCAGCGCGGATCGCGTAGAAGGTGCCCATCAGGTTCACGTCAAGGACGCGGCGCCACATATCGTCTTCGAGTGCTTCAAGGTCGTCATGCGGTACATGCACGGTGGTGCCGGCGTTGTTGACCAGAACGTCCAAGCCGCCCAATTCTGCGACGACGGAATCGACCATCCTGCGCACCGCGGCGTCGTCTGCGACGTCGGCCTGAATCGCGACCGAGCGCCGACCCATCGCGCGGATCTCGCCTGCCGTCTCCTCGGCCTCGGCGCCGGAGCGTGAATAATTGATTGCGACATTCGCACCCGCCTTGGCGAGAGAGAGTGCGATTGCCTTACCCGTGCCGACGCCGCCACCGGTGACCAGAGCAGCCTTATCGTTGAGATCCATGCAGCCAGCACCTACCCCACGCCTGCCGGATCAGCGAATCTGGACCTCGCGCGCGGCAATCGGCCGGCCCAGCGCCTGCGGGATCAACTCGACGCGCCAGTGGCCGTCGGGCACGGCCGCCGGGACGCGCAGCGCATGGCGAAGGGCACCGCCCGGCCCGAGTGCGACGATGGGCAAGAGGGGCAGCCGGAAGCTGTGCGGCGGATCGCCTTCGCGGCTGGTCCATCGTACCTCGAAGGGCTGTGGGCGCAGCGGGTCGGGCAGCCGGAAGGTCCGGGCAGAGGCATTCTCGATGCCAAACTCGATAGTCGCGTAGCCGGAGTCGCGGCGTACCGGCGTGGGCGGCGAGGCCTCTTGGGCGCTGCGCAGGTCGGCCCAGTCGAAGCTGGGTTGAGGCTCGGCAGAGAGCTGGTAGAGAGCGAATTCTCCGGCGCGATCGATGAGTTCGATTCCCGGCGACAGGTCGCCTTGGGCAAGCGGTCGCAGGCTGGCCTCCAGGGCGGGCTTTTGGCGGGCATGGTCGACCAGGAGGTTGGCAAAGCCGAGGGAGACCAGCGCGTCGATTGCATGTGGCGCCGGGAGCTCGCGGGCGATGCTGCGCACGGCAGCGGCAAGCCCGTTTTCGTGTGAATTGTAGCAGGCCGAGGTCGGCTGTTTGGTCCATGCTGTCCAGAAGACGCGGTCGGCCCGGCCCATGATCTGCTCGAGCGTCTCGTTCAGGCTGAGAACCGGGCCGGTCGCCTGGCGTAAGATGCTGGTGATGACCGGATAAGGAGCAATCTCGGTGATCTTGTGGTGGGTGCGGGAGCCCGTGAGGGCGCGCGAGAGATCGTCGTGGAAACGCTCTACAATGAAGCCGGTGCTGAGCAGGAGAGCGAGGGCCCAGCCAAAGGCGGTGCTTCGTCGTGCAAAAATATGAGAGAGGCTGATCCCGGCGGCGATGCTGAGCGGAATGCTGATCGCTGTGGCCAGTACGGAGAGGGCGCGTACTGAATCGAGTCCGGGCAGGATGCCGTGCAGCAACGCCAGCGGTCCGGGGATGGTGATGCCTCCGGGCAGCGGTAGTTCCAGGATCGAGCAAAACCAGAGAAATAGCGCTATGCCGAGATAGAACAGTCGGAAATCTGTCTTGCGTTCTTCTCGAGGCAGCACAGGGAGCAGCAGCGGCCCAAGGAAAGCCAGGCCGACCAAGAGGATGCCGGGAAAGAAGCTCCAGCCGGGCAGGATCTGATACCATAGGCCGTAGCCACCGTTGGAGGGGGCGCTCGTGCCCCAGATCCGGCTGGTCTCGACGTAGGGAAGGAATACGAAGGCGGCGACGGCCGCGCAGGCGACGCCGGTCAGCAGAAGCGCCGGCGCGGCGCGACGCAGGCCGGCGCGGCCTGTTCGCACGCTCAGGCCGAACGTCATCATGCCGAGGATGATGGCGGCCGCAAGCATCGAATAATAACTCTCGAGCAGGCAGAGGGCGCTGGTGAGCATGAGTCCAAGCGCCGCCGTCCATCCGCCGCGCCGGAAGGACTCGTGCAGGCAGAGCAGGGCCAGGGGAACCCAGAGATCACCGTGGACGTAGGGGTGGATGGTATCGACTACGCGGTCGAGCGTGAAACCGGCGAAGAGTCCGGCGACAAAGGCGGCTGGCGCGCTGCCGGTGAGTCGGCGCACCAGAGCGAAGGTGCCGATTGCCGGGATCCAGAGCGTGAAGACAAGCATCAGGTTGAAGGCGAGAATCGGCTGCTGGGTAAGTGCCAGCGGCACGGCGGCCAGCAGGCCGGCACCGAGCATATGTTCGCCGAGTGTCCAGGCATCGGGCATGGGGAAGCAGGTCGCATCGGCCAGCAGCGAATGCTCGGGGTCGAGCCAGCCCCGCGCAGCATGCGCCACGGTCGCAATGACCATTTTCTGGTCGGTCTCGGTGAAAACCCTGAGAGTCGAGTCGAGGAAGGGGCGCGTGAGGACCAGCCGCGCCGGAGCAGCGGCGATCCCCGACATCATCCAGAAGATGAGCAGAAGGTAGGCTGCGGCCGCCGCGATGATCGAGCGCCGGCTACCCACCGGCCAGTGCTGCGATCATCAGGAAGATGCCGGCGCCAAGGCTGGCGACGTGGACGAGCTGCCAGGCGTAGTGGATGCGCGCGGTCTTTTCGCTGAAGACGGGGAAGCGCTTGCGGTGTTTTTCGTTCGCCGCACCGTAGAGATCGCCGACGCCGCCGGGGTACTCGGCCCACATCGCCTCGCGAACGGCGTGTAAGCGCTCGACATGCAGGCGGCTGCGCTCGTGGTGGTGCAGGCTCGCGAAGAAGCCGTAGAGGCTCAGCGCGATGAGGAAGCCCCCGGCGAGCAGTGCGTATGCCGCTGTCGGGTCGGCGAGGAGCGCGGCAGCAAGCAGCAATGTCGTTGCCAGGCCGACAAGGCTCGCAACCGATTGGCGGCGGGTGCCGTGGTAGCGCGCCTGGCGCGCATTCTCTTCATAGAATGCGAGAAGAATCCGCAGCGACGCATCCGAGGGTGTTGCCGACATTGGTAGCTTCCTATCGCATCGAACCCGCCGGGGGAATCGACGTTCTCGGCAATGCTTTCAGCTCTCGATGCGCGGGAAAAGGGCGAGCTTGGCCGCGAGTTTGTCGCCGCTTTTGAAGGCCTCGCCCCAGGGGAGGTCGATATCGTCCCAGGCTGCTTCGCTGAGTCCGAGCGCAACGCGCAGGTTCTCGGACGCGTCGGGCATGAAGGGGGCGATCAATTGGCCCGCAACCCGAATCGACTCGAGGCAATTGTGCAGGATCGCACCCACCCGTGCCGCTTGGCTTTCGTCTTTGATCAGCTTGAAGGGGGCGGTTTCCACAACGTATTTATTGGCCGCGTCGATGCCGCGCCACAACGCCTCAAGGCCGCGGTGAAAGGCAAGGTTGCCGATATGCTTGTCGAGTTCGAGCCGCGCCTGGGCGAAGGCTTCGGCCAGCCCGTTGTCGATCTCCTCGCGCGGGTCAATGGCCTGCACCTGACTGTCGAAGTATTTCGTCGTCATGGCAAGCGTGCGGCTGGCGAGATTGCCGAGCCCGTTGGCGAGGTCGGCGTTGAGCCGTGTGACGAGGTTTTCTTCGGTGAAATCCGCATCCTGGCCGAAAGCCATATCGCGCAGCAGGAAATAACGCAGGCCGTCCATGGTGTAGCGGTCCCGCATGGTGAGCGGCGCGACTACATTGCCAAGGCTCTTGGACATCTTCTGTCCGCCGCTCGACCAGAAGCCATGCACATTGAGGTGGCGGTAGAGCGGCAGACCGGCGGCCAGAAGCATGCAGGGCCAGAACACGGCATGCGGCTTCAGGATATCCTTGCCGATGAAATGCTCGGCGCCGGGCCAGAACTCGTCCTGCTTGCCGACATCGTCCAGGCCGCTGATGTAATTCAGCAGAGCGTCAAACCATACATAACAGACGTAATTATCGTCAAAGGGGAGTTCGATGCCCCAGCTGAGGCGCTCTTTGGGGCGTGAGATGCAGAGGTCGCCAAGTGGTTCGCGCAGCATCGCAAGCGCTTCCTTGCGGTAGCCCTCGGGGCGGATGAAATCGGGATTCGCCTCGATATACTCGCGTACCTGGTCCTGGTACTTCGACATCCGGAAGAAATAATTCGGCTCCGACATCTCGATAGGCTCGGTTTTATGCTGCGGGCAAAGACCGCCTTCGAGTTCTTTTTCGGTGTAGAGTCGCTCGCAGCCGACGCAATAGAGCCCGGTATACTCGCCGAAGTAGATATCGTCCTGCTCGTGGATGCGGCTGAGCATGTCTTGGACAAAGCGGATATGGTGCTCGTCCGAAGTGCGAATGAAATAATCGTATTCGATGCCGCAGGAGTCCCAGACTGAGCGAAATTTGGCGCTTACCTGGTCGACGAATTCGCGCGGCGTGCTCTCGGCCGCCGCGGCGGCCTCGGCGATTTTTTCGCCATGCTCGTCGGTGCCGGTCTGGAAAAAGGTCTTGCGCCCGCGTTGGCGGTGGAAGCGTGCCCACGCGTCCGTGACCACATTGGTGTAGGTCGAACCGAGGTGAGGTTCGGCGTTGACGTAGTAGAGGGGTGTCGTGATGTAGACGGAATCGCTCAAGATGAGTCGCTCGAATTCTCGGGCTTGGTGCGCCGGCGGCCGCGCGGGCGCCGGCGAGATTGGTTCTCGCCGCCGGTGGTTTTCCCATCGGTGGATCGGTTTGTGGAGGGGTTCTTGCCGGCGGCCGCTTTCTCGCTGCCGCTGCTTGCGGATTTCTTGTTGTTCCGTCCGCGGCGTTTTTGCCCGCCGCGGCCGCGGCCGGTCTCGCCACGGTCCGGCCGCTCACCCTTGGGTGCCGGAGTGCTCGCGGCTTCCCATTCGCTGATTTCGGGCTCGCTCTCTGTCTCCCTGTCGAGTTCGGCGTCTTCGAAGGAGGTCGCAGCGTCGGTATCGCTCGGGCTCGTCGCGGCAATGCTCTCGCTACCACCCTCGGTGGCCGTGTCGGATTTTTTCTCGACCAGATCTTCCAGCGAGCAATGGACGTAGACATCATCGTCAAAACGGCGCACGACAACCTGGCGTTTGAGGATGGCCTGCTGAATGACCACGCCTTCACCGTGGATCGTATGGACCTTCTTGCCGATGCTTGGCAGGCCGCGGCGGAGCTCGACGTAGGTGTCGTATTCGTAGCGCAGGCAGCATTTGAGCCGGCCGCACATCCCCGCAAGCTTGCCGGGGTTGAGTGAGAGGCCCTGCTCTTTGGCGTGGCGAATCGAGACCGGCGTGAACTCGCGAATCCAGGAGCTACAGCAGAGTTCGCGGCCGCAGGGGCCCATCCCGCCGACCAGGCTGGCCGCGTCGCGGTCGCCGATCTGGCGCATCTCTACGCGGGTATGAAGCTTCTGTGAGAGGTCGCGCGCCAGGCCGCGGAAGTCGACCCGGTCCTTGGTGCTCATGAAATAGAAGGCGGCCTTGCCACCATCGAAGCGGTAATCGACGCGCAGGAGCTTGAGCGGCAGGTGGAGTTCGGCGGCGAGTGTGCGGAAGGTTTTGCCGGCGGCGGCTTCCTGGCCCCGGTTATGGCGGGCGCGCGAGAGGTCCTCGGCGGTGGCGACGCGCAAGACGCGTGGCAGCTTTTTGCCGTCCTCGCGTGGGAACCGCGACCGCGCGGGGCCGGTGGCTTCGCCGAGTTCGGGACCACGCTCGCTCTGCACCACCAATGCGGCACCAAGTTGGCACCTCAGGTCACCGAGCGCGAAGGTCCCCGCGCGTCCAGTCACGCGAAAGCGGACATCGACGACATCGGCCGGTGGCGGCGGTGCCTCTTCGGGCGCTTGGGCAGGTAGTTCCAGATTTTCTTCCACAGATTCTCTTCTCAGAGGCCTTCGCGCCCCTGTAGGTCGAGCAGCAGGCTCTCCCAACTCAGCTGCGCATTGGCGTAACGCTCCAGATCTCGGGTGGTACCATGGATCCGGCGCAGACGCCCCAGCGCTCGGCGAATTGTCTCGGAGTCGCCAGATTCCGTAGCCTCAAGCATGCGCCCGCGGGCCCATTGGAGGAAGATCGTCGAGTCGAGTGCCATGCGTTGGCGCCGCTCATCACCCTTGCCGCGCCCGAGTGCGGCGGCAAAGTCGAGTAGATCGGGGATGGGCAGGGAATGCAGATCGTCGAGCCTATCGTGCAATTCTTCACGGCGCGTCCGCGTCTCCTCGCTCGCCAGACGATCGGCCTCATCCAGGCTGCCGCCAGCCAGAGCGGCGACCGCCGCGGCCTGGTCGCTCGGCGTTCCCCGGCGCACCAGCAATTCCTCGATGGTTGCTGCGGGCAGGGGGGCGAAGAGGACGCGCTGGCAGCGCGAGCGGATCGTCGCGAGCAGAGCGTCGGCGTTGGTTGTCACGAGAAGAATCGTGCACGCGGCCGGAGGTTCTTCGAGAGTCTTGAGCAGCGCGTTCTGCGCATCGGCGGTGAGCTTCTCGGCCGGTTCGATGATGGCGACCTTGCGCCGGCTGCGCATGCCACGCAGCGCGAGGCCGGAGCGCAGCCGGCGCATCTGTGCAATCGAGAGCTGGCGGGTTGTCGCCCGCTCTTCACGCGCGCGCTCCATATCTTCGATTTGCAGGTCGGGATGAGTGCCGGCATCGATCAGGTGGCAGTCGTCACAAAAATCGCAGCCTTCGCCAGGCGCCGTGGTGCAGAAAAGGGCGCGTGCCAAGGCCAGCGCCATAGTGCGTTTGCCGACACCGCCGGGCCCGGAGAAGATCAGCGCATGCGCCAGGCGGTCGCGGCGCAGCGCAAGGAGAAGCTGCTCGCGCGCACGGTCCTGGCCGAGGATCTCCTGGAGTTTCATCGCGCCTTGCCGATCCATTCGAGTACATCGGCGGCGATCTGGTGGGCGAGGGTGGCGAGGTCGCAGCGGGCATCGAAGCGCGCGACCCGCTCGCTCTCGGCTGCGGCGATCTCGTGGAACCCTTGTTGTACGCGCCGATGAAACGCGAGCGTCTCTTGTTCGATGCGGTCGGCGGGACCGGTCTGGCGGGCGCGCGCGAGGCCGTCTTCGACCGGCAAATCGAGCAGGATTGTGCGGCCGGGAGCTGTGCCGCCGCGCGCGAAGAGATCGGCGCTTCGGACCATTTCCTGGTCCAGGCCGCGGCCCCAGGCCTGGTAGGCCAGCGTCGAATCCGAGAAACGATCGCAGATGACAACGGCGCCGCGCTCGAGTGCGGGACGGATCAGGCGTGAGACATGCTCGGCCCGGTCGGCGAGATAGAGAAATAATTCGGTCTCGGCTGTGGGTGCCACGGCATCGGCTTCGAGCAGGATCGCCCGCAGCTTGCGGCCCAGTTCCGTGCCACCCGGCTCCCGGGTGGTCACGACCTCATGGCCGGCGCGCTTCAATGCATCGGCGAGGCGCGCGGCCTGCGTGCTCTTGCCCGAGCCCTCGATTCCTTCAAAGGTGATGAAATAGCTCATGCGGATGGTGTCTCGTCGCGTGGGATTTTTTCGCCGGTCACTCCCGCGGCGAGTAAGGTGTCGGCGGCTTGCTCGCCGGAGTGGATTGAGTCGGGCAGGCCGACACCATGGTAGGCGTTGCCGGCCAGTGCAAGCCCGGCATGCCGTTCGGCCATCTCCTCGATGCGCAGAACCTTGAGGGCGTGGCCCAGATGGTATTGCGGCATCGACTCGCCGTGGCGCTGCAGGCGCTCGAAGGTCGGTGCCCGGCGCGCGCCCAGCAGGCGCCCGGCTTCGTCGCGCGCCAGCGCGAGGAGGTCTGCATCGCTTTTGGCATAGACATCGGGTGCGAGCGCACCGCCGAGGAAGATACGCAGCGTGACGATTTCGTCGGGGGCGCGGCCAGCGAATTTCACGCTGGGAAACGAGATGGCGATGATGCCGCGCCCTTCACGCGCCGGCACGACGATGCCGAAGAATTCCGGGTTGACCTCGAGGTCGGCACGGCGATAGGCCAGCACGGCAACGGCCGTTGAGGCGTATTCGATCTCGCCGAGGCTTGCGGCAAGCTCGCCATCGAGCGCAGCGAGTGTCTCGCTTGCGCGCGGTGCGGGCAAGGCGACGATCACGGCATCGGCCTCCACGACCTCGCCGCCGCAATCGACCTGCCAGATTTCATCGTACCCGATGCTCTTGACGCGCGTTTTCAGTCGCAGCGTATCTGCCGGGAGGCGGTCGAGGAGCGCCTCGACAAGCGTATGGACACCACCGCGCGGTGTCGTGAAGAGGCTGAAGCGCGCTCCGCTGGTGCCGGCCTTCGGCGCGTTTGCGGTCTGCCGCAGCAGGCCGAGGATCACGCTGCGGTGCTTGCGCTCGAGTTCGAGGAAGCGTGGCATGGTCGCGCCGAGGGAGAGTTTTTCGGGGTCGGCGGTATAGATCCCGCCGATCACCGGTTGGGCGATGCGCTCGAGCACCTCGCGGCCCAGCCGCCTGCGGACAAAGGAGGCCAGGGTTTCGTCGCCGCCGGGCGGCGGGCCACCACGGGGCAGCACGAGATCCAGGAGGGCGCGTAGGCGCCCTGGCCAGGAGAGGATCTTCGAGGTCAGGAAGGGCCGAATTTTGCCAGGTGCCATCATCTGAAAGGCTTCGGGCAGCGGTAGCAATTTGCCGTCGCGGACAACCAGCGTGCGGCGGAATTCGGCTTGGGTCGGGATGAGTTCGCCGTCGATGCCCAAGCGCCGGCAGAGATCCACGGCCCAGGGCTTCTCGGTGATGAGGGAGTCGGGGCCGAGTTCCAGCAGCATGCCGTCTTCGTGGTGTGTGTGGATGACGCCACCGGGCCGGTCGGTCGCTTCCAGAATCTGGATCTCGAGGGCTTGGCCTGCCCTCTCGACGAGTCGGTGGGCAGCCGCAAGGCCGGTAATGCCACCGCCGATGATGACCACGCGTGGCAATCTCGCGCTCATTCCCTCTCCTCCGCTTCGCTCAGAAGGTCCGCGAGCATCGCGATGAACTCCGGATGGTCGGCGACGGTCCCGGCGCGGATCATCTCGATGCCGAGAGCATCGGCGCGCTGCTTTGCCTGGTGGTCGAGGTCCCAGAGGACTTCGACATGGTCGCAGACGAAGCCGAGGGGTGAGACGATTACACGTTTTGCCCCGG
The DNA here is from genome assembly GCA_046583355.1 of Deltaproteobacteria bacterium. GTDB lineage: Bacteria > Desulfobacterota > Binatia > UBA12015 > UBA12015 > UBA12015. The sequence goes on from JAYGCM010000056.1 coordinate 13,252, forward strand.
CAAGGGCGAGCTCACTCAGCTTGTCGCTGATATCGGGTTCGAGCCACGCATCTTGGGGCCGGCCGCTGCGGCTCTGCCAGGCGATCTGCCAATTCTCGCAGCCCAATTCGGTGGCTACGCCGGCGGCCGAGGTGCGCAATTGCGCTACGTACTCCGAGGCTTCGGCCATCGCGACGGGAATGCTATGGGCCGTGAACACAAGCGGGATAGTGCGTCGCTCGGCGTCGCTCATGCGGTGCGTCGCGAAGCGGATGCGCTCGGCCGCGGCACGGATATAGCCGGCGCGCGCGTGCCAATTCGGGGCCAGCGTGATGCGCGGCGCATCGCTGCCGAGCTCGCGTTGCGCCTCCTTGAGGTTCTCGACATAGCGCTGCCGGCCGGCCTCGCAATCGTGTGCCGCAAGGATGATCGCGAAGACCTCGCGGACGCCCTGATTGTAGAGGCCGCGCAGCGTATCCACCAGAAAAGGGTGCCAATTGCGCATCCCGCAAGCAATCGGCAGTCGGCGTCCGCGGCCGTGCAATTCGATCGCGAGGGCGGCGGCCTGGCGGCGGGTCCATTCATTGAGCGGCGAGCGCCCGCCCATGGCTTCATAATGCAGGGCGACGGCGGCCAGACGTTCTTCGGGGATTTGGCGCCCTGCTATGACCTGGCCGAGGAAGGGGGGGATGTCGGCCTTTTTCTCCGGGCCGCCGAAGGCAACCAGGAGGGTGGCGTCGAATTTCACCGCGCGCTCAGTTCGTGTACCGAGTCGACGAGACAGCGCACGGCGTCGATCGGCGTCTGCGGCAGAATTCCGTGGCCGAGGTTCATGATATGGCCGCGTCGCCCTTCGGTCTCGTTCAGAATCTGCTGCACTCGATTGCGTAGTACGTCAAGCGGAGCAAAGAGGAGGAGCGGGTCGATATTGCCCTGCACGGCACGTTCATGGCCGATGCGCTGCCAGGCCGTGTCCATGCGGATGCGCCAATCGACACCGACAACATCGCTGCCGGCCGACGCGATGAGTTCCAGAATGCCTGCTGTTCCGGTGCCGAAATAAATCGTCGGCACGGAAGAATCGAGTCGCGCAAAAAGATCGCGCATATGCGGCAGGATGGCGGTCTCATAATCTTCCGGTGCGAGCGCACCGATCCAGCTATCGAAGACCTGTACGGCCTGCGCGCCGGCGCGGATCTGGCCGTTGAGATAGTCCACCGTGACGTCGACCAGTTTGCGCATCAACTCGGCCCAAGCCTCGGGCTTCGTGTAAAGGAAACGTTTGGTTTCGAGGTAATTGCGTGAGCCGCCGCCTTCGATGGCGTAGGAGGCGAGCGTGAAGGGCGCACCGGCAAAGCCGATCAGCGGGGCCCGGCCGTCGAGCCGGGATCGCACCTGGCGCACGGTTTCAAAGACATAGGCCAGCGAATCTTCGACATCGACCTTCGGTAGCTGTTTTACATGGGCGACCTCGCGGATCGGCCGGGCGAGAGATGGCCCGTCGCCCTTCTCAAACGAGAGACCGAGCCCGAGCGGCTCGAGCGGCAGCAGGATATCCGCAAAGAGGATGGCCGCGTCCATGCCGAAGCGATCGATCGGCTGCAGCGTGACCTCGCAGGCCGCCTCCGAGTTCCGGCAGAGCTCAAGAAACCCCATTTTCTCGCGGATTGCGCGGTATTCGGGCAGGTAGCGCCCCGCTTGGCGCATCAGCCAGATGGGCGTATGCGGCACGGCTTCGCGCCGGCACGCAAGGAGGAAAGGGGATTCAACGTCACTCACACGCCCACTCTATGGAAAACCGCAGCAACTCCCAACGCCGCCCCCGCCCCAAAAGCAGTAGTTTCTCCCCGCCCGCCCCTTGTCCCCTTCAGGGGACGTGTACCTGAAGGGGACGCGGGCGAGTTTGGAGACTTTTATGCGAAGAGTGGCGCGGCGCCGGTGGGTTGGAGGATGGCGTTGGCGGCTTCGCGGTCTTGTGGGGTGAGGGCGGCGTGTTGGTCGCGTAGCCAGCGCAGGCATTTTGCCTGGTAGGGGAAGGGCCTTTGCTCCCAGCGGGCGCCGTCGATTGTCGCGACGACTTTTTCGGCGCCGGCCTCGACTGCGGCGGCATTGGCGAGGAGATAGGGTGTGTAGACCCGGCCGAACTCCGTGAGTAGAGCGTGCAGGGTCTTTGTGATGGCGTCGCGGCCGATCCAATCTTCGTCGCTTGGGTCGAGCCCGCTCAGGTCTTCCATTTTCTCGACCCAGGCGTAGACGCGCGGTGCCTGCGCGACGCAGATTGCCATCGGCGTGGGGTCGAAGAGGGCCAGTTGGGTGAGCTGCCCGTAGAGCGCAAAATCAGCCGAGGCCGGGCGCGCGCCGAAGAGGAAGGCCGAGGTCTGGAGATGCGCGTCGAAGAGTTTGAGGAAGCGCTTGTAGCCGGCCTCGATCACCGGTGCCGTGATGGCATTCGAGCCGACATAATGGAGGCGCGTGACCTGGCGCTCGGCGACCCATTGGGAGATCGGCGCGACTTCTTCGTCTGTCACGTTGGTTTTTGCCCAGAGCGGCAGGATCGCGGCGGCCTTGTCGACGTCGGCCTGGAACGCCCAGCGGTAATGAAACATTGCCTTGGTCAGCCACTCGTCGCCGAAATCTTCGAGCATCGCGTTCAGCAGGGCGACGACCGGGTCGTTCGGGAGAACGCTGCGGCCGGCGAATTCTGTCTCGAACCGACGGATGAGTGGCGTGGAATCCGTGACCGCCACCTCCTCACCGGCCTCGTCTTGCAGGTAGAAGGTCGGCAAAAGCTCGACCTTGGGTTTCGGCCGCGCGCGATGCTCGGGGCTGCCTTGTTGCAGGACGCGATGCGGGATCTGCCTGTAGCGCAGCACCGCGCGCATCTTGCGCGTGTAGGGCGACCCGGGGGCGCCCATCAGGATCAGGGGGAGGTTCGACATGCGCGATGCCTACCACAGGCTCTGCGGTTGTTCCGAGACGGTCGTGGCCTACAAGGTCGGCGCGTGCGCGGCGATCGCTTTGGCGAAATAGCCGAGCTTGGGGTGCTCGGGGCAGATATTGGGTGCGATGCCCTCGGCCGCGAGCGCGGCATCGACGGTGGGACCGATGCTGGCGACCAACACCTGGTCGCGCAAGGCCCGGGCGACAGCGGCACGGCGCTCGCCGGCGAAGAGAAGCAGATGGTCGAGTTGTACGGCCGTGGTGAAGGCCACCACATGGATGCGGCCCGCCAGGAGTTGGCCGATTCCCTCGGCCAGTGGCGCGGTATCCTCGGGCAGGGCGTAGCGATAGACGGGCACCCTATAAACGCTCGCACCGCGGTCCTCGAGGCCTTGGTGTAGCTCGGGGCTGGGCCGGCCGTATTCTTGCACGGCAAGGCGCAGCCCCGCGACGGGGAACTCGGCGTCGAGGGCACCCAGCAATTCACGCCAGGTATTCGGTTCCGGGGCGCGCACGCGGGCACGCAGGCCCATCTGACGTAGCGCTGCGACGGGTTTCGGGCCGCGGGCAATCAGCGGAATTCGCCCGAGCAGCTCGGCGAATTCTTCCGGCGCGCCGTGGCGCGCCGCTATCGTGGCGAGCGCATGGGTGCCCACGCCCGTGAGCAGGATCAGGGCATCGATCTGCCCCGCGCGGAGCCGCTCGAGCAGGCCGACGGCGGGCCCGGTCTCCTCCAGTGGTTCTTCGCGCAGCGCAGGTGCGCTCAAGACCTCGGCGCCGTGCCGGGCCAGGAGCCTGGTCAGCTCCACCTTGCGGCGGCTCTCGAGCGTCAGGATACGCACACCCGCGAGGGCTGCGGAATCCGCAGATGCGTCCACGTCCATGGCCGAGGTATAGCACCACCGATGGTTTCGCGAAGAGAGGCGTGACGAGGTAGGCTTGCGGCGTGTCGGTCGATAAAATTGTCAAGTGCCCGAAATGCGCCAAGACCTCGGCGTGGAGCGCTGCGCCGCGCGGCCCCTTCTGCTCGGAGCGTTGCCGATTGGTCGACCTGGGCTCCTGGCTGAGCGAAGATTATGCGATCGAGGGGACACCGGAGGGGGAAGCGGGCGAGCCGCCAGCCGGCCCCGCCGCAGTCGTGCCGATCCGACGCTCGGACGAGGAGCGCGACTAGATGAGCGCCGGAATTCATCCGCGCGCCGAGGTCGATGTGCAAGCCGAACTGGGGGCGGGTGTTGAGGTCGGTCCCTTTGCTGTGATCGAGGCGGGTGTCGTCGTGGGCGACGGCACTCGGGTGCTCGCGGGTGCGCATCTGCGTGCGGGGACGACACTCGGGCGTGAGAACCTGGTGCGTGACCACGCGGTGCTTGGCGGGGACCCACAAGATACCGCCTACGACGGCGCCGAGACCTTCTTGCGCGTCGGCGACCGCAATATCTTCGGCGAAGGCTGCACTCTGCACCGCGGCACCGCGCCCGGCAGCGAGACGCGCATCGGCAATGATTGCTTCTTCATGGCCAATAGCCACGCCGGGCATAATTGTATCGTCGAGGACCAGGTCATTCTTGCCAACGGCGCGTTGTTGGGCGGCCATGTGCATGTCGGCGCGCGGGCCTTTGTCTCGGGCAATACTGTGGTGCACCAGCACCTGCGGGTCGGTCGGCTGGCGATGCTCGGGGGTGGCTCGACTTTTACCGCCGATGTGCCGCCTTTTATGATGGCCACGGAGTTCAACGTTCTGCGCGGGTTGAACGTCGTGGGCATCCGCCGCGCCGGCATCGAGCGGGAGGCCATTGCCGCGCTGCGCCGCGCTTATCGCCAACTCTTCGGTCGGCGGCGCAACCTCAAAATCGCCCGCGAGGCGGTCGCGGCCGAGCCGGATCTGCCGCCCGAAGTGGAGGAATTACTGGCCTTTCTCGTCGATACGCCGCGTGGTCTCTGCAAGCCGGCTTTACGAACCTCTGCGGCCCCGCAGCCGAGCAAATGATGCAGGCTCGGCGTCCCGGGCATGGACTTATGCTTCGTTTCCAGTCACCTTGCGAGCCGTCATGATCCGTTCCATCGATCACGTGATTATCGCCGTCGCAGACCTGGAAGCGGCGGCTCTCGACTACAGCAGCCTGCTGGGCTGCCAGCCCTCCTGGTCTGGCGAACATGTGGACTGGGGCACGGGCAATGTCCTCTTCGGGCTCGACGGTATCTACGTCGAATTGCTGGCTCCGATCGGTGAGGGCGGCCTCGCCGACGCCTTGCGCTACCAGCTCGAAACCCGAGGCGAGGGGATCTTCGCCATCGCTTTTGCCACCGATGACGCCGCGGTCTGCGCGGCGACGCTGCGCGAGCGTGGCCTGGCGGCGAGCGAACCAGTGCCGGGCGAGGGCGTTAATGCCGAGGGTAAGGTGCGGCGTTGGCGCAACGTATTGTTGCCGACCGAGGCGAGCCGCGGTGTGATGGTTTTTGCCATCGAGCATCTCTCGGACTCCGCTCTTCTGCCCGCGGCTCGGGCGCTCGGAGCGGCACCGATTTGCGGCATTGACCATATCGTGATTCGTTCGGGCGCGGCCGACGCGACGCGCGATTTCTACCGCGATGGGCTGGGTATCCGTTTGGCGCTCGACCGCGAGTTTCCGCAATGGGGCGCCCGGATGCTCTTCTTCAAGATCGATGGCGTGGTGCTTGAGATCGTCGCGACGTTGGACGAGCCGGGCGACGACGCCCCCCCGCCCGACGAGGCCTGGGGCATTTCCTGGCGGGTATCGGATGTGGCGGCCACACAGGCCCGTCTATGCGCGGCCGGGTTTGATGTGTCGGAGGTCCGCGAGGGTCGCAAGCCCGACACCCAAGTCTGCTCGGTGCGCGACCGCACGCATGGTGTGGCGACATTGCTGCTGGGGAAAGAATGAAGCGTCGTATTGGTCCGAAGGCCACGACCTGGGGCGGGATTGAATGACGATACCTGAGACATTCCTCCTGGTGAGCGCATTGGGCGCTATTTTTACCTTGACTGGATTGGTGCAGGGGCGAAAAGCCGGGCCGCTGATTCCGCTCTATTTTTTCTCTGGCTGGCTGGCGAGCGAACTCGCGCTTTTTCATATTGCCTGGCAGGCGGCAGCGACGCTGTTTTTTGCCAGTCGTGGCGCCTTCGAGGGAACCGCGGGCTGGGCCGGCCTGGGAATCACCCTGGTTTCGTGGGTGGGCCTCTATACGCTGCACCAGCGCTCGCTGCTCGCGCAACGCGTCTTCGATGCGGCGCTGGCCGAGATCCGCGTCCCCGCCTTTGCCGAGGCGCTCGGCGAGGCGCGCCTCACGGTTGGTGAGGGGCCGACCCGCCGCGACCTTCTTCTGCCTTTCCAGATGCGGCGCCCCGGCATCGAGCGCATCCGCAACCTCTCCTACGGCGATGCCGGCAAGCGAAATCTTCTTGATATCTGGCGGCCGCAGCAACGCGAGGGGCTTTGTCCTACCTTGTTGCAGATCCACGGTGGCGGCTGGTGTATCGGCAATAAGGACCAGCAGGCACTGCCTTTGCTCAACCTCATGCCGCAACTCGGCTGGGCCTGCGTGGCGCTGAATTACCGCTTGAGTCCCAAGGCGACCTTCCCCGATCACCTCATCGACGTGAAAAAGGCGATCGCCTGGATTCGCGAGCACGGCGCCGAGTACGGCTGTGATCCGGATCTCATCGTAGTGACGGGTGGCTCGGCGGGGGGCCACCTCGCGGCCCTGGCTGGCCTTACTGCCAACGTCGCCCGCTTTCAGCCGGGTTTCGAAGAGGTAGATACCTCGGTGGCCGGTTGTGCACCCTATTATGGGATCTACGATTTTCTCGACCGGCAGAATTTCCGCGGCGCGGCCTCGATGGAGCCTTTCCTCGAACGCTACGTTCTGAAATGCCCCAGCAGTGAGCGCGAAAAATGGGAGGACGCATCGCCCTTCTCGCAGATCCATGCCGACGCGCCGCCTTTTTTGGTCATTCACGGTACGCACGATACGCTCGCCTTTGTCGAGGACGCGCGTGCCTTCGTCGAAGAATTGCGCCGCCAATCGGATGCGCCGGTGGCCTATGCGGAGCTGCCGGGTGCGCAGCACGCTTTCGATAATTTTCGCTCGCTGCGGGCCGAGGCTGCCATCCGCGCCGTCGCACGCTTCGCCGAGGCCGTCCGGGTTACGCATCCCCTCGCGGCACCTCGCGTATCGGCTCGTTCCTGATTCCGGCGACGCATGGCGCAACCCATTCGGACAGGACTGCTGGCCTCGACGCTGTCGCCGGAGTTCGCGGGCGGCGCAGCCGACCCATCGCCTCCGGAGAGCGGGCCTTGAGTCTGCGCGCCCGGATTCAGTCGCTTTTTTCTTCGCTCGCGGCGGAGGCACCGGCCGCGGCAGCCAGAGTGTGCAACTTGCCTGAAGGTTCCCGCGCAGCAGCTTCGCTTAATTCCTGGAAGGCAGCTTCGATTCCCTGCACGAAGACACGCAGGTCGGCGACCATCTGGTATTCGCCGTTGAAGCCCCAACAGAGCTTGCCATCGTAGCTGAAGATCGCCACTCCGATGCCGGTATTTTCCAGCAGCGGTACCAGCGGGTAGGTTTCAACCAGCTTCGCGCCCAGCAAGTAGAGGGGGATCTGCGGACCGGGCACATTGGTGACGATCATATTGATCGGCCCGGAGGCCGCGCGCGCGCCCAATGCCAGCAGGCTCGGCGGGCTCCATTCGGCCATCGCCATCATCATTTCGACACCGAGGGCCTGCTTGGAGGACTTCAGTTCCGCGGTGATCTCATGCACGGCACGCAGGCGCTCCAGGGGATCGTCCTTGCCGATGGGCAGCCGGATGATCCACGACGAGACCTGGTTGCCCATCTTGGCGTTGTTGTCTTCGCGGCGGACGCTGACCGGAGCTGAGACGCGGAAATCCAGCGTATCCGGGTCGACGCGGCGGTATTTCATGAACTCGCGCACGGCACCGCTGACGGTCGTGAGGATGACATCGTTTACGGTGCAGCCGAGCTTGCGGCTGATCGCCTTGACCTCGCTGAGCGGCGTCGTCAACCAATCGAAACGACGATGCGGGCCGAGCTCGCCATTGATGGGGGAATCGTCGGCACCCTTCACCACCCAGCCGGCAAGTTCGCGGAGGGCCTGCAACCGGATGCCGATCTCGCCGCGCAGGTCTTCGGTTTCGCGCGCGAGGTTGCGGATATTGCGGATGGCTTGCAGCGGCAGCATGGCGCGGTCGATTACGGAATCACGGAAGAGCTCGAACGAACTCGGCTCGGGGCGCGGGACGTAGGCCCGCGGCGGAGCCGGGCGGTGCTCGGGTGAGGGCGAGAGCAGAATATGGGCGAGGTCGGCGCCGGCGCTACCGTCCATCATACAATGGTGAATCTTCGTGATGATGGCGAAGCGGTCGCCGCCTTCGAGCCCTTCGACGATCCAATTTTCCCAAAGCGGGCGTGAGCGGTCGAGCGGCTGCGACATGATGCGCGCCGAGAGGTGCTTGAGTTGCTCGATTCTACCGGGCTGTGGCAGGCTCGTATGGCGGAGGTGGTAGTCCAGGTTGAAGCTATGGTCGTCCACCCAGACGGGGCGCCCTTCGAGCGGTACCCATTTCAGTTTTTGCCGGTAGCGCGGAATCAGGTGCAGGACTCCCTCGGTTGCCCTGCGGAAGGCGGCAATATCGACCCCGCCGGCTTCCGTGCGCATCGGCCCGGATTCGAAGATCTGGGTCGCGGCAATATGCATATGAACACTGCCTTTCTCGAAGGCGAGAAAGGAGTGGTCCTGTGCTGATAATCTCTCGAAATTGTACGCCATGGCATCTCTCCGGCCGTGCGGTGCACGGTTGGGAATCAGGAAGGACCCCGTGTGGCGGTGCTGCGAGTAGATTGTTCAGGCACGCGCCCGTCGGGGATGCTCCGACACCACCATCGCCAGCCGAGCATGTCAAGAAAATCCTTTGATGCGCGTGAATTCTCCGCAGTCGCGGTTCTAAGGGGGATGCTCGGATACGCCGATAATCCCTTCGTTCATGCAGTATCGGACGGACGTGCCCACTATTCTTGCCGAAACAGGGGCGGCGCTGAGCCGCGCCATGGTTTTGCCACTTATTCTCGGCTTGCGATGGACGGCCTCGAGCCGACGTGAGCCGGTTGCCGACCTTCCGCGCCGTGGAAATACCGTTTGGCGAGGCCTACAGGCCGTCGTCGATGAGGTCTTTCTCGCCGCCGAGATCCTATGGGGTGCCCCTCTCTCGTTCCATGAACACGAGCGGATTCAGGCCGAGGTGAAAGAGGCGCTGGGGCTTTATGCCCGCCGGGGCTGGTTGGCCGACCCGGCCAGCTTCCATCCCGCACCTCCGCCGCCGGTAGCGCTGCCGATTGAGGCGCGCACGGAGCAGGGCATTTCGTTCGAGCAACTCTCCTTTGAGAGCGGCTATGCGCCCTTCCCAGGCGAACCGGGTCGCGAGCGTTGGCTCTCCTACGAAGAGAATTGGACCGCGCATGCGCGCCTTTACCGCCATGCCGACACAGCCGATAGGCCGTGGATTGTCTGCGTGCCGGGCTACCGGATGGGCGATGCGGTCGTGGATTATACGGGATTCCGGATCCGCTGGCTGCATGAGACATTGGGCTTCAATGTTGCTGTGCCGGTGCTGCCCTTTCATGGGCCGCGTCAGGTCGGCCGCCGCGGTGGTGATGGATACTTGACGGGCGATTTTCTCGATACGATCCACGCCCAGGCGCAGACGGTTTGGGATGTGCGCCGGTTGCTGCGTTGGCTGGAGGCAGAGGGGGCTTCGCAGATCGCTGTTTATGGGGTTTCTCTCGGGGGCTATTCAGCCTCGATGATCGCGTCGTTGGAGCCGGATCTGGATTGCGCCATCGTGGGCGTTCCAGCCATCGATTTCGTCGACCTGATCCATTCCAACGCGCCAGCACCTTTGATCTGGCTGAGTCACCAGCTCGGATTTCCCTGGGACGATATCGACGATATGCTGCGGGTTGTCTCGCCGCTGGCTTTGTCGCGCGCAGTGCCGCGCGAACGCTGCTTCATTTTTGCGGGCGAGGCCGATGCGCTCGCGCCGCCCGCGCATGCGCGGGACCTCTGGGAGCATTGGGACCGGCCCGAGCTGCGCTGGTACTCGGGCGGCCATGTCTCCTTTGTCTGGGAGGCTGAGGTCGAGGAATTGCTCCTTCATGCCTTCCACGCAACGGGGATGCTCGCACCGCCGGTGGCGCCCCGGTCTCTGCGCCTCGTCAGCTGAACCTCTGGCGTGACCGCCCCGGTTTCGGCTATTGGGAGTCGATGGGATCGAAAGCGATACTTCGTTGGTTTTTGCGCCTTGGTGGCGGATTGCTCCTCTTCGCGGCGGGGCTTCTTTTTGCCCGTACGGAACTCGGCACCGAGTTCGCGCGGGAAACGGCGCGCGCGGCGCATCAGGTAAAACGCACGGCATTGGCCAAGGTGGCCGACGCGGGTGCGGTCGATATTCGAACCCGTCTGCTGCTCGAGAACCCCGAGCTTCTCAGCGCGATCGGTACCGGTTTCGGTGGGACATTCTCCCACGAGGTCGCACTCAATATGTTCGGCCATGATCACGCGCCGGCGATCCAGGATGCAAAGGAATTGTCCTATATCGTCGAGGTCGGCCCGCGTACCTGGCTGATCCGCATGCCGGTCGTCAACGTTGTTCTCTTCGAGACCGACGCGGGCAATGTCCTGGTCGATACCGGCATGGCACCGGCCGGACCCGCGATCCTGGAGAAGATCCGCGAGGTCAGCGACAAGCCGCTGCATACGATCATCTACACCCATGGCCACGTCGACCACGCCTATGGGACGCGCGGGATTCTCGCTGGTGGCGACGAGCCCGAGCAGATCATCGCCCACGAGAATATTCTGCCGCGTTTCGATCGCTATATCCGGCTGCGCGAATCCATCGCCGGCTATATGAGCCAGAAGTCCGAGCAGATGCCGCAGACGCGCGAAGACTTCGTGCTGCCGACGATTACCTTCTCGGACAAATACTCATTCAAGTTGGGCGGCGAGACGTTCGTCCTGCAGCACCGCCGCGGCGAGACCGATGACCAGCTCTATGTCTGGGTACCGGGCCGGGGGGCTCTGGCATCGGCGGATTATTACCAGGGATTCCTGCCTAACGCGGGCAATGGCAAGCGGGTGCAGCGTTACCCGGAAGAATGGGCCCTTGCCTTGCGCGAGATGGCCGCGTTGGAGCCGCGGCTGCTCTTGCCGGCCCATGGCGAGGCGATCACCGAGCCGGCAAAGGTACAGGAGGCGCTGCTGGTTCACGCCGAGGCGCTGCAGAGTATCGTCGACCAGACCATTGTCGGCCTGAACGAGGGTCTGCGGCAGGATGAAATCTTTGCTTCCGTGGCTCTACCGGAACATCTGCAGGGTCACCCGCTGCTCAATATACAATACGTCTCGCCCGCAGATATCTCGAAAATGGTACTCAAGCGCTATGCCGGCTGGTGGGATGATATTCCGTCGAATTGGTCGCCCGCATCTGTGCCGGCACAGGGCGTCGAGATCGTGCGGCTCGCCGGCGGCATGGATGCGCTCACGGCGCGGGCGCGCCAGCTTGTCGACAGCGACCCGCAGATGGCCTCGCATCTGGCCGATTGGGCCTTCTATGCCGACCCGCAAGATCCGCGGGCGCAGGCGATCATCATCGATGTCTACCGCGCACGGATTCTCGATCCCGTGACCAATACCCAGGAGGCGCTCGCCTACCTTGACCAGATGGCTCGGGCCCGTGCCCGTCAGCTTCGCGTAGCCGGTAGCTGAGCGAAGCTGGTGGCAGCGGCCCGGCCGAGAGCCCGGATTACATGCTGGCGGCGACGTCGGCGTCCATGCCCGTGCCGAAGCGATCGCCGAACATTATGCCGCATTTACGGTAGCCCGACTCGGTGCGCTCGGTGATGAGACCGAGGCGTGAGAGGTTCGGCACAACCGTATGCATGAAGATCTTGCTGTTGAACTCGGCCCATTCGGGCATGGCGAGCGCCATCTGCAGGATATCGTCGGCATTGAATCCGTATTTCGGGCCGAAGAGTTGCAGCATATCGATCTGCTGAGTCGCGTTCAGGGCTTCGAGAATATCGAAGGCGAAGTCCTCCATCTCCTCCAATTCTTCTTTTTCGGCCTCGGCGACGGTCTTGCGCATCAACAGGATGCCGAAGGCGGCGTGGCGCGCTTCGTCCATTTTTACGCGGCGTACCATATCCGTGACCAGCGGATTTTGTGAGTTGCGATGGAAGCCGTCGAGAATGGAAACGGCCATACCCTCGAAGAGGCATTGCATGCCGAGGGTTTTCATCTTCCAGCCCTCGGCGGAAAGCAGGCGGTCGAGCAGCGCTTTGAGCGTACCGCCGATGGGGTAAATCTTGCCGACTTTGCACTCGAGAAATTTGGCGATGACCTCAACGTGACGAGCTTCGTCGATCACCTGTGAGGCTGCGTAGAATTTCGCATCGATGCCGGGGCAAGCATTGGTGAGCTGGCCGCAGATCTGCAGGGCTGCCTGCTCGCCGTGCAGAAGCTGCGAGAGGGAGTAGGCGAACTCATCGTGCGCGGCTTCGCGGCAGGTCTCTTCGTCTTTGCCCATCATCTTGAGGACGGTCGGCAGGAAGAGGGCATCGCCATCGGGCTTCATGCACCACGTCGAGGCATCGAAATCGGTATTCCAGTCGAGGTCGGTCTGGGCGTTCCATTGGCCGGCTTTGCCGCGTTCATAGAGGGCGCGCAGATCGCTGGCTTCCTCGGCATAAGACCACGTCCAATGGAGATCGAGGGGCGCGGCGATGTCGATCTGGGCGCGCAGGGACTCGGTCTTTTTCTCATCAATATCGAGAAGGTCGAAATTGCCGAGTTGGCGGCGATGGTCGCTGAGAATCTTATTCATTTCTGGTTTCCTTTTTATCGGCAGCTGCGGGCTGCGCGGATGGACTCCAGCCAGTCTAGAGTAAAACTGAGGATGTCTCAACAGTTAATTTCCGCAGTATTTTCAAGGGGATTCGGGCTTGCCCGCTGTGAGTTCGCGGATCTTGATGTTGCGGAAGAAGACGATATCGCCGTGGTCCTGGAGTGCGATATGGCCCTCGAGGGCACGGCCGAAGCCTTCGGAACCGGAAAATTTACTTGCGGCAATCGCGTCATCCCATTGTCCCGATCCGCGCGTGATCGAGACGATTCTTTCGCCATTGAGCCAATGCTCGATGCTCTCGCCGCGGACACGGATGCGTGCCTCGTTCCACTCCCCGGCCGGCCGTGCCGTGCCCTCCCGCCCGCCCTGCAGGTCGTAGAGGTCGCCGGCGCGGCGCTTCGCGATCTTGCCGTCGCTATGGCGCGCGTCGTCAAGCACCTGCATCTCGAGACCGTAACTCCAAGCGGGAAAGGTCTCTTCGTTCGGCACGGCGTAGAAGATGCCGCTATTGGCGCCTGGCGTGACCTTCCAGTCAATGCGGAGTTCGAAGTCGCGGAACTTTTTCTCGGTCAGAAGCTCGAGGGCGCCTTCGGTAAACGGATTGATATGGTTCCATACCATTTCGACGAAGCTTACGTCGCGGGTGAATTTGAGTGTCTGATTCTCGATCACCCAGCCATCGATGCTGCTGTCGTCCCGTCCGTAGATCTTCCAGCCGGCAAAACTCCGACCGTCCCAAAGAAGCCGCCAACCCGCCGCACGCTCGGTCTCGGTGAGGGTATTATGAGTGGTGTCTTCCGCGGCTTCCCGACTTGCCTCCGGGATTTCGTTCAGGGTGTACCAAGCCTCGTTGACCCAAAGCGACTCGCCCGTATCGGCGCGCAAAGCGCGGTCGAAATGTAGGTAGACGACGCTGCCCTTCTTGCGCCCGCCCACGCGCAGCGAGACCCGCCGCCGGTCTGTGGCGAGCGTGACGCTCAGAACAGGCAATCTCTTCAAATCATATTTCGGGCCGCCATAATATGGATTGGGCCGGTAGGACCATTGTTGCAGGGCGAAATGCTCGGGGCCGGGAGGGGTGTCGCCCGAGAGGGGCCGGGTGAAGATGATATCGAAACCCTCGGGTGTGGCATGGACCTCGAGGGCTTCGAAGGCCGGTTGGTCGCCGAGGCGCAGCAATTCAAGCCCGTAGCCGGGCTTGCCCGGCTCACCCCAATTGCCACGGCTGCCGATCTCGCCGGCCACGATCGCGCCGTCGTCGGCCGCGATCAGGCGATGTACGGGCGCTTGGAGTCCGCCGGAGAAATGAAAGGCAGCGCCCTGGTCGACGCCATGGATGGTCTCCAGGAATCCACGCTTGAGGCCGCCGTTGAAGATATCGCCGAAGAGAATATGCCCGGCGTAGGGGCCGCTTTTCAGGACCAGGGGCTGGGTCGGTGAGTTGCCGACTTCGTTTTGCGGTAACCAGAGCGCAGGTGGTGTGGTCGGGCCGTGGTCCTGCTGGTCACCGGGGGCGCGCCAACCGTGGAAGGAACCCGGTCGGACTCGCACCAGCTTGCTCGCCGGCAACCAACTGCCCTGATTGTCGGTTACCAGCAGGCTGCCATCGGGCGCCGCGGCAATGCCGTTGGGTGTGCGAAAACCGTGCGCGACGAATTCCAACGCCCCGGTTTCGCTGTGGACGCGGAAGATCCGGCCACGGTCGGCATGCTGCTCAAGGCAACTATCGCCGCCTGGGCGCACACAGGAAGAGATGCCGGCATAGAGCCAGCCCTCGATGGCGGCCAGGCCGAAGCCGAATTCATGGAAATTCGAAGTCGCGCCGAATGCGTTGGAAAGATTGCGATATTCGTCGACTCGGCCGTCGCCATCGAGGTCGATGAGTTGTGTGAGTTCCTGTTTTTGCATCACGAAGAGCGCGTCGCCGACCACCGCGAGGCCGAGAGGTTCGTGCAGGCCCTCGGCAATCCTCGTCACCTGTGCCGCCGCGCCCCGGTCGCGCCAGCCCTCGATGGCGTAGACGCTGCCGTCGGGATCCCAGGTGGCTACGGCCAGCCGGCCATCGGGCAAGATGGCGATGCCGCCGGTTTGCGGCTTGAAATTCGGCGGGCCGATAGGGCTGGCCGTAAGCGACGGATGCAATGTCGCGGGGCCAGGTTCGGTGGGGAAGCCGAAGGTCCATTGGCTACCGGCCTCGGTGCCGGCTGGTGGCTCGGCAACCGTGGGCGCCATGGCGAGAATCTCGCGCGCCAGCTTCGTGGCCTCCGCGGGGGCGATATGCGGCTGCGCCGGCATGGGGACCTCACCCCAGACGCCCTGGCTGCCCGCACGGATCTGCACGCTCAGTTTCTGCACGGCGGCCTCGCGTTGGTCGTCCAGATAGCGCATCGCGATCTCGCGCCAGGCCGGTCCGACGATGCGCTCCTGCTCGTGGTGGCAGCTGGTGCAGCCGTGCCGAACGAAAGGTTGCGTGGCAAAGAGTGCCGGTGTGGAGTCGATCGCGAGGAGCGGTTCTCCCAGCGGCGTGGTGATACTGGCGTTGGTTGCCTCGAAGACGAGCCTCCCTGCTTCGTCTTTCTGGATGTTCTCCAAGGTGGCGCCGGCTCCCGCCCCGCCGGCGACCAGGGCGACGGCGGGCCCTTCTTCCTGCAAGACGAAATGCCGCTCAAGCCGCAGGCCTGCCAAGTCCCGCCGTAGCTCGGGGCGCTCGATCACCTTGCGCACCGCCCCGCTGGCACCGACAAGATCGAAATGGAGCTGCACACCGGCCTGTTCCGGGTCGAGAATATGGCCCCGCCAGCGCACGCGCGCCGGGCGCCATGCGCCGTTCTCGCGCACGCGCCAGGAAGTCTCTGGCGGGGGCATCCACCAGGCGATGCCGCGGCTGGCGGGTTCGGCGCCGTGCACGCCATCGTAGACCGGGCCCGTGAGATTCAGATCGCCCTGCCAGAGCCGGTGAATCGAGCCAGTCTCGGTGCTGTAGGCAAGCCAGACGTCCTCGCCGAGAGCGAGGCTGAGAATGCGCGGCCGGCCGTCGAGGCTGGTGCGCAGCACCCAAGGCGCGTGACCGCGGCCGGGCTGCTGGAAGCGGCCGAAGCCCGCGTTGTCTTCCAGTGGTTTCGGGAAGAAATGGTCCCCGGCAATCTGCAGGAACTCCAAGGGGCTGAAGACACCGAGGCTGGCGCGCATCCGTGGCGGCTGTTGTGCGAGCCAATAGCGGTACCCGCCCCAGGTGAGGAGCAGGAGTCCGCAAAGAAAACCCGCAAAAATGATCAGGATTCGTTTCAGCATGACGCTCAAGTCCCAAGCTGGAGAGATCGCGGTATCGCCTCCAGGCGGAAAACCGGGGCGTGCGGCGACGGGCAGAGACGCAAGCGCCCGCCCGTCGTCGCGCGGTGTTGCCGTGTCAATCCATCAGGAAGTATTGCAGGGTGCCCTGGAACATTTCGTTCTCTGTGGTCAGACCGCCCATGATCTGGCAGGCATCGCAGTAGCCGTCGCCGGCACCCGGCGAGGTATCGCAGGCAGCATCGTCGCCGGTGCGGTTGGCCGCCCCGTCGTCGCAATTGATTGTGAGGTCCGCACCAGGATTGACGCAGGCTTCGGGTTCGCAGCTACCGAAACCGACGTTGCCCGGACCGCCGAAGCCATAGGGGATGCGCGAGGAGCGGGTTACGGTCTCCGAGTCGGGGTTGCCCGCTTCGTCAATGCCATTATTGTAGATGGTGCAGAAGCGGAAGGTGCGATCGGCGGCATTGGTCGAATCGTAGACGCGCGGCTCCGCGAAGACCGTGCGGGGGGGGTCGTTGTAGATGAGGTTTTCGTAGATGAGTTCACCTGCTGGGTCCGTCCACCATGAGCGTTCGCCGCGCTTATGCGTATGCGAACTCATGCCGGTAAGATGTGCGCCTACCGGCAAGGCCACGTCGGAGCACATCTCCGCCTTGCTATAAGGGGCGGTTCCTTGGGCCATGAGGCGTGTGATGCCGAAGCCGCCCCCGGAGTTGATGCTGCGGGAGCGGAAGCGGCGGTCATCCGCAAACTCATAGTTGAGTCGTGCCCGCATGATAGTATCGGTGGTGGTCAGGTTGAACGAATGCGAGTTCCAGAACACGACCGTCCGACAAGGCGCGTTTTGGTAGACGCCGGGGTGGGTCTCCACGCGGAGTTGCGGCTGTTGGGTTCCGGAGAAGGATGAGGAGGAGATGCCGTTGCCCGCCTCATAGCCGATGCAGGCGGTGCTGCCCTCGACCGGCGTGGCGCATTGGCCATCGTCGCCGCAGGCATCCGCATCGAGCGGGTCACAGGTCGCCCCCTCGTTGGCGCCACCCATGCAGGCCCAACCATCGAGATCGTTCGGGTCCACATACTGGCCCCCCAACGTCCGGTTCGGTGCTTGGATCAGGAGATGGTGGCTGCCGACGTTCTGGCGGATCTCGTAGGTATCCCACGCGAAGAAATTGCCGTCCGGAGTTTTGTATTCCTCGGGGATCTGGTCGCAGACATCGACGTAGGTGGCAAAACAGACTTCGATCTCGGAGGCCGCCGGCAGCGGGAAGCCCGGCATGACGAGTTGTATGCCTTCGCCTGCAGCAGGCGGATCCAGAGGCTTGCTCTGGAAGGGCACGGGGTCGGGCAGGCAGGCATCGATGATATCTTCGGTCTCTTCCAGCACGCCTTCTTCGGGTGCGCCGGCGTTGATCCAGAGGCGGATCAACTCCAGCGCGGGCTCGCTGATGGCGCCCGCCGGCGGCATCTTGCCGCCCGAGATAAGGAGGGAGTCGTCGGTCCACGCGGCCAGCTTGTTCCAAAGGTAGCTGCGCTGCTCATCGCCCGGTGCCAGCAGGAGCAGATCGGACCCGGCGGCGGGTACCTCGTAGAGGTTGGCCCAAGACAGGCCTTCGCTGAGATCGAGTCCGCCGGATGCTTGCGCATTATGGCAGCCGGTACAGCCTTCGCGCTCGAAGACGATTTCCTGCACGGCAGCAAAGGTGGTGTCGAAGGTGTCCGCGCATTCGGGTTCTTCGGGCTCGGCGGTGGGTTCCGGCTCTGGCTCCGGCATGGGCGTAGGCTCCGGTTCGGCCGGCCCACCGGGGTCGCCGGTATTGGTCGGGTCGCTGGAACCTCCGCAGGCTCCGGCTACCAGCGAGAGCGCCAGCAGCAGGCAGAGCAATGCCGAAGAGAAATTCGAACGGGGGGCAGCGCGCGAGGATAGAGACATATTAGCGAGGCTTAGCGCGTATGCGCGAAACGGTCTATAGGGGAGGCGCGCAATCGGCCTGTTTCCCGGGGGAATGGTCGATCTGGGCGGGCAAGGGCCGAGAGGCTGGCTGATCGGCCGCCCAACTTACCTTGTTTGGGGCCCAAGGCTCCTTTTTCGGCGCGTAATGGCCCCCACGGCAAGGCGATGAGCTGCTGTTATGAGGGGGGAGGGAGGGACGCAATGACATTGGAGGAGAGGCTCGCGGGCCTCGATACTATATTGGACGATCCGGGCAGCCGCGCGGCTATTGCGCTTCTGGAGAAGGCGCTGGCCGCCAAGCAGAGCGCTGTCGTGCAAAAGGCTGCACAAATCATTGCGCGGAGCGAGACGCGTGAACACGATTCCTCCATGCGGGCGGCGTTTCAGCGCTTCGTCACGGGCCCGGCCAAGGCCGATAAGGGCTGTCTTGCCAAACAGGCGCTGGTGGAGGCGCTGCTGGACTCCGACGCGCGCTCCGACGAGGCCTTCTTGCGCGGCATCCGGCATGTGCAGATGGAGCCGGTCTGGGGCGGGCAGGAAGATGTCGCGGTCGAGCTGCGGGTGGCCTGCGCGCTTGGCCTCGCCAATACCGCGCACCCGGACGGAATGCGTGAACTCACGGACCTTTTGGCCGATCCCGAGCCCATGGCGCGTGCCGGTGCCGCGCGTGCCATCGGTTTTACCGGCCGTATCCAGGAAGCATCGCTGGTGTTGCGCCTGCGCTGCCGGATTGGCGACCGGGACCCGCGTGTTTTGCAGGCGGCGTTCGCGGCTCTCCTCGCCTTGGCGCCGGGCGAGCAACTCTCCTTCGTGGTGGAGTTTCTCGCCGCCAAGGATGTTGCAATCGCCGAAGCCGCCGCCGTGGCGCTCGGGGAGTCGCGGGCTGGCGCTGCTTTCGTTCCGCTGCGGGAGCGGCTGGAGAACACAATTGAGAGCACGCGGCGCGAGGCTTTGTCGGTGGGCATCGCAATGCTGCGCTGCGAAGAAGGCTGGGACTACCTGCTCGGGGTGATCGAGGAGGAATCCGAGGGGCCGGCCAAGGCCGCCGTGGAAGCGCTGGCCTGGTTCCGCCACGACGAGGCGTTGGTCGAGCGCATCCACTATGCGCTTGCCGAGCGCGGTGACGAGAGGCTCGCGGCCTTCGCCCGCGACGCACTCGCCTAGAGGCCCGGGATTCGGTGCGCTGGGCCCGGTTCTGCGCGGATGGCGGCTGTGGACAAGCATCGGGCATCCCGGTACTTCCCTTGCTCCGGACTCGGTCCGGAGCCTTGTCGAATGCGTAGACCTTATCTCGAAACCTTCCTCATTTCGCTCGCCGTGATCCTTCTCGAGGTGAGCTATACGAGGATCTTCTCCTTCAAGCTGGTCTATTATTTCACCTATCTGGTGATCGGGCTTTCGCTGCTGGGGCTGGGCGCGGGTGGCGTTTTCGTCGCTGTCTTTGAGCGATTGCGGCGCAGCCCTCCATTGCAGGTCATTCTTGGCTGCTGTCTGACGGCGGCCGTGTCGGTCCTGGTCGGCTATTTTATCGTCGCGCTCACGCCGCTCAACCTCTTCCGCATGGTCATGCAGGGCGCGCAGGGGCAATACGCTCCGGCCGCCATCGAAGCGGTCAAACTGGGCATCGTGCTGCTGGCGCTTTTCATACCTTTCCTTGCGGCGGGGGTTGCGCTTGCGGCTATCTTCGCCCGCCATACCGACGAGATCGGGCGGCTTTATTTCATCGACCTGATGGGTGCGGCCTTCGGCTGTGTGCTGATCATTCCGGCCATCAGCCTGATCACCCCGCCGGGGATCGTTTTTCTCTCGGGCATCTGTTTTGCGCTCGCCGGTCTGCGTGCGGCAAACTCCCGCGGCATAGGCTGGGTCAGCGCGGTGGGCGTACTCGCCTTGGTGCTCTCGGTCGGGGTGCTGGTCCCTTCGCTTTTGCCCGATCCAATCCGCGACCGGGTCAAGGGCACGGTTGATTCCGAGTCCATCTTCACCCGTTGGAACCCGGTCTTTCGTGTTGATGTCGTGCCGGTGCCGGCCGCCGACCCGCCGGTGCGTTTCCTGATTCACGACGGTACGGTCGGCTCCTCGGTGATCGGCTGGGACGGCGATGTCGACTCGCTGGGACGTTACGATACGCAGGACCGCTCGATGCCCTTCCGCCTGCTCGATGAGGGCCCGAAGGTCGCGATCATCGGCTCCGCCGGCGGCAACGAGATCATGGCCTCGCTGCGACTCGGTGCGTCCGCCGTGACGGGAATCGAACTCAATCCGGTCACGATCTCCCTGCTCAAGGAACATTTCACCGAGTGGACCGGAAACCTGGCCTTCCATCCGAAGGTCGAAATCGTCAACGCCGAAGGCCGCTCGTACCTCAAAAGTTCGGGTGAGATTTTCGACCTCATCTGGCTGGTCGCGCCCGATAGCTATGCTGCGATGAACGCCGCCACCTCCGGCGCCTTCGTTCTCTCGGAGAGCTACCTCTATACGCGCGAGATGATTACCGAGGCGCTCGCGCATCTGAGCCCCGACGGCATTCTTTGCGCGCAATTCGGCGAAATCGATTTCGACACCAAGCCCAACCGCACCGTGCGCTACCTCGGCACGGCGCGCGAAGCCTTTGCCGGCCTCGGTCTTCAGAATTTCGCCCAGCATGCCCTGGTGGCGGTCTCGCCCGGCTTTGGTCGGCTCGAGAATACGACCATCATGCTGAAGAAGTCGGCCTTTCTCCGCGAGGAGGTCGCCACTTTCGTCGAGGCCATCGACAACGTCGATGGTGCACGCGTGTCGTTTACCTGGGTTGAGCCCGGCGCGAGTCAGGTCAGCCGCACCATCATGCTCTCGGGCGACGAGCTCACGAGCTTCTACGACAACCATGCCTATGAGGTCCGGCCGATCTCCGACGACGCGCCCTTCTTTTGGAACTTCATCAGCTTTCGCACGGCCATCTTCGGCCAGGAGGGTACCGAGGCCGTCAACGTAGAGGAGGGCGTCGGGGAACGACTCCTGCTGGTCTTCCTTGCCTTCGCGATTCTCTTTGCGGCTGTCTTTCTGCTGGTCCCGCTCTTCACCCTGCGCGAGGTCTGGCGGGCGATTCCCTGGAAGGGACACGCCAGCCTCTATTTCGCTTCGCTCGGTCTCGGCTTCATGTTCATCGAGGTCGCACTGATTCAGAAATTGACGCTTTTTCTGGGCTACCCGACCTATTCCTTGACCGTCACTCTTTTTGCGATCCTGCTCTCCAGCGGCTTCGGCAGCCTGCTCAGTGAGCGCTATGCGGGCAATCGTAACCGCGCATTTACGATGCTCCTCAGCGTGATGGTGGTCGTGATGGTCGGCTACCAATTCCTCTTGACGCCGATTGTCGAAATCGGCGTCGGCTGGCCGCTGCCGGTGCGTGCGCTGGTCGCCGTGGCCTTCCTTGCTCCGATGGGCCTATGCCTCGGAGCCTTCATGCCGCTTGGCCTACGCACCGTCTCGGGCGTGACCAAACATAGCTCGGAATATGTCGCCTGGTGCTGGGCGATCAACGGCTTCTTCTCGGTGATGGCCTCGGTGCTTTCCACCATTCTCTCGATGCTGATCGGCTTCACTTTGGTGATGTATGTCGGGCTTCTGATCTATCTGATCGGCGTCAACGCCTTCCGCCGGATTCCCGAGCCGGAGTGATCACAAGCATGGATTTTGCAGCGCGGAGGCAGGCCTGCTTTTCGCCCTTGGCTCTGGGCTGATTCTGCCAATGCTCTGCCCACGCAAACTCCTGGCTGGATTGCTTCTGGTGGGCTGCCTGTGGCCCGTGCATGTCTTCGCGTTGGCACCGCCCGCTCCGGCGGATTCGCGGCCGGCGCTCTACCTGCAGGTCGACCGTGCGCTCGGGCGCGTAGAGGCGTTGGGCTTGCCTGAGCTTGACCTCCAGACCGCAACCGCGCGGCGCTCATTGGAGCGGCTGCGCGAGCAATGCAATTCGGCAGAGGTGCGAGAATGCCAGCGCAGCTTGGCCCTCCTCTTTGATGGGGTGCGTGGCGCACGTCGCTCCGCGGACGTATTCCTGGCAGCTGCGCTGGGTCAGGCCGCGACGCATCTTGGCGATGCGGTAGTTCGTCTGGGCCAACTCGATGCGTCGCAATGCCGACTGCCTACGGAAATGGGCGCGGCCATGCCGGCGCGCTTTCTGCTCACGCCCGACGCACGCCACGCCGAGGTGCAGCCGCTGATGCCGCTGCGCGGTGGCCGGCGCTACGCGCTCGTACGCGAAGGCCCGAGTCCGCTCTCGCTGTCGGCGGTGGATCCCGCAGCGGCGCGCCGCATGGCCTCCCCGGCAATGGCGACGCTGGAGGTCGAGCGCGTGCAGCGGCTGCTCAAGCGCGCCGCCGACGCCGGGGCTCGCCTCGACATCGGGAGCTTCGTCGGTGTTCGGGTCGCATTGCCCGAGGCCGCCCGGGGCGAGGATTTGCGCGGGCTTCGTCTCTCGTTTGTTCCGCTACGCCGCGCCGAGCGGTCGTCGCGCGGAACGATCGTGGCCTCGTTTCGGACTGCGGATGTGCGCGCCGGACTGCTGGCTTACCGGCGCATGCTCCATGAATTTTCCTGCTCCCCGACCGAGCTTGTCGGGGTCTCTTCCGGTGGCGAGGCGTCTGCGGCCGTGGCGGCATTTTCGGGCTCCTATACCTCGCTTGATATCCGCACGGATGCGGCCGCTGCCGACGCGCTGGGCACGCTCAAGCCTGCCCCAATGCGCCATGAGTTTCGTTTGCTGCTGCCGACGGAGGTCCGGGATTCGACCCCTCTGGTGCTTGTCGTCGACGGTCATATGGGGAGCATGGCGAGGATGCTGGCCCGTCATGGCGATGAATTGGTCACGCAGGGCGTGGCCGTACTGGCCATTGACATTCCCGAGCATGGCACGCGTGCGCAGCCGGGCGTCGATATCGTCACCCCCTTCGACCCGGCGCGTTTGAGCCGCAACCTGCGCCAGGCCGCCACGGACGTGATGGCCATCATCCGGCAGGCGGGCGAGTGTGGCTTCCGGGCACCCGATGGCTTGGTCTACCGCCCGACCGAGCTTCGTTATCTGGGTTATTCGCTCGGCGCGATGGTGGGCGTGATCGCGCGTGCCATCGAGTCGGATCTCGGCGCGATGGCGTTGCTCGCTCCAGGCGGCGATCTGATCGGTTGGCTGATGCTGCGTCTGGGACCCGGATTGGGCGGGCGCTTTGTGGCCTGTGTCGGTGGGCCCGATCATGGCGGTGATTGTGTGGCGGATGGTGTGTGCGCCGCGCCGGGAAGCTGCGTGGCGGACCCCGTCTTCGAAGAGCTCTACCGCCTGGTTGAGCCGGCCTATTCGCAGGCCAGTGCTCCGGGTGACCCACTCAGCTTCGCGACCGAGCGCACGGGCGCGGCGAGTACAGCAAAGCTGTTGTTGATCACTGGGGGACAGGACGCCGCATTGCACCCCGCGCTGGCCGCCCGCCTGGCCGATGCCTTCGGCATGCATCCCACCGGCCCTTGGGAACGCCGTGGTCCGAACTCCCTTTTCGTGCAATGGCCCGCGCTGGCGCACGACCTGCCCGAATATGCCGGGCCACGGCATCAAGCGCATGAATTCGTCGTCTCGGGTGGCCGTCGTGTGCGCCGCGTGGCCGCCGGAGAGGTGCCGCCGCAACCGGCCTGGTATTCGATCTTCGAGAAGGACCGCAACCGGCGCTGAGAAGTCCGCCGCGCCACCCGGGTGGCTTTGTTGTGGAGCCGGGCTTGACGAGAGAGTCATTTACGGCGTAAAAGACCCTATGCGCACGAAACGATTGGATCGTAGGCTTTCCTTGGAGCCTGCTCGTAGGTTGCCTTCGGGTGGCCTGGCCGCGGCAGGTTCAGCGGTGTCGCGCCGCCGATTCCTTGGCGGCGCCCTGGCGGCCGCGGGCGTGGCGGCCTTGCCCTCGCTCGTTCTGCCCGGCTGCGGTGGCAGCAGCGCCGGCGTCCCGGAGTTGGTCGTGGATCCGTCGATACCCTGGTGGTTGCAGAACAACTTCGCGCCCGTCGTAGACGAAGTGGAGGCCTTCGACCTGCCCATCCGCGGCGCCTTGCCGCCCGAGTTGAGTGGCGTCTACGCGCGCAACGGCTCCAATCCACAAAGTGGCGACTCGACGCATTGGTTTCTTGGCGACGGAATGGTGCACGGCCTGCGCCTCGAAGGTGGTGCCGCGCGCTGGTATCGGAACCGTTATATTGACACGCCCTATTACCGAGCCGGCAGTGATTACCGCGACGGCTTGGGACCGCCGCTGCGCGGCAATCATCAGGCCAATGTGAGTCTGATCCATCACGGCGGCAAGCTGCTGGCTTCGGGCGAGGTGGGCGCGCCCTATATCATCGACCCGGAGACGATGGAGACGATCGGCTGGACGGATTTCGAAGGCGAGCTCTCGGCGTCGTTCACCGCACATGCGAAGATCGACCCGGCGACCGGCTACCTCCATTTCTTCGGCTATTTCTTCGCGCCTCCCTTCCTGCGCTACTACGTCGCCGACACGACCGGGCGGGTGATTCATGCCAGCGAGATTCCGGTGGCCGCGAGCACGATGATGCATTCCTTTGCGATCACCGAGAGCGACGTCGTATTCTGGGAGGGGCCGGTTCTCTTCGGCGCGCCCGATGTCCCCGGCGGTTTCCCTTTTGTCTGGGATGAGAGCTACGGCGCACGCATCGGCATCATGCCCTTGGGCGGGCGTGGCGAGGAAATCCGCTGGGTCGAGATTCCCCCTTGCTACGTCTTCCACGAGCTGAACGCATACCGCGAAGGCAGCGATATCGTGCTTGATGTCTGTCGCCACTCCAAGGTGATGGATGGTGAGCGGATCGGCTCGCAGTCGCCCCGGCTGCACCGCTGGCGGGTCGGGACGGCCGCGGCTGAGCTGACTTTCCGCGAGGAAATTCTCGCCGACGATATCGGTCTGGAGTTCCCCTATGGCGACAAGCGCGTGCTTGGGCGCAAGCACCGCCATGGTTGGTTCGTCGAGTTTCGCGAACATCCCGATACGATCGACCCCGGCAGCATCGTCCATTTGGATCTGCAGACCGGCGCACGCGCGTTCTGGGACGCCGGTGCGGCGCGCCAGGCCGGCGAGGCCATCTTCGTGCCGGGCGGCGCCGGGGAGGGCGAGGGCTGGCTGCTCAGTATCGTGTATGACCGCGCCAGCGATGTGAGTGACCTGGTGGTTCTCGATGCGCTCAATGTCGCCGCCGGTCCGGTCGCCGAGGTGCGCCTCCCGCAGCGCGTTCCCTTCGGTTTCCACGGCACCTGGATACCCGACTCGGCACGATAGCGTTTGCCTGGTATGCGGCCGCTACGTAGCTTTGCGGTGCGTTTCAGCGGCCATTGAGCGAAGTTGCGCAGAATTCGATTTTATCAGGTCCACCAACAGGGTATCCAAAGCTGTATGAATCCTGTCGGAAAAGCGTTGTGCATCCTCGGGCTCTGTCTTCTCACCATTCTCGGGTTCCGCGGCGTCGTGTCGGCGCACGGGGATTCGGCCACCGATGGCCTGATCGATGGCGGAGGGAATCCGGCCAAGGATTGTGTCGCCAAGTTCCAGACCGGGCTGGAGTTGAACTACCCGGCCGCACCGAAGCGGCCGCGGGAGCTTCGCTGCACCGATGGCGACCTGGCTTGTGACACCGATGGTATCGTGAATGGCTCCTGCACGATTCCGGTCGGGTTGTGTTTTCTCGACGATGCCGACCCGCTCTGCGAGCTTGCCGGGCTCGCGCCCGGAAGTGTCGAAATCAAGAACAAGCCCCTCGGCCACCGGCGCTACGATGCCGACGCGGCAGCCCTTCAGGTATCGGTTGACGCTCTGCTCGGCGCCGCGGGGCTCGCCTGCGACAACCCGGGTGCCGGTGGCGGGAATTGCCTGGTCTGTACCGAGACGAAGGTTCCGGTCGTGGTTTCGCTCGATGTCCGCCGCGGCAAGAAGAAAATCAAGCTCAAGGCAACGACCGACGCACTGGCCTCGACCGGCCGCTCCGTGAAGGATGTCGACAATCTCCGGATTCGCTGCTTGGCCTGCGAAAACGAGACCTTTGCCCATCTCTCGCAGATTCTCTTCAAGACCAATTGTGCGTCCGCAGGGCCGTGCCACGGTGGCGGCGCGCCGGCTGCCGGTCTGAGCCTTGACCCGGACGTGGTCGGTCTCGATGGGCTCTATGCCGAGCTCGTGGATGAGTCGCCCTCGTCGTGGGGTGCCGCTACGCTCGGCATGAATCGCATCACGCCGGGAGATTCCGCGCTCGGTACCCCGGCGTCGACCAGCCTGCTCTACGAAAAACTGTTTCATACCAACAACGAACTCGATGCCCTCTGTGCTGGCGCCGGGCTGGCGGACGGCTGCCTTGGCCTGAATATGCCGCCGGGATCCGATGTTTTTTCAACCGGAAAAATGGATCTGCTGCGAGCCTGGATCGAGGCGGGCGCGCCGCGCAATGGCTTCGTCGATGGCGCCACCTGCGGCGAGCCTGAAGATATCTGGCAGCCGGCCACGGCGCTGGCGCCGCCGGCACCGGGCGAGGGCTTCCAGATTCATATGGAAGCTCCGGAAGGCTTCTGGCTTGCGCCCGGCGACGAGTTCCAAGGCTGCCAATGGATCGAGATCCCGTCGTCGGTCACGGAAGATTGGTACATCAATCGCGTTGAGATCGTCGCGAACCACGGCACTCACCATATCCTGCTCTACGAGGATATTCTCGATGGTGCACCGGCGGCTCCCACCGCCTTCGACCCGACTGATAGCGGCTGCAGTCGGCGCTTCGGACAGAAGTTCTTCCGCATGGGGACGCAGGACCCGGAGGCCATCCTCGGCTTGCCGGGCGATACCTATTTCATCATTCCGCCGGGGCATGTGATCGGCGTAAATCCGCATTATGTCAATAACTATAATGTGCCGATCCAGCCGGAAGTCTGGGTGAATTTCTACGGCTCGACCACGTCGGGTGGCGCCGAGGCGCGGCTGACCTTCGTGGGTGATTCAGACTTCTCGGTGGCCCCGGGTGTGACTGGGGTGGGGAATCTGAAAAAATACACCAACAGCACGGGCGGCGGGCAATGCTATTTCGCGCTCACCTCTCACCAGCATCGCAGGGGCACCGGCTTCAAGATGTGGTCGAGCGCACCGTCGGGGTGGAACGATACGAGCGATCGGATCTACTACAGCCGCGATTGGGACCATCCCGATGTTCTCGCGGACGACCCTCCCTACCGCCTCCAGTCCGGCCAGAGCCTCTGGTACCAATGCGAGTGGGACAATGGAGCGCTTGCCGACGTGACCCGGCGCTGCCAGCCGAAGACAGAGGCGAATTGCCAGCGGAGTAACCGGGATGTCTGCTTCAGCGACGCCGATTGCGACCCCGCGACGACCTCGGGTCATTGCGGTGAATGCGCCCTTGACTTTGGGCCGATGTCGGAAGACGAAATGTGTTTCCTCACCGGCTTCTGGTACCCCGAACAGCCCGGTCCCGAGCCGTGCCCCTGGTCTTCCCCGCCGGGCTCGTTTGAGTTCTAGAGGTTTGCTGGCTGGAGGCGGATCAGCGCGATTTCGCGTGGGCAGCCGATCCGCAGCGGCAGGCCGGCCACGCCGAGGCCGCGGCTCACGTACATCGCCGAGCGACTTTCGGTGAACACGCCACGTGTCCGATTCGCGATCATCCGTGAGAGGTTTTGGTGGGGCGCACCCGGGAAGGCGACTTGGCCGCCATGCGTATGGCCGGCGAGCACGGCGTCGAAGCCCAGTCTTGCCGCGTGGGAGAACCAGGCCGGCCGGTGCGCAAGCAGCAGGCTCGGCAGGTGTCGCGGCATGGCGGCGGCGAGTTCGGCCAGTACCGGGTTCTCGGACTCGCGTTCGGTCCAGCCTTGGCCGTCGTCTTCGATTCCTGCGACGATCAGTCCGCCTGTTTCGCCCAGCGCGAGCTCTTCCCATTCGTTGCGCAAGAGCCGGATTGCCGTGAACTCCGCCAGGCCCGCCGCGACGGCTTCGGTGCCTGTATAGACATCGTGGTTGCCGAGCACGGCGAATACGCCGTAGCGCGCCTCAAGCCGGGCGAGTTCGCGGCAACCGTCTGCGATATAGGCCGGGTCGAAATCGAAGATATCCCCGGTGATGGCGACGATATCGTTGCCCTGCTGATTGATGCGATCGACAAATACGCGTAGTCGATCGGGTTTCAGCAGCGGGCCGATGTGGAGGTCCGTGATATGCGCGATCTGCAGGCCGGTAACCTCGGGTGCCTGCGCGGCCGGATGGTGGATGGGCAGGGTGATGCGGTCGACCTGGATGCGAGATTGTCCGTAGGAAGCGCCCCAGGCGATCGCGCCGAAGCCTAGTGCAATTACGAGGCCGCCCGTCCAGACGAGAATATCGTGTTCGCTGCCGGATGTGCCCGATACCCAGGCGCCGCCCTGGATGAGTATGAAGACGAAGGCCAGCAGGATGCCCGTCAGCAAGGCGCCGACGCTGCCGAGGATGAAAGTGCGGCTGGCGACAAGCGCGGCACCACGCCCGTGCATGCGCCGCCGCGCCAGCGGGAACAGCACATAGTTGAGGCCGATCAACGCGGTGCCGCCCGCGAACCACTCCAGCCCGCCCAGCCCGCGGCCACGCCATGCGAGTGAGAGCCAATGCGCGAGCAGCGTCTCGCCCACGGCAAGCAGCAAGATGGCGAGAGCGAATATTCTTGCGAACCGAGAACTCATCTGAAGGCGACGCTACCACCGTCCTGCATCCGCAGCCACGCATCGAGCGGGCAATAGGCGGCGCCTCTAGAGGTCCGGCCGAAAAGCAGGGCTTGGCACAGAGGGCGTCGATTCTGGCTGCTGGCAAGGAACGCGACCGAGGAATAGCACAGCTATTCCGACAGGAGCGTGACGCAGACTAGCAGCCAGAAGTGGCGTCCGGATGCAGGCCGGCTTTTCGGCCGGACCGCTAGCTGCGGCGCAATTCTCGTCGCACCATTTGGTCGGCGACGGCGTCCATTAGCTTGGGGAGTTTTTGTGAGAGCCACCGAGCCAGCCGGGCACGACGTCCTGGTACGATGGTGGTCCGTCCGGCGTCGAGACCGGCGAGGATTTCCCGGCATGCCTGCTCGACCGAGAGGGTGCCCGAGAATTTCTTCAACTCAAGGCTGATCGGGTCACCGGTGGCACGCTCGTCGCAAGCGCCGCAGCATCGCGGATGTCGACGGTATGAAAGGTGCATTTCGCGCCGCGCGCCTGCGCCCGGCGCAGGAGGTCGGCGCGTGGTTCTTCGTCCGTCGCGAGATCGAAGACGGCGATGTCCGTACCGCGCTCCAGCAGCTTCTCGGCGAGGCGTCGGCCCATGCCACTGGCCGCGCCGCTGATGAATGCATTGCGCCAGACCGCGGCCAATTCAGGCGTCTCCCGCGGCCACGATATCGACGAGCTCGAGAACGTTCAGTTCGGCCGTCGCTTCTGGAGTAATCTTCTCGAAAGCCTTGAAGAAGCGCATGCCGAGATGGATGGTCGTGCCGTCGGCGAGGTGGTTGTCGAGCCAGCGATCGTTGTCGCTATCGAAGATCAGAAGCATCTCGGCACCTGGAGTGCTGAACGGTTGGTGGTGGAGTCTTCGTTCGTCATATTCTTGTTCCCTTGGTTGTTGCGGATGGAGCTCATCCGCGACGGGGAATCAGGCCCTTTTCCAGGAGCCATGATTCGGTTTTTTGCATGCCTGCGGCGAGATCGATGCGCGGCGCATAGCCGAGCAGGCGGCGTGCTTTGTCGATCGAGTAGGTCCCCCGACGCGAGAGCATGCGCATGGTTTCGCTCCCGATCTCGGTGTCGCGGCCCAATGCCGTGAGCAGGCTGCCAGCGATGCCGGACAGGCGGGTGGCGAGCGGTGCCGGCAGGGAGCGGATCGGACCGCGGCCGAGCATCCGCGCATAATGGCCGAAGAATTCCTCGGTCGTGACGCCGATGCCGTCGCCTAGAATAAATACCTGACCCGCGGCTTCGCGCCGCGATCCAGCTGCCTCGAGGCCGTCCAGGAGGTTATCGATATAGACCGGGCTGAAGATGGTGCGGGTCTTGTCGGGCAGGAGGAATTGCCCTGTGCGCATCATTTCGACCGGCAGGATGGTCCAGGGGCGGGAACCGGGCCCGTAGACATCGGTCGGGCGGATGATCGTTGCTTCGAGTTCGCCGGCGCCATGAGCTTGCAGGATGATATGTTCCGATGCAATCTTGGTATCGACATAATGGTTGCCAGTGGCGCGCAGTGGGAAGCTCTCGTCGATGCCGTCGGGGAAATCGAAACCGAAGGCCGCAACCGAAGAGAGTTGGATGAAGCGACCGACGCCCCGGCGGGCCGCCTCAGTGGCCAGGCGCTGCGTGCCGAGTACATTCACCCGCCAGAAATCGGCCTCGCTGGCGACGTTGGAGACGATGGCTGCGGTATGGAAAAGCAGGTCACAGCCGCGCAGGTGCTCGCTCCAATGCGCCGGCTCGACGACATCGCCGGCGATGACACCGAGGCTCGCATCGGCCATGCGGTCGACCCCGATGACCTCGGCGCCTGCTTTCCGATAGCGCTCGGAGAGGGCCTTTCCGATGAAGCCGAGCGCGCCGGTGACAAAAACTTTCATTTTAATTTCTCCTCTCGAGCCGGCCGGAAGCCGGTGAGCTGCCATGCCCAGCGGCGCGGATAGACCAGCTCGATATTTTGCCCCGAGGGGAGTTCGAAATACATCACACGGAAGATCCCGACATCAAGCGGGGTGGGGCTGTTCGGGCGCAGGCCGCAGGCCACCCAGCGCGCAAACGTGGCGTCGAAAGTCGCCCGGTCGCGCACGACGATCGCGACGTTCATGATGCCATGGTCGGCCGGACTCTCGTCGGCCCGGCGCGTGGCCGGCTTGGGCGACAGGAAACGAAAGAACTCGAGTTGAAACCACGCCCTTCCATCCGTCAGCCAGCGACCGGGGAAAAGGGGGTGCGGCAGGCCATTGACCTTCGCGGCCGGCGGGCCGCCGAATAACGTTGTTCCGCTGGGCCGCAGCTCCAGGCCGCGGCAGTACCATGCAGAGAGGTTCGTGCTGCCGAGGTGGTTGAAGGCCACCTGGCCGATCGAGAGTGTCGACATAGAAGAATTTCTAGCGCGACTGAACTCGAGAGACTTGCCTTTGTGCGACAATGTTTTACCCTTGTGCGACAGTGATCTTCAGGAGGGGATGGAGGAGCTATGTCGATCGTTCGGGTGGTGTCGCTTCTCGCCGAGGGGCGCCGGCCTCTCCTCGCGGTGCACCTCCCGCATGCACGCAAGGCGCGCCTGGCAAGCTACCGCGTGCAATTCGGTGTCCCCATCACCTTCCATGCCGAGGTGGCCGCATTGGAATTGCACGCGGCCGATCTGGCTCTGCCGATCCGCGCGGGGCGTCGCGAGCTGCGTGAACTCGCCTACGATTATCTGGAGATTCAATCGATCACCCCGGAGATGCCCTTTGTCGCTCGCGCCCAAGCTCTTGTGCGGCGTTCCCTGGGCACGGGCAAGAGCGGGTGCCGGGACGTCGCCGCTGCATTGGGTCTCCACCCGCGCACTTTGCAGCGCCGCCTACGCGCCGAGCAGAGCTCGTTTGCCGACGTCAAGGATGCTGTGCGCCGGAATCTCGCGCGCGACTACCTGGCCGAGCACGAACTCTCGCTGGGGCAGGTGGCCGCCCTACTGGACTACAGCGAACAATCCGCCCTCACGCGCAGCTGCCGACGCTGGTTCGGCCAGCCGCCGCGCGCATTGCGTCAGGCAATGGAGTAGGCCGCTCCACTCGTTGCGGAGGCTGTCGGATAGTTTCGTGAAAACTCGGATGCCAACTCCGAATTTTCACGGGGGAATCGGTTGATGATCGACCGAACGGGATATCGGGAGAGGCTCGAAACAGCGATGTCCTCGCCACCGGCTGCAATCGGTGTTCTTTGTGTTTCGTTGCGCTTTCCGGCCGGACCTCTAGGCTTTGGACCCGGACTGGAAGGAGGGGGAGATGCAGAGCGCAGCAATTCAGACACCTGAGAGTTATACCGAGAAAATCCGTGCACAGCTCGGCAATTGTCTCGTCGAGACGTCCCTGACGCAGGGAAAGAAGACGCAGGGCAAGGTGCGCGATCAATATGATCTCGGCGACCGCATCGCGCTGATCACCACCGACCGCCAGAGTGCGTTCGACCGTGTACTCGCGGCGATTCCCTTCAAGGGGCAGGTGTTGAACCAGACCAGCGCATGGTGGTTCGAGCAGACCAAACACATCGTCGCGAACCAGGTTCTGAGTATTCCCGACCCGAACGTGACGATCGCTGCGAAATGCGAAGTCTTCCCGATCGAGTTCGTGATGCGCGGCTATATCACCGGCTCGACGAGCACCTCGCTCTGGACCGTCTACAAAGATGGCGATCGCAACTATTGCGGCAACGCGCTGCCCGAGGGGTTGCGCAAGAACCAGAAGCTCGCGGCGAATCTCATCACGCCGACCACCAAGGAAGCCGACCACGACCGGCCGATCGCGCCGCCCGAGATCGTCTCCGAGGGCTGGATGAGCGAGGCCGATTGGACGAAATGCCGCGATATCGCCTTTGAACTCTTCGCCTTCGGGCAGAAGGTTGCCGCGGAGCACGGGCTCATTCTCGTCGATACCAAATACGAGATGGGGCGCGACGCCGCCGGCAATATCCTGCTGATCGACGAGATCCATACGCCGGACTCCAGCCGCTATTGGCTGGCGGATTCCTACGAAGAGCGCATGACGGCGGGCGGGGAGCCGGAGAATATCGACAAGGAATTCCTTCGTCTCTGGTTCAAGGACAATTGCGACCCTTATAACGACGCGCAGCTGCCCGAGGCCCCGGCCGAACTCGTGGTCGAACTCTCGCGCCGCTATATTCATCTCTACGAGAAGATCACCGGGCAGAGCTTCGCGTTTCCGGACGCAGGTACGCCGATTGGCGACCGGCTCCGAACCAACATTGAGAAAGCATCATGAAAGCAATTCTGATCATGGGCTCGACGGCCGACGAGCCTTGGGCAAAGCAAATCACCGACGGCCTCGACGCGCGTGGCGTCGCCTGGGAGCAGCATGCCGCCTCGGCTCATAAAGAGCCGCGCAAGGTCCTGGAGATTCTCGACACCAACGCGGGCCAGGCGGGCCTAGTCTACATCACGATCGCCGGGCGCTCCAACGCGCTCTCGGGCTTTGTGGGCGCGAACTCAACTCAGCCGACGATCGCTTGCCCGCCCTTCAAGGACAAGATGGATATGCTCGTGAATATCCACTCGACCTTGCAGATGCCGAGCAAGACGCCGGTTCTGACCATCCTCGACCCCGATAATTGCGCCGAGGCGGTCGCACGGATTCTTAAATAGAGGTCCGGCCTTTGCACCGGGGCGAGTTTCAGCTCTGCCGATCCGGCGCGTAGGCATTGGCGCCATAGGCCGCGCAGAAGGCCTCTTCGTCGCCGGCGTAGAGCGGATCTTCGGCGACCAGGGCCGGGCGCACCGCTGCCCAGAATCTGTTCGGCAACAGTTCGTCGCCCATATATTTTCCGACTAGGACCATATCCAGGCCGGGGTGACCGACGATATATTGACCGAAGAGTCCAGCCGCACTCCAAGCTCCGATATCGAATTGCTGTTCGCAGGAGAGGCCGCTTGGGTAGTCGCAATCGGGCGCCTCGGAAAGCTCGCCATGCGGGTATTCGTTCCACAGGGCGGCCGGCGTACAGGTTCCGAAGAACCCCGGGTTAGACGGTGAGGAGAGCCAGGTGAGGTAGCCGTAACTCCCGTTGGCATCCTCGAAGGACGGATGGGTGAGACGGTAGAGGTAATCCTCCGCAAGAATTCGCTCGCCGTTCCAGGTGCCCTTATTGAGCATCATCAGACCGAGACGGGCCATATCATGGAGAGTGCTGGCCCAGGTGAAGGCGAAGATCTTGTCGGCCCCGCCCGGTTGGGTCGGATCGCCGGGTGTGGCGCTGCCCCAGGTCGACTCGTGCATGCCCAGCGGCGTGAAGAGAAAGCGCTGTGTGAACTCATCGAGGTTCGCGCCGAGCCGCTCCGGGTCCTGCTGGATCGCGGTGTTCAAAATATCGCTCAGGCGGTTGATCTCGCGGTCGCCGATGGTGTCATAGATGAAGCGGCGGTTCGGGAAGGTCAGGTCCTCATTGAAGCCGACCATGCCAAGGATATGGCCGATATGGGCATCGGGGTTGAAGGTGAAATCATCGAGCCAATGATCGGCCCGGTTGTTTACGTCGAGCGGACCGGTTTTGCGACCATCAAGCGGTAGATCGCGTGTTTGCCAGGCGGCGATACCGGTGACGACGGCGCCGAGTGTTTTGGTGGCGGAGAAGACCTCCTCGGGCCGGTCTTCACCGTTCGGGTACTCTTCTTCCGGGTAATATTCGTGGCAAAGCCTGCCGTACCGAACGATCGCGTAGGCAGCGCCGAGCTCGCGGTCTGCTTCCTCGAGAAGGTCGGGGTCGAGGCCGCAGACGGCGCGGACCTCGTCGCGCGCCACCAGCTCCCAGGCGCCCGTACCAGGATCAACTGTGGGTGGGGCATCACTGCAGGCAGCGACGAAGAGAAGCAATACGACCAATGAGATGGGTTTCCGCATGCCGAATGCTCTACGCGAAAGGGCACCACGTTGTCACGTGCGACGGGTCAACCGGCCCGATGGGTGGAGGCACCGACTCAAGAGCTGGACCAACGCGACATTGGACAATAGTCGAGACAGCATCAGGTGATCCTGCATGCATCGTTTCTGCCGTACTGTGTGCGCCGCGGCGACGGATTTATCGGGTGCGCTACCTCGGAGCGCAAGTGGAATTTATGTCCAGCGCGGATTCCACTGTTGCCCGGAATGAAACACCCATGCTCTGATGTCCCCAGCCGCTTCTTGGGTGGCGCAATTCCCATGACGTTCCCAACTTCTGAAACTCCCATCCGCGACCTGGTCGCGATTTTCAGCTTGTCTTTCCTCGTGGCTCTGCCGGCAACCTCCGGAGCGGCGTGGAATTTCACCGACGTCACGGCGACCGCGGGGGTATCCTATGTACACGGCTTTGCTGGTGCCATGGATATGCACGACCCGCGTGCCCTCGGCGGCGGTGTCGCGGTCGGTGATTTTGATGCCGACGGCTGGCCCGACATCTACGCGGTTGCCGGCTCGGCGGGAGCGAACCATCTTTTCC
>JAYGCM010000069.1:0-117521 GCA_046583355.1 Deltaproteobacteria bacterium
GGATCCCGGCACCGGGCGCCTGGTGGGCGAATACGTGGACGTCACCTTCGGGGGAGGCAAGACCTGGACGGTGGCGGACGAGGTCGATCGCATCTACGAATACGATCGCGACGACGACCGATTTGAAGAAGCGCTCGTATATCATACGGTCGACCAGCTCCAGCGCTACTTTCACGAACTCGGCTTCGACGACCATGTCGGCGCTGCGAACGGAATTCGCGACTTCCCGACTCTGGCCAACCCGCATTGGGACGAAGAAGACCAATCGTTCTATTCGACCGGCGACGATGCGATTCATTTTGGTGACGGCGGCGTGGATGATGCCGAAGACGCCGACATCGTCGCACATGAATATGGCCACGCCATCCAGCATAATCAGAATTCCTGCTGGGGCGGTGGCGAGATGGGGGCGATGGGCGAGGGCTTTGGCGACTACCTTGCCGCCAGCTTCTATGCCGGCATCGGCGACCCGACCTATCAGGCCAGTGACGCCGCCTGCGTTGGCGAATGGGACGCCAGTTCGTACTCGAGCGACACGCCCCCGTGCTTGCGCCGGGTCGATGGCAGCAAGCTCTATCCCGGCGATCTGACGGGTTCTGTTCATGACGATGGGGAGATCTGGTCGCGCCTCCTCTGGGATATTCGTGCGGCAATCGGCGCTCTGAGCGCTGACCGGATTGTTCTGGAGCATCATTTTGCGGTCCCCTGTAGCGCCAGCATGGTGGATGCCGCCAACGCTCTTGTGCAGGCGGACGCGGATCTTCATGGCGGTGCCAATGCTGGTGCCATTCGCAGTGCGGCGTGCGAGCGGGGGATCTTCAGCGGCGCGCAATGCGGCGGTCTATCGCTCAGCCTGGCGGCCTCGCCGATCCCCGCCGTAAGCGGCGAAGTGCTCACCTACACGCTGACCATCCGCAACGAAGATGCCGAAGCCGCAACCGCGGTGGTTGCCGTCGCGGCCGTACCTGCGGGCACCTCCTATATCAGTGCATCGGCCAGCCACACGGGCAGCGAATTCGGCGGGACCATTTCCTGGCCGGCTTTCGATCTGGCAGCCGGGGCGTCGGCCCAACGTAGTTTCGTCGTGACGGTCGTGGCGCCCGGCGGCGGGGGCATTCTCTTCGCCGACGATATGGAAACCGGCGCTTCGCGCTGGGCCGTCAGCCATGGCGCGGGTATGGTCGATTGGGCGCTCAGCAGCGCCAACGCCTTCGGCGGCTCGGGCCGCAGCGCAAAGGTTCCTTCGACCGAGGTCGGTGCGACGAGTTGCACCGATGGCAAGGCGGGAGTCTTCAGCTGTCAGGACGTAGACCTCGAATATTACTATCCGATTTCCTCGATCGGCGGCGGCGAGGGGGCCGACGGCTGGGGCTGGACCGACCCCGGCACGCAGAAAGAATATATATTGATGGGCCGTTCCAACGGTACGGCCTTCATTGATGCAAGCGTGCCCTCGGCGCCTGTTTATCTCGGCAATCTGCCCACGCAGACGAGCAATAGCGACTGGCGCGATATGAAGGTCTACGCGAACCATGCCTTCATCGTCAGTGAGGCGAGCGGGCATGGGTTGCAGATTTTCGACCTGACGCAGCTCCGTTCGGTGGCCACACCGCCGGCATCCTTCACGGCGACGGCCCATATGTCCACCTTCGGCTCGGCGCATAATATCGTGATCAACGAGGACACGGGCTTTGCCTATATCGTCGGTGCCGATGTCTGTTCGGGGGGCCTCTATATCGTGGATATTTCCGACCCCATGAACCCGGCCTATGCCGGCTGCTACGATGGCGACGGCTACACGCATGACGCGCAATGCGTGGTCTACGCCGGACCGGATTCCGATTATTCCGGCCGCGAAATCTGCTTTTCCTTCAACGAGGACACCATCACGATCGTCGACGTGACCGACAAGGCGAATATCGTCCAGCTTTCAAGGTCGACCTACAGTGGTTCGTCCTATATTCATCAGGGCTGGCTGGCGGATGGTCAGCGCTATCTTCTGGTGGGAGATGAGGGCGACGAGGAGGCCTCCGGACACAATACCCGAACCTATATTTTCGACGTGGCCGACCTCGACGCGCCGATCTTTGTCGGTGCCCATACCGGGGATTTACCTGCGATTGACCACAACCTCTATACTGTAGGGAGCTTCGCCTATCAGGCCAATTATACGGCGGGTCTCCGGATCCTGAAGCTGACGGACCTCGCGTCCGTCGATCTCTGTGAGGTGGCTTCCTTCGACGTGTATCCCGACTCCGACACGGCCATTTTTCAAGGCGCATGGAGCGTCTATCCTTATTTCGCTAGCGGCCTGGTGGCTGTGATGTCCATGGAGGGACTGGTGCTGGTGCGGCCGGACCTGAGCGACCCCAGTTGCGCGGATACGGGCGAAGGCACCGGCCAGTCCTTTTTCGCCGCGGATGTCGCCGAGGTCAGTGACCAATACCTGGAGATCGCCAACTCTCTTCTGCTGCCCGCGAGCGCCGAGCTCCGTTTCTGGCATTCTTACCATTTTGAAAGCGGATTTGATGGCGGCGTGCTCGAGATCGCCTCGGCCGGTGGCGCTTGGACGGATATCGGCTCGAAGTTCGTCGACAACGGATACGACGGGGAAATCTCGGGGGATCACGGAAACCCGATCGGTGGCCGCAGCGGGTTTTCTGGCTCAAGCGGTTCCTATATTCTTTCGCTGGTCGACCTCGCCGATTTCGCCGGGCAGACGGTGCGTCTCCGTTTCCGACTGGGCACGGATTCCAGTATCGCCGGGCAGGGTTGGTATATCGATGATGTCTCGATCTCGAGCGGCGTGACTCTCCAGGGGAGCGCCTCGGTCAGTAGTGCCGGAAACGCAACCATCAGCGCGAATACCAGCACCTCGATCGTCGGCGAAGGGGGCGCGGCGCTATGTGGCGACGGCGTGATCGACGCCGGCGAGTCTTGCGATGATGCTGGTGAGAGCAGTAGCTGCGATGTCGATTGCACGGCGGTGGTTTGTGGCGATGGAACGACCAACGCAAGTGCCGGCGAAGAATGTGACGACGGTAACGGAGTGGAAGGCGACGGCTGCTCGGCGCTCTGCCTCGCCGAGACGGCGCTTTCGGCCGAGGCGCGCAAATGCCTGCAGCAGAACGCGATCTGGGCAGCGAAGGTCGCCAAGTTACAGTTTGTCGAAAATCAGGGCTGTTCCCGCGATGCTTCGAAGGGTCGCTTGTCCGGGATGACCCTGGCGGAGTGCCCGCGCGCGGATCGTCGGGCCAGGATGCGGACGCTGGCGGTCAAATTCGAGGCCGTGCAGGCGGCGAAGTGCACCGAGTTGCCGGGCTTCGGGTTTGTTTCGGCCGCAGATATCGCGACCGCTCTCGCTGGCGAGGGGGCGGCGGCTCTTATCGCCGTCTTTGGTGGAGACCCTGCGGCGACCGTCATTGACGCAACCGTCAAGGCGAACAAGCAGAAATCCGTCTGTCAGCTGACGGTGCAGAAATTCACCGACAAAATCGGCTTGACGATGTTCAAGGAATTCAGTTCGTGCGTGAAGCGCGAGGTCGCAGGCCGCGGTGATCCGATTGCCTCGATCGCGCGCCTGAAATATTGCCTCGATGTCGTGAAGGCGGATGCGCGAGGGAAGGTGGCGAAGGCCGTCGCCAAGCTCTCCTTCCAGATCACCAAGCGATGTCTGACCCCGGGCATCGACTTGACGCAGATGGGCGGCAGTTGTGTCGAGGGAACCGACGCCAATGCGGTGGCGGCCTGCCTCGAGACCGAGATGGCCTGCCGCGCCTGCTCGATGGCGGACGGGGCATTTGTTCTGGGTGTGGATTGTGACGCCTTTGATGATGGCCTGAATAACGCCACTTGTGGAGATTTTCGCTGAGCGCGGCGGGTCTCGTTGGAATCCTCAGCGGGTTCGGGATTTTTGTCGGAATTGCGCTCGGCGGCAAGGATGCCGAGGAGGCCTTACGCTCGTTTTGCCTCTGGGGCCTGGGCTCGGTGGGGCTCCTGAGTGCGTTCCGCCATATCTTTCTTGCTGGTGCCATGCGCGAAGGGCACGAGGCGATGGGCCTGGGCCGCGCGACCTTCTTCGAATGGGAGGCGGGCTCTGCGAATCTCGCTTTCGGCAGTGCGGCCTTGCTGACCGCCTTGGGTGATTGGGGCGTGCCGGCGATGTCGATTGTGGGGATCAGCTACTCGATCTATCTGCTTGGCGCGGTGCTTGCCTCTGCTGTGGTCGGTTGGCGCGCCGGGACCCTGCGCCGCGCGATTCTCTTCGGCCTGCTCACGACCGCCCTCGTCGCCGCCACTCTCCTGCGGGTTCTGCCAGCTCTGCGAGCGGACCTCTAGGGAGAGCAGCTTCTTTATCAGGGACTCGGGACCCCAATGGTCAGCAACCCGGGCAGGCTCGCGAAGCGGGGCTCCAGGCCAGCTCGGTCGATGACTTCTTGCGCTCCGTCCGGGAAGTCTCGCGGGATCGCCGGACTCGTTGGTTGCGGACCGGCCCGCTACCTCAGCCCACCTCTCGCTTCGCTGCCGCCAGTGCGGCGAACTCGGGGCGACCCTTGTAGAACGAGTCGAGTGGGTAGCAGCCCGAGACGAGGCCGTTGCGGGGTGCCGTCGTGCAATCACTGAATGTGCGGCATACTCGCTTACGCGCGAGCGGCGTGCCGAGCAGAACATCGCGTGGCAGTTCCGGGTACGAGAGCACCATGCGGCCCAGGCCGATCACGTCGGCCCCGCCGCCTCGGATCACCGCCTGGGCGACACGTGGCAGCCATTCCTGCAGGTAGGTGTAGGCGGAGCCCACGATGCAGAGCCGCGGATGGAGCCGCTTGAGCTCTGCCGTGGCGCGCAGCTGTCTGGCGACGCCGACCAGCGGATCTTCGGGCAGTCGGTAGCCGTCCGACGGCGGGTAGAACGCAGGGCGCTGCACATGCGGGTTGTAGTAAGGGCTACCGGCGGTCGTGCAGAGCATGGAGACCCCGGCCTGCTCAAGCATCCCGACCAGTGCCGAGGTCTCCGTCAGATCGAAGTCGAGGCCGTCGGTATTGCCGCCGAAGGGTCGGTGGGCCGACCTTTCGGGCCGGCCTGCGCCGTCCGGACCGGCGTGAAACGGATGCAGGTCGAAGATCGATAGGCGCACGCCGAGCGCGAGTTCAGGCGCCTCGCGACGCACGGCCGCGATCGTGCGGCGCAGGAAACGCGA
The DNA here is from genome assembly GCA_046583355.1 of Deltaproteobacteria bacterium. Classification (GTDB taxonomy): domain Bacteria; phylum Desulfobacterota; class Binatia; order UBA12015; family UBA12015; genus UBA12015. Next base: position 5,198 of record JAYGCM010000069.1, read on the forward strand.
GCGCCCTTCGAGATCGCCGCCGTAGGGTCCGGGCCGCTCGCTGGCGGAGAGCAGCTCGTGGCTCAGGTACCCATGGCATGCCTTGATGTCGACGAAGTCGAAGCCGGCGTTTTGTGCCAGTCGTGCCAGAGCGGCGTAGTCACCGACTAGGTCGTCCAACTCCATATCGCTCAGCAGCGCGTCGTCCGACTGGACGCCGACGCGGGCGTCGAGAATCGGGTGGCGAAACGCAATGCGTGGTGCTGGTTCACCGTGGGGCCGAGAGAAGCGCCCCGAGTGCGTGAGCTGAAGGCCGACAAGGAGATCGTCGCTGCGCTCCTCGTTCTCTCCGTGCGAGGTCACGACGAGCGCGCAGAGCTCGGCGAGGTCGCGTTCGCTCTCCGGGTTGCGCGCGAGCTGGCGTGGGTTGGCGCGGCCCTCGGGCTGCACGGCGTAGGCTTCGCCGCCCCATATGAGCTTGGCGCCGCTCGCGCCGAAGCGCTGCCAACGGCGACGCACGAGATCGCTCGGCCGCCCGGAGGTGGTGCCGTCCCACCCCTCCATGGGCAGGATCGCGAAGCGGTTTCCCAGGGTGCGGCCCGCCACCTCAAGCGGCTCGGCCAGCGGCCCGTGCGCTTCCATCTCGGCGTCGAAGGGCAGGTCGATGCCAAGCTCGGCCAGGCGGGCGCGCAGCTTCGCCTCGGTCTGGAGCCTGGCGAGTTTCACGATTCCGCTCATGCGAATTCCTCCAGGCGCCGCGCGATATCCTCCAGCGGGGCGCGGTCGCTCGCGGGCCGCTCGGGCGCGTTCGGGTGGGTTCGGGGGCTGTCGATGTGGCCATTCAGATGCAGAAACATGGCGGCGTCGTGCTTGTAGGCCGGCACCGGGTCGCGGAAGGCGAAGTGGCCGAGGTATTGCAGCAGGTCGTTGAGCTCGTAGAAGGCCGCGGATTCGCTCTTCCACAAGCGGTCACGCCTGGCGAAATGCTCCGGGGCAAACGCGGCCAGGCCAAGAAGGTAGTCGCTCCCGTACATCACCATATCGATGGCGAGGTCGTTTCCTGTCAATACGAGGAAATCGTCGCGGCGCTGGTCGCGAAGTGCCAGTCTTTCCCACTCAAGGCGCCGCGATAACGAGGAGTGCTTGGCACCGATGCATTGTGGAATGTCGAGCAGCTGCGCGTAGGCCGCAAGGTCGTAGATGCGCCCGTAGGGCACGAATATGGGGCCAAGCTCGAAGGCGATGAAGCTGTCATTGGTGCGCGCCAGCTCGGCGTGGGCTCCCGCCCAATCCGCGCCGTCAAGCGCTGCGAGGCCGTACGAGGGGAAGACGATAGGGGTACCGCCGCGCGCGGCGATCGCTTCCATGGCGCGTGCGTAAGCGTCGTGATTCCACGTATCGTGTGGCTGGTCGGCGACATACGCCCCGGCCACGAACGCGGCGCCTACGACTTCCTTGGCCGTGTCGAGGATGCGTAGGCGGGTTTCGGCGTCGAGGAGTTGGACGTAGCCGGTATCCATATTGACTGCCGGAGTGAGGCCACTGGCGGCGGTGCGCGTGAGAAGGCTGCGGTAGGCGGCCCAATCGATCTCGCCCGCTTCGGTGAAGGGCAGCAGCACGGCGGCCATGCCGCGAATCGTGCGTGCCCGGCGGATGCGCGTGCTCGGGTGGCGACTCATGCGGCTGGCTCGGGGCGCAGGTAGCCGCGCACGACGTCGTGGATGTGGTCAAGACGGGCTTGTTGTTCCTTCTCTGACAGCAGATCGCGGGCAAAGGCCGTCCCCAGGGTGTGCGCGTTCGAGAGATAGAAATAGCCGAGCGCCGCGATCGTGATATAGAGCTGGATCGGGTCGACGTCGGGGCGGAATTCGCCGCGTGCGGCGCCGTGATCGAGAATCTCGCCGATACGATCGATCAGGGGGTTCTGCAGGGCGCGGACCCGTTCCGAGCGCTTCAGGTGTCGGGCGAGGTGGAGATTCTCGGAATTCAGGAGCCGAATGAAATCCGGATGCTCGACGAAATAGCGCCAGGTGAAGGTGACCAGACGCTCCATTGCCTCGGGGGGGGAGAGCGATCCGAGCTCGAGCGCCGCCTCGGCGTCGCGGATATTCGCGTAGGCCTCTTCGAGGACGATGCCGAAGAGAGCCTCCTTGTTGCCGAAGTAGTGATAGAGGAGGGCCTTGTTCACTCCGGCGATGCGCGCGATCTCGTCGACCCGCGCCCCGGCCAGGCCGTTGCCGGCAAACTCCTGCGTCGCTGCGGCCAGGATAGCGCTGCGGGTGCGGCCCGCGTCACGCGGTCGGCGGCTGCGGCCGGCCTGGCCGGCGGTGCTGCGGGGTTGTCTCTGAACGGCGCGGGCGGGCAAGACGGCCTCCTCATGGCTTGGGCAAACGTAACGGATTTACTGGTTTTTACGGCTTGCACAATTATAACTAACTCGTTAGTTACATGTCAACTTCAACCGGGAGTCAATCATGGAGCTGAAGATCCGATCCGTCGCATTCGCCGGCCGGCATTGCCGGACGCGGATTCCCTTCCGTTTTGGCAAGGTCACCCTGGTCGAGGCACCGCTCCTCACGGCCCGGGTTGTGATCGAGGTCGATGGGCGCGAGTGGTCCGGCTATAGCGCCGATCTGGCGATGCCCAAATGGTTCGCCAAGAACCCGGTGAGTCGTCCGGCCGAGGACTGGGAGCAGCTTTTCGCCAGCGCTCGGCGCGCCGCCACCGCGTTTCGCGGTGCTGCGGGCACGCCCTTCGGCATCTGGCGTGAGGCCGATACGCGTTGCACGCAAGGGCAGCTTGCCAGCGGGATAGCCCTGGTCGACGGCTTCGGCGTAGCGTTGTTGGAGCGGGCCTTGATCGACGCGGCGTGTCGGGCGGCGCAGCTCTCGTTTCGGCACGCGTTGGAGCAGGATCTTTTCGGCTTCGATCCTGGCGCACTCCTGCCCGAGACGGCAGGACTGACCGGTGCGGGCTTGCTCGCGGCGCGGCCGCCCGATCGGGTTGTGGTGCGGCATACGGTCGGCGGCGTCGACGTATTGCGCGCCAGCGAGGTGGCAGCCGAGTTGCGTGGCCGCGATGATCATCCGGTGGCGCTGGAGGAGGATATCCGTCGCTACGGCCTGCGTGCCTTCAAGCTCAAGGTGGGCGGCGATCCCGCGGCCGACTTCCATCGTCTCATCCAGATTTCGCATGTGCTGGCCGAGCACGTCCCGATCACGCCATTGATCACTCTGGATGGCAACGAGCAATACGAAGATCTAGCGCAGCTCGCACGCCTCATCGACCGGCTCGCTTCGGACCCTGATGGGCGACGCCTCGTCGAGGGCCTGGCCTATATCGAACAGCCACTACCCCGAGCGCGCACCTTCGACCCCACGACCGCGGACGATGTGCACGCTCTTGGGCAGACGGCGCCCCTGCTGATTGACGAGGCCGACGATTCGATCGATGCGTTCTCCCGTGCGTGGGAAATCGGCTACCGTGGTGTGTCGGTCAAGAATTGCAAAGGCATCTTCCGCGCTCTTGCCAATCGTGCCCTATGCCTCGTGCGCGGAGGCGATGCGTTCCAGACCAGCGAAGATCTGACCAACTTGCCTGTTCTGTCGCTGCAGCAGGATCTCACATTGGTCGCGGCCCTGGGCCTGCCGCATAGCGAGCGCAATGGGCATCATTTCTTTCCCGGGCTCGACGTCGTGCCGCCGGCAGAAGCGGAAGCGGCGCTGCTGGCGCACCCCGATCTCTACGAGCGCCGCGGCGAGAGGATCGTGCTCAGGATCTGCGACGGCGAGATGTCGCTGGCGTGTCAGCATGCGACGGGATTCGGATATGCGCTTGCTATCGATTGGGACGGCCGTCTTCCCCTCGATCGGCTCGCGGGAGAGGCGTCGGCATGAAGCACGAGAAAGCAGAAGAGGCCTGGCAGGGGCTCCGCATGGCGAGCCCGCCCGACCCCGACGCTTTGCTGCGTCAGCGCGAGGTTCTGACCGATCTCGCTGCGCGGCCGCTACCAGCGCGGGTGCGGGGCTACCTCGGGATGCTCGGACCGGGGTATATGCAGAGCGCCATGACGCTCGGCGGCGGAACCGTCTCCGCTGCAATTTTTGCTGGCGCGATCTTCGGCTATCAGCTCCTCTGGGTGGCGCCGCTCGCGATGGTGCTGGGCCTCTGCATGCTCTCGGCCATCTCGTGGCAGACGCTTTCCACCGGGCGGCGGCCCTGGCCGGCGATGCGCGAGCACGCCGGGCCCTTCTTTGCCTGGGCGTGGGCCCTCGGTGCGCTTTTCTCGTCCATCATCTGGCAATTTCCCCAATACGCATTGTCCTCCGCGGTGCTCGCCGACCTGGCCGACCTGGCGGGCTACCCCGGCGTGTCTCCAGGCGCGGCCGGTCTGGTCGTGTTGCTCTGGGCGCTCGTTGTCTCTGGTCTCTACGGCCACTCGGAGTGGTGGACGCGCGCCTACGAGCGCCTCCTGCAGGTGATGGTCTGGGGTATCGTGGTCTGCTTCGGCTGGGTCGTCTTTCGTACCGGTATCGGGGATTGGGGCGAGCTGCTGCGCGGCTTCTTTGTGCCCAGCGTCCCCGGTACGCGCAATGGCGTTGCCGGCGTCACCCTGGTGCTGTCGGGAATCTCGGCCGCAGTCGGCGTCAATATGGTATTTCTCTATCCCTACACACTGCTGGCGAAGGGCTGGGGGCGGGAACATCGCGAGCTGTCTCGGGTAGACCTGCTGCTCGGCATGGCCGTCCCCTACACCCTGGCGGTGAGCCTGGTGGTGATCGCAACCGCGAATACGCTGCACCTCGAGCCGTCCTACGAGGGGATGAAACTCTCCCCGGTCGAGGCCGCTCAGGTGCTCGCGCACGGTGTCGGGCCGACCGCAGGCCGGCTCGTTTTCGGTATCGGCGTCCTCGGCATGGCGCTCTCCTCGATCACGCTGCAGATGCTCACCTGTGGCTTCGTCGCCATGGAACTTCTGGATCTCACCTTTGGCTCCTGGCGTCACCGTCTGGCGACCTGGCTTCCGGTCCCCGGCGTTCTCGGCGCCGTATATTGGAGTGATATCGCCGTGTGGGTGGCCGTGCCGACGAATATCGTCTGCGGGCTACTGCTGCCCGCCGCCTACGTCGGATTCTGCCTGCTACAACGCAGCAAGGCCTACTTGGGCGACGATCGTCCCGAGGGCACTCCGGGAGCTATATGGCTCACGGCGATGGTGGCCGTGACCGTATTCCTGCTCGCCTTCGGCCTCTGGTACGTCCTCGGTTTTGGTTGGGGCTTCGGCTGAGGGCTGGACCTTGCGGCACCCATGCCCGCCGGCACTCAGAATCTATAGGTCAGCTCGCCGCCCCAGGTCCGTGGCGGGCCGTAGCCGCGCGAGATGATGCCGAGCGCGCCGGCTAGCGGCAGGACGGAATTGATGTAGAGCTCGTCGGCCAGGTTGCGTCCCCAGAGCGCGACCTGTGCCTGTCCATCCATGAATGCGTAGCTGAGTCGGGCATTCAGCAGATGGTAGCCATGTTGTCGGCCCTGCGGGATTTCAGGCTGGGTGAACAACTCGGCTGCGCGGTAGGACCATTCGATGCGCGGTGTCAGGTAGCCGTCGAGCCAGCCGGCGACTGTGACCGGAATCGAATATTGGATGCTCACGAAGGTGTTGTAGGCGGGCGAACGGATGAATTGCTGTCCGCTCCGGTCGATTGCGTCGCCGCCGAGAGCATTGACCGCGTTCGGAAACGAGTCGTAGCGTGCGTCGAAATAGCCGATCAGGCCGCTGACCAGCATTCCTTCGATGGGTACCGCCTGGAACTCGGCCTCGACACCTTCGATGGAAGCCGAGGCGGCGTTCAGGGTGAGTGAGCGGATGGTGATTGTTCCGTCGTCGCCGACCGTGCTCTCCAATTGCGTGCGTTGAATGCTGTCGTAGAGGCTTGCGAAGAGCGCCAGGTTGAAGGTGAGCCGGTTGTCCAGCGCGATCGCCTTCGCGCCGATCTCGAAATTGTCCAGGGTTTCCGGCTGGTAGGGGACCAGCCCGCCGTCCTCTCCGCTTGCCAGCACGGCGTTCAGGCCGCCGCCTTTGAAGCCGCGCGAATAGGTGAAGTAGGTCATCAGATGGTCGAGCGCGACGGCCTCGAGGTATTGCTCGGGCAGGAAGAAGGCGACGCTTGCCATCGGTGTCCATGAGGAGAACGAAGCCTCGTCCGATACATCGCGCGTGATGTTGTCGTCGGGCGGCCGATTGAAATTGCGATTGATCTGGTGCGCGCGCTTGCGGTCCTCGGTGTAGCGCAGCCCTGCGGTCATGCTCAGCCAATCGGTCGGTGCCACGGTTCCCTGGGCAAATGCCGCCCAGGTGAAATTGTCGGTGATGATCCGATTGGCGCTTTTCTGGAAGACGGTGGGCACATCGAGTCCGTTGGTCCGGTCGGCCTTTTCCCAGAAGAAAAACGCTCCGGCGATGAGGTTGATACGCTCCTCCCATGCTGAGCCGGCGAGCTGCACCTCCTGCTGGATCTGCTGGGCCTGTCCCGCTTCGCCGCCCGTACCGCCGCCACCGAAGTTGCTGACCTGGATGATGCGAAGTTCCGTCGCATCGACGTCGCCGATGCTCGGACTCAGCTGGCGCCGCCACGAGGTGATTGATTTGGCGACGATATCCGAGACGTGGCCGAGATCTCCTGCATCCCACGCGATCGTGGCCCAGGTGCCCCACGAGGATGAAGCCGCGATCTGGTTGCTGTCCATCGAGACTTCGCGCGGCGAAGTCGCGGCGCAGGCCTCCCAGAACTCATCGGTGTTGGCGATGCCGGTGCGCTGGACCTCGACGCACTCGCCGAGGGGATTGTGCACATGGTCCTTGAACCAGCTGCCGCTCACATCAATCGTGATATCCGGGACCGGAAGGAAGCGCAGCGCGCCGAGAAAGCTCAGGCCGTTCTCCTCGCCCCAGTATTCGTCAACGAATCTATTGTAGACGGCACCGTTGCGGTTGCGACTCGCGAAGGAGAGGCGCGAAAAGAGCTTGTCGTCAAACCAGCCGATGCGGATCGGCAGGTCCAGAGTGACGCGGGTGCGGATCTGGCCGAGATTGCCCGGCCGTAGCGAGATCAGCGCGCCGAGTTCGTCTCTGGGCTTGACGGTGGTGACGCTGAGCGCACCGCCGACGGTATTTTTGCCGAAGAGCGTCCCTTGCGGGCCGCGCAAGACCTGCACGGATTCCAGATCGACGACATCGAAGATCGCTGCCTGGGCGCGCGGCAGGTAGATGCCGTCGATGTAGAGGCCGACGCCCGGATCGAAGGCGATGCCGACGCCCGAGCTGCCGACGCCGCGGATCGAAATCTGCGCGGTCTGGTTCGAGCCGCCGGTCTGGATCGAGAGGTTCGGTACGAGTTGCTGGATCTGATCGATCCGCGTCACATTCGAGTTCTCGAGCCCGGCCGCGCTGATGGCGGTCACGGCAATCGGGGTATCTTCGAGGTACTCCTCGCGGCGCCTGGCGGTGACGACGATCTCCTCGACGCGGGCCAACGCCTGCAGCGCGTCGCCTTCTGCGGCGGCGCCGCTGGGAATCTCACCGGACACGGATTCTTCGACTGGCGGTGGCGTGGTGGCCAGGGCGGCCAGGGCAGGGGGCGGTGCGGCGCCTGCCGAACCCGCTGCGACCAGCATGGCGACGAGGCCGGCTGCGAGGCCTGGCCCCCGGACACGAACTTTCTGGGTGCATTTTCTCATCTGATTTCCCCCGGACTTTGGTTGATCTGCCGAATTTCTTGCCACTTATTTAACCCAGAGAATAATGCAAGCCCACGAGCGTTGAATCGAGATCGAGGAGTTCGGTGACCGCCACCGGCGTAATCGTGCTTGCAGTTCTTTCCTGCTTTATTAACTAATCAGCAAAATGGAAATACAAAATCGGGCAAGAAGGCCTCGCGGGCGCCCGGCCGGGTGGCCCCTTCGGCGACCAGGCGGCGCGCTTCGGCTCGAGGTCGAGATTCTCATCGCGGGCCTCGAAGCGCGGCTTGACGAGGAGCAATAGGAGCATGCGATCGATGCAACGAGTGTTTCGCGTCCTGGCCCTGGCTATCGGCTACTCGATCCTGGTCGCGAGCAGCCTGGCGACGCTCGCCTCTGCCGCGCGCTATGCGCAAATCCGCTGGTTCTACGCGCCGGCGGCGCCCGAGCACTTGGCCGAGAAGGAGAGCTATCTGGCCGCGCTGCCGGCGGTCGACCCTGCGGCGGCGCCCAATTTCGTCGTGATTTTTTTCGATGACCTCGGGTTCGGAGATTTATCGAGCTACGGCAACCGCCTGATCCGCACGCCGCATATCGATCGCGCGGCCGCAGAGGGCCTCAAGATGACGGATTTCTATTCCGCCTCGCCCGTCTGCACCCCTTCGCGCGCGGCTCTCCTCACCGGCCGCTTCCCACCGCGCACCCTTACGGATCGCCATGTTTTCTTCCCGGAAAATTCCATGCTTGGTATTTTGCGTCGGATGGTCGGCTGGGCAAACGAACTTCCCCGGGACGAGATCACCGTCGCCGAAGTGCTCGGTCGGGCCGGGTACGCGACCGGGATGATCGGCAAATGGCATCTCGGCGGGCGTGCCGGCCATCGCCCCAATGACTTCGGGTTCCAGTCGTGGCTCGGCGTGCTGTGGAGCAACGATATGGCTCCCCTCGATCTCTACCGCGATGGCGAGGTGCTCCAGGAAGATCGGCGCGACTTCTTCCTGATAGGGGAGCGCGACGAGGCATCGCCACTGGGCCCCGGCGGCATCGACCAAGGGACGCTCACCGGGACCTACACCGACGAAGCCATCGCGTTCCTTGAAACCAATCGCGAGCGGCCCTTTTTCCTCTATGTCGCGCACACGTTTCCGCACGTCCCGCATTACCCGTCCCGCGAGGGCGCAGGCCAATCGGACGGGGGCACGTACGGCGATGTCGTCGAGGATCTCGACCGCAGCACCGGCACGATCCTCGCTGCCCTGGACCGACTGGGCCTCGCGGAGAATACGGTGGTCTTCATCACCAGCGACAACGGCGCCGATTATAACGGTAGCCCCGGTGCCTTGCGCGGGCGCAAAGGCGATATTCTGGAGGGCGGCCAACGCGTGCCGATGATCGTGCGCTGGCCTGGCCGCGTGCCGGCGGGTGCCGTCAGCGCGGAACCCGCGATGAATACGGATCTCTTCCCGACGCTTCTCTCACTCGCCGGATTGCCGCTGCCCGCCGACCGCGAGATCGATGGCCGCGATATCAGCGCACTTCTGGAAGGCCGCGCCGGGAGTCCGCACGACCAACTCTTTTTCTTCCCCGTCACCGAGTCCCTGCCGGGCGCCGTCCGCTCGGGCCGCTTCAAATACCTTCTCTCGACCGGCGATAACGGGCGCAACCGGGCGCATCTCTCGCGACTCGATGCCGACGCCGAGGCGCATGAGTTGTCGAATTTGTATCCGGATGAGGCCAAGCGGCTCGACGTAACGCTCCAGGCAATGCGTGAGCGCATCGAAGAAAACCCGCGCGGCTGGCGCTGAGGCCGAGGTCGGCCAGTACGCCAACGCGACCGACGTGATTCGCTCGGGCTCACGGCGGCACCGTTTGGACTTCCCTTAGTCGTCCCGCCTGGCTGCCGGCGCGGCGGCCAGGCGGGTGGGCGGCGGCAATTCGATTACCTTGGCATTGAGCTGGGCGAGGCGGTCGCGCAGGGCCGGGTCGAAGGTGAAGTAGAGAATCTGCCAGCCCTCGCTGGCAAGGTCTGCAATCGCCACGGCCAAGGCTTCGCGGCGCGCGGCGTCGCTGGTGAGGAAGGCATCGTCGAGTACTAAAAATCCTGGCTCGCCGAGCAGGCGGCGGACCAGCGCGAGCCGGACGGCGAGGGCGAGTTGGTCGCGCGCGCCGCGCGAAAGCGCCTCGGCCGGCAAGCGGCTGCCATCATCGCGTTCTACGGCGAGGCCGCCGTCCGCGTCGAGGATGACGGCGCAGTAGCGGCCCCCCGTGAGTTTGGCGAGGTAGCGGCCTGCCGCCATCGGTCCGCTGCCCAATGCCTCACGCAACGGCTGGTCGATATCCGAGGCCAGTTCGCGCAGGGCCTGTAGGGCGAGCTTGGCGCCGGCGGTGTCGCGGTCCATCGCCGCAATCGCTTGTTGCAGCCGGTTGCGCTCGGCATCCGCCTTGCCGAGGTCGCCGATGCCGATGCGTGCAAGCGCGTGTTCGCGTTGGTCGGTGAGGCGGGCGCGCAGAGCCCCGAGGCGCTCGTCGTAGCCCTCAAGTTCGTGTTCGAGCGAGGCGAGTTCGACCGGGTTGGGTGCGACGCCGGGGTCGTCGATGGTGAGCGCCGCAACCTGATCCTCCAATGGCCTATTCTCGTCGACTTCGCCGAGCAGGCTGGAGAGCGTGCGGCGGGATTCCGTCAAGGAGGCCTGCGTGGTGGCGCGGTCGCGTGTTTTGTCTTCGAGTTGCTCGATGCGAGAGAGGTGAACACGATCGCGGATCTCGGCAATCTGGCGCTGGACCTCGCCCAGACGTTGGTTGCGGTCTTTCTCGACTCCGCCGGCGCTGGCGAGGTGATCTTCAATGACGCCCACGGCGCGCTTGGCGGCACCGTATTCGGCCTCGTTGCGCTCGAGCATGCCGGCAGCGAGCTGAAGCTGGGCGGCGCAATCGGCCAGTGATTCGAGTGGGCCGAGCAGCGTTCGGGCGCGTGCCAGAAGCTCCTCGGTGGCTGTGGATGCCTTGCGCATACGACTCTGCGCGGTGATCGAGAGTGCGCCGCAGAGCAAGGCGAAGGTCGCGGCCGCGCCGGCACCGATGCCCAGCGGCATCGCGAGTGCACCGACTCCCGAGGTCGCCTGGAAGACCAGTCCGAGCGCGAGCAGGATGAGGACGAAGGCCGCGATGCCGAGCGGCGTGCGCCAGATCGACCACGAGCGCGCTGCGGCGGTCGCGATTTTCGCTTCTTCCAGGTTGGGAGCGAGTTCGCTGCGCTGCGTTTCCCCGACAAGTGTGCGGGATTTGTCGTTCGCGATGGCGCGCTTTTTGGCCTCTTCTCGTGCGAGCATGAGGTCGGTTTGCAGCCGCGCGGATTCATTCTCGGCGGTCTTTGCGATGGCAGCCGCTTCGCGCAGGGTGCGGATCGCCTCATGCCATTCACGGAGGTCGGCGTCGCCATAACGCTCGAGCTCCAGCAGGCGCCGGCCGGCCTCGCGTACCGCCCCGGCGGCGTGGTCTGCCGTGCGGTAGCGCTCGAAGCGCTCGGCCGCGCGCAATTTCTCGGCTCGTGTGCGCGCCAATAGCCGCTGCACGCTCAACTGGTGGACCTCTTCGAGCAATCGGCCGATGCCCGGCAGGTCAGCGATGAAGCCCTCGATCCGTGCAAGACGTTCGGTTAGCCGTTGGCGCTCGTCTTCACGTGCCTCGCGCGGACTGCCCGAGGGCATAAGCCCGGCCTGGCGCCGCAAGGCATCTCCGACCTGGACCAGATCAATTCCGATCAGACGGCCGCGGATTGCATTGAGCCAGGTGCGCCCGCCTTCCAGCGAGGGGTCGGCGTCACGCACGATGAAGAGGCGCGCCAAGGAGGGGTGCTCGCGCAGAAGCTCCACCACCGTGCCGCCGTCCTCGGGTGTCAGGATGAGTTCGATCTCGCCCTCGAAGCCTGGCCCATCACGGGTCTGGTCGAGGAGTTTGCTGTGGCCGTCGCGGACGCGATCGCGCAGCGCATGGACCAGGGCGTCGATACACGAGGTCTTGCCGGCCTCGTTTTGCCCATAGACCACGGTTACGTCATCGGGGACCAGCACGAGGTCTCGTAGGGGGCCGAAATCGCGGATCGAGAGCCGCTCAATTCGAACGCTCATCGCAGTGCCTCGAGAAACGCGCCCAGGCCAAGGCGCAGGGCCGATTGGATGACCTCGGGGTCGGACTCTCGGCCGTCTTCGATTTGCAGTTGCACGCGTTCCACGAATTCCGCCACCACCGGGACGTTGGCGAGGTGTCGGAAGCTGCGCGCTTCGAGGGTGAAGATCGGTCGGCTCTTCAGCGTGTCCTCGCCCATCTCCGCGCCGGCCACGTCTTCTCCTCGAGGATCGGCGAAGGCGATCTCAAGTGCTCGCGTAGCCGCCTGGTGCAGCTTGTCTTCGTTCTCTGTGACGATGCCCGAGAGACAAGCCAGAACCTGCGCGCCGGGGCCGCGCAATTCGGCGGCGAGCCGTGCCAGCTCGCGCACGGCCTTCTTCTCCATTCCGGGGACGCAGACCACCTCGACGCGCTCATAATAGGGTGTAGGCAGCGGCACGAATTCGTGTGCGACAACGCCGGCCGCCGCTTCAAAATCGACCAGCAGAACACCGCGCCGGCCGAGCTCGCGTCGGCTCGTGGTCAAGGGAGAGCCGGCGTAACCTACCAGACGTTCGCCATCGCGGTGCACCAGGTTGCGACCGCTATGCACATGGCCGAGCGCGCCGTAGCAGCAACGCCCCAGGATATCGGCCAGAAAGATCGGCATCCAGGCGCCCTCTTCGCCCTCGCCGACGAAGGCATCGCCCACACCGCTCATCAGGCTGCCGTGGCCGACGAGAATCGTATGGTGCGGGTCCATGGTCGTGCCGACCAAGCATTCGGCCAGCGTGCGGCCGGTTTGGTAGGGTACGCCGACGACGTCGAGGCCGCAGACGGTGGTCTTCTGCCACGGCGTCTCGCGAAGCACCACAGCGTTGGTGCCGTAGTCGGTCTCGGGGCCGAAGGCGGCCTGGTCGTGGTTGCCTGGCAAAAGGACGACGGGAAGCGGGGCGATGGCTTCGATCCGCTTGCGGACCTCCTGGCGAAGCGCGATGGCGTCTGAGGATCGGTCGAAAAGATCACCGGCCACGATGACCATATCGGCCGCATGCGCGGTCGCGGTTGCGAAGATCTGATCGAGCGTGGCGAGACGTTCGGGGCAATCCGGCCGCAGGTGTAGATCGGAGGTCTGAAGCACACGAATGCGAGGCATTGGGCGCAACTAACGTGCGGCGGGCGTGATGTCGATTTGATTCGGGTGCCAGAGGCCCCAGACCATGGGGTGAAAGTTCGCCAGATCGCGCGAAAAAGCGATCGCTTTGCGCTGCCGCACGGTGCCGATGAAGGGCAATTGTTCATGAATGATTTGTTGGATGCGCCAATAGGAGAGCTTGCGCTTTTCCGGATCGAGCTCGGCTGCGCCCGCGTCGAGCAGGCGGTCGATCTCGGCCTCCCACTCGGTCTCGGGCTCTTTCTGGTTGGGATTCCAGATATGGAGGTTGCCATTGGAGCGCAGGAAATTGGCACCATTATGCGGGTCGATGGCCGCCGTGAAGCCGATCAGGATGGCATCGAAATCATGCGTGACATTGAGGCGCTCGACCAGTGATTGAAAGGTCTGCGGGCGGTAATGGATGTCGAGGCCCAGCGCGCGCCAATCCTGCAAGAGAATGGAGCAGAGGCGTTCGCGCAGCGTATTGCCTGCGTTCGTGGTCAGCCCGAATACGATCGGATTGCCGACCGGGTCCTCGCGGATGCCGTCGCCGTCGCGGTCGATATAGCCGGCCTGGTCGAGGAGGTCTTTGGCGCGCGCCGGGTCGTAGGCGTAATCTTTCAGGCCGGGGTAGTGGAATACATGATTGGCGGGTGAGATATTCGACACCGAGGGGACGCCGAAGCCGTAGTAGATGGTATCGACCATGCCGCGCTTGTCGACCGAATGGGCGAGTGCTTGCAAGAAGTTGCGGTCGGTGAACCAGTCCAGGCGTGGGTCGTGGGTACCCGCAGCTTCGCCCTCTTGGTCCGCGGCCCAATGGTGCGGGTTGCGGTTGAAGACCACGAATTGATTGCTGGTGTCGATGCCGATCTCCTTGACTACGATACCGAGTTCGTCGGCGCGGTCCTGCAGGTTCGGAATTTCCTCGGGGCGCGGCTCATAATAATGTGTCTGTCCGGCGAGGAAACGCAGCGCGATGGTATTCTGGTCGGGTACGATCAGCGTGACGCGGCCCTTGAGGTAGGGCAGTCGCCGGCCCTCGGCGTCGCGGCGCCAATAGGTCGGGTTGCGCTCGAACTCGAGCACCTGGGCCGAGACGTAGCGAACCAAGCGCCAGGGGCCGGTGCCGATGAGCTCGGAGACCGGCGTATCGATTCCCCATTTCTGGGTGAACGTTCCTGCCTCAAGCGACTCCGCCAGGAGATGCGCCGGCAGGATAGGCACGGCGATTGCGTGCAAAAAGGGCGCAAAGGCGCGCGGCATATGGAAGGCGATACGGTATTCGTCGAGCACCTCCACGCGTAGATTTTCGCCGTCGACGGTCAGAGTGTAGCGCGCACTATTGGGCACGCTCTCGTCAAAGATCGCACGGAAGGTGAAGGCTACATCGGCTGCGGTGAAGGGCCGGCCATCGTGCCAGGTAACGCCACGGCGTAACGCGAAGGTCCATATTCGACCATCGTCGCTGGTCGACCAGGACTCGGCCAGCGCCGGCTCGGCACGGGTGGTTTTCGGGTCAATGCGGACCAGGGCTTCAAAGATCAGGTCCAGAGCCTCGCCCGAGGTGGCGTCGGTCACCAGGATCGGGTTGAAGGTCTTGGGGTCGCTGAGGATCGCTGTGGTCAGCCTATCGTGTGGCCGTGTGGGCGGCTGCGCCTGCCGCGAGCCTTTGTCGCATGCGCTCAGTGCAAGTGTCGCGGTGAGCAGCGCCATGAGGCAAGCGCCGCGCGGGGCACGCCGAGTCTGGGCGCGCCGCCTCGGTCGGGCCTGCGGCCGCGCGCGGATCATGGCGCGGCCGGCGCTGCCGTCGGCAGGGCGAACTCCTGCATGCCTGGTGGCGTTGCCAGCAGGAAGGCCGAGGCCGGCAGCGGCTTGTTCGGCTCGAAGTCGCGGTACTCGATCCGGGCGGATGAGCCGGCCGCTTCGATGTGAATACGGCGTGGGATCAGTACGCCCTTTTTTCCGGCAAAATCTTTGAAGGACGCCTTGAGTAGGCGCTCGCCATTGCGCGCGATTCGCTGGAAACTCACCGGCACGGCCACGAGGCTACGCTCGACCACGACGCGGGCAAAGCCGATCACGACACTACTGGCGCCGTCGGCGGCGTGCAGGAAGACCTCGGCGGCCCCGGCCTTGGCGCGGCCCGAAGGGCGCGAGGTCCAGGTGCTGCGCAATGCATCGGCCGCGACGGGCGGGCGGCCAAGAAGCAAGGCCGTGATCTCTTCTCCGTCGGCGGCGACGCCTGTCGTGAGCTGAATCGAGAGGGCGGTTGCGGGGCCGCGGTGAACCGAGTTTTCCTGGGTCGCGAGTGTGGCGAGCTGCTGGCCGTCGCTGGCGACGACGTAGCTGATGCCGAAGGGAGCCAGCACCTCTATGCGGAAGGCCGCTGGCGCCATCGCCATGACGACCTGCGAGGCGCGGAAGCGCCCACCTTGCGGCGCCTCGACGCGGATCTTGCCGAGAGCATCCAGCGAGCGCAGCGCCGACTCGCGGCCGCGTAATACGCCGAGGAGTTCGGTGGCCGAGGCGGTCGCGAGGGAGGGGCCCTCAGGCGCCGTTGGGCGGGCAATTTGTACCGCACAACCGCCGAGTAGAATGAGCGCGAGAAGGAGCGGGAGTTTTTGCTGAATCATGTGTTGTCAGAGATGCCGTTCGTCCGGAGTCTCGGCATGTCCGTCGCGTCGTAGTTTGTGCTCGATGCGCTGGCGCTGTTCGTCGCTCGCGCTGCCGTTTTCGGCCTCGTGGTAGAGGCGTCGTGCTTCGGACTCACGCCCCACCTGCCGGTAGGCGTCGCCGAGATGTTCCTGAATGGTGGCATCATTTCCCGTGAGTTCGACGGCGCGTTCGAGCTTTTCGACTGCACGCCCGTAGCGCCTCTGCTGGAAATACACCCAACCGAGGCTGTCCATATAGAAGCCGTCGCCCGGGGCGATGGCGAGTGCACGCAGGATGAGACGCTCGGCTTCGTCGAGGTTTCGGCCTTCCTCGGCGAAGGTATAGCCGAGGTAGTTCAGGGCTTCGGAGTTGTGCGGGTTGAGCGAAATCGCCTTGCGCATAGCGGCGATGGCGGCCTGCCGGTCGCCGGATTCATCGAGCAAGGCACCCAGGGTGAAGCGGTATTGGTCGCTCTCGGGGTGGTCTTCGGCCAGCGTGCGCGCCAATGCGACGGCGTGCGCCAGGTTGCCACGATCGCGTTCGATCGCGATCAGGAAGGCGACCAGGCCGGGCGACTCGGGCCGCGCCTCGACCGCGAGCTGCGCATGCCGGCCGGCGGCGGAAAGCCGGCCCTGGCGCTGCATGAGGTAGGCGAGTTGAAGTTGTGCGTCCGCATAGAGTTCGGTGCCGCTGCGGACCTTCTTGAGATGGGATTCCGCGCGGTCGAATTCATTGGTCTCGGAATAAGTGATACCGAGATAATAGTGCACGTCCCGGTCGTCTGGTGCGGCGCGCGCGACCAGTTCGAGTTCGGTGGCGGCGCGGTCGTAGTCGCCCTGTTCGAGAAAGATCAGGGCGATTTTCACTCGGGTTCGTGTGGGGTTGGCTTCGATGCGCTCGAGGGCGCGGAAGTGCGTGAGAGCTTCGTTCAATTTTTTCTGTCCGATGAGAACCGCGGCGAGGCGCTCGCGTGCCGTGCTATTGCCGGGGGCCAGGGCAAGGACGCGATGGTAGAGGGCCGCGGCCCGCGCGCTTTCGCCGCGCATCTCCTCAATCAGGCCGAGATCGGTCAGGACCAGCGTTGAGCGTGGGTTGCGTCGCAATGCCGCACGGAATTCCTCTTCGGCCTCATCGAGCCGGCCGGCCGCGGCGTGCAGGCGGCCCAGATAATAGCGCCCCATGACGGAGTCGGGGTCGGTTTTTAGAAGTGCCTCCAGCGTGGCCCGGGCGGCGTCGTCGTCGCCCCCTTTGCTGTGCAGGGAGGCGAGGAGGAGGTAGGGGTCGCCCTCTTGGGGCGTGCGCCGGATGATCTCCCGATAATGTTCGGCGGCTTCCTGGTCTCGGCCGAGTCCGGCCAAGGCACCGGCAAGTAGCGTGCGGCTGAAATCATCGTCCGGGTCACCGGCCACGGCGGCCTGTGCATGCGGCAAGGCGCGTTCCAGATCGCCGCGACGGACATAGAGGTGGGCCAAGCGGCCGTGCAGCCGTGGCTCGTCGGGGTCCAAACGTGCGGCGTTTGCAAAAGAGGCGATAGCGAAATCGGTGTCGCCGTTGCGGATCGCGACCTCGCCTTTGAGGAACTCGCCGAGCGCGCGCTCCGGGTCGGAGAGTCCGAGATCGACCCGCCCCCAGGGAGGCGGCATCCCTTCGTTGCGGCTGGTCCAATGGAGCGGGCTGCAGGCGGCGAGGCTGGCTGCCAGCAGCGGCGCCCAGATCCATCGCCGTGCCATCACTGCGGGAAATCTAGCATGAAGCAGGCTGCGGAATAAGAGGATTCAGAGTTATTTGTTTCCCTACTTTTCGGATGCAGCCCTACTTTTCGGCCGGGCCTCTAGCCTCGAGAACCGCTTCGAGGACGCGCGCGATGGGAACCTGATGCTCGCGTGCCGCACGTTCGAGGTCGGTAGCTTCGGGTGCGGTGCGTTCGCTGCCGTCGGGTAGAATCACGATCTTGCAGGCAATTGCGCCATAGGGAGTAGCGACCGACTGCTGCATGCGGCGCAGAAGGCGGCGCTGGACGGGCCAACTGCGTACGCCGATCGAAGTTGTTTGGCGCAGAATGATCTCGCTCAGCGCCTCTTCGTCCTGCGGCGCGGCGATCACCTGTAGGCAGGTGGCCGGGCGGCCCTGTTTCATGGTGATGGGATGCAGGGTCACGTCGCGGGCGCCGGCCGCAAAAAGAGCCTCGGTGGCCGCGCGGAAGAATTCCGGGTTCATATCGTCGATATTCGTCTCGATCACGAGCATCTGGTCCGATTCGATATGCGTGTTGCGCGGCGGCAGGCCCGCAGGTCGGGTCGTTTCGGCGGGGTCGGCCAGCACCAGGCGCAGCACATTCGGACGGTCTTCGAGCTCCAACGTGCCCGCGCCGTAGCCGATGGCGAAGGGCCGCAGCGGCGGCGGCGCGCCTGGCTCAGCCAGTGCCGCGATGATCGCCGCGCCGGTGGGCGTCACCAACTCCAGGTCGCCGTCGGCGGGCAGGGTTGCGTGGCCGCGCAGCAACTCGAGGGTCGCTGGTGCGGGAACCGGCATGCGGCCATGGTCGGTGCGCACGAAGCCCGCGCCCAGAGGTACGGCTGAGGCGAAGACCCGATCGATTCCGAAATGGCTGAAGCCGATGGCGGCACCGACGATATCGACGATGGCATCGAAGGCGCCGACCTCATGGAAATGAACCTCCTCGGGGTCTTTTCCGTGTACGCGCCCCTCGGCGATCGCCAATTGCCGGAAGATCGCCAGGGCGTGTTCTTCGGTGCGGGCACCCAGGCCGGCACCGCGGATACGCGCCAGGATTTCTTTGCAGGAATGATGTGAGCCGTGCCCCGCGTGTGCGCCGTGCGGTGCGCCCGGTGCCTCGGTCTTGCCGGCCACCAGCACGTCGACCTTGGTGGCGCGGATGCCCAGGCGGTGGGTCTCGTGTGTGCGGATCTCGATGCCCGGCAGTTTCAGCTTGGCGATCTCCGCGTCGAGCACATCGCGTGGCAAGCCGAGATCGAGAAAGGCTCCCAGCATCATGTCACCAGCAATGCCGGAAAAGGCGTCAAGGTAGGCGATTCGCATCGAAGCACTTTGCTATCCCGCAGCCTTTTGCGCCAGAGGCGCCTGATTTTCGGGGACGGTTGATTTTTCTGTACTGGAGTCCATAGTACACCGAACTGATGGCTGCCGTGGCGGCTGGCTGGAGGGAACGCATGTTGAAGAAGTTGTCGTTGGTCCTATTTGCTTTGACGTTTTTGCTTTTCGTGAGCGCGGCCACCGCCGTCGCCGCGGACGAGTCGCCCGCGGCCCCGTCGGAATATGTCGAGTCCATCTCGTCGCCGACAGCTTACGGGCAGGGCGTGATCGGTGAGTCCGATGCATTGAGCGCCGAGGCCGATTCCATCGCCGCCA
Source organism: Deltaproteobacteria bacterium (assembly GCA_046583355.1). Lineage (GTDB taxonomy): Bacteria > Desulfobacterota > Binatia > UBA12015 > UBA12015 > UBA12015. Next base: position 24,219 of record JAYGCM010000069.1, read on the forward strand.
GCGACGTTCCCTCCTCTGTCTCTCCGGCGCGCCAATATCGCGTCGAAGAAATCGTCGTCTCGGCCCGCAAACGCTCGGAATTGCTTGAGGATACGCCGGTCTCCGTGACCGCGCTCTCGGCCGAGCGGCTCCGTGAGGCCGGCGTGAATCGGATCGACGATATTCAGGAGTTGGTGCCGAACCTGACCTTCCAGACCTCGAGTACCGGCACCGAAGCCTTGGTCTATATCCGCGGTGTCGGTTTGCCGCGCGCGCTGACCTCCTTTGACCCCGGTGTCGGCATCTATATCGACGGCATCTACTTGCCGCGTGCGCAGGGTTCCTTGCTCGACGTGGTCGATATCGCCCAGATCGAAGTGTTGCGCGGTCCGCAGGGTACGCTTTTCGGCAAGAATACCGTCGGCGGCGCGGTGAATTTCACGACGCAGAAACCGACCGATCAATTCGAGGCCGAGGTCTTTGTCCGCACCGGCAATGTTGACGCGCCGAAGACCAGCTTCTTGAACCTCGTCGACACCCGCGCGATGCTGAATATTCCGATTAATTTCGGTCCGCTCGAAGACAAGGTCTTCACACGGCTTGCCTTCGGCTCGCAGAACCGGGCCGGCTATATGTACAATACGCTGCTTGAGCAGGGCTGGAACGATCGGAATTCGGTGGCCTTCCTTGGCTCGGTGCGGATCCTGCCGCATGAAGATGTGACGATTGATATCTCAGGCAATTGGGACCGCTCGCATTCGCGCGGCCAAGGCGCCGAATGTGTTTTCGTACAGCCCACCGGGCTGCAAGCTCTGCAGCCGGGGCTCGTCGAATATTGCCAGTCCGAGCGGGAGGACTACCATTTCGCGGCGGATTGGCCGCAGTTCTTTGATATTACGAGCATGGGCAGCTGGGGCGTGCTGAATTGGGACGTCGGCGAACTGCCTGGGCTCGACGAGTTCTCGGTCAAGCTTCTCGGTTCGTGGCGCCAGCAGCGCATCCGCGGCTTCGGGGATGTTGACCTCACGCCGACGCCGGCCGTGAACAACGCGGGACTCGGCGATACGCAGCCCTTTGGTGATGTCGATGATCCCAACGACGCGCTGCGCGGGTTGCCGACGAGGGCGCAGCAATTCCAGGGCGAGTTGCAGGTCAACGGAGCGGCGCTGGACGGCCGGTTGAATTTCGTCAGTGGCTATTTCGTTTTCTGGGAAAATTCGCATGTCCAACAAGGCTCGCAGGCCCTCACGGACACGCTCAACCAGCGTACGGTGCGGCCGCAATTTACTGACAATTGGAGCTGGGCGATTTATTCGCAGACCAGCTACGATGTGCTTGACTGGCTCCAGCTGACGGGTGGTCTGCGCTATACGGAAGACAAGAAAGGCGTGACCTCGGAGAATTTTGCTTGCGTTTCGGAGCCTGGCGGGACCTGTGTGGATTGGCTGCAGGACTTCAATGAGTCGAACTCAGCGATCTTCACCGCCTGGTCGCCGATGGGGAGCATCGCCGCGACGGTGCCGGGAGATCTGCTCGACGGTACTCCGGTCGATCATTTCATGACGTACTTTACCTACTCACAGGGCTTCCGCGGCGGCGGCTTCAACGTCATTCCGCAACCCAACGAGGACACCGGCGTTCTCCAGCTTCAATCCTTCGGCCCGGAGACTCTCGGTTCCTTCGAAATGGGCTTCAAAATGCTCGCCTTCGACCGCCGCCTCTCGACCAACCTCTCGGTATTTCTGGCGAAATACGATAATATTCAGGTCACCAGCGTGCGCGATCTGGGCGATCCCGACGGCGATGGTGTGCCGAATATCGCGCAAGAGACGCTCAACGCAGCTTCGGCAACGACCAAGGGCATCGAATTGGAGACCCTGCTGAATCTGGGCGAAGGCTGGCGGCTCGAGGGCTCCGTGGGGCTCTTTGAGGGCGTGTACGGCGAGTTCCTCGAGGCGGTGTCGGATATGACCGGTGAAACCATCGACCGCTCGGGGGAGACCTTCAATAGGGTTCCCGAGATGCAGGTGCATATGGCCGTGCAGCATGCTTGGCCCATCGAGATGCCCGGCCCGGAGTGGATCAGCGGCTACCTCACACCACGCCTCGATTGGTATTACCAGAGCAAGGTGCATTTCTTCGGACCGGAATTCTGGCCGGGGCGGCAATCCGGCTACAATCTGATCCACAGCCGCCTTGCATATTCCTTCAATGATGACTTGACCCAGATCGCATTATGGGGGCAGAACCTGACCAACCAACGCTACTTGACGAACTCGTTGCCTCTCGCAACCAGCTTCGGCATCGCCTTGGATCTCTATGGCATGCCGCGCAGCTACGGGGTCGAAATCAAGCATGTGTTCTAGGGGCGCGGCCGCAAGCGGCGTCCGGATGCAGGCCTGCTTTTCGGCCGGGCCTCCAGGTTGGCGATCCGGCCGGCGGAGGCGCCGGTCGGATCGCTATTCTGTGCGGGCGAGGTCGAGCGCTTCGGCGCGCTCGACGCATTCGGCGAAGAGCCGGTGGAAGTTCGCGCGCGTGCCCAGGAGTTGCATATAGGAGTCGAGCCCCAGCAGGGCGCGGCCGAGGAATACGCTATGCGGCGGCGGGGAGCGGAAGAAACCGCTCTCGATGCGGATCTGGGCAGATTTGAGGGCGCGGTCGATTGAGCCGTATTCCTGCGGATCGTATTCGCGGTCCGTGGTCGCTGGCTCGAAGATCAGGTCGAGGACCTCGATGGTCGAAGAAGCGTCGTCTTCCGGAGCCAGGTAGCCGAGGTCGATCATGGCCGCGACCTTGCCGGCGTAGTCGTCGTCGAGGATGGCGCGTGCGAGGTGCACATAGCCGAGCCGTGTTTCTTCCTTCAAAGCGCGCACGGAGCCGAAGTCGAGGATCGCCATCTCGGGCCGGTAGGTGATGATATAATTGCCCGGATGCGGGTCGGTATGGATGACGCCGAATTCGAGGATCTGCTGCCAGAGTGTGCGGAAGAATTTGAGCGCGACCCAGTCTTTCAGCTCCTGGTCGATGCCAGGCTTCATGATATCCGTGAGGCGGTAGCCCTCGATATATTCGAGCGTGAGCACCCGCCGCGAGGAACGCTCGGGGAAGACCATGGGGACGATGATTTCGTCGTCGTCTGCGAAGATATCCGCAAACCATTCGGTATTGCGGGCCTCGTTTTCGTAATCGAGCTCTTCGTTAAGGCGTTCTTCCATTTCCCGATGCAGCGCATCGGCGTCGATCGGCTGGCGGAAGAGGTCGCGTCCGACCAGGGTGAAGAGATGCAGCAACGCCTTGAGGTTCTGTAGGTCCTGCTCGACGGTTTTCTCGACGCCCGGGTATTGGATCTTGACGACGATATCCGTGCCGTCCTTGAGTGTACCGCGGTGGACCTGGCCGAGTGAGGCGGCCGCGAAGGCGGTTTCTTCAAAGGAGCCGTAGAGGTTCTCGACCGTATCGCCCAATTCTTTCTCGATCCGCTCGCGAATCATATCGAAGGGCATCGGCGGCACGTCGGATTGCACCACCGAGAGGACCTCAAGCACTTGATCAGGCAGGATATCGTTGCGCATGCTGAGCATCTGCATCAGCTTGAGGAAGGTGCCGCGCAATTCCTTGGAGCGCTCGACCAGGAGGAAGGCGTTTTTCAAATGGGTGTCGAGGGTGGATTCGGCGCGCCTCTCTTCGCTTTGGAAGGGACGTTTGAGTGCGTTGAGCAGGTAGTTGCCGCCGACCTGGCCGGTGAGCGAGCCTACCGTGAGCGCGCGGCGGGCACGGCCGGTGGTGAGACCACTTTTTCTTGCTTCGTCACTCATGCGACTCGCGACGTGTGTTGATCCGCGCCGCGGCCATGGCGGCGCCGAAGCCATTGTCGATATTCACAACCGTGATCCCGGCGGCACACGAGGTCAGCATGCCCAAGAGTGCCGTGAATCCGGCCAGGGCTGCGCCGTAGCCTACGCTGGTCGGTACGGCGATGACAGGACGCTCGACGAGTCCCGCCACGACGGTGGGAAGCGCACCTTCCATCCCCGCGACGACAATCAGAACATTGGCCTGCGTGATTGCTTCTTTTTCGCTGAGTAGGCGGTGTAGGCCGGCCACCCCGACATCGTAGAGTCGTTCTACGGGGTGGCCGAGAGCCTCCAGGGTGCCGACGGCTTCTTCGGCAACGGGGAGGTCGGTCGTGCCGGCGGCGACGACCAAAATCGTGCCGAAGGCCTGTGGTGTTGCTTTTTTGCGGATGATGCGGGCGAGTCGCGCCACGGCATCGTATTCGGTTTCGGGCAATGCCTGCTGCAGTGCCACCGCCGCGTCCGGGGCGATGCGCGTGACCAGAACATTCTGCTCGGTTTGGGCAAGGCGCAAGGCAATGGCGACGATTTGCTCGGGTGTCTTGCCCTCGCCGAAGATTACCTCGGGCGTACCCGTGCGCAGAGCACGGTGGTGGTCGATGCGGGCGAAGCCGAGGTCCTCGAAGGGCAGGTGTTTGAGCTCGTCCAACCCCGCGTCAAGGTCGAGATCGCCGCTCTGGACCCGCGCGAGGATCGCGCGCAAGCGCTCGGCGGTCATTCCTCGTTTTCTCCCGGTTCCACTTCGATCACCTCGATCTCTTCGATCGAACGCTGGCGCGTCCGCAATATCCGAAGCGTGGCATACGGCATCGCGAAGATCTCGCCGACGCTGGGGATGCGCTCGAAATGGTGCAAGAGCAGGCCGCCCAGAGTTTCGTAGTCGCCTTCGGGCAGGCGCCAGGGGAAACGCTCGTTCAATTCCTTGACCTCGGCTCGGGCGCCGACGTGGAAACGGCCATCTTCCTCTTTGCGCACAAGGTCCGCGTCGCGGTCGTATTCATCGGCGATCTCACCGACGACTTCCTCAAGCAGGTCCTCGATGGTGACGATTCCGACGGCACCGCCGTACTCGTCAACCACGACGGCGAGGTTGACGCCCTCTTCCTGGAGTCGACGCAGCACATCATTGGCGAGGACCATATCAGGTACATAGGTGGCCGGTTTTATACGATCCTTGACGCGGGTGGCCTCGCCCGGAACGAGCAGGTCGAACGCATGGATCATGCCGACGATATTGGGCATCCGTTCATGGAAGATGGGCAGGCGCGAGTGACCCTGGCGGCGCACGATCCGCACGGCTTGCGCGAGCGAGGAATCGTCGCGCAGGGTCGTCACATCGACCAGCGGTACCATCACATCTTTTACCTGGACGTCGGCAAAGTCGAAGATCCGCCGGATCATCTGGCGCTCTTCCCCGACATCTTCGGCTGGGTTCTCGGCGACAAGGCTGGCGAGCGGCGCGCGACTCCAGGCCGGGTCGGCGTCTTCGTTGGCCCCTCCGCTGAGTGCACCAAGAAACGCGAGCAATCTGCTGGGCCCGGCATCGGCGCCTTTCTGGGTGAAGGCGCGTGGTAATCCGTCGCCCAGAAGCAGCGTCAGGGGGGTGGCGAGGATGGTGAGAATGAGGCCCGTGACACCAAGCGCGGCAAAGGCGGCGAGCGCCAGGCCCAGGGCCAGCGTCATCGTGCCGAAGTCGGCGAGAAGGAAGGCACCGCGCAATACGGCCGCATCGGTCGCACCGCCGGGCCCGCGTAGCCGTGCGGTTTCGCGGGAGATGGCGAAGATGCGCAGGGCGGCTCCGCAGAGGGCGAGAAGCAGGCCCGCGGGCAGCATCATGAGTCTGTCTCCACTCGCACGCGGCGCAGCACCGTGCCCTCGCGACGCTCGACTGTGAAGCGCAGACCGTCAATCGTCACGGACTCGGCCACCCGCGGGATGCGCCCGCTCTCGGCCATCATCAACCCGCCGACGGTGGTCGGCTCGGCCTCGGTCTGAATCGGGCGGTCGAGGATCTCGCCGAGTTTCTGAATCGGCAGACGTCCCGAGACGATCAAGCTGTCGCCTTGACGAATATGATCCGGCAATTCGGCGCTATCGCCTTCGTCGCGGATCTCACCGAAGAGTTCTTCCAGAAGATCTTCCATCGTTACCAGCCCGATCAGGCTGCCGAGGTCGTCAAAAACCAGCGCAAGGTGGGTTTTGCGTTCGCGGAGCTCACGAAAGGCGACATCGACGGCGGTCTCCGGAAAAATGAGCTCGACGGGATGCAGTAGGGATTCGAGATTGAAGTCGCTGTCGAGAGTCTTGCCCAGCAGGTCCTTCGCGTAGAGGATGCCGGCGATCTCTTCGCCATCATCGCGGCGGATCGGGATACGGGCAAAGCGGGCTTCGTCGACTTCGTGGATGAGTTCAGCGAGGCCCAGATCCAGCGGCAGCCAGAACATATCGACTCGCGGTGTCATCACATCGCGGACCTGGCGGCTGCCGAAAGAGCGGACGTTGGCGAGGAGCTCGCGTTCGTCCGCATCGAGTTCGTGGGCGCGCGCGGCCTGCTCCTCTTCGTCGGCGAGATGCTCCATCGCACCGGGCGATTGGCGGCGCGCGACATCATGGCCGAGCACGCGCAACGCCCGCGTCATCGGCAGGAGTTTTTGTACGACGCGCCAGATCCGACCCTGCATAGGACTGTTGCGCCGCCGGGTTCGTTTGCGTGCGATCAGCGAACTGACCCAGGCGAGGACCACCAGGGCGGCTGCGGGCAGGGGGCTCGCCGGCACGATCAGGAGCCCCGCGGCAGCCGCCAGGGCGAGGTTCGCGTCCCGGCAGAGCCAGAGTGCGGTCAGCGAAGCGCGCGGAAAGGCGCGTGCATCGCGGATTTCGGCAGGTTCATGATTGCCCGCGGGGCCACGCAAATTGCGCAACAAGGCGGCCTCGGCGGAGGCAATCGTTCCGGCAAGTGTGGCGAGGATCACGCTGGCAACCAGCATCATGAGAAGAGCCGGTGTTGCGATCAATTTGCGTCGCCTCGGAAATGGTCGAAGCCGTCACGGGCCGGCGCATGCGGGGCGCCGTGCTTGTCGTAGAGGACGATGCCGTGGGTGGGATCGGTCGTATGGCCAATGACGCTCAGGCTGGTGCCGCAGGCGCCGGCGAGCTTGGCCAACTCGGTGTCGAGGCTGCGGGGGACCGTGACCAGGAGTTCGTAGTCTTCGCCGCCGCTCGCCGCGAAATCGCGGCCCGCGGCATCGAGTATTTCGACCTGTGGCGAGCGCGGTAAGGCCTCGCGCTGGATGCTGGCGCCGACACCGCTGGCGCGGCAGAGATGGCCGAGGTCGGCGAGCAGGCCGTCGCTGATATCGATGCCGCTGGTTGCGCCGGCGCTTGCCAATACCTCGCCAGCCGCCAGCCGAGCGCGCGGCTGTGCGAAGCGTTCGCGCAGTGGCGGAATCGGGTCATGGCCGGCCTCCCAGGCGGCGACGGCCGCGGCCGCATCGCCTAGCGTGCCGGTTACGACAAGTAGATCATCTATGCCAGCACCACTGCGCCGCAATGCGGGGCCCGAGAGCCGACCGAGTGCGGTAATGGTGATGGCGAGCGAGGGACCGCGGCTCAAGTTGCCGCCGACCAGCCGGGCGCCCACAGCGCGGCCCGCGTCGGACACGGCCATCGCCAACTCTTCGACCTCTTGCTCGGCAAACCCGGCCGGCACCACGAGCGCGAGGAGCAATGCGACCGGGCTTGCGCCCATTGCGGCGAGGTCGCTCAGGTTGGCGATGGCAGCACGCCGGCCAAGCTCGGCCGGCGTCAGCCAGCCGTTGCGGAAATGTACGCCCTCGACCAGCGCATCGGTGGTTGCGACGAGTCGTGCGTCGCCGAAGGCGAGGACCGCCGCGTCATCGCCGGGCGGAACTTCAAGGGCAGGGTCGGGGCTGGTCGGCGTGAGTCGCCGGCAGAGGCCGGCGAGGAAATCGTGCTCGCTCCAAGGCCCCGGCAGAGGGTCGTCGTCAGTCAAGGCGTATCAGCCAAACCTTTCGCGTACCTTATCGAAGAAACTTTTCTGCTGCGGGTGTACCTCTTCGCCGAAAGATCCGGCCAGCTCGGCGAGCAGTTCTCGTTGGCGCTCGTCGAGTCGCCGCGGTGTTTCGACGGCAATTCGGACCATCTGGTCGCCACGGCCGTAGCCGTGCAGATCGGGGATGCCGCGTCCGCGCAGGCGGAAGACACTGCCGGATTGGGTACCCTCTTTGATCTTCATCGTGACCGAGCCCTCGATCGTGGGGATCTCCAACTCGGTGCCGAGTGCGGCCTGCGGGAAGGTTACGGTGACTTCGCAGAGGACGTCATTACCTTCGCGGCGGAAGAGGTCGTGTTCCCGGACTTGTACGATGACGAAGAGGTCGCCGGCGGCCCCGCCGGGGCCGGGCTCGCCCTCGCCGCGCAGCTTGAGGCGGGTGCCGGTGTCGACTCCGCCGGGAATCTTCACTTGCAGATCCTGTTCCTTGCGGACCAATCCTTGGCCGCGACATCCCACGCAGGGGTCCTGGACGACGCTGCCGCGCCCGTTGCACGCACCGCAGGTCTTGGCGATCGAGAAAAACCCTTGCTGAAAACGTACCTGGCCGGCACCGCGACAGGTCTTGCATTTGATCGGCGCGGCGCCACCTTTGCCGCCCGTGCCGCTGCAATCCTCGCAATGGACATGGCGCGGGATGCGGATTTCTTTCTCCGTGCCGAAGCATGCCTCCTCGAAGGAGATTTGCAGGGAGTAGCTGAGGTCTTCGCCGCGTCGTGGGCCGCCGCCGCGGCGAGCGCCGCCACCACCGAAGAAATCGCCGAAAAGATCGCCGAAGATATCTTCGAAGCCGGTCGAGTTGAAATCGAAGCCAGCACCGCCGCCGCCTTCGAAGGCCGCATGGCCGAAGCGGTCGTAGCGAGCGCGCTGATCGTCGTCCGAGAGGACCTGGTAGGCTTCGGAGGCTTCACGGAATTTCGTTTCCGCCGCTGCGTCGTCCGGGTTGCGGTCGGGGTGGTATTTGAGCGCGAGTTTGCGGAAGGCCTTCTTGACAGTCTCGCTGGTCGAGGTTCGCTCGATGCCGAGCACCTCATAATAATCGATCTTGGTAGAGGCCACGCGCGCTCCGTTGCTGAAATGACGAAGGGGCGCGGCTTTGGCCGCGCCCCTCAAGGGCTTTGGTTAATTTTTGACTTCTTCGAAGTCGGCGTCGACGACATCGTCATCATCGTTGGGTCCAGCGCCGGCCTCTCCTGCCGAGTCCTTTGGTTCGGTGGTCGCTGCATCGGGTCCGCCTTCGCCTCCGGCCGACTCGCTCGCCTTGGCATACATGACCTCGGCGAGTTTGTGGGCTGCCTCGGAGAGCGTCTGACCCGCCGCGCTCAACGCGTCGGCTTCGGCCTCGGTATCTTCTTGCAGCTTTCGCGCATCCGCAATGGCGGTTTCGATGGTTTCTTTGTCCGCCGCCTCAAGCGACTCGCCGTTCTCGCTGAGAGATTTCTCGGTCTGGTAGATGAGCGAATCGAGTTGGTTGCGGGCATCGATCGACTCGCGTCGCTTCTGGTCTTCCTCGGCATGGACCTCGGCGTCGTCGACCATTTTCTGGATCTCTTCTTTGGAGAGACCCGAAGACGCTGTAATCTGGATGGATTGCTCTTTGCCGGTGCCGAGATCTTTCGCATGCACATGCACGATGCCGTTGGAGTCGATGTCAAAGGCGACTTCGATCTGCGGCAGACCGCGCGGCGCCGGCGGCAGTCCGACAAGGTCGAATTGGCCGAGCAATTTATTGTCGCTCGCCATTTCGCGCTCGCCTTGGAAGACCCGGATGGTCACGGCCGTCTGGTTGTCCGAGGCGGTCGAGAAGACCTGGCTTTTCTTGGTCGGGATGGTGGTGTTTTTTTCGATCAGCTTGGTGCAGACGCCGCCCAGCGTCTCGATGCCGAGCGAGAGCGGTGTCACATCGAGGAGCAGGACGTCTTTGACATCCCCCTGCAACACGCCGCCCTGAATGGCCGCGCCGACAGCGACGACCTCGTCGGGGTTCACGCCCTTATGGGGCTCCCGGCCGAAGAGTTTTTTCACCTGTGCCTGCACCGCCGGCATGCGCGTCATGCCACCGACAAGCACGACTTCGTCGATCTCGGAGGTCGAGAACCCGGCGTCCTTCAATGCCGTGAGGCAGGGGGCATTCAGGCGGTCGAGCAGGTCCGAGCAAAGCGCTTCGAGCTTGGCACGCGAGAGCTTCACGTTGAGATGTTTGGGCCCGGAAGCGTCGGCCGTGATGAAGGGCAGGTTGATATCGGTTTCCGAGGAGCTGGAGAGTTCGATTTTGGCCTTCTCGGCCGCTTCCTTCAGGCGTTGCAGGGCCATGCGGTCGTTGCGCAGGTCGATGCCCTGATCTTTTTTGAACTCGGCGGCCAGGTATTCGATGATGCGCTGGTCGAAGTCCTCGCCACCGAGGAAGGTGTCGCCATGGGTCGACTTCACCTCGAAGACGCCGTCGCCGACCTCGAGAATCGAGATATCGAAGGTGCCGCCGCCGAGATCGAAGACGGCGATTTTCTCGTCTTTCTTCTTGTCGAGGCCGTAGGCGAGGGCTGCTGCGGTGGGCTCGTTGATGATGCGCTTCACCTCGAGGCCGGCGATCTTGCCGGCGTCTTTGGTGGCCTGGCGCTGCGAGTCATTGAAGTAGGCCGGCACGGTGATGACCGCCTCGGTGACTTCTTCACCGAGGTAATCTTCCGCGGTTTGCTTCATCTTTTGCAGGATGAAGGCCGAGATCTCGGCCGGGTTGTAGCTTTTGTCGCGGGATTCGACCCAGGCATCGCCGTTGTCGCTGCGCACCACCTTGTAGGGCAGGACGGTGGACGCCTGTTGCACATCGGAATCGTCGAAGCGGCGCCCGATGAGGCGCTTGATCGCAAAGACCGTATTCTCGGGGTTGGTCACCGCCTGGCGTCGGGCCACTTGACCGGTCAGCCGCTCGCCGTTCTCGGCAAACGCGACCGTCGACGGCGTAGTGCGTGCGCCCTCGGAGTTCGTGATGACCTGCGGATCGCCTCCCTCGACGATTGCCACACAGCAGTTGGTTGTGCCGAGATCGATGCCAATAATTTTGCCCATTTGCTTGGTTCCTTTTTCTCAGGGCCGGTGGGCCGCCTGGTGGCGGCGACGGATGCCTGGAGCATCGATCGACCTGAATTTCCTTGGATTTTCGTTGGTGCGACAAGAAGGTAAGTACGATCCGCCGCGCTGCAAGGGGAAAAGCGCCTACTTTTCCTCGGTTTCGGGGGTCGGTGCCTGGGCGACCGTGACCTGGGCTGCGCGCAGCAGTCGGTCGTGCAGCTGGTAGCCTGGCCGGTGCTCATCCATGACGTGCCCCGCTGTGGCGAGGGTGGTCGGGATCTGGGCGAGTGCCTCGTGCACGGCGGGGTCGAAGGGCTTGCCGGTGGCCTCGATCCGGGTGACGCCGTGGCGCTCGAAAGTTCCGCGGAGATCTTTCAGGACCAACTCGACGCCTTCGCGCAGAGCGGCGACAGCGTTCTCTCCCTCGGCATGTGCGACGGCTAGTTCGAGGTTGTCGAGGCTGCCGAGCAGGTCGCGCAGAAGCCCGGAGCTGGCAAAGCGCAGCGCGTCGGCCTTCTCGCGCATGAGGCGGCGCTTGAAGTTCTCCAACTCGGCCCTCTCCCGCAGGAAGAGGTCGTGGTTCGCGGCCGACTCCTCGGCTTTGCTGCCGATTTCCGCCTCCAACGCACGCACCTGCTCCAAGGCTTCGGCGAGGGTCAGGGGCGCGGGCGCCTCTTCGGCGTCTTCAGGTACTCCAGCCACTCCGGTTATCGGGACAGCATTTTCTTCGGTTTTTTCCGCTTCGCTCATGGTTTTTCTCGTGTAGCGGCCGGGCCTCGAGTCATCCGATCCCGGCGCTGCACCGCCGAAACCTAAGCACGCGCAGGTGGGCTGTCAACGGTCCACGGCCCTCGATCAAGCTGCGCTATTTTCCCGCATCCGTCGTCTCAGATCCGGAGGCTTTTTGTGCTATTCGGGGTAGATGCGGGGCAAGAGGACAGCGGCAGTGGTGTTGCGCACGACGCCCTTCGGGGAGTCGGACAAGATTGTCACATTGCTCTGCGAAGATGCCGGAAAAATCACTGGTATCGCCAAGGCCGCCAAGCGCTCGCGCAAACGCTTCGGTGCTGCGCTCGAGCTTTTCTGTCATGTGCGGCTCGATTATCGTGAGCGTCGCGGTGCCGATCTCGTCTTTCTCGAACGCGCCATCATTCTGCGCCCTTGGAGCGGCTTGGTGGCATCGCTGGATCGGTACGCGGCGGCGACGCATATCATCGAGGTGGCCGACAAAATCTCGGCCGAGCGCGAGGTGGGCTGCGACCTCTACGATGTCGTTGTCGCGGCGTTGGACCGTCTCGATCGCGCCGAGCCCTGCGCGGCTACGTTGCGCATTTTCGAACTCGCCGTCCTCGCGGCCTCCGGCTACGGCGCCGATTTCTCCCGTTGTGTGGGCTGCCGGGTGGGCCTCGGCGAGGGGGATTTTGGGGCCCGCGTTCACGTGCCGGGTGGCGGCCTGCTCTGCAGCGATTGTGCTGGTTCCGAGGCCGCCGGGATTCACCTCACGCGCGAGAGCATCGATTGCCTGCACCGTCTGGCCGGGCTGGTGGCGATGGGCCTGCCCAACGAGGCTCGCGATACTTTTTGCCCCGCGACTCTCTTCGGCGTGGACGAAAGTCTCGAGATCGAGGCCGGCCAGCAGCGCACGGCCAGCGAGCTCAGGCTCGCCGTCGGTGCCCTGATCGAACCGCATTTGCGATCCCCCCTGCGTGCATTCGACTTGATAAGCGGAATCTGAGTCGATCGCCGGGTTAGAGGCCCGGCCGACAAGTGCGAGGGCCTTATTCCCTCCGGTGGCGTTTCGTCCCCTTCAGGGGACGTGTACCGAAATCCGTCCCCTTCCCTCGTTTGGAGATGTGCCCGGAGGGTCCCTGGTCGCTCCCGGCTTCCCGGCCCCCGGCTTTCGCTGGCGGCTTTGTGGTGCGAGGCGTTCGCCGCTAGGACGGGCTGGCCCTTCTCATGATGAATTTCTCCCGATCGATTTTTGCGGCTTCTGTGCTTGTGCTGGCGTGTTTTCCTGGAATGGTCGGGGTTGGTGCGGCGGCCGGAAAGATTGTTGGCTCGGGGCGGGCCGAGGCGCTCGGCGTGGTGCGCTTCAACCACGCCAGTCAAGCGCAGCTGCCTTCCCTGCGGATTGACCTGGAACTCACCCAGCGCCTGGGCGGCGGGTTTCGCTGGAAGCTGGGCACGACGGGCCGGGTGGGTGGTCCCGTGGTCGACCCGAGCGGTGCCGGGCTCTTCGACCTCGCGCATACCTTCCAGAATGTCGCTCCCTCATTGGAACTGGGTGAGGCCTGGGTCGAGTATCGTGGCGATACTCTCGATCTGCGGGTGGGCAACCAACGGTTTTTCTGGGGCAAGCTCGACGCGCAGCAACCCAATGACCTTCTGAGCCCGCGCCAGTGGCAGGACCCGCTCATCACCGACGAGAAGCGCACCAAGATCGCCGTGCCGGCGGTGTCGGCCGATTGGTATTTCCCCGAATCCTGGCAGGCCTTTCTTCCCGACGAGAGCCGCGCTTCGCTGGTCTGGCAACCCTTTGCGCTTCCTTGGCGCTACCCGCTCACCGAGGAACGCTGGTTCGCACCGGCGCTGCGTGCGCCCGGCGCGATTGTTCTGGGCGCGATTCCGGGAACGCCATGCCCCTGTGACGTGGCGCTCGACCAGAGCGTGCGCAATAGCGCGCCACCCGTTCGTAGCCTGGATAATGGCAACGTCGGGCTCCGGCTCTCGGCGCGCAGCGCCGGGGTCGATTGGGATCTGGTCTATTTCAATGGCTACGACCCGCAGCCGAACTTCTCTGTCGCGGTGCAATTGCACGAGATGGCCTCCGCTGGTGGGACAGGGTTCTCGGCCGATGTGATCGTCGAGCCCGCCTATGAGCGCTTCCAATCGATCGGTGGTGGCGCGGCCTTCGAGGCGGGGGATTTCACCTGGCGCACCGAGCTGGCCTACCGCAGCGACCGCCCCTGGCCGATGACGCTTGCCGAGGTGCGCCGCGGCATCGAGGAGGATCCGCAGGCAGTCGCTGCGTTGCTCAGCGGCCAAGAGGTCTTCTTGCCGGCTTATGTGAAACGCGACGCGGTTGAGTGGGGACTCGGAGCGGACACCTTTTTTTTCGATGACCTACATACGATTCTCGAGGTGCACCAGACCCTGCTGATCGACAACGACGTGCGGTTGCTCGTGCGTAACGTCGATACCAAGATCATTCTGACCCTGCGCAAGCCGCTGTGGAATCAGCGCGTCGAGACTGAATTGGTTGCGCTTTTCGGAGCCGAGTCGGGCTACCGGCTCCTGCGTGTCGAGGCCGATTATGCCTTGAGCGATGCCCTCCATCTCGAGGTCGGCGCGCTGCTGGTTGCCGGTACTTTCGACTCGTTGATCGGCCAATACCGCAACAATGACGAGGCTTTTTTCCGCATGGTCTGGAGCTTCTAGAGGCGCGCTCCCGATCCTCTAATCTGCACTCCGCAGCGGTAGGTCGCGCGAAGCGCGGCGGCGGCCGTAGCGTAGTGGGATGAGCAGGTGGCGGGGGTCGAGCGGGCGCCAGTCTTCGATCTGCGCCTGCGTACGCCTGCGGGTCGCTTCGTCGAGCAGGGGCCAGGCCACAAGCGCGCCGGCGAGGTTCAGGTAGCGCAGCAGGAGGTAGGCGAGGTAGCCGGGCGGGCCATGCGCTTTCCAGACGAATAGGTCCTCGGAGAGGGCGGCCTGGCGCCGTCGCGCGCGGTCGCTGCGGCGCGCGTCGCCGCCGTGCGAGACGCTGGCTTCCGCACAGAAAAAAACTTGGCCGCCGCGTGCGCGGATGCGACGACAGAAATCGATCTCCTCACAATAGAGGAAGAAATCCGGGTCGAAGCCGCCGACGGCCAGCGCGGCCTCGCGGCGTGCCAGCAGGAATGAGCCCTGTACGGCATCCGTGGCATGTGAGACTTCCTGTTCGCGCCGATGTGTGTTGGTGTTCTTTGCCGCCAATGCAGCCGGTGCGAAGCGGCGCAGCAGCGGACGGGCAAGGGGTTGGTTGGCCAGCGCGGCCATGGGGCCGGGCCAGGTCGCACGCGGGTAGGCACTGCGCTGAAATGAGCCGTCGCGGTTGTGATGGCTACAACCGAGCACGTCGGGGGCCGGGGAGAGGCCGTCGGCGACGGCGAGGCAGGTGTCAAGCGCCGGCCCCTGCAGTCGGGTGTCGGGGTTGAGCAGGAGGATCCATTCTCCGCGGGCTTCGGCAAGTGCGAGGTTTACCGCGGCGGCAAAGCCCGGGTTCTGCGGTGCCGCGATCCAATGCGCGTCCGGAGCTTCGGCCAGAAGCCGGCGCTGCGCGGTCTCGCTGCCCTCGTTGTCGACAATGAAAATTTCAAGATCGTGGTCGTGCGTCTCCTGGCGCACACTCGCCAGCGCGCCCGCGATGCCCTCGGGGTCTCTGTAGTGCACAAGAATTACGCTGACGAGGCTCAAGGCTTACACTGCTCGCAACGAGTGGGCCGGTTCTTGGGGCGGGTCGTCAGGCGCACCAACTCCGACCATAGGCCGCAGCCCCAGCAGAGATGGAGGGTCGGGAAGATGAGTAGGAGTCGCCCGAAATGGGCCAGGTCGCGGGGCCAGGCGGTGATCAGGGCAAAGGCGATGATCGCGGTGGCGTAGGTTCCGACCAGCAGCCCGAGAACCATTCCGGCGGCGGGCAGGATCAGATTCAGCAGAGCGGCGAGGCCGAGCGCGAGGACAAAGGCGGGTGGTACGGCCTGGCGTATCCGCAAGGAGCTCGGGTGTTTCCACAAGGTCCATGCCTTCCAGCGGCCGTAGCGTGTGTATTGACGGTGAAGCCCCTGCCAATCCGGGCGTGGCAGATAGGTCGAATGCACGGCCGGGCTGAGCAGGATGCGCCCGCCGGCTTCGCGCAGGCGGATATTCAACTCGTAGTCCTCGTTGGCATGAGCGTCTTCGTCAAAACCGCCGATGTCGAGCAGCGTTTTGCGGCGCCACGCGCCGAGGTAGACCGTATCGACGAGGCGCTCGTCGGTCGCATAATGGAAATGAGAATTGCCCAGACCGAAGGGCGTGCTGGTGGCAAGCGCGATGGCACGGCTCATCGGATTCTCGCCGACCGCGACCATACGCCCGCCGACGTTCTCGGCGCGGCCTTCTTCCAGTAGTCGGACGCAGGCGGCCAAGTAATCGCATGCGATCGTGGTGCGCGCATCGACGCGCAGGAAGAACGTGCCTCGGGCTTCGCGCATGGCGAGGTTGAGTGCCGGCGACTGGAATTTCTGCGGGTTCGCCAACAGGCGGATCCGCCGGTCTTTGGCCTGCATTCCCTGCACGATCGCCAATGTGCCGTCGTCGGAGCCGCCGTCGACGACCAGGATCTCATAGGTGCGGTCTGCGAATTCCTGGGCCAGCACAGCCTCTAATGTCCGACGGATCCACGGCGCCTCGTTCAGAACCGGGATCGCGATGGTCGCGCGGATCCCGCTCATGCGCCATGCCTGGAGGGTTCCTGCTGCATGCCGGAGAGTTCTTGATAAATGGTGTTGAGCTCGTCGCCCAGGCTGTCCCAGCTGTACTTGCACTGTACCAGCAGGCTGGCGGCGCGGCCCATTTGCTCGCTCCGGCCGGTATCACTGAGAAGCCGTGCGATTGCCTCGGCGATGGCTTGCGGCTCGTCGGCGAGGCTGAGATGTTCGCCGTCGCTTGCCTCGATGCCCTCGGCACCGATTGTCGTGGAGACCACCGGGCGGGCGAGCGCCATGGCTTCGAGGATCTTGATGCGGATGCCCGAGCCGATGCGCGTCGGCGAGACAAAAACCGCGCCGCGGGCGATCTCGGGGCGCACATCGGGTACGCGTCCCCGGACATCGATGCCGCGTGCCGCGCCGTCGCGCACCAGCGCGTCGGGTGCGCCGCGGCCGACCACGGCGAGTCGCGCTTCGGGCACCAATTCACGCAACCGTGGGAAGATTTGCTCGGTCAAAAAGTTGAGACCGTCGCGGGTCGGCCGCCAGGAATAATCGCCCGTGGTCACGAGCCGGCCGGGCTCAGCTGCCGAGAAGGGTTCGGGCTGGAAGAAATTTGTATCGACGCCATCGGGCAGAACATCGATGCGTGCGCTTGGCGCGAGCGTTCGCAGGCGCTGTGCATCGACCTCTGTCACGGCGAGGCAACGGTCGAA
This sequence comes from Deltaproteobacteria bacterium, assembly GCA_046583355.1. GTDB lineage: Bacteria > Desulfobacterota > Binatia > UBA12015 > UBA12015 > UBA12015. The sequence continues at coordinate 41,356 of JAYGCM010000069.1, forward strand.
ACGCGCACACGAGATCCCCTCGTAACGTGCCACGGCGCGGGCTTGGCGGCGCATCAGCGGACGCAAGAGTGCGCTCGTTCCCTTCTCGGCGAAGCGCTCGAGGATTCGGCTCTCGACATTATGCTCGCGCAGCAGGGTAGGGAGGTGCGACGGGATCGCGCGGACGTAGGCTGCGGTATGGAGGTGGTCGAAATGCACCAGGTCGATGTCCCGTTGCTCGCAGATCTCGACCGCCTTCTTCGCCACGGCACGCGAATGGAGACGCGCCATCGAGAAGGGGCGCTCGGAGGTGGCCGCATCGAGCCAGGAGAAAAGGGGCCCGGTCTGGTCGCGCACTGTGACGATGCTCTCGCAGTATGGCTTCAGCGCTTCGACCCCCTCTGCCGCATCGCGGTCACAGAGGCTCAGCAAGGTCAGCCGATTGCGCCGACCGATCTGCCGCACCAATTGGTAGAGCGCCATCCTCCCGCCATTATCAGGCGGCCAAGGAAGCTGCGGCGTAATCTGAAGAATATGCATCGTCGTCGGAAGAGACGGACGCTACCTATCCCACTATGCTTCTGCCGCGAAGTAGGGAGGGACGGCCGACCTACCAGGCGCAGCGGATCTGGTCGTAACGGCGAAACGCCGCGTCCGGACTGAGCAGAAGTAGATCGGCTTCGCGGGCGGTGGCGAGAAGGATTCGGTCTGCCGGGTCGCGATGGTGCGGCGGCAGGAGGGTCGCAAGTGCTGCTACGCGAGCGGTGATGGCAATCTCCTTGAGGCCGTGATGGCGCGCTACGCCGGCAATCCATTCGTCGACCGGCAAGGGCAGAACGAGTTTTCCTTTTGCCGCCTTGATGCCGATTTCGAGCGCGGAGATGGCGGAGAAAAAGAGAGTGTCGGAGGCGTCGCTAATCTCTTGGCGCGCGCGATCGGAGAGGAGGGCTGGATCACTCGCGAGCCAGAGAAGCGTGCAGGTATCGAGAAGCAGCATTCGACAGGTTGGCTACAGGAGCTCTTGCCAATCGTCGCTGTCGAGCGGCTGCACGGGATCTTCCAGGAACACGACCTGCCCGAGCACGGGATGCGGCTGCAGCGGATCGGTATGGGTCGAAAAGCGTCGTAACTCGGCCACCGGCCGCCCCGCACGACAGATCACGACCGTTTCGTCCCTCTCCTCTACCGCCGCCAGCAGGTAGGAGAGGCGGGTTTTGGCCTCCTGAGTATTGATCCGAATCATAAGACCAAGTCTGGTCTGGTCTGGATCGAGAGTCAACCCCTTCGGGTGGAGTTCCGCGTTTTGCCCGCAGGGCCTGCGCGCCGGTGCAGCGAACGCCTCCGGGCCGCCATGCCGGAGACATTCGCCGTTCACGCACCCGGCGCGATGGTGGGAAGGAGCACCCCGGAGGGTTCCTGGTGATTCTCCGGATTCTCCTGGTGATTCTCCGTCTCCCTCCGCCTCTACGTCGCGCCCTCAGCGCCGGGAAGCAGAACATCAGCGATGGTCTCGGCGACGACGCGATTTGCGTCGGGGTGCAGATGCACCCAGCTGAGCAAGAGATCGCGTCGGTCGTCGAGTGCCGCTCGGGCATCGGCAAGCGGAATGCCATTCTCGGCGGTCCAATCCGCCAACCCTTCGACGAGACGATCATGGATCAACATCACGCGTGCACCGTCGTAGATTTGCGCGATCGCCGCAAAAGGCGAAAGCACTGGGTGTTGGGCACTGCCCGGGCCGGCCGTGCCGGCTCCTACGGCGGCGCGAACAATATCGACCTCTTCGGCGTAAGTGATGCCCTTGAGTTCAGGTGTGTCCACCAGGTGCGACTTCAGCTGTTGCGTGACGACCACGAGCCTGCCGCCAGCAGCGCGGACTGCCGCGTCGAGCTTCGCTAGATTGCCGATAAACATCGCTTCTCGCTCATTGACGAGTTCTTCGCTCCAGAGAAAACCCTCTGAGCTCGGGAGTGCCGGAAAGCGATGTTGTGCCAGGGCGGCGACCACGAAGTGACGCGCCAGAAAGCGTATGGCGCCCGCAAGCGCACCGGTTTGGGAACGGGAGATCACGCTGTCGTTGGCGCCTGCATAGACCGTGACCCAATCGGGTGCGAGCGGGGCTCCCTCGGCCTGAAACATCGCCAGGATGTTCGCGCTATTGGCATGCGGAATTGCGAAGTTGATGACTTCCCAGGCAGTTCCATCGCGCGCATTCAGAATTTCCTGGAGCTGGACCGGATAGGTCTGGTGGTCACGATTCCGATAACCGAAGGTCGACGACGCGCCCATCGTCAATACACGCGTTTCCCCAGGCGCCTTGGCTTGGTGAAAATCCTGGCCCCGAAATCCGCGGGAGTTGATCCTTACGGGGTATCGGGTCTCGCCATCGGGACCCAGGATGACCTTCTTTTCGCCCGGGAAATACTTGGTGTAGGCCACCACGTCGGAATCGCTCCTGACCTCGTTTTCGTGTACCTGAACGAGATTCATCTTCCGCGACCATTGCGCCATGGCAGCGATCTTGTTGCGATGCCAAGGTGTGCCGTACCAATAGATCTTGGGGCCGACGAAGCTTGCGAAATAAGCACGTGTCCCAAGTTCGGCGAGCAGCAGCGAGAAGAGCAGCGCCCCCAGCAATAGTCCGATCTTCCAGCGCTTCTCGTTGCGTGCCGATAGCATGAGGTCTTCTATCACGCGGCATGTCGGAAGATCGAACCAAGAGGAATCGGCTTGGTTTTCAGCTATCCCGGAGGGTTCCTGGTGGTTGCCGGTGCCGGAGGTGGTGGCTGCCGAGGCTTGGTGGTTGCGCGGTCTTTCGACGTCAGCCGGCCGGGGCGGAAGTCGCCGCTTTGGTGCTCCCCTTGGCACGCCCGCGTTGCGTGACCGCCTGATAGAGCTCGTCGAACGACGCTTGCAGGCACTCGGCGTAGAACCCCGGGTCGGGCATCTGTTGTCGGCATGCAGTGATTGCGACGCTGATCTGGCCCGAGCAGCTGAAGACGGGGTGGATCAATCCCATCCCGTCCATCACCGGGCCCATGCCGTGCAGGGCCACCATGCGAGCCCCGACTGCCTCGGCCGTGGCCTTGGATGCCCGAGTTCCCTGCTGGACAAGGCGCAGCCGCTCGACGGGATCTGCCTCGTTGGAATAAAGCGTCACCGACATCACGGATATCTGGTTGCCGGCGACGTTCTTATCATCCTCGCTACGCACCGAGATCGGTGCCATGGCAACCAGGGATTCGTCCGGCAATTAGCCGTGCGCCGTGAGGTAGCGCCGTAGCGAACCGCTACAGAGCGCCAGAATCACGTCGTTGACTGTCGCTCCGGGAGCGCCGTGGCGGATCTCGCGAATATCGTCGAGCGAGAACGAACGTCCGTCGACGACCCGATGCGGTGAGACCAGGCCGTTGAAGCGGGTTCGCGGTACCGGTCCCGAATTCTCTACGTCGATGGTGGATGAGCCGCGCAGCAGCTTGCTCACTCCCGGCGCGACACGTCGCACGGCGCGCGCGAAGCGCAGCGGGTCGCGCACCAGGCTGCCGGCGTACATCGAACTGAGCTGCAAAACGCTCGGATCGGGTTCGGGCCTCCACTCCTCCTGGGGCGGCGGCGTGCCTTCGACCTCCAGATCGTGAATCGCGGCCGTGAGCTCAGCGCCCGATACACCATCGATCGCCGCGTGGTGAATTTTGGTGAGCACGGCGAAGCTGCCCGGCGGTACTCCCTCGACGTTGTCGAGGCCCTCGATCACGTACATCTCCCAGAGGGGCCTTGTGAGATCGAGAGGGCGTGCATGGATCCGCGCCACATTGGATGCAAAGCTGGCGCCAATCGCCCGGACTTGGCAGCGCGATATGGCGTACGTGAAATTCGAGATCGAACTCCGGGTCTTCGATCCAATAGGGGTGATCGAGATCGAGCGGCACATGGACAATCTTTTGCCGGAAGCAACGCGCCAGATGAAGTCGACTCTCGATGTTGGCAAGGATGCCCTTGAAGGTCACCCGCCCGTCGGGCGCTGAGGACTGATCGTAGATCGCGAACGAGCCGATATGCGTCGGCGCATTTCGCGTCTCGAAGTAGAGAAAGGAAGCATCCATCCCGCTGAGTTGTTGCATGTCTATCTACTGAGCTGCCCCGTAATTGGGGAGCCCATCAATACCGACACTTTTCCTTCCGAGACAAACCCGACTGCGCTTCTGGGAGCGCGGAGGCGCAAGATTATTGCTTCTCGGCGACGATTCTCCAGTTCAAGTCGGCAATTTTGGCCTTTTCCGCATCGGTCCAGGCTTGCCCGCCTTTTTGCAGAAGGTCGAGTGATTCCTCGACCCATGGATCGAGAACGCGAATCGTCTCAAGGGCACGAATGACGCGCCGTCCCATCAAAATCAGGTCGCGCTTCTGCTCGCATAGCGGCCAGGCCTCGCTTCGCGAAGGCGCCGAGACGAGGATGCGAAACCCGGCTCTTTCCAGAGCGGCGCAGACGTCGGCCGGATACATCGATTGGGTGGCCGCCAGGGTGGGCAGGAAGGCTCGGTGAAGCGCGAGATGTTCTTCGTTCTGCCAATCGAAATGAGGCGTCAATAGATATTCCGAGCAGGCGTATCGCGCGCCGGGTTTCAGTACGCGGTGCATCTCTTGCGCATGCGCATCCAACTCTTCTTTTTTGAAGAAGGGCCAGACGGCCTGGAAGGAAAAGCATCCGTCAAAGGTTTCGGGTTCGTATTCGAGCGGGTTGTGATGGTTGCCGACCTGGAAGTGGAGTCGGTCGGTCATGTCGCATTCCGTGGCCCAATCGACCGCGTTCTCGATCTGGTTTGGGTCGATATTGTAGCCCGATACCTGGCCGCCGGTGAGCGTGGCGAAATAATGTGAGATCCGCCCTCGGCCGCAGCCCATATCCAATAGATGGGACTCTTTGGGGTTGGGCAGGTTCAGTTCCTTCAGCACGGCTTGTTCGCAGAGCAGCTGATTCCCATAGAGGCCCTCGGATTCATCGAGCTGGGGCGGAATATAGAGTTTCTCCAGATCGAAGATCGACAACATATTGTTCAAGACCTTGTAATAATCCGCCACGGCGCGCGTCTCGTCTGCGGTCTCGGTCTGCTCACCGGCTTGCATCCGTTGAAAGAATTTATACGCGTCAACGCAGGCTTTTTTGTCCTCTTCGGGCAAGGTTGCCAGGCGCTTCACGCCGACGAATGCCGTTTTGATTCTGTACCAATCCACTTTAATATTTCCTTGACTAGTTATGGCGCGGACCCTTCGTCCGCTACAATCCGATGGTAAACCAAAAGGTGCAGCTGCGCACGAAGACCTGCTGGGCGCACCTCATCGGTCGCCAGACGTGGCCGTAGCGGCGTTGGCCGGGCCCTTGGCTATCGAGGAGGATGATGGCGAAGAGGTCGAACTCGGCGCGATCGCCGCGGCCGCAGCGGCTGCTCTGGAGACGCTGCCGGGTGCGATTGCCGCCAATGCCGACACGCGCGAGGTCGTGGCTGTGGCCGAGGCGGAACTGCCTGCGTTCGACGCCCTCGGCCGCCGAGATCGCCGGGTCCGTTGCCTGCGACGCGGGCCAGGCGCTGGATCTGCTCGAGATCGTGCAACGTCCCGACGCGATTTTCATCGACCTGGCGCTCGAAGGCGGCCAGGGGCTCGCGCTCGCCGCGCAACTCCGCAGCGACAACGCGACCGCTAGCGTCCCGCTCTTTCTGCTGCTCCCGGCTTCTCTCGACCCTTCCCGCCTACGCGCCGACGCCGAGGCCGCAAGCCTGCTCGGACCCTACGGAGCCAACGAAATTCGCTGCCTCATCGGCGCATCTCTGCGCTCAGACGCATAGAGGCTCGGCCGGAAAGAGCGTTTTCCCTCTTCGATTGGTAACCACTCGGCACGGTAGTCGGCGATCCACGTCGGTGCCGCAGGAGCGTGAAATCCATGGCCGATTCGAAGAAGAAAACTAAAGGCAGTCCGTCTGAAGACAAGATGGAGCGCATCGTCAATCTCTGCAAAAGACGGGGGCTCGTCTTTCCCTCGAGTGATATCTACGGCGGGCTGGCGAGTTGCTGGGATTACGGCCCGATCGGTGTGGAGCTCAAACGCAACGTCAAAGAGGCCTGGTGGCGCGAGATGGTATGGGCGCGCGGCGATATCGTCGGCATGGATTGTTCCATCCTGATGCACCCGCGGGTCTGGGAGGCCTCCGGCCATATCGATGGCTTCAGCGACCCTCTGGTCGATTGCAAGAAGTGCAAGAAGCGCTATCGCACGGATCACCTCGAATCGACCACGACCTGCCCGGATGCGAAATGCGGCGGCGAACTCACCGAGTCTCGCAACTTCAACCTGATGTTCAAGACCTTCATGGGCCCGGTCGAGGAGTCGGCCAACGCCGTCTTCATGCGCCCCGAGACGGCGCAGGGCATGTTCGTCAATTTCTCGAATGTGCTCGATACACAGCGCGTGAAGCTGCCTTTCGGTATCGCTCAGATCGGCAAATCTTTCCGCAACGAGATCACGCCGGGCAATTTCCTTTTCCGTACGCGCGAATTCGAGCAGATGGAGATGGAGTTCTTCGTCCAGCCTGAGGACGAAGCAAAATGGTACGAATACTGGAAGAACGAGCGCTACGATTGGTATCTCCGCCTCGGAGTCAAGAAGGAAAATCTGCGGCTGCGTGAGCATGCGAGTGATGAGCTCGCGCATTATGCGCGCGGCTGCGCGGACGTCGAATACCTCTTTCCTTTCGGTTGGTCCGAGCTCGAAGGCATCGCCAGCCGCACGGATTTCGACCTCGGCAAGCATTCCGAGTTCAGCGGCAAGGATCTGAGTTATTTCGACGAGACGAAAAAGGAGCGCTACCGCCCCTTCGTCATCGAGCCCGCCGCCGGCGCGGACCGCGCGACCCTGGCCTTCCTGGTCGATGCCTACGACGAAGAAGAGATCGATGGCGATATGCGCATCGTGCTGCGCCTGCATCCGCGGCTCGCGCCGGTGAAGGTCGCCATCCTGCCGCTGCTGCGTAAATTGGGTCAGCCAGAGAAGGCTCGCGAGATCCACGCAAAGCTGCGCCCGAATATGGTCACGCAATACGATCAATCCGGCTCGATCGGCCGTCGCTACCGGCGCCAGGACGAAATCGGCACGCCCTTCTGTGTGACGATCGATCATCAGACCATGGAAGATGGCACGGTTACCGTGCGCGACCGCGACGAGCTCAGCCAGGACCGCGTCCACGAAGACGATCTCCAGGGCGAATTGATGAAACGCCTCTTTGGCTAAAGAATCGGCCGAAAAGTAGGGCTATCTCCGAGCGGCGCGGGTGCCGGCCCGGCTCGTCAAAGAATGACGGGTTCGGGATGCAGCTGGATGCCGAAGTCGGCGGCCACCTTGGCCTGGATCTCGTCGGCCAAGGCGAGGAGTTCGCAGGTGGTGCCGCCGCCATGGTGGACCAGCGCGAGGCTGTGGCGAGATGAGATGCCGACGGCGCCGCGGCGCATTCCCTTTCGGAAGCCGGCTCTTTCGATCAGCCAGGCGGCCGGAATCTTGGCAAAGCCGTTCGGGGCCGCAAAGCGTGGCAGCGACTCCTCGTCGGAGAGGACACCGATAGCGCGCGCGCGCTGCTCCAATGCGTCGGCCTCGCTGGGGCGCAGGAGCGGGTTCAAGAAGAACGAGCCGGCGCTGCGACGATTCTCATCGCCCGGGTCCAGCAGCATCGATTTCTTCCGGCGCAGCGCAAGAACCGTCTCGCGCACACGCGCCGGCGTGAGTGGAGCTTCGCCAGCCACGGCGCGCGCCAGTTCCGGGTAGGCGATGGTTGGTGTGGCGCCGCGCGCGAGCTGAAGTTCGACCGCCACGACAATACCGGGGATTTCGCCGCGCTTGAGCGCGCTGGTGCGGTAGCCGAAGCCACATTCCTCATTGGTGAGGATACGTGTCGCGCCGCTGCGGCGATCGGTCAGATGCACCGCCACCAGCGTGGCCGAAATTTCCTGGCCATAGGCGCCGATATTCTGCACCGGCGCGGCTCCTACTCGCCCGGGAATGCCGGAGAGACATTCGATGCCTTGCAGGCTTTCGGCTGCGGCCGCAGCGACTACGTCGTCCCAGATCTCACCTGCGTGGATCCGCCAGAGTTCGCCGGATGGGGTCGCTATGCGCTCGATTCCGCGCAGCCCGATCTGGATCACCAGACCGCCGACCCCGGCATCGGCAACCACCAGATTCGAGCCGCCGCCCAGGATCGTCACCGCAAGGTTGCGTGTGGCGGCCCATTGCAGGCCGTAGCGCAGCGCGTCGTCGTCGGTGGCTTCGTAGAAGAACTCCGCATCCCCGCCGAGTTGGAGCGTCGTATAGGCGCTCAGGTCCACTCCCTTGCGGATTTCGGGGCCCCGACTCATCTCCGCCTCATAGCAAGGATTGGCGCGGCTAGAGACCCGGCCCCTGGCGGCGGCGGGCCCAGGCGATCGCGGGCTCTTCCAGGAAGCGCCGTGAGAGCCATCCACAAAAGAGTGAGGAGGGGATTACCAGGGTGATCATCCAGGCGAAGGCGGCGTCACCGCGTCCGCTCACCCAGCCGAGCGTCTGGCCGAAGAGCAGAATCAGGGGGAAATGCCAGAGAAAGGCACCGTAGCTCACATCGCCGAGCCAGCGCGCCAGTGGATTCGCCATCGGCCATTGGCCGGCGCGCGAGGCGAGCGCGCTGAGGGTGATGAGGGCGGCGAAGGCCGCCGCTGGAACCATATCGCCGAGGTAGCGCTGGTAGAGCCCGTTCGGCGCGGCCGATTCGCGGCTGCCATATTCGATCATGGTGACCACCAGCGCGGCCAGGGCCAGCAACTGGGCCGCGCCGATGCCGCGGAGTCTTCCGGCGTTGCGTGTCCTCCAGAGCCGCACATAGAGGAAGGCCGCCATCATGCCGAAGGAGAAATGCGCGAAATAGCCTGGAAATTGGGCGGCCAGACGCGGCCCCGCACCCGACATCGCACCGCTGGCGCCGACCAATTCGGCCAGAGCCGGAAGGTTCCAGGCGGCCGCCCGAAGCAATAAGGCGCTGCCGATGCCGAGCAGGAAACCGAGCAGCGGCCGACGAAAATAGAAGGCGGCGATCAGGGGCAGGGTGGCGTAGAAGAGGACCTCGACCGAGAGCGACCAAAGAGTGCCGTTTACCCCGAAGCCCATCACGGCTCCGTTGAAGCCCAGGCCGCGGACGAACCATTTGGGCGTTTCATGCTGGAGAAAAAGGAGGTGGGAGGCGAGCACGACAAGCCCGCCGGTGCTGCGGAAGGGGGAGGCGAATCGGGTGAGCAGGGGTGTGAGGGCGGCCTGAATCAGGATGGCGAAATAATAGGCTGGGGCGATGCGCGCGATGCGGCGGCGGATGTAGGCGCGCAAATCACCGAACGAGCCGCCGCTGCGCACCACCGGCAAGAAGAGCACGAAGCCGCTTAGAACAAAGAAAAAATCGACACCGAGTCCGCCGGCGATCAGCAGCGCGCGCAACGGCCCGCGGTCGAGCGGCGCATCCGTCATCAGCCAGCAATGGAAGATCGCCACGAGCAGGGCGGCCATGCCGCGGAAGCCGTCGAGCACGGGGATATGCGCCGGTGCGGGCTCCATGCGGGCCGCGTCGGCAGGGTTCTCTTGCTCCTCGGCCATTGCGCATGCGCAATTCGCAGGTCGCTTATGCGAAGTCCAGAGGTCGGTTCGGACGATTGGCGGCGGATCGCGGCCGTCGCTTGCCGTCTCCGGCGGGCACCGCGGTGCGTGAAGCGCAGAAAGGCTGCTCTTTTTCCGCGGTAATCGTGGCAGCTATGGCAGGCGCTTGGTAGGCGTTTGCGCTTACGGCTGGCGCAAGAGAGCGCCGCTTAGGCCTGATTTCATAGGGGATACGACCGAAATGGCACGTGGCAAGAAAATCGCAAAACGCAAAAGCACGCCCAGGAAGACTGTGGCGGCTGCAAAAACCAAGCAGGTAAAGACGACGACGGCGAAGAAAAAGCCCGTCGCGAAGACCGCAAAACGCGTTGCGAAGAAAAAGGCAGCCAAGGCAAAGGGCGTTCAATACGTCTATTCCTTTGGTGGTGGCCGTGCTGACGGCAACGCCACGCAGAAGAATCTGCTCGGCGGCAAAGGTGCGAACCTGGCCGAGATGGCCTCGCTTGGCCTGCCCGTACCTCCTGGTTTCTCGATCTCGACCGAGCTCTGCACCTGGTATTATGACCACGGTCGTAAATACCCGAATTCGCTCGACGAGCAGGCCCGCAAGGCGGTCCGCAGGGTCGAGAAAATCATGGGCAAGAAATTCGGCGATCCGGCCGACCCGCTTTTGGTCTCGGTTCGTTCCGGCGCCCGCGTCTCGATGCCGGGCATGATGGATACCGTCCTCAACCTCGGCCTGAATGATGTCACCGTGGCCGGTCTCGCCGCGAGTTCCGGCAACGAGCGCTTCGCGTGGGATTCCTACCGCCGCTTTGTGCAGATGTACGGCAATGTCGTCCTCGGCATGAAGCCCGAAAGCAAGATCGAAATCGATCCCTTCGAGGCGCTCATTGAAGCCAAGAAGGAAGCGCGCGGCACCGAGGAAGATCTCGACCTCACTACGCAGGATCTTCGCGAGCTCGTCGTTGAGTTCAAGGCAATGGTCAAGAAGAGCACCGGCCGCACCTTCCCCGACGACCCCTGGGAGCAGCTCTGGGGCGCGGTCGGCGCGGTGTTCGGTTCGTGGATGAACGACCGCGCCATCACCTACCGCCGGCTCTACAATATTCCGGCGAGTTGGGGCACGGCCGTCAACGTCCAGGCAATGGTCTTCGGCAACCTCGGTGACGATTGCGCCACCGGCGTCGCGTTTACCCGCGACCCGGGCAACGGTGAGAAGGCCTTCTACGGTGAATTCCTGATCAACGCGCAGGGCGAAGACGTCGTTGCGGGTACTCGTACGCCGCAAAAGGCGACGTTGGTTGCCTCACGCGTGGTCGCCAAGGCCGGCGGCATGACGGAGGCGCAGCGCCGCAAGAAGATGCCGTCTCTCGAAGAGCTGATGCCCAAGGCGTTCAAGCAACTCCTCAAGATCGCGCGTACGCTCGAGAAGCATTACCGCGATATGCAGGATATCGAGTTCACCATCGAGCGCGACCGCCTCTTCATGTTGCAGACCCGCAACGGCAAGCGCACGGCTTCCGCGGCGCTGAAAATCGCATGCGATATGGTCAAGGAGAAATTGATCGATCCCAATACCGCTGTGCTGCGAGTCGAGCCCTCAGCGCTCGATGCTTTGCTGCACCCGCAGGTCGATCCGAAGGCCCCAAAAGATCTGCTCGCCAAGGGCCTGCCCGCCTCGCCGGGCGCGGCGGCTGGCGAGATCGTCTTCAACGCCGACGACGCCGCCGATGCAGCCAAGGACGGTCGCAAGACGATCCTGGTCCGCATCGAGACCTCGCCGGAAGATATTCATGGCATGCACGCCGCGGAGGGGATCCTCACGGCGCGTGGCGGCGCGACTTCGCATGCCGCCGTCGTCGGCCGCGGCATGGGCAAGCCGTGCGTTGTGGGCTGCGCCGCTTTGCGCATCAATTATGTCGACGAGACCATGCGCGTGGGCAAGCGCACGTTGCGTGCGGGCGATTCGATCACCCTGGATGGGGCGACCGGCGAGATCTTCGTCGGACTCGTGCCTACGGTTGAGGCGGAGCTTACGGGAGACTTCGGCAAGCTGATGAAATGGGCCGACAAGGCACGCACGATGGATGTGCGCGCCAACGCCGACACCCCGCATGATGCGCAGGTGGCGCGTGAGTTCGGTGCCGAGGGCATCGGCCTATGCCGCACCGAGCATATGTTCTTCGAAGGCGACCGCATCGACGCGGTGCGTGAGATGATCCTCGCGGACGACGAAGCGGGCCGCCGCAAGGCGCTGGCCCGTATTCTGCCGATGCAGAAAAAGGATTTCATCGGCATTTTCCGTGCGATGGCCGGCCTGCCGGTCACCGTCCGTCTCCTCGACCCGCCGCTGCATGAGTTCCTGCCGCATACCGACAAAGAGACCAACGAGTTGGCTCGCAAGATCGGCGTTGCGCCGAAGGCATTGCGCGAGAAGCGCGATAGCCTGCATGAACTGAACCCGATGCTCGGCCACCGCGGTTGTCGCCTCGGCATCACCTTCCCGGAGATCTACGAAATCCAGGTGCGTGCCATCATGGAGGCCGCCTGCGAACTCTCGCGTGAGAAGGTCAAGGTCATTCCCGAGATCATGATCCCCTTGGTCGGGGTCGACACGGAGCTTTCGCGCCTGCGGGCGTTGGCGATTTCCGTGGCTGAGGAGGTCAAGAAGGAATATCGCGCCAAGGTCAAATACACCGTGGGTACAATGATCGAGGTGCCACGCGCCGCGATCACGGCGGGTGCGATTGCCGAACACGCGGACTTCTTCTCTTTTGGCACGAACGACCTCACGCAAATGACGATGGGACTCTCGCGCGACGACGCGGGCAAGTTCCTGCCCTATTATGTGGAGACGGGCGTGTTGGAGAGCGATCCCTTTGTGTCGCTGGATCAGACCGGCGTCGGCTTCCTTGTTGAGCATGCCGTGCGGGTCGCCCGCAAGGTCAAGAAGGGTTTGAAATGTGGTATTTGCGGCGAGCATGGCGGCGATCCCTCTTCGGTGATCTTCTGCCATAAGGTCGGTCTGGATTATGTGTCCTGCTCGCCCTTCCGCGTGCCGGTTGCGCGGCTCGCAGCGGCGCATGCCGCTTTGGGTGCTTAGCGCTATTGACAAGCGTTCGGAATGGGCGCATTGTGGGGGCGAACCAAAAGAGCGGGGACGGTGAGGTCCCCCTAAACCCTCAACCGGAGGTAGAGCACATTTGATGAGCAATACTCTGGACGATCCACCGGGCTATTAACGGTGCTTCGAGCCTGGTCGTAAAACACCCGTTGGAAGTGCCAAGCCAGGGCCGCGTAAGGCGGTCCAACAAAAAATATTTCCCGATTACACTTCGGGACGGCGTGACGATGGTCACGCCTGAGAGCCTGCCGGCTTTGATCGGCAGGCTCTCTTTTTTTCAGCCGGCCGACCCCTTCCGTTCGGCTGCGTGCGAGAGCGGGCGGTTGGAGTTTCGCTTCTTGTGTTCGCTCGTCGCATGCGCGAAAGGAGAAGAGTGATCATCAGGGAACCATTCGGGGTGCGTGGGTGTCGCGGCGCGATGCCTGCGCTGATGGTAGTTTTCGCCAGCCTGCTGCTCGCCGCCTGCGGCGGCGGCGGTGCGGAGGGTCCCGAGGTCGCGCTACCGGGGCCGCCTGCAGGGCCCGACGGGACCGTCCTTTCGCAACCACGCGATTGCGGCCAATTGCTCGATGCCCTGGTCGCCGATGGCACGGCAAAAATCGCGGTTCAGGCGGAAAACCTGCGCACGGACCAGGCCAATCGCGGCGTCACCTTCGGCGGTGGGCCGCTGCCGGCTACGCCCGAATTGGGCAGTGACGGGGCTGACGGCGGGTTGAGTGAAACCAATGTCCAGACAGCCGGCGTAGATGAGGCCGATACCGTCGAGACCGAAGACGGCTGGATTCATATCCTGCATGGCAACGAATTTGTCTCGTTTGCGGTGGAAGCCCCAGCTTGGCTGGCGCAGGTCAGCCGTGTCGCGATTCAAGGAGATCCGATTTCCATGTTCGTCGTGGCTGGCCGCGCGGTGATCTTCTCCGCGATCCGGGATCAGGACGAGGAGTTCGGAGCGTCGCGTGATCTCTGCGGCGGCCTCGGCCGGCCCTTCCCGGAGCCTCTATTGGTCGATGCCGAGTTCGGCATGGTGGCCTGTGTCCCGAGTTATACGAAAGTGACGGTGCTCGACCTTACGGCAAACTCGCCCACTGTGGTGCGCGAGTTTGCGCTGCAGGGGTCGTTTGCTGCGGCGCGGCGCCACGGCTCGCTGGTGCGGCTCGCGGTTTCGGGTGGTCTGGGGATTCCGGCGACGCTGCCGGATTTCTGGCAGAGCTTTTGGAGCGGCCCGCAGCCAGAACAAGGGGAGGCCGCCTTTGCTGCTCTGGTGGACGCCTGGGAGGCGGAGGCCATCTCTGCCATCGAGAGATCGACCCTCGACGATTGGCTGCCGGCAGGCTTCGAGCGTATTGGTGGCCGTGCCAGTGAGTGGTCGCGCTTGCCGCCGGCCTGCGACCAGGTCTCGGTTCCCGAGGCCGGGCTTGCCGACCACGGCATGACACGCCTCTTCTCGTTTGATCTCAGCGAAGATACCGGCGCGGTCGCCGATATGCGGATCCTCGGCTACGCGGCGCGGCTCTACGCGGGTACGGAGTACCTGCTGCTGGCACAGGAAGAATGGGGCTGGCGCTCGCGCGAACCCGCGCACGATCGCACGCTCCTGCATCTTTTCCGCATCGCCGAAGGCGCACCCGCATTGGCGTATGTGGCGTCGTCTTTCGTCTCCGGCGTACCGCATGACCAATTCTCATTTGATATCGCAGACGATGTGCTGCGCGTCTCGACGACTACCCGGACGATGGACGCATCGCCGGGCCTCCCCGGCGATGCGTCCATCACCAACGCCGTATCTACTTTGCGGATCGGCGCGGATTCGCTGGCGCCTTTGGGCACGACGGGGCCGCTGGCTCCGGGCGAACAGATCTTCGCCACCCGTTTCCTCGGCGATACCGGCTACCTCGTCACCTTTCGCCGGATCGACCCGCTCTTCGTGATCGACCTCTCGGATCCGGCCAATCCGACGGTGCTTGGCGAACTCGAACTGCCCGGGTTCAGCGATTATATCCACCCGCTCGGCGACGACCATCTTCTGACGGTCGGCCGCGCCGGCACGGCGGCGGGCAATCTCGAGGGTGTGGCTTTGCGCGTCTTCGATGTCTCCGACCCGACCGACCCGCGGCTGCGTGCGGAGTTCGTGCCCGAGGGCAGCAGCTGGACGGCGGCCAGCAACGACCATCATCTCTTCACCTTCCGCGCGTCCGACGGCTTGCTCGCCTTGCCGATCGAGGGTTCGTTTCCGGATTGGTCATCCAGCTTGCATCTCTTCGCGATCAAGGAAGACGGCATCCTGGGACTCGGCCGGATTCTGCACCATTGGCAAGACGATTTCGGCTGCACGGCTACCTCGCCGACTCCGCCCGACTCCTGCCGACGTCCCCCCCCGATGATGCGTCGCGGTCTTTTCGGCACGGATATCGTCTATTCGCTCAGCGTGGCCGCTCTGGAAGCTCACGATATCGCCAACCTCGAAACTCCCATCGCCCGAGTCTACCTGAATGACCCCTGGGCCCGCGCCGCCTCGCCCGCTGGACTCCTTGACTGATTCGGGTCCCTTTTCGGCCGCACCGTCAACGCTGACAACCGGGGACGGAATTCGCTAGGGTGCCGGGCGATGTCTGTGCCCAAGGTACCTGTTTCGGGTGGAACCCGAGTGGTCGGGATTATTGGCGATCCCGTGGAGCATTCGCGTTCGCCCGCGATGCATAATGCGGCGTTTCGCGCGCTCGACCTGCCGTGGGTTTACGTTCCCTTTCCGGTTTACGGGCGCAGCGTCGGGGCGGCCATTCGCGGCGTGCGCGCGCTTGGGCTGGCCGGGCTCAATGTGACGCTTCCGCATAAAGAAGCCGTGCTGCGCCATTTGGACGAACTTACCGAGACCGCGCGCGCCTGTCAGGCTGTCAATACTATCATCAACCGCCGCGGCACTCTGGTTGGAGACAATACCGATGCGCCCGGATTGACGCGCGACCTGACCGATATCGGCATTCCCGAAAAGGTCGATATGGCTGTGGTTCTCGGCGCTGGAGGGGCGGCACGCGCTGCCGCCGTCGCCTTGACCAAACGTGCGCGTCGCGTCGTGATCGCGGCGCGTCGTTCGCCACGGGCGCGCGCACTCGCACGCGATATGAACAAGATTTCGCATGTGCCGGTGAGCGGCGTGCCTTTGTCCGAGTTGGCGCCTGGAGAGCCCAGCGCGGCCGACCATCTGGGCGGCGCTTCGTTGGTCATCAATGCGACCTCGGTGGGGATGGATGGCGAGGAGTTCTTCCCGCTGGATGTCGCGGCGACACCGCGCACCTGTCGTTTCTACGACCTGATCTACACCCAGAAGCGCACGCCATTTCTGGAGTTGGCAGCCAAGAGCCGCCGGCCGACTTCCAACGGTCTTGGCATGCTCCTGCATCAGGGAGCCCTCGCCTTTACCTTGTGGACCGGAGAGGAAGCGCCGCTGGATGTGATGCGCCGTGCTCTGCGCAGCGCCGAATGAGCGAATTCCGCGGCGGTGGCCGTGGCCGCGGCGGCGCCGGCGGCGGTGCTGCACGCGGCCGTCCGCAGCGCCGAGAGGCCGGTCCGCCGCCAAGCGAAGATCTGGGTGAGTCGCTGCGCGCCCTCGATGGGCGCTCCTATGGCGAGTACAAATGCCTGGCGCGACGCGCCTGGCCGCTCGGGGCTTTTCAACTCACGCTCGAGCATGTCCAGGGCGATCCCTTTGCCGCGCCGAGCCGTGTTCTTCTGGAGGTGCCGGCGCTTGTGCCGGGGCTGGCCGCTTGGGCCTATTCGACCCGCGATCAGCGCCGCGCCACGGCCGATTTTCTGCACCGCGCACTGCTCCGTGTGTTGGCGGACGAGGGGCCACGCAGCGGCCACGGCGGCGGCGTCCGGATCACGATTGCGGCGCTCGGTCAGGAGATTCTCGAGCGTAGCGCTGTGGTGGTGCTGCCCGATGGTGCCTGCCGCATCCGCCTGTCGGTCGGCCTGCCGGCTGCGGGGCGGCGGATTCTCGGTCGCGCGGCAGCCGAGTTGTTGTTGCGCCGCATGCCCGAAGCGCTTCAGGCCGCGGTTGCCGCAGGGGCCTTTGCCGAGTCGGAATTGCGCCGGCAGGTAGAGGTCGTTGAGGATCAGGTTGCCTTGCGTGCGGCGTTGGAGGCGCGCGGGCTGGTCGCCTTTTTGGCCGACGATGCACTTCTGCCGCGCGCCAGCGGTGTCGATGATCGCCCTCTCGCCGGCGGTCTGCCTCTGCATGCGCCTGCGCCGCTGGCCGTCGAGCTCGACGCACCGAATGCCGGTCGCCTGCGTGGCCTCGGTATCCGGCGCGGCGTGACTCTGGTGGTCGGCGGTGGCTACCACGGAAAATCAACGCTTCTCGAGGCGCTGGCACGCTCGGTTTACGACCATATTCCTGGCGATGGTCGGGAATTTTGTGTGACCAACGAGGCGACCGTTTGCGTGCGCGCCGAAGACGGCCGCGCCGTGCATGGGGTCGATTTGCGTCCCTTTATCCACGATCTGCCGCTCGGGCGCGATGCGGCAGATTTTTCCAGCGAGGACGCCTCGGGCTCTACCTCGCAGGCCGCGGCGATCGTCGAGGCGTTGGAGGCGGGCGCGCGCGTTCTGCTGATCGACGAAGATACCGCCGCGACGAATTTCATGATTCGGGATGCGCGTATGCGCCGCCTGGTGCCGGCGGGTAGCGAGCCGATTACGCCCTTCATCGACCGCGTCCGGCAACTCGCAGAAGAGCAGGGCATCGCCTCGGTTCTGGTGGTCGGCGGTGCTGGCGATTATCTCGATGTCGCCGATACGGTGGTGCGCATGGAGATCTACGCGCCCGCCGATGTCAGTGAAGAGGCCGCTGCCGTGCGAGCGGCGTTGCCTCTCGGCACCGACGCAAGGCCGCAGGCTCCGGGGCCCTGGCCGCAGCCAGCACCGCGCATTCCGGTTCCTGATTCGTTTGACCCCGGCCGCGGTCCGCGCGGCGAGCGCGTGCGTGCCCGCTCTGTGCGCGGGATTGAGTTCGGCCGCGAGGAGATCGACCTCTCCTTGGTTGCTCAATTGGTCGATGCGGCGCAATGCCGGTGGATCGGCGACCAGCTCCTCGATCTCAGCCGCGGACGTTGTGATGGCGCGGCGAGCATCGAAGAGTTGCTCGACGGCATCGAGGCCCGGCTGCGCGAGGGCGGTATTGAGGCCGTGATCGAGCCGGGTTGGGGCGACCGCGCCGTAGCGCGTCGTTTCGAGGTCGCCACGGCGATCAATCGGCTGCGCACGCTGCGCTGCCGGAGCACGGCCTCGCCTCGCCTCCCGTCGACTTGAGGGCCGGAACCCGGCGAGTGGGCCCCCAGCCGGCCCGCAGCCGTGGGGTGGACCCGTAGCCTATGGGGTGGCTGCCATAGACGCCCCGCTAGCCGGTGCTCTAGCCTCCCGAAGCAGTGGATTTAAGAAGGGCGGGCCGATTGCCGATATCAGGAGTGGATCGAAGGGGTTCTGCCGCGAGGCGTGCGTCGCGCGGTATAGCGCCGCCCACGGCTCGGGCGAGTTTGCGAGGAGGATGGGTTGGGGAGCGTAGAGGCATTGGTGCGACGACAGCCGGGTGGTGAGCGGAATCCGCAACCCGCCACGAGCCGAATTGGCGAGCTGCTGCTCAGGCGGGGTGTGATCTCGGCGGGCGATCTGCGTCTGGCGCAATCGCGTCTACGTGAGTCGGGCGGAGCGCTGACCAGCCATATCGTCAAACATTGCGAAATCTCGGAGTCGGAGCTGCTCACCGTCTTGCAGGAAGAATACCACCTGCCGGTCGTCGATCCCGCAGCCCTCGACCTTCTCCCCGAGGTCATCGAGATTCTGCCGGCCTCCCTGGTCGCCAAATTCCATGTCGTGCCGGTGAATCTCAGCCGCACGACGCTCACGCTGGCGATGGCGGACCCGTCGAATCTGGTTGCCATCAACGAGGTGAAATTCCTCACCGGCTTCGATGTGCGGGCGGCGATCGGCAGCCCGACCTCGATCGAGCGAGCCATCGAGCGCCATTATGAGCAACACGTCAACTACGGCGACGTTCTCTCCGAGCTTGGCGATGACGAGATGGAGGTCGTCCGCGCGGAGGAGGACCTCGACCTCAAGCAGTTGGAGCGCGCGACCGAGGAAGCCCCGGTCGTCAAGTTGGTCAACGCCCTGCTATCGGATGCCATCAAGAAGCGCGCTTCCGATATCCATATCGAACCCTACGAAAAATCATTGCGCGTCCGCTTTCGCGTCGACGGTGTTCTGCAGGAAATCATGCAGCCGCCGCTCAAGCTGAAGAACGCCATCACCTCGCGCATCAAGGTCATGGCCTCGCTCGATATCGCCGAACGCCGCATGCCGCAGGACGGCCGCATCAAGGTGAAGATCGCCAACGGACGCGAGATCGACCTGCGCGTCTCCACATTGCCGACGCTTTTCGGCGAAAAAGTAGTGCTGCGGATCCTCGACAAGGGTGGTGTGCAGCTCAACCTCGAGAAGCTGGGCTTCAACGGCATCTCGCTGGAACATTTTCAGGAAGCGATCGCCAAGCCCTACGGCATGATTCTCGTCACGGGCCCGACCGGCTCGGGCAAGACGACCACGCTCTACGCCGCGCTATCGCAGCTCAATACGGCGGATACGAATATTTCGACCGCGGAAGACCCCGTCGAATACAATCTGCCGGGCATCAATCAGTTGCAGACGCACGACGATATCGGGCTGAACTTCGCGGTCGCCTTGCGCTCTTTTTTGCGCCAGGACCCGGACGTCATCATGGTGGGTGAGATCCGCGATTTCGAGACCGCGGAGATCTCCGTCAAGGCAGCCTTGACGGGACATTTGGTCTTCTCGACCGTGCATACCAACGACGCGCCCTCGACCGTGAACCGGCTCCTCAATATGGGCATCGAGCCCTTCCTGATCGCCTCGTCGGTGAACCTCATCATGGCCCAGCGGCTGGCGCGCAGTGTCTGCGCCAAATGCAAGGAACCGCAGGAACTCCCTGCGCAGGCTCTGATCGATCTCGGTCTGCCGCCAGAAGAGGCCCAGCCGATTACCGTACAGCGTGGCAAGGGGTGTCCCCATTGTGGCGATACGGGTTACCGGGGCCGCACGGCACTCTATGAAGTCATGCGGATGACCGACGCGATGCGCGAGTTGGTGCTCGCCGGCGGATCGGCGACCGAGCTCAAGCAGCAGGCGGTGGCCGACGGCATGATCTCGCTGCGCCAGGCCGGTATCGAGAAGATTCGCCAGGGTCTGACGACCGTCGAAGAGGTCATGCGCGTTACCATGGCCGATTAGATTTCCGGCCTTGCCGCAGCGCTGTCGCGCTGGTGTTGCGGGCCTTTGTGTTGCGCGATGTTGCGCCGGTAACTTTTCGTTGCACCGTCGGTATTCAAGGACTGGCGCAAATCCGCCGATGAAGAGGGAGAAGGCCCAAGTAGACGCTTGGTCCAAGGCTTGCAGTACTTTCAGGGTGTTGCGCCGGACGGGGGTCCGGAGTTGGGGAGGTTTGTCGGTATGCAGATGCACGAGTTATTTGAGGTGATGTCAGCGCAGGGTGCATCGGATCTTCACCTTGCGGAGGGCGCTGCGCCTACCATCCGTGTGGACGGCGCGATGCAGCCTCTGGAGGCCGCCGTGCTGACGGCCGCCGATACCCGACAGCTCTGCTACAGCGTCCTCTCGGAGCAGCAGAAGAAGAAGTTCGAAGAAGAGTCCGAACTCGACTTCTCCTTCGGCGTCCAGGGGCTTTCGCGCTTTCGCGGCAATCTATTCTTGCAGAAGGGTGCGGTGGGTGGCGTTTTTCGTGCCATCCCGCATGAGGCTCCGCCGCTTGCGGACCTCGGCTTGCCTCCGGCGGTCGATAGGTTGATCAAGCTGCCGCGTGGTCTGGTGCTCATCACCGGCCCGACTGGCAGTGGTAAATCGACCACGATGGCGGCGATGGTCAACGAGATCAACGAGACCCGCGCCGAGCATATCATGACGGTCGAGGACCCGATCGAATTTCTTCATACGCATAAGCGCTGTATCGTCAATCAGCGAGAAGTTTTTGCCGATACGCAGAGCTTCGGCCAGGCGCTGAAGCATATCCTGCGGCAGGACCCCGATGTAGTATTGGTCGGCGAGTTGCGCGATCTTGAGACCATTGAGGCCGCGCTCACCATCGCCGAGACCGGACACCTGGTCTTTGCGACCCTGCATACGAACTCGGCCGTACAGACGATCAACCGCGTGATCGACGTTTTTCCGGCACACCAGCAATCCCAGGTGCGTGCACAGCTTTCGTTGGTGCTCGAAGCCGTGGTCTCGCAAACGCTGATGCCACGTTGCGACCGAGACGGCCGCGCCATGGCCTGCGAGTTGATGATTCCGAACGCCGCCATCCGCAACCTCATCCGTGAGGAGAAGGTCCACCAGATCTACTCCCAGATGCAGGTCGGCCAGCAGAAATTCGGCATGATCACACTCTCGCAATCGCTTCTGGACCTCTATACCCGCGGGCTGATCACGCGGGATGCCGCCTTGCTCGCAGCGACCGAAACCGATGAGCTCGAGCGCATGATGGGTAGTGCCGGGACGGCAGGGTCCGGCGCGTCTGGTTCGCGCATTACATTGGCGCGCTAGGTCGATCATGCCGGTTTTTGCCTACGAAGGTCGTACCGCCAGCGGCAAGACGCTGCGCGGCGATATGGAAGCGCCCTCGCGTGAGGCCGTGATCGCGCGGCTGCGCTCCCAGCGCATTCAGCCGATTGCCAAGCGGATCCGTGAGAAGGGCAAGGGCCTGAGCCGCGAGATCAATCTCCCGACCCTCGGACGGGCCGTGAAGCCGCAAGATGTGGTCGTCTTCACCCGCCAGCTGACCACCATGGTCGAGGCGGGCATGCCCTTGGTGCAGACGCTCGATATCCTCGGCTCGCAGAGCGACAATAAGCATTTCCAGAAGGAGATCCGCCAGGTCAAGGAGTCGGTCGAGTCCGGCTCGACTTTCTCGGATGCGCTGCGCCGCTTCCCCAAGACCTGGGACGATCTCTATACGAATATGGTTCAGGCCGGCGAGGTCGGCGGCATTCTCGACACCATCCTCGGGCGTCTCTCCCTCTATATGGAGAAAACGCTCTCGCTCAAGCGTAAAATAAAAGGCGCGATGATCTACCCGGCCACGATCATTTCGGTGGCCGTGATCGTTACCCTGATTCTTCTGGTCTTCGTGATTCCTGTTTTTGCCGAGCTTTTCGGCAGCTTTGGCAAGGCGTTGCCGCTGCCCACCCAGATCGTCATCAATATCTCGAATTTCACGATTGCCTGGATGCATTTGATGGCCGCCGGCGTGGTTCTTTTCGCCCTCGGCGTGCGCCGGACCTATGGCACCGAGCACGGGCGCTTCGCCATCGACAAGATGTTGCTCGGCACGCCTATCATCGGGTCGTTGTTGCTCAAGGCTTCGGTGGCGCGCTTTTCGCGCACTCTCGGCACGCTCGTGTCCTCGGGTGTGCCGATCCTCGATGCTCTGACCATCACCGCCCGGACCTCGGGTAATAAGGTCGTCGAGAGGGCCGCCTTTCGGGTGCGTGAGAGCATCAGCCAAGGCCGCACGATGCTGGAGCCCTTACTCGCCTCGGGCGTCTTTCCGCCCATGGTCTGCCAGATGATCGGTGCCGGCGAGATGACCGGCTCGCTTGATCAGATGTTGCAAAAGGTCGCCGATTTCTACGAAGAAGAGGTCGATAACGCAGTCGAGAACCTGACTGCGTTGATGGAACCGCTGGTCATCGTCGTGCTGGGCGTCATCATTGGCGGCTTGGTGATCTCGATGTACCTGCCGATCTTTCAGCTCGGACAGATTCTCTCGAGCTGAGGACTTTCGTCTCCTTTGGCCGGGGATCCGCCGCGAAGAGCCGCGCACTCCTCTCCCCGCGGCGGCCGGTGGCGCGAAGGCGTCTTCCCTCGTGCCGTCGTCCTTACGACCGGCGGGCCACCGCCGCGCGCGTCCAGGGCGCGCCTGTAGCATTTTGTTGCGCCGGCGTCGCTGGCCCCAACCGCTGGCAGTCGCCCGTCACGGGCCGCTGCGGCGCCGGACGACCGTCAAGTTTGCAACGCTTCGGTAGTCATATCGTCGAATATGAATCGAATGCCCGGTCAGATGCAACATGATGTTTCATGAGAGCCTTCTGGGAAAGGCTGTAAACTTCAGCGTTTTCCCCGAAAATACAGGGCGAATCCGGGGTGTGCCACTTTTGGCACTGTCATTGCTTTGACCTCTATCGAAGCCGCGCGTCGATTCGCGTCGGCCAATGTCAATGTATGGCCAGACGCCGCGGCGCGAACGGCCCCCCAATGGAGGAATAGGAAAAATGGACATCAAGAATAAAGACGAAAACGGATTCACATTGATCGAACTGCTCGTGGTGGTGGCGATCATCGGGATTCTGGCAGCGATCGCGATTCCGCAGTTCTCGGCGTATCGCAACCAGGGTTTCAACGCGCGGTCGTCATCCGATCTGCGCAATCTGGCCACCGCACAAGAGGCCTTCTTCGCCCAGCAGGCGACCTACCAGGAAGACCCCGCATCTCTGCCGGGCTTTCGCCAGTCCCCGGGCGTGACCGTCACGGTCGCCGATAATGGCGACGGCACTTTCATCGCGACCGCGGTGCACTCCGCGACCGGCGAGATGTACACGTGGAGCTCCGGCGCCGGCGGCTTGCAATAACCAACGACCTTTCCGGCCTTCGCGCCGGGCGAAGCATTCGGAACAATGGCGCTGCTCTGCGAGGGGCAGCGCCATTGGTTTTTCCGGCGTCGGAACCAGAGGGCAAGAAGAGCGATGGATCGATCGAAGGCATTGGCGGTTTTGGCCGTGGCGGGTGCGTTGTTGCATTTCTTCGGCACCAATATCGCCGACCCGGATACCTGGGGCCATCTGCGCTACGGCACCTCGATGTGGGAGGGCGCCGGGCTCCCCTGGTTCGATACGTTTTCTTACACGGCCGCTGGCGCGGTCTTCTACGACCATGAATGGCTGAGCGATTTCTTCTTCGCCGGTCTTTGGCTGTCGGTGGGCTCGCCCGGGCTGATCCTCGCCAAGCTGCTTTTTGGCTTGCTGATTGTTGTTTTGCTTCGCGATGCCGGCGCCACGCTTGGCCGCACCTGGTATCCGAAGTTTCGCGCCCATCCCCTCACCGAGGCCCTGGTTCTCGTGCTGGCGCTTTCGGTCATCGCGCCCGGTGCGACGTTTCGCCCGCAACTCTGGACGATGTTGCTCCTCGCCGCACAACTCGCCACGCTGGCCCGCGCCGAGGCGCGCCTGCGCGCCAAGGCCTACCGCGGGAGGGTTGGCTGGGAGGTCGGCGTGCAGCCTGCGTTGATTGCTTTCTGGGCCAATCTGCATGGCGGCTTCCTTGTCGGTATCGCCGTCTTCGGGCTCTTCGTCGCCAGTGTTCTCGTGCGCGCATGGAGCGGGCTCTTTCCCGCCCGTCTGCGGCCGCGCGAAGGCTTGGCGGTGGCCGGGCTTGGTCTTGCCGCTCTCGCGGCACCGCTTTTGAACCCCTATGGGGCCGAACTCTATACCTACCTCTGGCGCACGCTCGGTGACCATGGGGCGATCGGCGAGTGGTACGCCGTAGCTCTCAGCGACCCGAATTTTTTCCGCTTTCAGGCGCTGGTGCTACTCGCCTTGGCCGCGGCGTTTTTTCTCGCGCGCCGCCGGCGCCTGCCGCTGGCCGATCTTGCTCTGGGCTGGTGGCTGCCGCTGCTGGTATTGCTCGCCTTCTACGCCTACCGCCACCAGCGCCATACCGTTCTTTTTGCCGAGGCGGTCGTGCCTTTCCTGATTGTTGCCGGCGAGCGGGCGCGCTGTCTGCTGCGGCGGCGTTGGCCCGTGCTTCGTCCGACACCCTTTTTGCGCCATGCGGTTTTCTGCGCGCTCGTTCTGCTTGCCGGAATGCAGATCGGCGGCTTTGGCCGCACTCTCGCGCGCGATGGCGGAACCATCCGCTTCGACCGCTTCGAGTATCCGGTCGATGTCGTGCAATTCCTCCACGAGAACGGCCTGCGTGGGAATATCGCGATGCCTTTCGAATGGGGCGCGTATGCCAATTGGAAGCTCGGGGACGAGTTCCAGGTCTTCATCGATGGCCGCTTCGAGGCGGTCTTTCCGCCGCGGGTGATCGAAGATTATTTCCGCTTTACCGAAGGTGCTCCCGGCTGGGAGCGCCTTCTCGATGCATATCCGACCGAGATTATCGTCGTGCAGCGGTGGCGCAATATCCACCCCCGTCTCTTTGCTCGCGACGATCTGCGCTATGTTTATTCCGACCCGGCTGCCTTGGTTTTTGTGCGCCCCACGCCGACCAACGCAGCGGCGCTCGATCGGCTGACGCGGATTGCCGATGCCCGCCTCGAGTTTCCCACGCTCGATACGGTCTTTCCTTGAGCGTTCTTTTGCACTGGCCGCCCGCGCGCTGTGGTGGCTGGAGGGGCCGCCGCATGCGAGCATCCAGAGCGTGGTTCCGGATTCCTTTTTGATCTCGCTGGTTGTCCTCCTGGGTGCGATGCTCGGGAGTTTTCTGAATGTCGTGATCTACCGCGTGCCGTGTGGCGAAAGCATCGTGCATCCGCGCTCACATTGTCCCGGCTGCGGCCATATTCTCGCGGCCTGGGAGAATATTCCGGTGCTCAGCTGGGTGCTTCTGCGGGCGCGTTGCCGCGGCTGCGGCAACGCGATTTCGCCGCGCTACCCGATTGTCGAGATCCTCTGCGGGCTGCTTGCCTGGGCGCTCTATAGGCGCTTCGGGCCAACTCCTGAGTTCCTCGGCTTCGCTATTTTCTCCTACCTGCTGGTCGCGCTCACCTATATCGATCTCGACCATCAGCTCCTGCCCGATAGGCTGACGCTGCCCGGGCTCGGTGTGGGGCTGCTGGCCGCGCCGCTGATCCACCGCGCCCAACCGCTGCCGGCCTTCGGCGATGCTGCGCTCGGCGCGTTGGTTGGCGGCGGGATCCTCTATCTGGTCGCTTGGTCCTATGAAAAGGCGACCGGGCGTGAGGGCATGGGCGGTGGCGATATCAAATTTCTTGCGATGATCGGCGCGTTTCTCGGCTGGCAGGGCGTTCTGTTGACCCTTTTCCTGGGCTCGATTGTTGGCTCGGTGATTGGTGTGGCAACCATGGTGGCGCGCCGCGAAGACACCAAACTCGCTCTGCCCTTCGGCCCCTTCCTCGCGATCGGTGCCCTGGTCACGCTCTTCCAAGGCGATGCGATCCTGGCCTGGTATCTCGGCACCATGCGGCTCTGATTTCTGCTCTCGGGGGATTCCCCGAGCTCGGCCAAATGGTAGGATCTGTCCCATTGGAGGGCTTGAAAATGGTGAATGATTTTCTTCCGATCCGGACGCCTCGTAGGGGGCATCTGCTGGCAGGACTCCTGATGTTCGTGCTCGTGCTGCTGGCGTTTCTGGCAGGTCCGGCCGCTGGCGCCATGTCGGTGCTTGGCTCGAGCAATGGACGCGAATGCTACCTGCACGCAACCATGAGCAGCGGGTCGCCGGAGGCGGCGTTGGTCTGTCGCGATGCCCTTGCACTCGATGGCCTGGGCCAACGCGACCGCGCCGCGACTCTGGTGAACCTGGGCATCGTGCTCACCCATGCCCAAGACCATGCTGCGGCAATTGTGGTCTTTGACGAAGCGGAGTCGCTGCGCCCGGGGCTTACCGAGGCGATGATCAATCGGGGCAATGCGTATTTCCACCAGCGTGATTATCCCCGTGCGATCGCAGAGTATGGGCGCAGTCTCGAAGAGGGGACAACGCGGCGGGCCGCGGCCTATGTGAACCGGGCATTGGCGTATGAATATACGCGCGATTATGCGAGCGCGGCGCGCGATTATGCTTGCGCGCTGGTCCATCGCCCCTCGTTTGCGAAAGCCGATCGCGGCGTTGTCCGCGTGCGCGCGCACGGCCATGCGATCCCCACGCGTTGCGTGGTGGAACATTCGCGCACGATTGTCGAGTAGGCTATTTCCTTCGTGCCCCTCCTTGCCGGTTGGCAGGAGTCGGCGTAGCTGCGGCCTGTGGCGCGAACATCGCACGGTTTCACTTTGCTCGAATTGCTCGTGGCGATCGGCCTGCTGGCGATCCTTGCGGGGGTCGCGGCGCCCGGCTTTGGCGCACTCGCCGGTGGCTGGCAGCTGCGGGCGGCGGCGCTGCGCGTGGCCGGCACCTTGAACCGGGCTCGTGCCGGCGCGTTGCGTGGCTCCGAATCGTGGTCTGTACGGGCGTCGGGTGACGCCCTTCTTTTCGGGCCGGTACGGGGGAGGGCACAGAGAGTCGCGATGCCGGCGGGAATTTTCGTCTCGGTCAACTCTGGCGGTGTCGTGCAATTCTCACGCACCGGCTACGCCGAGAATGCCACTTTCCGGCTTCTCGGCGACCAGGGGGAGCGCCGCGTGGTGGTGAACCAGCGTGGTCGGATCAGGTTGCAATGAAGCCGCGTCCGCGACGCAAGGTGGCGGGTGGGTTCACGCTCGTCGAGGTTCTGGTGGCACTCGGGATCGCCGTCTCGGGAAGCATGCTCGCGCTCTCGGCCAGTGCGACCATGCTGCGCTTTGTTCACGCGGCGCGCGCCGAGGCCGCGGGGCTGGCGGCCGCTCAGGCAAAGGTTGAGGAGTTGATCTCGACCAGGCGCGCGAGCCGCCTGGAGGGCAATGATGTAGTCGAGCTTGCGGGTGTCGAGGTCGGTCGCATCTGGCGGGTGCGGCCGCATCCGGATCTTCCCGGCCTCCAGCGCGTCGAGGTGAGCGCACGTTGGCAGGAGCCGCAGCTCACCGTGCTGGTTCTCGTGGCGGTCGCCCCATGAAGCCGTCTGGCCGGCGGCCGTGCGGAGTTCCGGCTGCCGGCGAGAGCGCCGCGCCGGGCTTCACATTGGTCGAATTGCTCGTCGCGCTTGGACTCGGCCTCAGTGTCCTGGCACTGCTCTCAAGCGTCCTTGTGCTGCACCTTCGCCTCGCGCGTCAGGTACAAGCAGAGGCGCGTATGGTCGGCGATCTCGCGTGGGCTATGCGTGTAGTCTCCGCTGATCTGCGCGATGCCGGGCTCGACCCTTCGCTTGCGGGCCACGCGGCATTCGCCAGCGCCGGGCCGCGTGGCTTCGTGCGGCTGGCGGATCGCAATGGCGACGGCCAGATCGACGAGCGTTCCGAGGAGATGGTCGGCATGGTGCAGAACGCGGGCAGCAGCCTGCTGCGCCGCGTAGGCCGCCAGGGGATGTCGGTGCTGCAGGGCCTGCCGGATGACGGCTTCCGGACTATCTTTTTTGATGCCGAAGGAGCCGTCCTGGGTACGGAGGGAATCGCGCTCTCCGCTGCCCAGAGGCAACAGGTGGCGCGGGTGCGCTTCGAGGTGGAGGTGGCGCGCGAGGCGCAGAGCCTGCGTGGTCGATTTCGCCTGCAAACCACCACGGCGCTACGCACCAGGCTGGCCCGGTGAGGTTGCGCCTCTGCGCCGCGCAGCGCGGCATTGTGCTGATCTCGGCATTGCTCCTACTTGTGCTCCTCACCGCCGCGACGGGCGCCGGATTGTGGCTGGTGCGCTCTGATCTTTGGGCGGCCGGCGCGGCGCGAGCAGAATTGCAGGCGCTCTATACCGCCGAGGCGGGCCTTTTTGCGGCCGCAGCGGGCATTGCGCCGGCGACGCTTGGGCTGAACGAACCTGAGGCATGGCAAGCCTTGCCCATCGGAATCAAGCAGTTTTTTCCAGGCCCCCCCTTCGGCTATCGCCTGCGTAATCCGCGTGGCGGGTTCGGCAGTGGCGGGCGGCCGCTGCTGCGCCTTGAGGTCGAGTCCGAGGCGGTAGCCGGTGCGCGCCGACACCTCGAGGCTACCATCGTTCGTCGTGAGCAGGCCTATGCGCCGGCTGCCATGCTGATCCGCCTGGGCGGCATTGACCTCACGCAGGCGGCGCTTTCGCTCGCCACAGCACCTAATCTGCGCTTGCGCGGAACCGTCAGCGCACCGGCGCTTGCGGCTGCTGGCGAAGAAGTCGAGCGCCGGCTCTTTGCCCTTCTGGCGGATTCGCGGGTCCACGTCCGGCCACGCGGCCCTATCGGTTTCGCCGCCCCCATCGCCATTGCGGCATTCGCGGCCGCGACCGGGCGCCCCGTGGAGGCCGGCCCTCTTTTTTCCCCTCCTGCGGGCGGCGCCCATCTGCGTTTCCTTGGCGGGGGTACGCTGCCGAATTTGGTGGGTGATGGTTTGGTAGTTTCGCTCGGCGACCTTCGCATTGAGAATGCGTTCGACTTCGCCGGTGTTCTACTGGTTGCCGGGCGCCTCGAGTTGGACGCGACAACCTGCCGGATGCGCGGATTCGTTCAGGCCGATAGCCTGGTGCTGCACGCACCCTGCGAGTTCGTCCTGGACCCGCAGGCCGTGCGCGCCGCCGACGCCCTCGAGCCTCTGCCGCGGGCCGCTCGCGTGCATTCGCTGCAAGATAAGGACTGAGTGCTGCCGGCGAACGGCTCCCGAATGCAGGCCGGCTTTTGGCCGGATCTCTAGCCTGGGCCGGTGTTTGGATGGGCCGCCGCTTCGGCAGGGAGCCTGCGAAGTGCCGATCCTGTCTGTCGAAGCGACGAAAATGTACCGCTCCATTCGCCTCGGCAAACGCGGTTATTTATCTAACTAGCTGAATTTACTCGGGTAAATTTTAAGCCCCCTCCTGTCCGCGGCGGTACGGACCTTGCAGTTAACCGGCGTGGAGGGGCTGTGGAAGTGGATGTGGGACAAGCAAGGGACGGTAGCGGGGCGTGCGCTCGGCTGCGCCGGCAGAATGGTTGGACGCTGATCGAAGCGATGGTCGTCACCAGTATGATGATGATCCTGGCGAGCATCGCCGTACCGCAATTTTCCTTGATCTCGCGTCAGATGCATACCAGCGCTGCCGCGACGCAGCTCCTGGGCAACCTCCAATTTGCCCGGCTGCAGAGCTTGCGTACGGGTGTCCCGCATTATGTTTCGACGAGTGCGGGGGGCGGTATTGCCTACCAGATACAGCGTTCGGCCACGCCGCCCTTGATCGTACCGGCCTCGGATCCCATCGTGCGTAATATCGATCTCTCCGACTCGATGCCGCATGTCGAGTTCAGCCCGAACGGGGCCGCCGCCGGTCCCTATGGTGGGGAGGTTGCGGGCAGTGTCCCGGGCCAGCCGCTGGTCTTCGATGCACGCGGTCTGCCCACAACGACGGCGGCCTATTATGTGCGCTCGTCGGAAGGGACGTTTGCCTACGCCATTTCGATTACCGGTGCTGGCCGCACGCGCGTCTGGCGCCAGGCCGCTGGGGGTTGGCAATGAGAGCGAGTCGCCTCACCTCCGAGGGTGGGTTCACGATCATCGAGACATTGGTCGCGATGATGATTCTCTCGATTTCCTTCCTCGGCTTCGCCGGCGTCCATATCCTCGCCAGCAAGGCGCAATCGCTGGGCAATAACCAGGGCATCGCGACTTTTCTCGCCAATCAGCAGCTCGAAGAGATGCGCCGCACGGCCTTTGCTCAGATCTCGAGTGCCTTGGATGTAGAAGAACGCGAGGGTCTGAATTTCGTGGTTGCCAGGGTCGTCGAGGATCTCGGTTTGGCGAAGAAGGTGGACGTCCTGGTCGTCTGGCAGAGCCGGCTGGGCGTGCGCACGCTCACGCTCTCGTCTCTCGTCAGTCAGGTTACCAACCCGTGAATGGCCTTCGCGCAAAGAGCCGCCAGGCCGGCTTCACCTTGATTGAGTTGCTGGTGGCGATCGCCTTGGGTGGCGTGGTCCTCGGTTCGACGGTCGGCGCCATGTCCGCGCAGGGACGTAGCGCGGCTCTGCAACAGGGCTTCGCGGACGCGCAACTGACCAGCCGCGGGATTGCGGAACTCTTTCAGCAAGATCTGCGCATGTCGGGCTACGGCATGCTTGGTGTCTCGCCCGACCAGGATGTAGTTCCGCTTGAGTATGCACAGCTGGGCACGAAGAAGACCGTCACGCTGCGCGGCGCGTATGCGAATATCCAGACGACGCTCAAGCAAGGGGCGATTGCGGGATCGATGAATATCGTCGTCGACACTCCCGCCGCGGGTTCCTTCGCCACCGGTGAGATGATTCTCATCGACAGTGGCATGAATTCTGAGATTCGGAACATCACGGCCACGACTACCATCAGTGGGGATCTGACGATCAGTCTCGACGCGCCGCTTCAATACCAATATCCGGTGGGGCCGAATGTGACCCAGCTCGAAGTCGTGATCTGGGAGTTGGAGGGCAAGATGTTGCGGCGTAACGGCGCCGTGATCGCCGATAATGTGGGGAGCTTGGACCTGCAATATATCGATCACCTCGGCGATATTGCCGACCAGCCCGGCGACAACCTCCGCTCGGTGATGATCGACCTGCGCACGGCGCAGCCGACGACCTTGCCCGGCAGTCCCGAGGCCTCCTCGCGGCTCATGACGGAAGTGAATGTGCGGAACCTGGCGTTTCGCTTCACCTTGGGATGAGACGGATGAATTCTCTGCGCAATGAGAAGGGCGTCGTCATGATTGTGGCCCTTGGCCTGGTCGGCGCGCTTGCCGGCCTCTCGCTGGCGGTGACCAGCTCGGGCCAGATGTCGACGATCACCGGCGCGCTCAGTGCACAGGCCACGCGCGCGTTCTACGTGGCCGATGGCGGGGCCTTCTACGCACTTGGCGATATGCAGAATTTTGTCCCGTTCATGGCGCCTCGTTCGGTGGACCTGAAATCGACACCGGCGGATATCGAGAGTATCGCGACCGCAAGTTATGCCGGCTACCGAGCATTGCCAGGCAACCTGCTGATTCGCACGACCGATGGGCGAGTTCGCCCCGCGCAATTCGGCCAAGGTGAGGGCCTCGGCAAGATGTATCTCTTCGGGATTGACTCCTTGAAGGCCCCGAATACCGCGGGTATCGATCCGGCTAGCCGGGTGCAGATGATGGCAGCCAAACCAGGTCCGTGCGCGGATTGTGGTTCTTGATCAGGCGCTTCGCCTGGCCAAGGGGAGATGTGGACGGCATGAGAAATCGAGGGCTTTCGGGTGGTGTAGTCGGGCTGTCGTTGCTCCTGATTTTGGCGGCTTTCGTCCCGCCAGCCAAGGCTCTGGATACGGATATTTTCACCGGGCCCCAGGTGGATCCGAATGTCCTGATCCTTTTCGATAATTCGGGCAGTATGGGTTACGTCGCCTATAATGTTTACCCGACGACCATATACACGGGTTCCTACGACCCCGCCACCATCTACACCCGATGCCGTACCAAAAATGGCGTATCGGGCGGCGCGGTTTGGGCCGATTGCACCTGTCGGCGCACGCAGAGCGATTACATAGTCGATGAGAGTAGCTGCGCGGCCTCCGTTGTGGATCTTGTCCCTGGTCCGGGAGGCGATGATATCGACGATAGGGAGTCGCGGCGACGCCGTGGCAATCGGCGCAATTTCGAGACAAACCCGCCGAAGCTTTGTGTTCTTCCGCCGATTGATGCCTGTAACTCGGATGCGGATTGTCCCGGGCTCGGCAATTCCTGCGCTGTGCAGAACAAGATGTCGAT
This sequence comes from Deltaproteobacteria bacterium, assembly GCA_046583355.1. Classification (GTDB taxonomy): domain Bacteria; phylum Desulfobacterota; class Binatia; order UBA12015; family UBA12015; genus UBA12015. Next base: position 73,710 of record JAYGCM010000069.1, read on the forward strand.
CGCCAAAGCCGTGATGACCTCGTTGGTCAATGACCCGAATAACCAAGGCGTTCGTTTCGGGCTGACCCTCTTCAACCCGCCCGATATCAACTATTCGACGCTGGATTATTTCAGCACCTCGGATGTTGGCGCGTGGCAGATCAACGATCAGGCCTACGCCTTTCCCGTGCAGGATATGGATGCTGCCGCGCGCGCCAGTCTGACCTCGACGATCCAGGGGTTGAATTCCGCTGGCGGTACGCCGACTACCCATCGTCTCATTGACGCGTGGAAATATTTCAACGGCGAAGCGCAAGCGCCGGGCTTCGGCACGTCTCCGGTCGAGGCGACCTGCCAGCGCAATTACCTCATCATGATTACCGACGGCATTCCCGAGGTGGAAGCCGACCGCTACCAATCGACGCCCGCCAATTGCGAGTTCACGCGCTTGCAGTCCTTCATGGGCGTGCCGGGAGATCTCAACGGCGACGGCAAGGAAGATCCGGCGAGTCCGAATTATCTGGCGACGACCGGAGAGATGTTCAATTGCGGTTCGGATTACCTCGATGACGCGATGTTCAAGATTCGCGGCGAGTACCCGCTGGGCAATACCGAAAACCAGCCGCTTTCCCTCTTCGCGATCTCCTTTGGCTTCGATTATTGCCAGAAGCCAGGCGAATTGGAGACCGGGCCCGGCGCGGGTTCATTGCTTTGGCGCGCCGCTGATAAATACGGCGGCGGCGAATGTCTTTCGGCCAGCGACCCGCAAGATCTGGACGACGCCTTGCGTGAGGTGATCAACCTCATCAAGAACGACGCTCAGAGTTTCGTTGCCCCCGTGGTGCCGGTCAGCCAGACGAACCGTACGGAGTCGGGCGACCGCCTCTACGTAGCGCTCTTCAGCCCGCGCGAAGGCCAGATAGGCTGGCCCGGCAATATCAAAAAATACGCGCTTGATAAGAATGCCGGTGCGATCTGCAATGCGTCCACGCCCAATTGCAGCATCGGCGGCGGCGGTTCCGCGACTCTGCCCGACGGCACGATCCTCGCAACCGCCGAATCGTTCTGGGATGCGGGCTCCGGGGGGCCTTCGGGCAATGCCGTTACCTCCGGCGGAATCGGCGGACTTCTCCAGGAGAGCGATTTCAACACGCGCAAGCTCTACACCTATACCGGCACCGCAACTGGTGCCCTGGGTGGTCTGGACCTGACGCTCGCGCCGCAGGCCTTCGCCAAGGGCAATGCCGCAATCACCCCGGCGATGCTCGGTTTGAGCGGCGTCGCCGAGACCGCGGCCGAGCGCGACCTGTTGATTGATTATCTTTACGGATTCGATTCCTATGATCTCGATAACGACGGCGACCTGGAAGAGAAGCGCCCCTGGATTCTTGGCGATATCATCCACTCGGTACCGCTGGTCGTTCGCTACGATAGCGGCGGTGCGGATGCGCTCATTCTGGTCGGCGCCAACGATGGCATGCTGCATGCCTTCGATGATGCGACGGGCCAGGAGCTATGGGCGTTCATCCCGCCTGATGTCCTGAGCAATCTGAACAATCTGCGCCCGGGCGAGACCGCCACGCATGCCTTCTTTGTCGACGGTTCGGCGCGCGTTACCGAATACGAGGGGCAGAAAATTGTGGTCTTCGGACTTGGCCGCGGTGGGCGCGCTTATTATGCGCTTGATATAACCAGCAAGGCGGCGCCTCGTCTGCTCTGGCGGGTGAATGATTCGACCGCCGGCTACGCCGAATTGGGCTATGCCCAATCGACCCCCGCGCTGACGAAATTCTCGCCGGCCGGAGGCGTGCCGGTGGCTGTGGTCGGTGGCGGCTACGACGTCTATTTCGACGACCCCGCTGCGAGCACACCGAATCCGAGCGGCTATGGCCGGGCTCTTTTCGTAATCGATCTTCTGACTGGCGCGCGCCGCGCCATCGCTTCGCCCACGGGAATGGATTACGCCATCGCGAGTGATCCCCTGGTCTTCGACGTGAACGGGGACGGGATGTTCGATCGCGGTTATATCGGCGATCTCGGCGGCAATATCTGGCGGATCCAAGATGATTTCTCGGTAACCAAGCTCTTCCAGGCGCCCGCAGGCAGGCGGATCTTCTACCCGCCCGATGCCGTGCTGAACTCCGGCTCCGTGATGATCTATTTCGGCACCGGCGACCGCTCGAACCCACTCGAAACCAGTGTCACGGATCGATTCTATGCAGTGCGCGACGACGGGGCGAGCAATCTCGGCGAGGCCGCTTTGGTCGATGTCACGAATAATATCGAGCAGCCCGGAACAGCCGCTGAGGCTGCGCTGCTGCAGCAGATCGCGGCCCAGCACGGCTGGTATCTGCGCTTGCAGGCGCCGGGAGAGAAGGTATTGGCTCCGCCAACCGTTTTCTTCAACGCGGCATTTGCAACCTTTACGCCTTCCGTATTGGCGTGCTCGGCCGGTGGCGATGCCAAGATTTATGTTCTGAACCCGCTCAACGGTGCACCGACTCTCGACCTTGCCGGAACCAGTGGCGGCAACTTGGGCGATGGCAGCGGCGTCGGCTCGGGCTCAGGAGGCGTGCTGGTGCCCGAGGATCGTTGGGTTCTGGTGGGGCAGAGCATTCCGACCTCGCTGAAGGTAACCTTCGGTGATGACGAGACCAAGGCCTTCTTCGGTGTCACCAAAGGTGGCGGGATCGGGTTGCAGCCGCTCAGCTTACCGCAGATCGCGGCCAATGTGATTCCGGTATCCTGGCGGCAGGTCTGGTGAGGAGACGGGCGATGCGAAGTTTTCGCGGGATTGTGTTCGCGCTGGCGTTCGCGCTAGCGGCGGTAATGGCACCGGCGTTTGCCGATGGCGGCGAGGTCCGATGGGTAGCGGGCGTCGTGACCTATATTTCCCCAGCTGCGGTGGAGGTGAATGGGACGCGTGGCCTGCTTTTGCCGGATTCCTCCATCATGTCGGAGCGGCGGGAAATCTCGCTTGCCAGTGTGCGCCGCGGCATGCCCGCGACGATGGAGCTCGACGAGGCCGGGCGGGTTCTCGAACTTCAGGTGCGGGGGGTCATTGAATGAACTCCGCCACAAGCGAATATTAGGACAGGTGATTCGCCTACGCGGGTAGGGTGCCTATTCGGCCGATTTCCGGACCGTCTTCGGACCTGCCGCGCTGCGGCGGGGTCGCCCGAGACTGGCGGGCGTGGCTGGTGGGGGGTTCCTCCTCTCCCTTCCACCGGCTTCCCCGCTGGTCTATGCCGCTTGAAAATAAACGACGCCGTCGCGTTCCTCGGTGGTGGCCGTGCCGCGGGCTTCGAGCAGGTTCAGGTGCGCGATGGTTTCCATCACGGCGGCGCCGCGGTTGAAGCGCTGCACCTCGGGGTCGCCCTCGAAGACCCATTTGAATGCGTGCTGGGCGACATCGTAGGCGCTCGCCGAGCGCCGGCGCAGATAGTCGTGCATCTCCAGCATGCGGTGCTCGTGATGGGCGATGAGTTGCGTCGCGCGGTGCTTATGGTCGGGGAAGACACCGCCGTGGGCAGGCCCGACCAGGACGACACCTTCGAGCGCATGGATTTTCTCTTGTGAAGCGATGAAATCGCCGAGCGGGTTCTGCGGGCCAGCGGAGAAGACCCCGATATGCGGGGTGATCTTCGGCAGCAGGTGGTCCCCGACGAAGAGTACACCGGATTCGAGTTCGTGGAAGCAACAATGGCCGGCCGTATGGCCCGGTGTATGAACGACGCGGAAACGCCTCTTGCCCAACTCGAGAACCTCGCCATCGACCAACTCGTGGTCCGTATGCGGTGCCGGCTTGTAGGTATCGGCCCAGACATTGGCGGGCTTTGGTGCTTCGCCGGCATCCTTGGGCACCGGGATGCCGTGGCGGCGGACATGGTCGAGCATGGTCGAGGCCGACAGGGCGCTCATCCAATTGATGGTCTCACGCTCGAGCGGATGCAGGTAGATCCGCGTGCCGAGGTCTTTCGCCAAGGCTTCCGAGGCGCCGAAATGGTCGGGGTGGTGGTGCGTGGCGAGGAGGTGGCGCACGGTATCCTCGGCGATGCCGAGGTCGGCCAGCGCGCTGCTGAACGCCTTGCGACTCAGTTCGCGTCCGGTGCCGGTGTCGATGAGCGCCCATTCTCCGTTGCCGAGGTCGACCAGATAGATGTTGACGATCGTTGGTTTTCCCGGCAGCGGCAGGAAGAGTTCGATGACGCCATTACCGAGGTCTCGGGTTTTGGTATCGGCGGCGGGTGGAGGGGGACCGCTCATTCGTGGACTCGGTTTTCGATCTCGAAGGTGACCTTGCAGCGCACGCGCCAGCCGGCAACCCGACCCTTCTCGACCAGCGCGGTGGTCCGCGTGATCTCGACTTCGCTGATGCTTGAGAGTGTCACCGAGGCACGCGAGATCGCGAGTTCAACGGCATCTTCAATCGAGTTCGCTGAGGTGCCGATCAATTCTACGACTTTTTCGACCATGAACAGATTCTCCTTGGTTCAGTTTGGTTCTTTATATTGGATGGAGTTTGTCCGCACGTGCGCGCCATCAACGACCGATGACGTCGACCGAGCAACCGGCGCAGGCCGACTCCAGAGCCTTGCGGAATGTTTCTACGGATTTGTGTCGCGCGGGATCTTGCAACGTCCGCGCGAGAGCTTCGGCGTTCGCGACCATGTCCAGGGCATCCTGGCCGCGCCCGACAATATGGTAGGCCTCGGCCAGCTCAAGCCGCGCGCCGACGCCTTGGTCGGCGAGCTCCACCGCGCGTTCGAGGAATTCGATTCCCTTTTCTTGATCGCCACCGAGGAAAAAAGGAAGCTTGACGAGCATGCCGCCGCGCGAGGCCAGGGCGTCGGTGTGGTCGGGGTCGAGTTGCAGGACGTAGTCGAGCTCGCGGTTCAGAGCGGTGAGTTGGAAGGCGGCGCTGGCGAGCCCGTCGAGTTGGGCAACCCGGCCCTTGGCGGCAAAGAGCAGAAAGCGCGCCTCGGCATTTTCCGGCAATAACTCGATGGCCCGCTCGGCATGCTTGCGTGCCTCTTCGTAGGCGGCGCGCTGTGCGGTTTCGTTGTCTGTGTCCTCGCCTTGGTCGACGAATTGCGAGGCCAGTGCGATTTCCGCATGACCCTGACGTTCGCTCTGGGAGGCTTGAATCGAAGTTTCGGAATTTTGCAGGGATGTGTCATTCGGCGTCGGTGACGCAAGCGGCACCGACGCCCCAACCCGATGCGGAGCCGCCATGGTGCCGAGCAGGGCATATAGGACCCCGAAAAAGAGGGTAGCTTTGCCCGTTGACCACCCCCACGCAGGGCGCGTACAATCACGCACGTTCTTCACTTTTTAGCCCCATACATTCGAGCACATATGAAACTTCAGACTCCCCCAAACCGCAATGCCTCTCTCGAAAAGGCGACTCGTATCCTCTTCGCGTTCGACGAGGGAACTCCCGAGCTCGGCGTAATGGAACTTTCGCGCCGCGTCGGACTCAACAAAAGCACCGTCAGTCGCTTCGTCGCGAGCCTGACCGGACTCGGTCTTCTGGAGCGCGCCGAGAGTGGCCGCAAGGTCCGGCTCTCGTTGCGGCTCTACGAGATTGGCATGGTCGCCCTGCGGCATCGGCCTATCCTCGGATTGGTAGGTGCGACGCTGACGCGGACGGCCGCACGGCTTGGCGAGACGACAGCCGTCGGTGTTCTGATCGGCGGCGAGATCGTCTTTTTGGAGCGGGCCGGTGGCGGCCGTGAATCCGTACGCCTTGAACTGGGGCGTCGTTTCCCGGCAAGCCGTTCTGCTGCCGGGCGGGTACTTCTTGCCGGCGGGCCGCAAGAGCCCGGTGCGGGAGCTGCGCAAAATTTGCGCCCCGCCGGGGAACCGCGGCGCTTTGCGGACGAACTCTCAGCCGTACGCGAACTCGGTTACGCAACCGAACTCGGCGAAATGATAGATGGCGTGAACGCCGTTGCGGCGCCGATCATCGATTGCTCGGGCAAGCCGATTGCGGCGTTCTCGGTGCTGACCAATGGCGCTCGTGGCGGCAACGCATTGGGTTCCGAGCTGATCCAGGCCGTAACGCGGGCGGCCGCCGAGGTATCGCGCAAGCTCGGCTACCACCGCGCGGCAGGTAAACGGCGCCCCTGCGAACCGGCACTGCAGGCGGAAGTCGGCTGATCACGGTCCTCGCCGCTGCGTTGGGGCCGGTCTCGGCGTTGGCATAGAGAATCTTCGTGTCATCCTCGCAAGAAGAGCGTATCCGCAGCTTCTATGTGGATTGGTGCCAGGCCTCGCCGCAGGCTCTGGCGCGTTATTTCACCGACCGCGCCCGCTTCGAGCCGGTCTCGCGTGCGCAGCCCATTTTGGGCGCCACCGCGATCGCGGGCACCATCGAGATTTTCCGTGGCCGTTTCGACGAAGTGGAGATCCATGTTCTGCATATGGCCTCGGCCGATAATGTGGTTCATTGCGAGCATCGCTGGGATTATGCCGTTGGCGGCGGGCGTCGTTTCTCGGTCTCCGCGCATGATGCCTTCACCTTCGAGGGCGATCGCATCTCTATCTGGCGCAGCTATTTTGACCCCACGACGCTGACCAGCCAGATCGACCTCGGCGAGGGTTGAGCCCAGCGGCCCCGGCTGCGGCGGCGTGGCCTCGGGTGCCGGGTAGATAGCGCATCCCGACGAGACGTATTATCGACCACTCCAGCGCTTGTCGGGCGGAACTCCCGTCGGCCGCGCAAGGAGGAAGACGAATGGGATTTCCCGAGTGGTTCCAGGAATTGGCGAAGAAGGTTTCGAATAAGGGTCGGTGGGGTGACGGCGATGAGATCGGGACGCTGAATCTGATCACGTCTGCGGCAACGCTACGCGGCGTCGCTACAGTGCGGCGCGGCGAGTCCTTCTCGCTGGCGGTTCCGCTCGAACGCGACGGCCCGCAGACCGGCCGCATCCCCAATCGCATCAACCCGCTCCATACGATGACCGGCATCAACACGCCGTTTACCGGGGATCCGGACAAGACCTGTCTTTCCGACGATGTGATCGCCATGGGCACCCAGGCGGCGACGCATTGGGATGCACTCTCGCATGGCAGCTACGCGGGCAAGATGTACAACGGGCACCCCTCGGCGATGATTCGCGCCGAGACGGGTGCGATGGTCTGCGGCATCGAGAAGGTCAAGACGATCGTCACGCGCGGCATCCTGCTCGACCTGGCCCGCCATAAAGGGCTCGAGAAGTTGGAACCCGGTCTGGTGATCGAGCCAGCCTTGCTCGAGGACTGCCTCAAGGCCACCGGCCTGACGATCGAATCCGGCGATATTCTGCTGGTGCGCACGGGCCATATCGGCAACCTCGCGATTGGCGACAAGGATGCCTACCGCGTGCCGGCACCGGGTTTCGGTGTGCAATCGACGCTTTGGTTCAAAGAGAAAAATCTTGCCGCGGTCGCCAACGATACGATCGCCTTCGAGGTCTGGCCCGGCGAAGACCCGGCCACTCTTTTCCCCGTTCATATGTTGAACCTGGTTGAGGCTGGACTCACGCAGGGGCAAAATTGGCAACTTGACGGACTCGCCGAAGATTGTGCAAGCGACGGCGTCTATGAGTTTCTGCTCAGCGCCACGCCCGAGCCGATCGTCGGCGGCACCGGTGCGCCGGTAAATCCTGTCGCAACCAAATAAAGGAGAAGCATCGCATGGTACTCGACCTCGGCAAAGGCTGGCTCGGTAATTTTTTTGAGGACTTTGAGCTTGGCAAGGAGCAGGTCTGCGCACCGCCGCGTGCGATCGGTGCGCCCGAGAGCGCGCTGCATATCGCCACGACGAATGACCGTCAGGCGCGCTTCTGCGGCGGCGAGGGGCGGATGCACCCCCTGGTGGTCTTCCACACCGTCATCGGGCAGACCGTCCGCTATATCTCGCTCAATTCGCCTGCCAACCTGGGCTACTCCAAGATGATCTGGCGCGCCCCGGTCATGGCCGGCGACGAGCTGACAACGACGATCCGCATTGTCGGCTTGAAAGAGAACTCCAACGGCAAGACCGGCAATTGTTTTGTCGAGACGGTCGGGCGCAACCAGCGAGGCGAGGTTGTTCTCGAATATACCCGTTGGGTCATGGTGCGGAAAAAAGACCATGGCACGCCGACCCAATGGCTCGAAGGCCCGGTGACACCGAGTCTGGCCGCGCAGGTCGAGGTCGATGAGTTGCCGGAGTGGTCCGGCGCCCTCGCTACCGCCGAACAGACCGGCGGCGCGTATTTCTTTGAAGATTATGAGGTCGGCGAGCGGATCTTCCACCATGACGGCATGACCGTGAACCACACGGACCATATGCAATATACCCGTCTATGGCAGAATTCGGCGAAAGTGCATTTCGATGCGATTCTGACCAAGGGCAAGCCGTTGGTTTATGGCGGTTTCCCCTTCTCGATTGCCTACGCGCAAAGCCTCAATGGCTTGGAGAACCGCTCGGGTATGGTCGCGATGAATGCCGGGGCGCACGCGAACCCCTGCTATAGCGGCACCACGATTTATTCGTTCACCGAGGTGCTCGAGACGCACGATCTCCCCGGCAAGCCTTATGGTGCGTTGCGCCTGCGTCTGGTCGGTGTTCAGGATATGAATCCTGCCGACAATAAAGATTTCGTGATCGGCGAGGAGGCGAAGGGGCGGATGAAATACGATCCGCGCGTGCTCCTCTGCATGGATATCTGGGAACTTATGCCGAAACGCGGCTGAGCGCCGATACGCAAATGCCACCGGCGGCTCGGGCCGCCGGTGGCGTATTGCGCCCACCTGCCTGGCGGCTTGCGCCAGACAGGTGCGGATTGCGCTGGGGGCACGGGTCGCAGGTTATTGGAGGCCGCCGTTGCCGGAGTTCCAGGTGTAGACGGTCGGGCTGCTGGCGTGGGTTCCGGTGGCCACGAAGGTGCCGTCGCCATTATCGGTGATGACCACGGTCACGCCGGGCGATTGGCGGAAGCCCGTCACCGTCGTCGGGTCGGTATTGTAGGAGGCGTTGGCCGCGAACCATGCCTCCTCCGCCGACGCGAGGTTGCGCAGATCCGATGAGGCCCGCGCATCGAAGCCCTGCTGCCGGTAGGCGCTGAACTGCGGAATCGCGATCGCCGCCAGAATGCCGATGATCGCGACGACCACCAGCAATTCGATCAATGTAAAGCCTTTTTCGTTTTTCCTCATCAACATCACCACATCTCCTTCGTCCATTTCGGGAAGGGCCGCGCCACGCGACCCGCAGCCAGTTGCCTCGCAACCCTCGTGCCGGACGGCGAGGGGGCAGGCGTGCTGCGGCGTTACGCGGCGGTGGCGAAAGCGTGTCGGGATTTACCCCGGCATTACTAGGGGTTTATCCTTTGACGCATCGGCCCGGGCTTCGGCAGGCGCGTCCGCGATGGCGTTCGGCGTGGGCGCTGCTGGCACTTATGCCAGCACAGGCGCGCCTGCGTCACCTCGCTGTGTTGCTCGGAATGCCGTTCGTCACAGGAATGCCTCTCCGTGCCTCTAGTGCCGGTCGACGCGCAGGAGGGCGGCTAGCGGTGTGATCCCGGCGATGCGCCAGCGCAGGTGGGGCCCCTTTTGCAGGATGAGATCGATATCCTGGCCGGCCGCATCAATCGTCAGGTAGGCGAGTTGGCCCTCGCGGCGCATATGCCACCAAGCTTCGAGGAACTCCTGCGGCGTGATGCGGATGCGGTTGCGCGGATCATCAAAGACGGTGCGAACCTGGCCGCCAGCCATCAAAGCGAGCGCCAGGTCGCCCAGGTCGAGCCCTTCGCGGGTGCGAGCCTGGCCCGAGGAGAACTCCGCAAGCGCCCGGCTAGCGACCGCAGGGATATCGATCAATGCGGTGATCTCGTCGGTATTGTGCTGGTCGATGGCCCGGGTGAGCCGCCATAGGGCCCAGGTTGGTGTGGACGGAAGAAGCGCGATTGTCAGCCCGAGCCCGAGCGAAACGACCACTCCCGCCACGATGCCCACCCAGAATCCCCGCCGCATGGCGAGACTATCGAGGATTTCGCTCGGCCCGTCCACTTTTGCCGGCGCGAGAAGGGGATTGCATGAGGGGGTGCGAGTTTCGTAGTCTCCGGGGGTGCGTATCGATCAGATCCTCAAGAATGGCGGCCCGGTCTTCTCCTTCGAGTTCTTTCCTCCCAAAACCGACGCGGGGCGGGTGGCGCTGGTTCGGACGATCGATGAACTGAAGCCGCTGAACCCCTCCTTTGTTTCCGTCACTTATGGAGCGATGGGCTCGAACCGCGGTCAGGTCATCGAGATCGTCAGCGAGATCAAGAACCAGGTCGGTATTGAGGCCATGGCGCATCTCACTTGCGTCGGTCATACGCGCGCCGAGCTCGCCTCGGGCCTCGACGAACTTGCGGCCGAGGGCATCGAGAATGTGCTGGCGTTGCGCGGCGACCCTCCCAAAGGCGAGGCCTTCGAGCCGGTCGCCGACGGTTTTGCTTATGCCTCGGATCTGGTCGCTTTGATCCAGGAGCGCGGCGGCATCTGCATCGGCGGCGCGGCCTACCCCGAAGTTCACCCCGACGCGCCGGATGCGGCTACCGACCTTGCCAACCTCAAGACCAAGGCCGACGCCGGGGTGAATTTCCTGGTGACCCAGCTCTTCTTCGCCAACCAGGAGTATTTCGCCTTTGTCGCGCGCGCCCGCGCGGCCGGCATCGAGGTCCCGATCCTTCCCGGCATCATGCCGGTCACGAACCTCGGCCAAGTGAAACGCTTTACCGAGATGTGCGGCGCTTCGCTGCCGAGCGATCTACTGCGCCAGCTGGAGGCCGCCGGCGACGATGAGAGCGCGGTGCTCGAGATCGGCGTGCAGCATGCCGTAGCGCAATGTCGCGAGTTGCTGGCCGAGGGCGCGCCCGGCATTCATTTCTACACGCTGAACAAAAGCGCCTCGACCCGCGAAATTCTCACCCGTCTGCGCGCCGATTAGACCTGGGGCCAGTGCTGCCACGGACGCGCCTGCTCGAAGGCCCATGCGGCCTGTAGAACGAGGTCGTCGCGATGGCGTGGCGCGATGATCTGCAAGCCCACCGGAAGACCGGCATCCGAGAGGCCCGCGCGCACGGTCGCGGCCGGATGCCAAGAGAGGTTGAAGGGCATGGTGAAGCTGCCGGCATTGGCCGGCGGCTGCTTGCGGCCTTCGGTCTCGCGGCTGAAGGGACCGGCGGCGGGCGGCGGGTCGTAGGGCACAGTCGGTGTGAGCAGCAGGTCGAAGCGCTCGAAGATGCTGGCACACCAGCGGTTCAGCTCCTCGCGGCGTAGCCGCATCTGGCCCCAGAGCGCCGGTGTCATCTGTGCGCCGGCCTTCACGCCGCGGATGAAGCCGCGGCCGAAATCCTCTTCCTTCTCGGGCAGAAGGTGCGAGAGTTGCGCCAATAATTCGAAGGCCCCGGAGATTCCCCAATCGCGTCCGGGCTCGGGCGGGCCGTCGTGGACTTCCTCGACATGGTGGCCGAGTTCCTCGAAGGCGCGCACGGCCTCGGCCGTGACGCGTGCGATATCGGATTGTACGACCGCGAAGCCGAGATCGGCTGAGTAGCCAATGCGCAGCTTGGTCGGCAGGCTGCGCAAGATTTCGCGGTAGGAGAGGCCGGGGTGGGGTAGCGAGTTGGGGTCGGCCGGGTGCGTGCCGACGACGGCGTCCATATGCAGGGCGGCGTCTTCGACGGTACGCGTGAGCGGGCCGTGCACGGCCGTATCGTCCATCACCCAATATTGATCGGGGCCATGCGGAATGCGGCCGTAGCTGGTCTTCAAGCCGAAGCAGCCGGTATAGGAAGCAGGGATGCGCACGGAGCCACCGCCGTCGCTGGCTGTGGCGAGTGCCAAGACTCCGCCCGCGATCGCCGCCGCGGAGCCGCCGCTGGAGCCGCCCGGTGTCTTCTCCAGATTCCAGGGGTTGCGCGAGGTGCCGAAGAGAAGATTTTTGGTCAGCGCCGTGTGGCCGAATTCGGGCGCATTCGTCTTGCCGATGACGATGGCGCCAGCCGCCTTGAGCCTTTGGATCTGGGTGGAATCGTGCTCGGCGAAATTGTCTTTGAAGGGCACGGAGGCATGCGTTGAGCGGAAGCCGACGGCGTCTTCGAGTTCCTTCACGCCCAAGGGGATGCCCTCGAGCAGGCGAGCCTCGCCGCGCGCGATGCGTTCGTCGGCCGTCGCTGCGGCGGCGAGCGACGCCTGGGGGTCGCCGATCTGGCAGAAGGTATTGAGGGTGCTCTGCGTCTCCTCGATGCGCTCCAGCGTCGCTTGCATGAGTTCGACGGCCGAGAGGTCGCGAGCCTTGAGTTTGGCGACGAGTTCGGTGAGCGGGCGGTAGAGTAATTCTTTCATCGGGCGGGATCCTCCGCCGGCGAGCCTATCATCGGGTTGGGGATCGTCTGCAAGCCCGCTTGTTCGACCCTTCAGCCCTCCAGGAGTCCGCACGGGCACCCGCCGCGGGCTTTGCTGCAGTGGAACTTGAAATAAGGGCGGGTACAGAGTTTTCTGGGGGAGTGCGCCCGCTTTTTATTTTTACGATCTCCCGGTGTCCCTCTCGGCTCCTTCGCCTGATGGGTCTTCTGCTCGTCTTTTTGGCGGCGGCCTGCGGCGGCGATGTGCCGGCGGCCGATTTCTCCGGCGGCGACGCGCGCCAAGGCGCGAAGGTGGCGGCCGCGGCGGGCGGTTGTGGCTGCCATACCGAGAAGGCCGGGCCGCTCCTGGCCGGTGGCAAGGCGTTACCGACGCCGTTCGGAAATTTCTACGCGACTAATATCACGAACGATGCGAAAGAAGGGATCGGCGCCTGGAGCGCGGCGGAGATCGAGCGAGCCATCCGCGGCGGCACGCTGCCCGATGGCACGGTCGAGGCGCCCGTCATGCCCTATTATCGCTATGCCGGCATGGCCGATGACGATGTGCGTGACCTGATCGCCTGGCTGCGCACCATCCCGCCATCGGATAGGCAAAATACGCCGCGCGAGACCTGGCTTCCGGCGGCGCGCCTGGCGATGCGACTTTGGCGGACCTTCTTCACGCATCCGGTTGAGGCACCTTTGCTGGCGCCGGTGGGAGCGTTGCGCGGTCGCTATCTGGTCGAGTCGGTCGCCATCTGCGGCGATTGCCATACGCCGCGCAACCTGGTGGGGGCGCCGCGGCGTGCGATGTTCCTGGCCGGCGCCACTGGGCTGCCGGGCGGCGCATCGGCGCCGAATATAACACCGGATAAGGAAACCGGGCTGGGCGATTGGGATGAAGCCGATATCGTATCTTGTCTCGAGATGGGCATGCTCCCCAATATGGACAATGTGCAGGGTCTGATGGAGGAAGTGGTCGACGGCGTCGGCGGCGGGACCGGCTACGCCGATGCCGACCTGGCGGACCTCGAGGCGATCGCGCATTTCATCAAGGGCATCCCGGCCATCCGGCATTCGCCAGGTTCGTCCGAGTAGATGGCGGGACTCTCCCGCGCGCGGATTTTTGCGGCCCTTCACGATCGGGATTATAGGCTCTTCTTCGTAGCCTTTCTGGTCAACCAGACCGGCTTCTGGATCTCGCATATCTCCCTGCAGGCATTGATTGCCGATATGAGCGACGGCGATCCCTTCATGGTCGGCTTGCTCTTTTTTTGTCTCTTCGTGCCCGCGTTCTTTCTCGCACCGATTGCGGGCGTGGCTGCGGACCGCTTCGATCGCCGCCGCATCATGATCACCGCCTATGCCCTGATCGCCCTTTTTGTCGGTGGACTCGCCGTGCTGGTCGGCTCCGGTGTGGCGACGCCGCCGATGGTTCTTATGGTTGCCGTCCTGATGGGTATCTGTTTCGCCATGGGCGGTCCGGCGGCGGCTGCGGTCGCCGCTAACGCGGTGGACCGCGAGACGCTTCCCAGCGCGATCTCGCTGCAGGCCGCCGCAAATAATGTGACACGTGTGGCCGGGCCGATCTTCGCCGCGCCCTTTCTGGCTACCGGCCGCTTCGAGGTTTCCTTTGCCGCCTTCTCGGTCCTCTCGCTTGCTGCAATTTTATTCTTGTTAAAGATGAGGCTGCGGCCCTATACGCCCGAGGTCGATGCCGGTGGCCTGTGGGATCGGATGCGCAGTGGCGTGCAGCATGCCCGTAGCCGCAAGCCTGCTGTTACGGCCTTGCTCACCGTGGCCGTGCTCGCCGGCTTCGGCGTCTCGCATGTGGCTCTGCTGCCGAGCTACGCGTTGCGGGTTCTGGGCGACGAGAGTTATTATGCCTGGATTATCGTGGCACAGGGGTTGGGTGCTTTTGCCGGGGCGCTCGCTTCGGGCCGCGATCCGCATCCTTCGGTGAAGCGCGCCGGCCGCTTCCTGGTGGCCTATGCCATCTCGCTCTCGATGCTGGGCTTTCTGCCTTTTTTGCCGGTCGTGCTGGCCGCGGAGTTCATCGCCGGGTTCTTCTATTTCGCGATTATGACGAGCATGCAGACGCTCTTGCAGCAGCTCGTCGACGAGGCCAGGCGCGGCCGCGTGATGAGCCTCTTCCAGATGGCGTGGGCGGGCATGTCGCCCTTTGGCGCACTTCTTCTCGGCACGCTCGGCAGCCTCTTCGGTATCCAGCAGGCGATCTTCGTGGCTTCCTCGGCCTGCCTCGGCCTGGGCCTGGTGCTGGCGCTTCGGCGCTGAAGTTCAGCTGCGCCGCGCCGGCTCCTTTGGGCGCAGCCTGGTCAAGGCAAGCATTTTGTCGGCAGGGGGTGGCGGTAGAGGGCGGCCGCATTCTCGTGCGCGATCATGCGGATCTCGCGCTCGGGCAGGTCGCCGAGGATTGTCTTCATCACGGCCTGTGTGTCGGGCCAGGTGCCGTCGCCGTGCGGGTAGTCGGATTCGAAGAGAATATTTTCCACGCCGATCGTGTCGCGGGTGCAAATGGTGGAAGGATCGTCAATCATGCAGAACCAGAAATTGCGGCGCAGGGTATCCGACGGGCCGAGATCGCCCGGCCAGCCTGCGCCGTAGCCGGAGCGGCTCATGATATTATCGATGCGGTCGATCAGCCCGGCCACCCAGCCGATGCCACCTTCGGACATGGCGATTTTCAGGTCCGGATAGCGCGCCGGCCAAGCGCTCCATAGCCATTGGGCGCACGAGGTGACGGCCATGGGGTTGAAGAGAGTCGCGCCGAGTTCCAGCATCGGTGCGCCGGCCGGCATTTTGGCGAAACCCGACGACCCGACATGCAGGTTCAGCACGGTACCGGTCTCGGCGCAGGCGCGAATGATCGGCTCCCAGAAGGAGTCGAAAACCGGCGGGTAGCCGTGCTGGTGGGGTTGTTCGGGCAGGGTGACTGCCGTAAACCCACGTTTGGCATTGCGGCGAATCTCGGCGGCGCCTTTTTCCGGGTCGGCGAGGTAGGTGATGCCCAAGGGCACGATGCGGTCGGGGTACGAGCCGTACCATTCCTCGAAGAGCCAATCGTTCCAGGCACGCACGCAGGCAAGACCGAATTCGGGGTCTTCGGTCTCGGAAAAAAGGGTGCCGCCGAAGCCGGTGACTCCGGAGGGGAAATTCACCGATGCCCAGATGCCGCCGATGTCCATATCCTGGATACGCGCATGGATATCCCAGCAGCCGCGCCGGATCTCATCGAAGCGCGAGGGCTCGACGCGGTGGTCTTCTTTGGGGCGCCCGGCGACCGCCATGAAGCCGACTTGGAAATAGGGCTTGCCCTCGATCATCCAGACCTCGTGGCCTTCTTCGGTCTCGATGACGCGCGGCGCCAATTCGGCGTACTTCGCCGGTAATCGACCCTCGAAGGTATGGCGCGGCTCCATCAGGTGGTCGTCGACCGAGAGCAGCGTATAATGGACCTCGCGTTTTTTCGGGTCGGGCGGCAGCGGGCGGCTTACGGGACGTTTGATGCCGAGTTTTACGGGCTTCACCATGCCGACAGCTTTTGCTTGCTTCGAAGCACGGTGCAAGTTGCGTGGCGATTGCCGCCGCTGTGGTTGAAGCGCGCGGTCGTAATCAGCAGAAGGTGAGGGATGGGATTCGCTGATGTTCATGCTCACCTCACGCACCCCCGCTTTGCCGAGCGTCTGGCGGAGGTTCTGGCCGAGGCCGCCGAGGCGGGCGTCTCGACGATTCTCGTCAACGGCCTGAACCCGCGCGACAACGAAGCTGCACGCGCTCTTGCGGCGCGCGAGCCGCAGGTAAAGGCGGCCTTCGGCCTCTATCCGGTCGATGCCGTGCTGGCCGAGATGCGCGCGCTCGGCGTGGAGTACCCGCGCGAGGGTGAGGAATGTAGCGGCGAGGAGGGCCTCGCCTGGCTGCGCGCGAACGCCGCCGATGCGTTTGCGATCGGCGAGATCGGCCTGGACGGCTATTGGGTGCCTGAGTCTCTTTGGGAGGCCCAGGAGAAGATCTTTCGCGCCGCCGTCCAGATCGCACTCGATCACGATAAGGCGATCATCATGCATACCCGCAAGCGTGAGCGTCGCGCCTTCGAGATCTTGAAGGAGATGGGCGCCACGCGGGTCGATTGGCATTGCTTCAGCGGCAAGGCGAAACTCGCCCGGCAGATCGCCGAGCACGGCCATTGGTTGTCGATTCCGGCCAACGCGCGCCGCGCCGAGGGCTTCACGCGCATGATCGAGACGCTGCCGCGCGAGAAAATCCTGCTCGAGACCGACTGCCCCTATCTCTCGCCTGACCGCGAGCGCGCGAGCACACCCGCCGATGTCGCCGGCACGGCCGCCTACGCCGCCGAACTCTGGGATGTACCGATTGCGGCGGTGGAGGAGCAACTCAGCGCGAATTTCCACGCCCTCTTCGGCGTCGCGCCCTGATACGGTGGGCCAGGTCTCGTCCTATCAGGATTTCATCTTCACCTGCTCGGGCGTCTTGAATTTACCGCCGGCTTCGATCCAGCCACTAAAGACTCCGGGCGCATCTTTTTTGGGGTTGTAGATATCTTCTTCCGATCGCCAGAGCCCGCCGCCGCCGTAGAGCAGGCGGGACCAATTCGGGAAGCCGAAAGGTGTCCCATCGGGGCGGAAGGGCTCGGGGAGGTTGTTCCAGACCTCCCAGACGATGGCGCCGTGCTTCTCGTCGATGACCGACCAACCCTCCGGGAAGCTCATGGTGGGAAAGGGCGCCATCACGCCGCAGATCCATTTGCGAATCGCCTCGCGCCCCTGCAAATCGCCGTAGGCATGCTCGATATAATGCGCGTCCTCGGTGAAGAGGTCGGCCCAGAGGTTCCAATTGCCCGTCTGCGATGCCTTGTCACGGATCCTGCGGTAATGCTGGAACGCTTCCAATAATTCTTCGCGCGAAAATTTTCCCATCGTTTCTCTCCTGGCTTGCGGCGGGATCGCCGCGGGGACTCTTCTCGCGCAGTGCGCCGGATCGGTCAATCGTGCGGCGATCGGTCGTGATTGTAGTGGCCTCATCTCGCCTCGCGCAGGGGGCTGGGCTAGGGATGGAGGAATGAGTGAGAGGATGTCCGAGCAAACCCGTGCGCTCTGGGAGCCGCGTGATAATCCGGCCGAGGGCGTGTGGAAGGTACGGCGCCGCCTGGCGGCCGCCATGCGTCTGGTCGTAGAGCGCCTGACCACCAGCGATGCGCCTGAAGACGAGCTGGTGATCGTGGCGGACCGGCTCGAAGAATACGCGGCGCGGCTCAAGGGCCACCCGCGCCGCAAGCGCTACGACGGTTTCTCCGAAGCCGCGGTGGCGGATCCTGCCCAGGCGAAGAAATCGATGGGCGGCGCGCATTTCGATTTCTCACCGCTCATCGGGCAATCCAACCCATTGGCTCCGCCCATCGTGATCAGCTCAGACGACGAGGGCGTGCAGGGCGATGTCGTCTTCGGCGCGGCCTACGAAGGCCCGCCGGGTTGCGTCCACGGCGGCTGTATCGCCGCCGCCTTCGACGAAGTGCTGGGCTATGCGCAGACCTTCTCCGGTCAGCCAGGCATGACGGGCACCCTGGAGACCGTGTACCGCGCGCCCACGCCCCTGCATACGCCTCTGGTCTTTCGCTCGCGGATCGCCGAGATCTCGGGCCGCAAGGTAATCTGCAAGGGCACGTTGCATGCGGGCGACCAGCTTTGTGCCGAGGCCACCGGCATCTTCATCTCGTTCAAGCCCGGCAAATTCCTCGCTCTGGCGGCCGGCCGCGAGGAGCGCGAAAAAAAGCGCAATCCGGCGACCTAGAGGAGGCGGATCTGGGGACGGTGAGGAAGGCTGGCGCGACTGGCGCCCGCGTAGCGGGAGCAGCCAAGACGAAGACCAACGCGGGCACTCGTGCTCGTGCGGCCAGTCGCGCGAAGAAGAAGCGTCGCAAGGCCAAGCGCCGCGGTCGCCAGGGCCTGCTGGGGCGGGCCTGGTACCGGCCGGCCGAGGTCCTGGTGGGCGGCGCGCTGGTTGCCGTTGGGACTCTTGCGGTGCTCGCCCGTCTTGCCGGTGCCGTCTCGCCCGTGGCGTTGCTTGCGGCGCTCACGGCCGCTGCCGTGCTGAGCGTTGTGCTGGTCTTTTTGCTCGAGAAGTTGCGCCGCGGCAGCGCGGGTTGGCGGCGTCACGCGCTCAACGCCTTTGCGCTGAGTCTGATCGGCCTGGCCGGCTGGTATGCCCCGCCTACGCACGCGCTAGACGCGCTGCGTGAGGTGCTGGCTGGCGAGCGGCAGACCCAGGTCCGGGTCGTGCGCCATCAGGTCTATGCCGCCTATCGGCGGATGAATCTGGCCGACCAGTTGAAGATTCTCGAGCGCGGGCGTGTCTATGAGCCGACCGTGCAGGAGGCGGCGGAGGCCTTCGGCGAGGATGCCGAGATTCTCATGGGCGTGGCTGCGACCGAGTCGAGTTTTTACCCGCGACCAAGTCGCGATGGGGGCCGTGGGCTTTTTCAGATCACCGCCGTGCCCGCGGCGGCCGAGGCGGCGGCGCGGGCAAAGCTCGGTATTGCCCGGCTTGATCCGGTGAACCAGCGCCATAACGCTTTCGTTGCGGCCGCAACGCTGGCGCAATACCGCGAGCAGATGGCCGGGGATCTCTTCCTCACCCTCTTGGCGTACAATATCGGCCCACATAATGGCGGGCTTGCTTTCATCATGGAGAAGTATGGCGCGAGCAATTTCGCGCAGGCGCAGCCCTATTTGCAGGAGCTGCCACGAGATTACCCGGTGCGTGTACTGGCCGCGGCGCTGGCCTATCGCGTTTGGCGCCAGCGCGGCGAGCTGCCGCGCTACGAGGAAGACGGGCGCGCCGCTGAGATCCAGGCGCTCGGCATTCCCGGCCTCGATGATTCTCGCCCAGCGACCTTCGCGTCGTGGTTCAAGCTCACACCCGATCGGGCATCCCGTACTGAATAGAAGCCTCTCGATTGCCGCAGGCCTACTTTGGCGGGGCCTCTAGGGCATTTTCTTCAGCGCGTCGCATCGCGGCTGCGCAGAGCACCGCGCCAATGCAGAAGGTGCGTGTCGGCCGTGATCAATTCTCCGCTGGCTCGAATCGCTGTCGCGGCGATGATTCGATCTGCTGGGTCGCCATGGAGGCCGTCGAGTTGGCTGGCGAGAATACCGATCGCGCCGTTCACGGGGATTTCTTCGATGCCAGATCCGAGCGCGTCGCGACGATAGGCCTCGACTGGCTGAGAGAGCGCGATGCGCCCCTTTGCGAGCAGCATTCCGATCTCCCAAAAGGAAAGGGCTGAGATCGCGAGCTCCTCTGCATGCAATGCGGTGTCGATGCGGCGCCGTGTACGGCGGCCGAGTCGAGGGTTTTCTTCACCCAGCCAGAGCAGAACGTGGGTGTCTATGAGGGTCAATCTCTATCCGCCTCCCAGTCGAGGTCCAGGGGGGCGACAATGTCACCGAGGATCGTCAACTGCCCCTTGGCGAAGCCGAAGAGCGTTTTCGGCCTGTTGCCGAGCGGCGCGAGTTGCGCGACTGGTTTGCCGCGTTTGGTGATGATGATGGGTTCGTGATCGCGTGCGACCCGATCCATCAATTCGAGGCAATGGGCCTTGAACTCGCCGGCTGCGATTCTTTTTGTGACCATGATGGTGACCATGATAGATTAGCTCCCGGTTCGCGGCAAGACTCATAATGCCGGTTCGGCCTGCGGGAAAGAGGACGCGGGTGTCATCTGCTTCACTGCACGTGGCATGCCGGGCTGCATGCGCCCGCATAGTGGGTTTCTTCGGCCAATGTTGCATGGCCGTGTTGCGCCGGGTTGCACGTTGCAACGAAACGTCTCAGGCCGAGCGAAGGAAAAATGCGCGATAATCCGATTCTCTCGCGAATCGCGAGCCATATGCGTTGACTCCCACGGGTGGTGGATTACAAGAGCATTCCGTGGTCCGGTCCCGCTTCGCATGTCACGGAAACGGCACCACGGGTGGCTCTGTTTTCGACCAGCATGTTGTGTGCTCCGAGGCGACCTTCCGCGGTGTTGGGTTGGGGATCCG
The DNA here is from genome assembly GCA_046583355.1 of Deltaproteobacteria bacterium. Lineage (GTDB taxonomy): Bacteria > Desulfobacterota > Binatia > UBA12015 > UBA12015 > UBA12015. Next base: position 94,128 of record JAYGCM010000069.1, read on the forward strand.
GATCTTGGAGACCCTCTATTGTCAGCCACTATCGTCATACCAGCTCGTCTCGGCTCGACCCGTCTGCCGGGCAAGGCGCTTGCCGATATCGCCGGCTTGCCTATGGTCGTGCGCGTCTGGCAGCAGGCCTCGCGCTCACGCGGTGTCGATGAAGTGCTGGTTGCGACTGACGACGAGACGATCTTTCGCGTCGTTGAGCAGGCCGGGGGCCGGGCTGTGATGACACGCGCCGATCACCCTTCGGGCACCGACCGCATTGCCGAGGTGGCCGCCGGGCTCGACTCCGAGATTATCGTCAACGTGCAGGGCGACCTGCCGCTGCTCGATCCGAGCTGGGTCGAGGCGGCCATTGCTGCTTTGGAAGAGGCGCCGGCTGGCGGTGGGCAGCGCGCCGTGATGTCGACGCTCGCCACCACGCTTGATGCTGGCGATGAGAGCCGCCCGCAAGTCGTGAAGGTCGTCTGTGATCAGGCCGGACACGCGCTATATTTCTCCCGCCAGCCGATCCCGGCGGGCGAGGGGGCTTGCCTCAAACATATCGGGCTCTACGCCTATCGGCGGTCTTTCCTTTTGCAGTTCGCGAAGCTGCGCCCGACGCCTTTGGAGCTCTCGGAGAAACTCGAGCAGCTGCGCGTGCTGGAGCACGGCGAGAAAATTCGCGTTGCGATGGTCGAGTCGGTGGCGCCGATGGTCGAAGTCGATACACAAGAAGATCTGGATAGAATCCGTGCACTCCTCTGCGAGGGGGACGCGGCTAGTGGCTCGCTGCCGAGCCGGGACGAGGGATAAATGGCGGATCGAGGGAAAAAGCGTCAGACGAAGTTCATCTTCATTACCGGCGGCGTGGTTTCGTCGCTCGGCAAGGGGCTGGCTTGCGCCTCGATCGGTGCGCTGCTTGAGGCACGTGGCCTGCGCTGCACGGTCATCAAGATGGATCCGTATATCAACGTGGATCCAGGGACGATGAGCCCCTTCCAGCATGGCGAGGTCTTCGTCACCGACGATGGCTGTGAGACCGATCTCGATCTCGGCCATTACGAGCGCTACTTGACGACCCGCATGAGCGCCGTGAATAATTTCACGAGCGGCCGGATCTACTCGACTGTGATCGAGAAGGAGCGTCGCGGCGAGTATCTCGGCGGTACGGTGCAGGTGATCCCGCACGTCACCGATGAGATCAAACGGCGCCTCGAGATCGGCGCCAAGGGCTACGATATCGCGCTCTGCGAGATCGGGGGCACGGTCGGCGATATCGAGGGGCTTCCTTTTCTCGAAGCGATTCGGCAATTCCGCTGGGATAAGGGCAAAGAGGAGACTCTTTACGTTCATCTCACGCTGGTGCCTTACCTGCCTTCAGCCGGCGAGGTGAAGACCAAGCCGACGCAGCATAGCGTGAAGGAACTCACCGGCCTGGGCATCCAGCCCGACCTGCTTCTTTGCCGCACGGAAAAGGAACTCGATCAGAGTATCAAGCTAAAAATCGCGCATTTTTGCAACGTCGAGGAGAATGCCGTCATTACGGCTCAGGATGTCAAGTCGATTTACGAAGTGCCCCTGCGCTTCCATGCCGAAGGCCTCGACGAGCGCATTGTTGAGAAGCTCAATATCTGGACCGCGGCGCCCAACCTGAAGCCCTGGCGGGATCTGGTGGCAACGATCCAGAACGTCAAAGATAGCGTGAAGATCGCGATGGTCGGCAAATATACCGACCTCACGGATTCCTATAAGAGTCTCAACGAGGCGCTGGTCCACGGCGGCATTGCGAATAGCTGCGGAGTCGAGATCGAACATATCGACTCGGAGTTGCTCGACGTGGACGATGTCGCCACGGCGCTGCGCGATGCCGATGCCGTCCTGGTGCCGATGGGCTTCGGCCCGCGCGGAACCGAGGGCAAGATCGCAGGCGTGCGTTATGCGCGCGAACACGGGATCCCCTTCTTCGGTATTTGCTTCGGCCTGCAGATGGCCGTGATCGAGTTTGCGCGCAACGTTTGCGGGTTGGAAGGCGCGAACTCGATTGAGGTCGATGAAGCGACCGGCCATCCCATCGTGCATCTGATGCAGGAGCAAAAGGATGTCGAGCACAAGGGCGGGACGATGCGCCTCGGTGCCTACCCCTGTATGCTGAAGGCCGGATCGCTTGCCGCACGAACCTACGGCAAGCGGAAAATATCCGAGCGTCATCGCCATCGCTATGAATTCAACAACGATTACCGCGAGCAGCTGACCAAGGCGGGGCTTGTCTTCTCTGGCTTGTCGCCCGACGGTGAACTGGTCGAGGCAATCGAGATTCCGGACCATCCCTGGTTCTTCGCGAGCCAATTCCACCCGGAATTCAAATCGCGTCCGCTCGACCCGCACCCGCTTTTCAAGAGTTTCATCCGGGCCGCAATGGATCATAAGACGCGCGCTCCGGGCCATCAGCCCTTCCTGCTGACGAGCGTGGCTGCGGGAAAGATGTCCTGAGCGCCGCTCGCTCTCATAGCCCAGGCGCCGGCGGCGGGCGTGCCGGGGTGACGGGTGCGGGCTGAACCCGCGGCACGCCCCGCAGCGCCCGATCATGGGCCGTTTGTGGGTTGGCGCCGTTGGGTCTCGTCGCTGTTTACCCTCGTGCTCGGGCTCGGCGTCACTTTTGCGGTGACGGTTCCGGGTACGCCGAGTGCCGCGTGGTGGGTTGTGGTGGTCGCAAGCCTGGCCCTATGGCAGCGGCCGCAGACCGATTGGGTGGGGGTCGAGCGGCTTTGGCTGATCGCTTTGCTGCTGGTGCCTCTCGCGGCGATCGTGAGTCTGCTGAACGCCTCTGATGTGGCGGATAGCGCGGGGCGGATCGAGAAATTTTTCCGCTTTGCCTTGGCCGTACCCGTCTACTTGGCGTGGCGTTCGCAGGCCGAAGAGCGTGCCGTCTGGATCTTCCTTTTCGTCACTGCCGGAGCGTTGCTGCTGGGGCCGGTCGCCGTCGTGCAGGTCTTCGCCGCGGGGTTGGAACGTGCGGCTGGGGTGGTTCATCCGATCATGTTCGGCGATACGGCGATGGTCCTGGCGGTGCTGGTTCTGGTCAGCCTGACGGCGATTGGCATGAGTACCGCGACGTCGCGGGGGCTGCGCCGGCTTTGCGGTGGCCTGGCGATTGCCTCGGCCCTGGTGGCCTGCCTGCTCTCGCAGACGCGCAACGCCATTTTGGTGGTTCCGGTTCTGGTGGTCGCTCTGCCCTTTCTTTTGCGCCGCCAGATCCGGTTGCGCCGCTGGCTTCCGGTTTGGCTCGGCCTGGGCGTTCTGGGCTTGATTCTCGACCTGAGTTTCCCTGCCATTGCGCACCATATTCTCCTCGCGGTGGAGGAGGCGCTCGCCTGGTGGCGGGGTGCGGAAGGCGCGATGGGCACATCGGTTGGTGGTCGGCTCTATGTCTGGGAACTCTGCCTCGCACTCTGGCAGCAACATCCGCTTGTCGGCAACGGGATCGGGGATTACCTGCCGGATCTGCGGGTACTCACCCAGGCGAGTGGAGATACCGACCTTGTTGAGAATACAAGCCTCAACTACCACGCCCACTCGATCTATTTACACGGGCTGCTCACCCAAGGCGTTCTGGGTACGATGGTCCTGCTTGTGGTACTGGTTCTCCCCCTTCGTCAAGCCATGCTTTTGTTGCGTACGGCATCCGATTCGCGCGATACCCAGGCCGCATTGGCTTGCCTGAGCCCGGCGCTTTGTTTTCTGGTATTCGGAATTGGCGAGGCATGGGTCGTCAAGAACTCTTTTGTCAGCATCTACCTGCTTCTGCAGGTTCCCTTCATGGCGCTAGCCAGCGAACGCCTGCGGGCGGTCCGGGCTGCCGAAGCATGCCTCGACCTGCCCGCGAGTCCGAGATGAGCATTTCCGTCATTCTTTGCACCTATGCGTCGCCGCGTTCGCTGGGGCTGGTGCTGGCCGGCTTGTTACGCCAGTCGGTTCTGCCGGACCAACTGATTGTCGCCGACGATGGGTCCGGGGAGGAGACGGCGGCGGTGGTGGCCTTGCATGCCGCGGCCAGTCCGATCGCGTTCCATCACCTTTGGCAGGCAGATCATGGCGTGCAGAAGGCCGGGATCGTGAACGCCGCCCTGGCCATCGCACGAGGCGAGCAAGTTCTTTTTCTGGATGGCGATATGGTGCCGCACCGGCATTGGGTGCGTGACCATGCGGCACGCTTCGATGGCAGGACCGTCTGGCAGGGGCGTCGGGTGCGGCTGCGTCGGCGGTGGGGCGAGCAACTCACGGCAGAGCGGATTGCCGCGGGCTGGCTCGACTCCTTTCGCAGCCGCTTTCTCTTTGAGGGCTTCGTGCGTGGCGAGGTGCGAAAGTATCATCTGGCGATCCCTTTGCCTTACGCCGTGACGCGCTTGGCGGAAAAACGCAAAGGGCTGATGGGGTGCAATTATAGCGCGCCGCGCAGCGTTCTGGAGGCGGTCAACGGCTACGATGCGGGTTGGGAGGGTGCTGGTCTGCTCTGCGAAGATCTGGACTTGGAGATTCGCCTGCGCCGCGAGGGGTTCCGCCTGCGGCCGATTCTCCACGCTGGCATCGCTTTCCATCTCGACCATACGCACCGGCCGCTCTCCGAGCGGGCGTTGTGGCTACGCGCCGAGCGAGCCGCGGTCGAGAACTCGCGCGCCGCCGACGGCATTGTCGAAGCGCGTGCCCGCCTCGCCTCGGGCGAGGTGCTCGATCGCCTCGTGGATTGACGGAAGGAATTGGATGTATGGAAGGCAAAGAGAGCAGGCCGGGCGGGGATTTCACATCTTCTGCGGGGGAGGCGCAGAAGGCGCGTCCGGCACCGCATTGGCTCGAGCTTGGCGAGGGTTTCTCTGACGTAGTCGCACCGGCCCGGTTCCCAAAGCATCGGCTGCGCTTTCGCAACCAGCGTTGGGCCGATGAGATCGGCTTGGGCGCGCTCGATGCCGCGGCATGGGAAAAGCATTTCGCGGCTTTCGCGCCGCTGCCCGAGAACCTCCCGGCTGCGCATGCCGTGCGCTACCACGGCCATCAATTTCGCAGCTATAATCCGGAACTGGGCGACGGGCGCGGCTTTCTCTTCGCGCAATTGCGCTGTCCGGAGGGCCGCTTGCTCGACCTGGCGACCAAGGGCAGTGGGCAGACACCGTGGTCGCGCCAGGGTGATGGGCGTTTAACGCTCAAAGGTGGCGTGCGCGAGGTGCTGGCGACCGAGATGCTCGAAGCGCTCGGCGTCTATACGTCGAAATCGTTCTCGCTCTTCGAGACCGGCGAGAGCCTGATGCGCGGCGATGAGCCTTCCCCGACACGCTCTTCTGTGCTGGTGCGGCTCGGTCATTCGCATATTCGCTTCGGTTGCTTCCAGCGCTTGCGCGCTCTGGACGAGAAGGACAAGCTGCGACGCCTGCTGGATTATGCCGTGCAATATTACGCGCCCGAGGTAGCGGATGCGCAGGACGTTCCGGCGGCATTTCTCGCCGAGGTAGTCGGCCGCAGCGCGCGCCTCTGTGCGACCTGGATGGCCGCCGGCTTCGTGCACGGCGTGCTCAATACCGATAATATGAACGTCACTGGCGAGAGTTTCGACTACGGCCCCTTTCGCTTCCTGCCGCATTATGATGCCTCGTTCACGGCTGCCTATTTCGACCAGAACGGGCTCTACGCCTACGGCCGCCAGCCCGACGCTGTCTTCTGGAATTTGCAGCGCCTGGCCGAAACATTGATCGACTTGACAAGCGAGGACGTCTTGCGTCGCGCATTGGATTCCTATCCCCAGGACTTCTTCCGCGAGTACCGCGAAGCGCTGCTGCGGCGGCTTGGCCTGGTGCCGGAGGGCGACGAGCGCGATATGGACTTCCTCTCCCTGCTGCGCGCCTTCTTGCAGGAGAGCCGCATCGGCTACGACCAGTTTTTCTTCGATTGGTGGGGCGGCGCCGCCAGCGCCGCGCGCGCGCGCCTATCGCCCGCCGCCGAACTCTACACCACCACCTCCTTTGCCCCTCTGCGGACGGCCTTGGAGAGCTACGCGCCAAGCGCCACCGAACGCCTCGCCGACCCCTATTTCACCACTCCCGAACCGTGCGCCCTATTGATCGACGAAATCGAGTCCATCTGGTCGGCCATCGCTGAGCGCGACGATTGGCAACCCTTCGAAGCCAAAATCGCCAGCATCCGCCGCATGGCCCAAGCCACCACCGTGTCCCCTTGAGGGGACGGGTACCTTTTTCTGTCCCCTAAGGGGGTGGAGCGGGCGTGGTTGGGCGGCGAGCGAGGACTTCGTTGAGGACGGTGGTGGCGGAGGGGCGGACGAGGGTGGCGTCGTTGGTGCCGCGCGGGGTGTAGCGGCGTGAGGTCTCGGCGGTGACCAGGGTGAGGAGGGTTGCGCCGGCGGCTACGGCGAGGTGCATCGGGCCAGAATCGGTGGAGACGACGAGATCTGCCTCGCGCAAGAGTGCGCCGAGGCGGCCGAGTGGCCCCGGCGATACGACGAAGGCCCCGGCACTTGCGGTGCGGGCCAGCTCGCGGGCGAGTCCGAGCTCTTCGGGGCCGACCAGGACGAGCACGGGCAGGTCGCGGGCGGCCAATGCTTGAATCAGCTCGACCCAATTTGCGTTGCCCCAGCGTTTGTCGAGGTGGCCGCCGACAAACGCGGCGATATGGGGACGTACCTGGCCGTCTTCGCGCAATAGGCCCGCTGCGCGCCAGACGGGCAGCGCCTCTTCGCGGTCCTCGGCGCGCAATGTGATGACGGGATGGTCGGCGCAATCGCTGCCGATGCGGCGTGCGACCTCAAGCGACCAATCGTAGGCATGTTCGGGATGCAGTTCCCCCAGGGGCACATTCAGGAAGCGTCGGTTGCGTCCGTCGATGCCGACGCGGATGGGTGCGCCGCAAAGCCAGGCCCAGAGGCCGCCGGAGAACGATCCCATGCCCCCTTCCAGCGCGACCTCATAGCCCTCACGCCGCAACTCGCGCCACAGGGCGATCGCCAGCCAGGGGCGCCCGATCGAGCGTCGGGTGGTCGTATGGATGTGGTCGGCGGCGGTGCGCTCGAAGATCACGCGGGTGGCGTCGGTCGTCAGCACGCCGACCTCTGCGTGTGGGAAGCGGCGCTTCAGCGCGTCGATCAGGGGGGTGGCGAGCAGGGCGTTACCGATGCGGAAATTGGGTCGGAGCAGCAGAACCTTGCGTGGGACCTTGGGTTCGGGCAGCGCGACCGGGCTGGGCACGGGGAAAATCGCATCGAGCAGGAAATCGGAAAACCGGCGCCCGAGACGGCCAAAGACTTTGCCGAGCCGCTGCACCCAGGGTGCGTGCAGGAGTAGGTTGCTATTGCCCATAGGTCTGGTGCCGGCCAACCATCCACCGTTTCCCCCCGCAAGCCAAGGCGGTGTCGCTGGTTCCGGAACCAGCCGAGCCTTGTTAGGGGTGGGGTGTGGATTCCGCACAGGTGAGTATTGGTGGGGTACCTTTTGGTGGCGGTGCGCCTCTGGCGGTGATCGCGGGGCCTTGCGTCATTGAGTCGCGCGACGCCTCGTTGCGTCACGCCGAGGCGCTACGCCGGATTGCCGAGAGGCTGGGCCTCGGGTTGGTTTTCAAATCCTCATGGGACAAGGCCAATCGCACTTCGGTTTCTTCGTATCGCGGGCCGGGCCGTGAGGAAGGCCTGCGTATCCTGGAAGACGTGCGCGACGCGACCGGCCTGCCGCTCTTGACCGATGTGCATGGTAAGGACGATGTCGCACCCGTGGCCGAGGTCGTAGATGTGTTGCAGACGCCCGCGTTCCTTTGCCGGCAGACGGATTTCATCATTGCTGTCGCTGCCGCGAAGAAGCCGGCCAATATCAAAAAAGGCCAGTTTCTCTCGCCTTGGGAGATGCAACATGTCGTCGAGAAGGCGCGCTCGGTCGAAGGGGCCGAGATTCTCGTCACCGAGCGTGGGGCCAGCTTCGGCTACCAGAACCTGGTCTCCGATATGCGCTCGCTGGTTGTGCTCGGCGAGATCGGGGTACCGGTAATTTTTGATGCGACTCATAGTGTGCAACTGCCCGGCGGTGCCGGTGGTACCTCGGGCGGACAGCGCGAGTTCGTGCCTGCGCTGGCGCGTGCGGCGACGGCCGTGGGCATCGATGGTCTCTTTCTCGAAGTGCATGAAGACCCCGCGCGGGCGCTCTCTGATGGCGCGACCTCGTGGCCGCTCGATCAGGTCGAAGTATTGCTCGCGCAATTGCAGCGGCTCGACGAGGTGCGGCGCAGCTGATGAGCAAGGGACACGGCAGCGAAGGTGCCGACGCGGCGCCTGGCCGCAGCGCCGAGGCGCTGGCGACCGCCCGTCGTGTGCTGGCGGTCGAAGCGGCTGCCTTGGCGGGCCTCGCCGAGCACCTCGGAGATGAATTTGGCGAGGCTGTTGGACTCCTGGCGGCGGCCGAGGGGAAAGTCGTTGTGACCGGGCTGGGCAAGTCGGGTCTGATCTGCCGCAAGGTGGCCTCTACGCTGGCCTCGACGGGCACGCCGGCGCTCTTCCTGCATGCCGCCGAAGGCCTGCACGGCGATATCGGTATGCTGGCGCGCGGTGATATCCTGATCGCCGTATCCTACAGCGGTACGACCACTGAGGTGGTGGCCTTGCTCGCGCCCGCTCGCCGCCTCGGCCTACCGATCGTCGCCATCACCGGGGCAAAGGACTCGCCGCTCGGCACGGCTGCGGATGTATGTCTTGACGTGCGGGTGGCCGAGGAAGCCTGCCCGCTTGGGCTGGCGCCGACCGCGAGTACGACTGCAACCTTGGCTTTGGGCGATGCCCTGGCGATCGCATTGCTTGAGCGACGCGGCTTTGCCGCCGATGATTTCGGCACGCTGCATCCTGGTGGTGCGCTCGGTCGGCGGCTGCGCAAGATCGACGAATTGATGCATCAGGGGGCTGAGATTCCACGCGTCGGGGTGGATGCCCCGATGACCGATGCCTTCCGCGAGATGTCCTCGAAGCGGCTCGGTGTGACGGCTGTCGTGGACGAAGAGGATATGCTTGTCGGCATCATCACCGACGGCGACCTGCGGCGTGCGGCCGAGGCGCAGGGGGATCTGCGCGCGCTCGCGGCGCGTGAAGTGATGACCTCGCAACCCAAGACCATCCGCGCCGGTGCCGCCGCCGAGCACGCCGTTGCGGTCATGGAAGAACTCGCCATTACCGTTCTTTTCATTCTCGATGACGCAGGCCGGCCTTGTGGTGTCGTTCATATGCATGACCTGCTGCGCGCAGGCGTTGTCTGATGTCGCGGCTACTCGAGGGCGCTCGACGGGAGCGCTATCGCGCGATTCGCGATCGGTTCTTTGTCGCGGCAATCCATGGGCTGCGTCGTGTGATCGGCTTGCTTGGTGTGCGCCGCGCCGGCGCGCTGGGCGGTGTGTTGGGCGGTTTCGCGCAACAATTCCTTCGCCAGCCCCGCGACATCGCGCGCGCACAACTCGCAGAGGCCCTGCCGGAGCGGACGGCGGTCGAGCGCGAGGGGATCCTCAACAAAATGTTTCGCGGCCACGGCCGCTCGATGGTGGAGATCATCCTGATGGACCGCATCGCGGCCGACCTGGACTTCTGGGTCGAGAGCGAGGGAATGGAGATTCTCGACCAAGCGCTGGCGCGTGGCCGCGGTGTGATCGCGATTACCGGGCATATCGGCAACTGGGAGTTATTGGCCGCGTACCTTGGCTTGAATGGCTACCCGCTAACGGCGATCGCAACCCCGGTGAAGGGCGCGGCATTGAACCAGGAGTCTGTCGACCTGCGTCTGCGGGTGAACGTCGAGACGGTGCAACGTGATGGACCGGGTGCCGCACGAGGAATCTTGCGTACGCTCCGCGCCGGGCGGATCCTCGCGATTGTGATGGATCAGGACACGCAGGGAAAAGGTGTCATCGTGCCCTTTTTCAACCGTCCGGCCTATACTCCCGTGGGGCCGGCGGCACTGGCTTGGCGCTCGCATGCGGAGCTTGTCGGTATGTTCATCCACCGCGGTGCCGATGGGCGGCACCGACTGAAGATCGTCGCGCCGCAGCTTCCTGAACGACAGGGCACCGACCCCGAGGCCCGCAGCGAATGGCAGCGTGCAACGACCGCCGAGCTGACTCGGCTGATCGAGGTCGAGGTTCGTGCGCGGCCCGATGAGTGGGTCTGGTGGCATCGTCGCTGGCAGTGCGGTGCGGAGGTGGCCCCGTGAGCCGCAGGGGCGGGTCGCGCTCGAAGCTGCGCTTCGTGCTGGTGCTGATTGTATTCGCGAGTCTCGGCCTGCTCGGCTTTGTGCTCGGGCAGACCTTGCTGGAGCGCAGCGTGGAGGCGCCTATATCCGATTTCCCCGAAATGGCGGCTGGGCTCGAGCAGCGGATCCGCGGCTTTCACCGCGTGAATGTCCGCGATGGCGAGATGGCCTGGGATCTGCGCGCCACGGTAGCGAGAATCGAGAAGGGCCAGCAAAGGATCACCGTGGAGGCGCCGCGGCTGGAACTCTTCGACCCGGGGGGTACGAAGGTATCCGTGCAGGCGCAGGAAGGCAGGGTTCAGCTCGCTGGCGGTGAATTGGAGCGCATTGATCTGACCGGTACCGTCATCGTCGATTTTGGTGACTACCATATCGAAACGCCGGAGGGGTATTATCTCGGTGTCGCCCAGACAGTCGTGCTGCCCAAGGGCGTTGCGGTCACGGGAGGGTCGGTCGATCTCGCCGGCGATGTTATGTTGCTCAACCTGGGCAAGCGCCGCGTTTCGGTGCTCGGCCATGTGGTGACGAAGTTCCATGCGGGGGACTCGCTCCCGGAGGCCGTGGCCGATGGCGAAGGTTGAGCAGGCTATGGCCGCGTTCGGGTTGGCGGCCGCGCTGGTTGCGGGACCAACTTTGTGGGCCGCTGCGGCCGAGGATGTTGCGGCGCGCCCGACAAGCCCCCTGGCCGGCCTCGCCTTGGGCAATCCCGCCGAGCCGATCGTCATCACCGCCGACCAGATGCATTTTGACTACGAGGCCGAAGAGGTCCGTTATGTCGGTAAGGTGCATGTGGAACAGGGCGATCTTGTGATTGATTGTGCCGAGTTGGAAATCGCCTACGAGGGCGAAGGGCACGAGGGCGCAAAGATGGAATTGCGTGAGGTCACGGCACGCGGTGATGTCGTGATCCGCCAGGGGACGCGTATCGCCAGCGGTGACGAGGCGCGATTCGATCAGCTCGAGGAAAAGATTCTTCTGGTCGGCAACGCCAGGCTGGAGGACGGCCCCAATATCGTAGAGGGCAATCGGCTGACGGTTTTTCTCGGCGAAGGACGCAGTGTCATCGAGTCGAGTCCCAAGAAGCGTGTCTCGGCCGTGCTCTTCCCCGATAAATTCTCGCTGCCAAGTGAGGCGGCCGGCGCGGCTGAAGGTGAGTCCGGTATTGAATGAGACGAAACCGAGCGTTCCCACGGGCCGGCTGGCCGCGAGCGGCCTTGTTAAAGCCTATGGCCGACGCGAGGTCCTCAAGGGGGTCTCGATCCACGTCGAGCCAGGCGAAGTGGTCGGCCTCCTCGGACCGAATGGCGCTGGCAAGACGACGACCTTCTATTGCGTTGTCGGCCTGACCCGGCCCGACCAGGGTTCGGTGATGCTGGGCGACGAGGATCTGACCTCGTTACCGATGTTTCGCCGTGCTCGGCGTGGCATCAGCTATCTGCCGCAAGAGCCCTCGGTTTTTCGCGGACTTACGGTCGAAGAGAATGTTTCGGCCGTACTCGAGACCCTTCCGCTTTCGCGTTCGGCGCGGCGCCTACGCCTACAGGGGCTGCTTGAGGAACTCTCGATTGGTCATCTGGCGAACTCCAAGGCGAGTGCTCTTTCCGGGGGCGAACGCCGTCGGTTGGAGATCACGCGTGCATTGGTGATCTCCCCGTCGTACATTCTACTCGACGAACCCTTCGCGGGAATCGACCCAATCGCCGTGACCGACATTCAGAATATCATCGTACAACTCAAGGAACGTGGGATCGGAGTTCTGCTCACGGATCATAATGTTCGCGAGACACTCGGGATTTGCGATAGAGCTTATATCCTGAACGAAGGAACCATTCTTGAAGAAGGTGATCCTGAGAAGATCGCCAATAGCCCACGCGCCCGGGAGATCTACCTCGGCGACGATTTCGAACTCTAGGATATATGGCATACGAGCAAAAACTAGGATTGTCGAGGCGGCTCCAGCAGACGCTTGTCATCACACCGCAGCTCAAACATGCGATCAAGATCCTGCAGCTCTCGCGCGCGGATCTTGAGACTCTTGTCACTGAGGAAATGGAACAGAACCCGACGATCGAGGAGGTTGGGGTGGGCCAGGAAGATTTCGAGGCTGAGGCCGATACCCGCACGCCAGACGAGCGTATGGGTGAGCTCACCGACCCGGTTGCCGATCGGGAATCCAGCCAAACCGAAACGCCGGAACAGGAATTGGCGCCCGAGGATTCACAGATCAACGATATCAATTGGGAGGAATACCTCGCCGATTACGCGAACAACTCGACGCAGGGATCGATGTCGGCAGGTGCCGGCGGCGATTGGGACGAGAACCGTCCCAGCCTTGAGAATACGCTGGCGCGGGACTCTTCGCTTGCTGATCATCTCACCTGGCAATTGCGCATGGCCGGTTTCCGCGAGGAACATCAGGCTATCGGCGATATCCTGATCGGCAATGTCGATGAGAACGGCTATCTGCGGATGACACTCGAGGAGGTCGCGTTCGAGGCCGGCGTGGAATTGGCTACGGCCGAGTCGGTGCGGCGTCGGTTGCAGGACTTCGATCCGTCCGGCGTTTTTGCTGTCGACCTGCGCGAATGCCTGCTGATTCAGCTGCGCGAGTCCGAGGCCGACGAGAAGGTATGCAAATGGGCCACGGCGATCGTCGATCAGCATATGGGGTTGCTGGAGTCCCGACGTATCGACAAAATTGCCAAGGAGTTGAAGGTCACCAAGGAGGAGGCTGGCGAAGCCGTCTCCTTGATCGCAACTCTGGAACCCAAGCCCGGCCGCAATTTCGTCACCGAGGAGCCGCGCTACGTCACGCCCGACGTCTTCGTCTACCGAATGGACGATGAATGGGTCGTGCAATTGAACGACGACGGCATGCCGCGGCTGCGCGTGAGCAATAGCTACAGGCGTCTGCTCACGGGGCCGGATAGCGGAGCCGAGGCCAAATCCTATATCCGTGAGAAGCTCTCGGCCGCGCAATGGCTGATCAAGAGCATCCAACAACGGCAGAGTACGCTCTTTCGCGTGACGACCTCCATCATCCGCTTTCAGGCAGACTTTCTCGACCATGGCGTGAAGGCGCTGCGGCCGCTGGTTCTGAAGGATGTCGCGGCCGAAATCGGCATGCATGAGTCCACCGTCTCACGCGCCACCGCCAATAAATACGTCCATACGCCGCAGGGAACGCTGGAGCTCAAATATTTCTTTACCTCGAGCATCCGCACCTCAATGGGCGGCGAGGGGGTTTCGGCCGAAGCGGTCAAGGAGAAAATAAAAGGCATCATCGAGGGCGAGAACCCTCGGCGTCCTTGTAGCGATCAACATATCGCCGAAACTCTGGCGATCGAGGGCGTGGAGATCGCGCGGCGCACGGTCGCGAAGTACCGTGAACTTATGGGTATCCTACCCTCTTCCAAACGGAGGCAGATGATATGAAGAATAATGACATTCCCATCAATGTGACTTTCCGGCATCTCGACGCGACGGACGCGATCAAGGAGCACGCCGAGAAAAAAGTAGCCGCTGTCCTGGGCCAGATTCCGGGTGCCACGGATGCTCATGTTATCCTGGGATCCGAGACGCACCATCACCGAACGATCTGCGAGATCGTCGTGCACGCGTCCCATACGCAGCTGACGGCGCATGATGAGGGTCAGGACCTCTATGCGGCCATCGACAAGGCGGCGACCAAGCTTGCCGGGCAGGCGCGCAAGCTCAAGGGCCGCGTGGTCAACGAAGTCCGGCGCGCCGGCGCTTCGCGCAAAGCCGGCTGATTCTTTTGCGATGACTATCACCGATCTTCTCACGGAAGAGTGTGTTATTCCGGAGCTCCAGTCGACGACCAAGGAGGGTGTTCTCGCGGAACTTGCGGAACTCCTCCAGGCGGCGGTCCCGAGTAGCGATCCCGGTACTCTGCTCGCTGTTCTCCGTGAGCGCGAGAAGCTGAATAGTACAGCTATCGGTGACGGGATCGCGATCCCGCACGGGCGCTTGCCGGGGCTTTCGCAGGTGAAGGCGGGTTTTGCGCTGAGTAAGGCGGGTGTGGATTTCGACTCGATTGATTGCCAGCCGACCCATATTTTCTTTGCCTTGGTGGCCCCCGAAAATGCCGCGACATTGCATCTCAAGGCCCTGGCCCGCATCGCCCGGATTCTCAAAGATCCGCAGTTCCGCGCGGACCTGCTCTCGCTTGAGGGGCCACACGAGATTTTCGCGGCGATCGTCGAAAAAGACGGCAACCTCTAGGGGGATCGGTGGCGGTTCAGGTTCGCGAACTCACGGAAACCCGTTTCCCTTTGAAGCTTCGTCTCGTGGCGGGCGGTCGCGGGCTCGACCGGGTGGTCGAAGCCCCGCGGATTCAGAAGCCAGCTCTGGCGCTGGCGGGCTACCTCGACCAGCTGCATCCGGGCCGCGTGCAGGTGCTGGGCAATGCGGAAATCGGCTATCTGCGCGGGCTCGATAAAGACGCGGCGGAACAGGCGGTTGAGACGCTTTGCGCGGCAAAAGTCGCGTGCCTGATCGTCTGCAACAAGCACGCCGTTCCCGAGATCCTGCGGCGCGGCTGCTCGCGGCATCGAGTTCCGCTCTTTCTCTCGGACCAGCCAACGGCGAAGGCGATCCGCGCCTTGCATCGCTGGCTCGAAGAGCGTTTCGCGCCCGAGACGACGGTCCATGGTGTGTTGCTCCGCGTGCTTGGCCTCGGGCTTCTCCTGCAGGGCAAGAGTGGCATCGGCAAGAGCGAGGCTGCCTTGGCCTTGCTCAACCGCGGTCATAGCCTGGTCGCCGATGATGTCGTGCAGATGCGCGAGGCGCCGCCGGGAGTCCTCACCGGGAGTGCCCCGGATGGGCTGAAGCACCATATCGAGATTCGCGGGCTTGGTGTTCTGAATGTCGCCGAGATCTTCGGTCCGCTCGCCACGCGTGACGAAACGCCGGTGGATCTGGCCATCGAGTTCCTGGTTTCCACCGGGTCCGAGAAAACGGATCGACTCGGGATCGAGGACAAGACCGTAACGTTTCTCGGTGTCGAGATCCCCCACCTGCAGATCGAGTTGCGCCCCGGGCGCGATATCGCGACGCTGATCGAGGTGGCCGCAAGAAACCAGCACCTCAAGGGGCGAGGCATTCATGGGGCGCGTCGTTTTGTGGCGGCGATGGACCGCAACCTGCGTCGTAGCGCGGCTCGGGGCAAAGTAGAATGAACGAACTTCGTATTGCCGTCGTCACCGGGCTCTCTGGGTCAGGCAAAAGTACCGCGATCAATGCGCTCGAAGATCTCGGCTATTATTGCATCGACAACCTGCCGCCCGCCTTGATTCCGCATTTCACAGATCTTTGCGAGGGCGGTGCCGAGGTTGTCAAAATCGGGCTCGGGGTCGATTCGCGTGGCGGGGAATTCCTGGAGGAGTTGCCGCGCGCCCTGGATGTTGTCGCGGCAGCGGGGCATCGGGTCGAGGTGCTTTACCTCGAAGCCGGTGACGATGTCCTCCTGCGGCGCTTCAGCGAGACCCGTCGGCCGCATCCGCTGGCCGATGGCGCCGATGTGAAGAACGGCATCCAACGCGAGCGCGAGTTGCTGGCGCCTTTGCGCGAGCGAGCCAATCGGGTGCTCGATACCAGTGCGCTCACGGGCCATGAACTGCGTCGCTCTGTGCGCGAGCTTTACGGAAGTGATGTCGCAAGCGGTGGGTTACAGCTGCAGTTGCTCTCCTTCGGCTTCAAATATGGCGTGCCGGCCGACGCGGATATCGTCTGGGATGTCCGCTTCCTGCCCAATCCCTTCTATGTGCCAGAGTTGCGTGCCAAGACCGGCCTTGCGCCCGAGGTGTCGGGTTTTGTGCTTGCTAGTGAAGGGGCACCGGCTTTCCTCAAGCTGGCCTGGGATTACCTCTCGTTTACGCTTCCGCTCTATGAGCGCGAGGGCAAGAGTTACCTCACGGTAGCCATCGGCTGTACGGGAGGGCACCATCGCTCCGTGGCTCTGGCCTGTCGCCTCGGAGAAATGCTAGAAGCAGACGGCGTCGAGGTGACGCTGCGTCATCGTGATGTCGAGCGGTGACGTTGGAGGGGTGGAGAAGGTCATGATGGAAACGCGAGCAACGAGCGAAAGAGGGCGGGCCGAGGTCGGCATCGTGGTGGTGGGTCATGGCCGTTTTGCGGTCGAGATGGTCGACTCCCTGCTTTCGGTCGTCGGCGGCCTGGAGGGCATCGAAGGGGTGGCCTATCGCCTCGATGCGGACCCCCAAGAAATCGAGCATGCCATCTGCGCGGCGATCAATCGCGTGAATGTCGGCGCTGGCGTATTGATCTTCACGGATATGCTGGGTGATACGGCATGCAATGTGAGCCTCGGATTGGCGCGCGCGCAGGCGGGGGTCGAGGTCGTTTCCGGCGTGAATATGCCGATGCTCATCAAGTTGACGACGGCACGTAGTGAAGAAAGAACGGCTGCGGAACTGGCCGATTTCATTCGCCGATACGGCCAGGAGCATATTCTTTGGCCGACCGGGGGTCGGGCCGCCTACGCCCGCGCCGGGGCATGAAGCGCTCCTTCGAAATCCGGAATGCTCTGGGCCTGCATGCTCGCGCGGCTGCGCAATTGGTTCAGCTGGCGGCTGGCTTCTCTGCGGATCTGACGATCGAGAAGGACGGCAAGAGCGTAAATGGCAAGAGCATCATGGGCGTAATGATGCTGTCCGCGACCCAGGGCAGCCTCATCGAGGTTGAGGCCATGGGCACTGATGCCGAAGAACTCCTCACCGCCATCGCCACCCTCATCCAAGCCCGCTTCCACGAAGATCATTGAGGCGCCGAGAGGAGGGGAGAGATCCCTCCCGCTCGATTATAAAAAACTGGCAAAGATGTCGTCGGCTAGTAGGAGGCCGGGCTCGGTGAGGCGAAGGAAATCGCCTTCCCAATGCAGCGTGCCGGCGGTGCAGAGGTCTTCGATCTGCGGGTAGAGTTCGGTCGGGTCGGCACCGTAGCGCTTCTGGAAAAACGAGCGCTCCAGCCCGCGGGTTTCGCGCAGCGCGAGCCAGCAGGTCTCGCCCATCGCCTGGTGGCGCGTGAGTTCCTCACTCTCTTCCTCGGCACGGCCGTCCCGCGTCGCTTGGGCGCGGTAGGCGGTCGCATCCTTGCGGTTCATCCAGCGGCGCCCCCAGGAGCCGCCTTCGCCGCTTTTGGGGGTGAAGGAATGCGCACCGGCACCTACCCCGAGGTAGGGGCCACCGCGCCAATAGGCCTGGTTGTGTCGCGCGGTGCATCCGGCGCGTGCGAAATTGGAAACTTCGTAGGCTGCCAACCCTGCGGCGGGCAGTCGCTCGCGAATATAGGTGAGCATATCGGCCTCGGCGTCGTTGCTCAGGCGCTTGATTCGGCCGCGTTGCAGATCGCGCGTGAGCGGGGTGCCGGGCTCGAAGGTGAGGGCGTAGGCCGAGATATGTTCGGTGCCGAAAGAGAGGGCTTCGTCGAGATCGCGCTCCAACTCGACCATGGTCTGCCCCGGAACGGCATGGATCAGGTCGAGGGAGAGGTTGGTGAAGCCGGCCCGTCGCGCATCGCGTAGGGCGATGCGTGAATCTTCGACGGAATGATGGCGCCCGAGCCCGTGCAGGTGGGTCTCGTTGAAAGTTTGCACGCCCAGGGAGAGGCGGTTTACTCCTGCGCTGCGAAACTCACTCAGGCGGTCGAGATTTGTGCTGCCCGGGTTGGTCTCCAATGTAATCTCGGCGTCGCTTGCCAAGGCACCATGCTCGGCGATGAAGCGGATCAGCCGGCCGATGGTCGCGGGCGCAAAGAGGGAGGGCGTGCCGCCGCCGAAGAAGATGGTCGCGATGGGACGGTCGCGAAACGCGCTTTCTTGCAGCCGCGTCGCAATCTCGTTTTCCAACGCGGCCGCGTATTCGCTCTCCGGCCAGCTTCGCGCGGCTACCGTATTGAAATCGCAATAGGGGCAGCGCTCCAGGCACCACGGGATGTGGAGATAGATCGCGATCGTTTCCATCGACACGCGAGGTACACCCCGCATAGCGGCAGCGAAAGAGGGGTCGCTCAGGAGTATTTGCGCATCAGGCCAACGATGACGCCGCGGATCTCGAGGTCGCCCTCGTGGCAGAGAATGGGCGGCACCTGGTCGTTGGCCGGCTGCAGGCGTACGCGGCCGCCTTTTTCGCGGAAGAAGCGTTTGATGGTTGCCGCGCCGTTGAGGACGGCGACAATGGTCTGGCCATTTTCGGCCGTGGGCCGACTCTCAACAACGACGAGGTCGCCGTCCAGGATGCCGTCGTCGCGCATCGACTCGCCGACGACCTGAAGCACGAAGCTCTCTTCTTTGCGGACCATTTCTTCGGGCACGGAGACGAATTCGTCGTGCAGCATGGCTTCGAGGGGCTGGCCGGCAGCGGCGAGTCCGAGCAAGGGCAGCTCGATGCCGGCCGTACGGCGCTTTTGCGGTACCAATTCCAACGCGCGACTCTGGCCCGGCCGCCGCCGGATGAGGTCCTTTTCCGCAAGGTTGGTGAGGTGTTTGTGGACCGTCGCAAGCGAGGTGAGTCCGAAATTGGTGCCGATTTCGCCGAGCGTCGGCGCGTAGCCGTACTCGCGGATATGCTCGGTGAGGTAGTCGAGCAATTCCTTTTGCCGCCGCGTGAGCGTCTTGTTGGAAGCCAGCTTTATCATAGGCGAAGGATAGGCGAAATTCCCGCTTGCAGCAAGCCCTATGGCGAAAAAAAAGACTGGGCCCCGCTACCTCCGGATCGCCTTACGGTGCTGCCCGTAGGTCCGGCTGAAAATATGGCTCGAATCGTCGCGTGCGACGAAGTAGAGAATTTTCCGGTCGGCCGCAGGGCGCACGGCGGCTTCGAGGGCGGCGCGCCCTGGGTTGGCGATCGGTCCCGGCGGGAGCCCTGATATTTTGTAAGTATTGTAAGGGTTTTCTCGGTCGAGATCGCGTGCGCGGACGCGTCCCGAATGTCCCGCTACGCCGTAGACCGCGGTCGGGTCCGACTGCAATTTCATGCCGCGGCGCAGGCGGTTGTGGAAAACCGCCGAAATCAGCGCTCGCTCTGCGGCGAGCGCCGCTTCTTTTTCGATCAACGAGGCCAGGGTGACGATTTCGCTCGGCGCCAGGCCGTGGCCGCGGCCTTCTTCGATCAAGCGTGGGCTGAAAACAGCTTGGAACTGCTGGTGCATATGAGCAAGAATCTCTGCCGGGGCCGCCCCGGCGGCAAACGCGTAAGTATCCGGGAAGAGGTAGCCCTCCAGAGTATCGCCGGGCACGCCCAGTCGGGCGGCGAAGGCGGGATCGCGGGCAATCGCGGCAAAAACACCAGCGTCGCCGAGGCCGGCGGCAGCCAATACGCGGGCGGTTTCGTCGATATTGAGCCCCTCGGGAACCACTACGAAGTCGAGTTCCTGGGGCCCGCTCACGAAGAGATCGAGGATCTCGCCCACGGTGGCTCCGCCCGTAAGTTCGTAGTTCCCGCTGCGGATCCGCCGGTCGAGGCCGCGCCACCGCGCCAGCGCGGCAAAGGCGCGAGGTTCTTCAATCAGTCCGGTTCGGTGGAGTTCTTTAGCTAATTTCGCGAGTGAGACGCCGGGTAGGACCTGCACATGAGCCGGGTCTTTTCGCTGTGGACCACGGACCTGAAGATGGTGGCGGGCGAGCAGGCTCGCGGTCAGCGCGCCGAGGAGTCCGAGCGTCAGAGCGGCCGAGACTGTGATTTTCAAGAACCGAAGCATTCCGATCGAGAACTTATGAGGTTCGGAGCGGTAGGGAAAGGCCGGCCGGATCCGTGGCGCGGTTGACAATGGGGGCAAGAATTGCAAACTCAGCAGGGTCCGGGGGGACGAAAAGGCTGCGATTTCTTTGTAAAACTCGTGCAGCGGCGGGGTGTGGTGGTGGTCGCCGAATCCTGCCGAGCCTTATGCTGATTGTGGGTCTGATCACGCTCCTTGGAGCGGCTGATCCGACCTTCGGTCCGAGGGATATCGCCTACGCGGACTCCGATTTCGCGCCGTCGCGTCGCGTGATTCTTCCCGCCGTGGAGTTCTCGGACCCTTTCGCATTGGCTGCGGAGCAATGCTCGCCGGTCGCTCGGCGCAGCTTTCTTGTCGGGGCAGAACGCCGGTCGTCACGCCCCGAATACGGCCGGACTCTCCGGAATGGCCTGGGCAAGGCCATTCCCGCGCGCATCGAACAAAGCGATACCGTGCGCAGCGGCGATACCTTGACGCGGCTGATGCGTCGCCTCGGGGTGCGCTCGGCGGAGACGCTGCGGTGGTACCGGGCGGCCCGGCCCGTTTTTGATTTGGCGCGACTGCGGCCGGGGCACGAAATCACAGCCTTCTTCGACGAGAGCGGCAAGAGCCTCGAAGAACTCCATTATGAATTGAATGAGTTCGGTCTCATCGTTGTAGAGCGCGGGCCCGATGGCGTCATCGAGGCACGCCGGGCCGAGGCACCGGCGCAGATCGAAATCCGCGGCGCGAGCGGTGCGATCGGTTCCAGCCTGACAGCTGATTGCCTGGCCGCCGATGTGCCGCGCCCGGTCATCCAGAAACTCAGCGATATTTTCGCCTGGGAAGTCGACTTCCGCCGCCTGCAGAAGGGCGACCGTTTCCGTGTGCTCTACGAGATGAAGACGAGTCTCGACGGCAAACTCTCCAAGACGGGCCGCGTGCTCGCGGCCGAAGTGGAGACGGGCGGCAAAATCCACACCGCCATCCGCCATGAAGACGACCGGGGCCGTGTCGGATATTTTGATCTTGAGGGACGCCCGGTGGCGATGTCCGCCATCCGCTTCCCCGTGAAATACACGCGCATCTCCTCCAAATTCAGCCGCTCGCGGAAGCACCCCGTCTTCGGCCGTCGTCGCCCGCATCTCGGTGTCGACTTCGCGGCGCCGCGCGGCACGCCGGTGCGCGCGATTGCCGGCGGCCGTGTCGTCTATGCCGGTCGCAAGGGGCAGCTTGGTCGCGCCGTGCGCATCGACCACCAGACGCCGTCACGCTACGATTCGATCTACGGCCATCTGCACCGCATCGCCAAAGGTGTGACGCGCAAAGGCTGGGTGCAAAAGGGCCAGATCATCGGCTACGTCGGTTCAACCGGTGCGGCCACCGGCCCGCATCTGCATTTCTCCTTGGTCGAGGGCAAACGCTACGTTGACCCTTTGAAGGCCCTGCCGGCCGCTGCCTCGTCGACGCTGCCGCGTCCGGGCGAGGATTTCCACGAGGGCAAGGGCGCGATCGTACAGGCCCTCGCGACTCTCGACGGCAGCGGTCCCGTTCGTCTCACGCGCCTGGATTCTTTTTAGAGGATCTGGCGCCCGCGGCTGGTTCGGCTCGGGCCGGGGGCGTGGTAGGACGTGGGCGATGATGACCTACGCGGACGGGCGACGATTGTTGGACGCCGACAGCCACATCATGGAGCTGCCGGATTTTCTCACTAATTTTGCCGACCCGGCCCTGCGCGAGAGCCTGCCGAAGATCAGCTATGCGAGGTCCTCGGTCGACGAGGACGAAGCCTGGGCGCTGGCTCGTGCGGGTGGCCATGCACGCGCCTACGCTGATGAACTCGAAGCTCTGGGCGGCGCCGGTCTCATCGCTGGGCCGAAAGAGGAAAAGGCGCTCGGCGCGTTTGATGGCGCTGACCGCAGCCGCGCGCTCGACCTGATGGGATTCGAGAAACAATTGGTCTTCTCCACCCTGGCCGGCACGGTGGTCTTTGATCGGTCGCTGACGCCCGAGCTGCAATACGGTGCGGCGCGCGCCAACAACCGCGGCATGCTCGCGTTCTGCGCCAACGATGCGCGCCTTCTGCCGGTGACCATCGTGCCGCTGGAGGATCCGGCGCTTGCCTGTACGGAACTCGAATTTGTGCTGCGTGGCGGTGCTGCTGCCGTCTGGGTGCCGCATGGTGACGCGGGCGGGCGCTCCCC
Organism: Deltaproteobacteria bacterium; assembly: GCA_046583355.1. Lineage (GTDB taxonomy): Bacteria > Desulfobacterota > Binatia > UBA12015 > UBA12015 > UBA12015. The sequence continues at coordinate 116,311 of JAYGCM010000069.1, forward strand.
CGGCCATCTCGACTTCGATCCTTTCTGGGCACGCCTTGCCGAGGCGGGCGTGCCCTTCGTGATCCATGTTGGTGGCTATCCGTTGCAGGTGCCACCGGCGTGGGCCAACAACGGGCAGCCGCCTTCGCGCGATTGGATGGGAGGCGGCGAGAATGTGCGCGGCAAGGATTTCTCCATCTTGCACCAGCCGGCCGAGCGATTTCTATCCTTGTTGATGCTCGATGGCGTCTTCGAGCGGTTCCCGCAATTACGCGGCAGTGCGGTCGAGTTGGGCGCGAATTGGGTGCCGAGTTTTCTTGAGCGGCTCGATGATGTGGTCGCGGTTTTCAGCCGCATGGAACCGCATCTCAAGAAATTCACTCGCGCACCTTCGGTGCAATTTCGCGAGCAATTTGCCTTCACGCCCTTCGCCTTCGAGAATGTCGGCCGGCTGATCGAGCGTTCCGGCGCCGAGCTCTACCTCTTCTCCAGCGACTATCCGCATGCCGAGGGAACGCGCGACCCGATCGGCCATTTCGAGTCGAGCCTCAAGGATACCTCGGTTGCTGCCTGCGAAGCCTTTTGGTCGGGCAACTTTGCGCGAGTTTTCGCCCGCGTCCTGGACCTCTAACCCCGTAAAGATCTAAATACTATTGTAGGCGATGCCGCTGGGAACTTTGGGATAGAAGTAGGTGGACTTCTGCGGCATCGTGAGCGCGGCGCGAGCGATCGAGATGACGTCTTCGACGCTGGGCGGCGGCAGCAGAATGGCCAGGCCGGCGCGGCCGCTCTCGACAGCCTCGAGGGTCTCGCTCTCGTCATGGGTGTAGGTGAATTGGTCGTTCGGGATTTCGGCGAGCACGACGTCGTGCAGGAAGCTCACGTCAAGGATCGCGAGCTCCGGAGCCAGCGCGGCCAGCTTCTCGCGGGCAAGCGTGCCTGGTTCCAGCAGCAGGTTCTTGCCGCCGGGTAGTACGATGCCGAGTCGCGGGTGCCTCTCTCCCGCGGGGGGCAAGGCCAACGCGGCCCATAGCGCCTTGCCGTCGGCCATTTCCGTGACCTCACAAAGTTCGCGGCAACGAGCTTCGAAGGCGGCCGCTTCGGGAGCCTTTTTGGGAATGCGGTGTGTCGGCAATACCGCGAGTCCCGCGTCACGGGTCGAGCAGATATGTGCCATGACGAAATCGAAATCCGCGCCGAGGCCGCCGCTAACGGCGGCCTCGGCGCGGCGC
>JAYGCM010000090.1:0-21858 GCA_046583355.1 Deltaproteobacteria bacterium
CACGTTTGGCTCGATCTGGTAGGCGGGGTCCTCTCCCTGTCGCTGCTGCTGGTGATCGAGCGCTGGCGCAACCGCCGGAGCTGAGCGACGCGGCAATTCGGATATGATGCCGGCGCGCAACCCGGGAGCCCCGCGTGAACGCCGCCCTGCTCGCCCTGATCGTTTTCGTCGCCTTCATCATCGGCTACCGCACCTACTCGAAGTTCCTCGCCGAGAAGATCTTCGCGCTGCGCGACGACGAACTCGTGCCGGCCGAAGAGTTCGCCGACGGGGTGGATTTTGTTGCGACCGAACGTCGGGTGCTGCTCGGGCACCATTATACGTCGATTGCCGGTGCCGCACCGATTGTGGGTCCGGCTCTGGCGGTGGTCTGGGGCTGGTTGCCGGCGCTGGTCTGGGTCTGCGTCGGGACGATCTTCATGGGCGCGGTGCATGATTTCGCAGCCCTCGTGATCAGCCTGCGCCATAAGGGTCGTTCGATCGGAGAGATTGCCGGCGGCGTGCTCAGTCCGCGTATCCGCTTGCTCGCGCTGGTGGTGATCTCGCTTTTGATCTGGATCGTGCTGGCGGTTTTCGCCTTCATCATCGCGACCCTTTTTCGCAGCTACCCGAGTGCGATCTTCCCGATCAATGTGCAGATCGTGCTGGCACTCGGGCTCGGATGGCTGGTGCGCCGGCGCGGGATCGGCATCTTTGGTCCCTCGCTGGTGATTTACGTCTTCCTGCTGATCTCCATTTTCATGGGCGATGCTTTCGTCGCGGCGTTTCCCGCCATAGCCGAGCTTTCGGTCACGAGCTGGGTCTGGATCCTGCTGATCTATTGTTTCATTGCCTCGGTGCTCCCGGTCTGGCTCCTGCTGCAACCCCGCGACCTGCTCAACGCGCATCAGTTGGTGACGGCGCTCGTGCTGCTCACGGCTGGCCTGGTGGTGCTGCGCCCAGAGGTGCAGGCGCCCGCGCTCAACCTCTCGCCTGAAGGTGCCCCGCCGATCTTTCCGTTTCTCTTCATCACCATCGCCTGTGGCGCGATTTCTGGCTTCCACGGCTTGGTGGCCTCCGGCACGACGTCCAAGCAAATCCAGCGCATGAGCGACGCTCGGCCGATCGGCTTCGGCGGCATGCTGGGCGAGGGCGCGCTCGGCCTGCTCGCGGTATTGGCCACCACCGCGGGCTTCTCGTCGCGCGAAGCCTGGGACCTGCATTATTCCAGCTGGGGCGCGGCGCAGGGCCTGTCGGCGAAGCTCGGCGCCTTTGTCGGCGGCGGTGCGAATTTCCTCGGTGCGCTGGGAATCCCGGGCGACGCGGCGCAAACCTTCATGGCCGTCGTCGTGATCGCCTTTGCCGCGACTTCCCTCGATACCGGCGCACGCATTCAGCGCCTCGTGATCTCGGAGCTGGGCGCGACTTATGGTGTGCGCCCTCTGGAGAACCGATATTTTGCCGGGGCCATCGGTATCGGTCTGGCGCTTTTGCTCGCGCTGACCCAGGCCGACGGCAAGGGCGGCATGATCCTCTGGCCGCTTTTCGGCACTACCAATCAGTTGCTTGCAGGGATCACGCTTCTGCTGGTTTCGGTCTGGCTGCGGCGCCAGGGCAAGCCGACGATCTACACCCTCCTGCCTCTGCTCTTCGTCGGTTTGGTGACGGTCCTGGCGATGGTCGCTGAGATCGCGAATTATTGGACGGAGGGCCGTACCCTGTTGTTGGGGATGGGGGTGGCGATCTTGATCTGCGACCTCTGGATTCTCGGGGAAGGGTTGGTGATCTATCGTGCGGCCGCCAAGGATTGACGGCGAAGCTCGCGCCTGGCGTCCGGGAGCCGATGGTATCGCATGCTTGCGGGCGTTCTCTTGCGCACGAGCGCTGTTTTTCCTGGTCGCATTGCTGCTGGTGCCTGTGGCGGCTTCGCCCGCAGCGCAAAAAGAAGTGCGCATCGATGGCTCATTTGAGGATTGGCAGAAGCCCTTCGCCGCGCAGGCCGATGGTGAGTTTATTTATCTGCGCTTTACTCTGCCACGCAAGATGACCTTGCAAGGCAACGACGTGCCCGTCCGCCTGCTGCTCGATGTGGATGCCGACGTCTCGACCGGGCGGCGCTACCCCGATACTCCCGAAGGCATTGGCCCGGAGGTCTTCGTTACCTTCTCGCCGCAGCGCACCCGCGGCCGACGCGGCAGTGGCGTCGGCGTGCGTGTCGTGCGCGCGGGAGGAAAGAAGGATTTCCGGCCGCCGGCGGCGGCATTCGAGTTGGTCTTTGCGCCGACCACGGCGGCGCGTAGCTTCGAGGTGCGAATCGCCCGTACGATAAAGGGGCGGGCCGCCCTGAGCGAGGCACTCGACGAGGGCCAAGTCCGCATGGCGGTCGTCGTGCCGGCCGGCGGTGTTGGTCGGGAATGGAACTCCGGTGTGATCTCGCTTGCCTTGCCACCGCGTGCGCGCGTGCGCCCGCGGCTCGATGCGCTTCCTGCGCGCGACCCCGCGGGGCTGCGTGTGGTTTCGTGGAATGTCCTCTTCGGCCGCCCGCGCTCACAGCCCGAGGGCTTTGCACGCGTGCTGCAGGCCCTCGCACCTGACATCATCCTGGTCCAGGAATGGGATCAGGTTGACGCCGCCACGCTGGCCGCTTGGTTTGATAAATACGTTCCGGCAGCGGCACCTTGGCATGCCATGACGGGATCGGGTTGGGGCGTGGGCATCGTGTCGCGCACGCCGCTTGCGCGCCTGAGTGCGGCGCTGCTCGCGCGGCCCGACGAAGCCCCGGCCGACGATTTTCGCCCCGATGAGGCCCTCCGCCTGGTTTCGGCACGGACCGAGACGCGGCTCGGTTCGGTCGCTCTGGCCTCGGTGCATCTGCGTTGTTGCGGCCATGATGGCAGTTGGCAGGACGAGGCACGGGTGGCCGAAGCTGGCGCGATTGCGCGCCATCTGGGCGCGGTTTTCGCTCCCACCGACGGACTCCGTGTGATCGGTGGTGACCTGAATCTTGTTGGTTCGCGGCGTCCCCTGCAGGTGCTCGCGCGTGGACTCGGTGTCGCCGGCGGCGACCTTCGAGCGGTGGACTCCCCGCTGCTCGGCGAGCGTGCGGATTATTCCTGGCGCAACCCGCGCTCGCCCTTCACGCCAGGGCGGCTGGATTGGGTGTTGCACGGAGGCCCGGACCGGATTGCCGCGACGGCCTTTCTCTTCGACTCGCAGCGCCTCTCTGCCGCTGGGCGCCGCGCTACGGGCATCCAGGCCGGCGATACAGACCAAAGCGATCACCTGCCCTTGGTGGTCGATTTCCGGACGATCGAGTAGCCTCAGACCAGGCGGCGGCCGACGATGCCGGCAAAGCGGCGCACGATGCTGCGCGGCACGATATCGGCAATCGTTGCCGTGACGCGGTTGCCCAGCCCGGGGATGCGCACGGCTTCGCCCGCCATGCAGGCGTCAAAGCCCTCTTGCGCGACGGTGGCCGGGTCGTTGGCGAGGCTTTCGGGTAGGAGTCGGGCGATTGTCTTCGAGGCCTGCCGGGCACCGGCCAGAAGATTGGTTTTGACGGGGCCGGGCGCCAGTACGGTTACGCTGACTCCTGTGCCGGCCAGCTCTTCGGCCAGCCCTTCGCTCAGCATGAGAAGGTAGGCCTTGGTCGCCGCATAGGTGCTGAGGCTCGGCATGGCCTGGAAGGCCGCGGTCGAGGCGACGTTCAGGATGCGGCCACGGTCGCGTGCGACCATGCCGGGCAAAAAGCGGTGGCAGAGTGCGGTCGGGGCGACAGCATTGAGTTGCACCTCGCCGAGAATGGTCGCCTCACTCAATTCATGAAAGCGCCCGACGTCCATTACGCCAGCGTTGTTGACCAGAATACTGACATCGAAGCGCCGCTCGTCGAGCTCTTGGGCGATCTCGAAGGGTGCCTGCGGGTCGAGCAGGTCGTGCGGCAGGACGTGGACACGCGGGCCGCCGCGACGGCGCAACTCCTCGGCCAACTCTTCGAGCCGGCCGCGGCTGCGCGCCACCAGCGCCAGGTCGTGGCCGTGTGCGGCAAAGACCCGCGCAAGCTCGCGCCCGATTCCTTCCGAGGCGCCCGTGATCAGGGTGATTTCGCGACGATCGTCGGCCATGGCCCGACCCTACCGCGTCTTGCCGCAGGCCGCATACTACGCGCGCCGGCCTGCTTCGTCTGGCGCTGGGGCTCTTTCCGGCATAGGAAGAGCGCATGTTTCTCGGTATCGATGTGGGGACCTCAGCGGTGAAGGTATTGTTGGTGGACGCCGACGAGCAGGTGCAGGCCGAGGCGGCAGCACCGCTTGTGGTCTCGCGGCCGCAGCCGTTGCATTCTGAGCAGGATCCGGAAGATTGGTGGCGCGCCACCGAGGCGGCCATCGCGCAGATCCGCGCGCAGGCACCGGCTGAGCTTCTGGCGACTCGCGCCATTGGCCTCTCGGGTCAGATGCATGGCGCGACCTTGCTCGATGCCGACGAGCGCGTGTTGCGGCCGGCCATTCTCTGGAATGATGGACGCAGCGCGGCCGAATGCAGCGAGCTACTCGAGCGGGAGCCGCGCATGTCCGAGATCACCGGCAACCTGGCGTTTCCGGGCTTCACTGCGCCGAAACTGCTCTGGGTCCAGCGCCATGAGCCGGAGATCGCCGCGCGTGTCCGTCGGGTGCTTTTGCCGAAAGATTATCTTCGACTGCGCATGACGGGCGAGGCGGTGACGGATCAGGCGGACGCCGCCGGTACGCTCTGGCTCAATGTCGGCCAGCGGCGCTGGTCGCCGGAGATGCTCGCTGCAACCGGGCTCGACGAATCCGTGATGCCGCGTTTGGTCGAAGGTAACGAGATCAGTGGCGAATTGCGCCCGGCCGTGGCGCGGGCGTGGGGCCTGAGTCCGGGGGTTCTCGTTGCCGGCGGGGCAGGGGATAACGCCGCGGGTGCGATCGGTGCGGGCGTCGTGCGGCCGGGCGAGGCGCTGCTCTCGCTGGGTACCTCCGGGGTCTACCTTTTAGCCGGTGACCATTTCGCGCCGAATCCCACGTCGGCCTCGCATGCCTTCTGCCATGCCTTGCCTGGGCGATGGGTGCAGACGGCCGTGCTGCTTTCCGCAGCGAGTTGTCTCGCGTGGGTTGCGCATGCGACAGGTGGTGCGGGCGAGGGCGAGCTCATTGAGGCGGCCGCGGCCAACGATCACGACCCGCATCTGCTCTTCCTGCCCTATCTCTCGGGCGAGCGTACGCCGTGGAATGACCCCGGGCTGCGGGGTGCCTTTGTTGGAATCTCGCATGCGACGACGCGCGAGGATCTGGTGCGCAGTGTGCTTGAGGGTGTTGCCTTTGCCTTTGCCGATGGTCAGGACGCGCTACTCGCCGGAGGCGGGCATGTGGATTCAATTCTGGTCTCGGGCGGCGGCGCGCGGAGTCTTTTCTGGGGCCGGATTCTAGCCAGCGCGCTCGGCCGTGAATTGCTCTACCCCCAAGGTGCGGAGATGGGCCCGAGCCTCGGCGCGGCGCGCCTGGCGCGGCTGGCAATGACTGGCGAACCCCCTGAAGAAGTTTGCCGCGCCCCGGAAATCGAGGCGCGGGTCGCTCCGGATCCGGAGCTTGTCGAGCGCTACGCTGGCCGGCGCGTGCTCCAGCGTGAGGCTTTGGACGGGCTGCGTGCACCATTTCATGCTTTGACGAATACCTGATGGCGATGGAATACGCGCTACTCGCCGGCGTCGGTCTCTTCGCCGGCTTCATGAATACTCTGGCTGGCGGTGGCTCCTTGCTCACGCTGCCGGCTCTGATGTTGCTCGGGTTGCCAGCAGATATCGCCAACGGCACCAACCGGGTCGCGGTGCTCGCCCAATCGATCGCCAGTACGACCTTCTTTGACCGCGAAGGCCATTTCGACCGCCGCGGGTTCTTCCCGCTGCTGCTGCCCTCGTTGCTCGGCGCGTTGGTCGGGGCGACACTGGCGGCGCGGCTGCCGGCCGATCTGCTGCGACCGATTCTTCTATTGGCGATGACTCTGATCGCCCTGGTTCTTCTGCTTGCGCCGCAGGTATTGGCGCCCCCGAAGCATACCGCCGAAGCACGGCCACCGGGCGTGCGCGGCTTCCTGCTTTTCTTTGCGATCGGCATGTACGGCGGCTTCGCCCAAGCAGGTGTCGGGATCTTCTTGCTCGCGGGCCTGGGTGGCCTATTGCGTTATGATTTGGTCACGGCCAACGCTTTGAAGAGCGCGTTGGCAGCGGCCTTCACCGGGCTTGCCCTGGTGATTTTCCTGGTCGCCGATCTGGTGCAATGGATCCCCGGCTTGGTACTGGCGGCCGGCATGGTGGCCGGTGCGCGGATCGCCGTCCTCTTCGCTATGCGCAGCGATAGCGAGGCGCTGCGGCGTGTCGTTTTGGTGCTCGTATTGTTGAGCTGCGGCGCCGCATGGTGGCGCTGAGACGCGCGCGACGGTCAGCGCCAGTGGGCTCGAGTTTTTGTGGCGTTCGGTCGAGGCTGCTATTTTGTCGGGAGAATGGTGTTGCTGCGGGGTGGGAAGGTGGGCGTGTTGCGGGATTTCCAGACAGGATGGGTAGTGGCTTTGGTTCTTCTCGCCGCAGCTCCGGTGCATGCCGAGGAGGCAGCGAGGGTAGAGATCGCTCCGGTTGAGATACCGGTGCCGGCGGCAGAGGCGCTGGCTGTTGGGTCGGCGGAGTTACCGGCGGCCGCGTTGGTCGCCAATCTCGTGGCCGCGCCAACCCCGAACCTTGCGGCGATAGCTGTCGTCGAGGGGTTCAATGCCACGCTGATCGACCTTCTGCGTCGCTCGGGCGAGCTCGACCATGCCGGCCGTGTCGCCCAACTCGCGCCGGTGCTCGCGGCCAGCTTCGATCTGGATTTCATGGCGCAGAAAGTTCTCGGGCGGCGCTGGCGCGGTCTGAGCCCGGAGGAGCAGGCCATCTGGGCCAGGAGTTTCACCGGCCTCATGACAGCAAATTATGCTGGCCGCTTTGTCGGTTGGGCCGACCAGAGCTTCACGACGCTCGATGCGAAAGAGGCTTCGCATGGCACGCTGCTGGTACGCACCCGCCTGGTGGTACCGGATGTCGAGACCGTGGCTCTCGACTATCGCCTCAAGGACGGCCCCGATGGTTGGCAAATCATAGATTGCTTCCTCAACGGCACCGTCAGCGAACTGGCGCTGCGCCGCTCCGAATACTCCGGGGTGCTCAAGCGCGCCGGTTTCAAAGCCTTGATTGCAGCGGTCGACGCCAAGCGCGTCGAGCTCGCCACCGCCACAACGCCTTGAGGTTTTAGCGGTGGCTTTCGCGGCGATGCCAGATTAGGGCTTCGCGGGATTGGCCGTAGGCGTTGCGTAGGGACGAATAGAAATCGATCGAGGAATCTTCCAGCGCGTCGATCGAGCGGGCGTGCTGCTCGCGCAGGGCGATGCCGTGGCCGGTGCCCTGAACGGTTGAATAAACCAGATAGTCGGACGGGCCGAGCAGCCAGAAGGTGGGTCGGAGAAAGAGATCGACGATCAATCCGGTCGAGTCGCGCAGGTTGTTCGGGCCCATCACGGGGAGCACCAGGTAGGGGCCGGAGGGGATACCGGCTAGCGCCAGGGTCTGGCCAAAATCCGAATTGTGGCCGCCGATATCAAAGACGGCGCCGGCGGGGTCGAAGAGGCCGGCGACTCCGAAGGTCGTATTGAGCAGAAAGCGCGAGAAGGTGATCGCCGCGTCGTCCCACTCACGTTGTAATAAATCGTTGACGAAGGTGGCCGGCTCGCCGAGGTTCTCGAAGAAACTCAGCACCGAGAGCTTGGCGCGGTTGGGAATTTTCTCAGCGTAGGCCTCGGTGAGGGGCCGTAGTACCCAATAGTCCAGGTCGCGGTTGAAGTCGTGCGTGCGGCGGTTGGCATTTTCCCAGGGGTCGGCGAAGGCGTCGCCGCCGATGAAGTCCTCGTCGTCCCATTCTTCGTCAAAGAGTGGGTCGTAGGGCTCGGCTGCGCTGGACGCCGGTGGCGGAGCTTGGGCTGCCGCCGCCTCGGTCGCCGCCGCTGGCGCTACAGCCATTTGGCAGCCGAGCGCGAGGACAGCGCACGCTCCCAGGGACTCCCGTATGCCTCTGCGCAGCACGCCCCGAGCCTACGCGAGAGCGGTTCCGGATTCCACCGCCTGGAGGCCCTGCTTTTCGGCCGGACGTGGCGGCAACCTCTTTTGCGTCTGCTACGTTCTGCCTCGGTGCGGAATCGGGAGAAGAGGTGGCTTGCGGCGTGGACCGCGCTGGTCTCGCGCTGGGCGGGCGCGCTGGTCGGCGCCAATCTCGTTCTCAGCCTGATTCTGGCGGTTTATGCCGCGCTGAATCTCGGCGTCAATGCCGATAATATGCGCCTGCTGGACCCGGATCTGCCCTTCCAGAAGGCGGCGGCCGCGTTTCAGCAGGATTTCTCCTCTCTCGACGACTCGCTGCTGATTGTTATCGATGCGAAATCCGGTGTGCTCGCGCAAGCCAGCGCGGATCGCCTGGTCGCCCGGCTCGCCGAAGAAACCGAGCTCTTCACCGATGTCTTCGAGCCGGGCTCGGGGGGCTTCTTCGAGCGTCACGGGCTGCTCTACCGCTCGCTGGATGAGCTTGAGGATTTTGCTGACCAGATGGCGCGCTACCAGCCGATCCTCGCGGAACTCTCGCAGGATCCGAGTCTGGCCAACCTCACCTCTTTATTGCAGCGCGGCTTTGCCGAGGAGGCTGAGATTGCCGTCGCGCCGGGTGATTTCCAAGGCGTACTCGACCGGATCGGTGAGGCGACCACCGAGGTCTTCGTCCAATATCCGGTGGCGATCTCGTGGCAGGACCTGATGCTGGAGGGCTCGGCCCTCGACCTGGGCACGCGCCGGATCGTCATTGCCGAACCGGTACTCGACTTCGGAGCGCTGCTGCCTGCGGCGTCGGCCATCGCGGCGATTCGCGCGGCAGCGGCGGATCTCTCGCTGGTGCCCGGACGCGGCATCGAGGTGCGCATCACCGGCAATCCGGCGCTCAGCCTTGACGAGATGGTCGGCCTTTTCTGGGATGTCGGCGTCTCCGGCATCTTCTCTTTTTTCGTGGTTCTGGTCGCGATCTTCATTGCCTTTGGCTCGTTTCGGCTCGCGCTCGCCGCCGCGGCGACGCTTGTGGTCGGTCTCGTCTGGACGGCGGCCTTCGCCGCGGCGACGGTGGGCGCGATCAATCTCATCTCGATTGCGTTTGCGGTGCTCTTCATCGGTCTCGGGGTCGATTTTTCGATTCATCTCGGTCTGCATTTCGTCTTTGGTCTGCGCCGCGGCTTGTCGCTGCATGATTCTCTTTTGCGCGCCGGCCATGAGGTCGGAGCCTCGCTTTTGCTTTGCACCTTCACCACGGCGATCGGGTTCTATTCTTTTGTGCCGACCGATTATCTCGGGGTCGCCGAGCTTGGACTGATCTCGGGCACGGGCATGTTCGTCATCCTGGTACAGACGGTTCTTTTCTTTCCGGCGCTGGCAAATCTCATGCTTGGCGAGAAGGCATTGGGGACCTTGCTTGAGGGGAGCCGTTTTCGCTTCGTGGTTCCGGCAGCACTCCAGCGTCGTCCGGCGGTGGTGGTGGTCGCGGCCGTATTGCTCGGCGTACTCGCGCTTTTCGTTCTGCCGCGTGCCCGCTTTGATTCCGATGTGATCGAGATGCGCGACCCGCGCACCGAATCCGTGCAGGCGTTCAAGGATTTACTCGAAGACCCCCGCACCTCGCCTTGGTATATCGACGCCGTCGCCGAGGATCTGGACGCGGCGCGTCTGCTCGCGGCGCGCTTCGAGGAACTGGAATTGGTCGAAGACGCGATCACATTAGAGGATTACGTTCCCGCAGAGCAGAGCGAGAAGCACGAGATCCTGGTCGATGTCTCGATGCTCTTTGATTTGCCCGAGTCCGCCGGGCGCGGGCCAGCGCCTTCGCCGGAAGCGCAGATCGCAGCGTTGCGTCGGCTACAGACTTTGTTGCAAACCAGCCCGGTGGTGGCGGGCGACTCGGCTCTATCGGCCTCGGCCGCTCGCCTGACCAGCCTGCTCGACGATTTCCTTGTCCAAGTTGACCAAGAGGCTGATGCTCGCATGGCTTTGTTGCGCTTCGAGGCGATTCTCCTCGGCAGCTTTCCCGCACAATTGGACCGTCTACGCCTGGCGCTTGCGCCGGGCGAGGTCACGCTGGCAAGCCTGCCGGCCGAGTTGCGCAACCGTATGCTGGCGGCAAACGGCCGCGCGCGCGTGCAGGTTTTTCCCGAGGAAAATCTCGGCGAGGGCGACGCTCGTGAGCGTTTCGTCGACGCGGTCCGAGCCATCCAGCCCGACGCGACGGGTGTGGCCGTCAATCTGATCGAGTTCGGTCGCGCCACATCGCGCTCGCTGGTGCAGGCGCTTTCGCTGGCATTGGTTCTCATCACGCTGCTGCTTCTGTTGATCTGGCGTCGACCGCTCGACACCTGTTTGGTGCTTCTGCCCTTGGTGCTGGCGGGCGCGGTTACGGGTGGGGCGATGGTTCTGCTCGACCAGCCCTTCAATTTCGCCAACGTCATCGTGCTGCCGCTGCTGCTGGGGATCGGCGTCGATAGCGGCGTCCACCTCGTGCACCGCGCGCGTGTGGGCGGACCGGGCAAGCCATTGCTTGAATCCGTGACGGCGCAGGCGGTCTTCTGGAGTGCGATCACAACGATCACGAGCTTCGGCAGTCTCGCGTTCTCGGCGCATCGCGGCATCGCCAGTCTTGGCCTTCTTCTGGTCATAGGGCTCACGATCACCGTGCTCGCCAATCTTCTCGTGCTGCCGGCGATCGTCACCCTGGTGCAGCGGCGCGGTTATCTGATCCAAACAGATCTATCTCCGGAGTGAATTCATGGCAGCGAAGAGCGAAATAACCACGCAGGCCAAGGGCGCGGGCAAGGGGCCCTCTCGCCAGGGCGGCGAGCGAGCCGAGGGCAAGGGCCGCCGCCGTGAGAGTCTCGCCGACAAGGCGGACCTGCTCGAGCTTTATGAAAATTCCGTCATGGCACCGGATGAGGATTGTGCCTTCTTCGACGAGCTCTATCGCAAATTGCGCAAAGAACGGCCGCTCGTCCTGCGCGAGGATTTCTGCGGCACGGCCAAGATCGCGACGGCCTGGTGTGCCGGTGGCAAGAACCGCCGCGCCATCGGTGTCGACCTCGACGCGCCGACGCTCGAATGGGGGCGCAAGCGCAATGTCGAGCCGGCCGGCCTGGCGGACCGCATTGATCTGATTGTCGCCGATGTGCTGGCGCCGCTGGCAGACAAATCGGATATCACCTGCGCCAATAACTTCAGTTATTGCATCTTCAAGAAGCGCGAAGAGCTCAAGGCATATCTCCAATCGGCCCTTGCGGGACTGAACGACAAGGGAATGCTCTTCCTGGAGATCTACGGCGGTAGCGACGCGATGAAGGCGTGCCAAGAGGAGCGCGAACTCGACGATATGCGCTATATCTGGGATCAGCATTCCTTCGACCCGCTGACCCACGAGACGCTCTGCTATATTCACTACCACTTCCCCGACGGCTCGAAGATCAAGCGTGCTTTTACCTACGATTGGCGCCTCTGGACAATACCTGAATTGCGCGACCTTTTGCTTGAGGTCGGCTTCGGCAATGTACGCCTTTATTGGGAAGGGCTCGAAGACGAAGCCGACGAAGATGGTCTCTTCTATGGCAACGGCGAATACGAGGACGTGACCGGCGTCGAGTTGGAGCAGCAGGAAACCTTCCTGGTCTACGTCGTCGGGCTGAAATAGAAGCCCGGCGGCGCGGCCGGGCCTCCCGGCGCGGCCTATTCGTCGCGTGCGGTGACGCGGTCCAGGAACTCACGGACTTCGTCGGGGTCGCGCAGGCGGAACGAGGCCGCTGTGTCACGACTCTCCTCGCTGGCGGCGGCCACCACGATGCCGACACCGCGTTCGGCCAGGGCTTGGAAGACGGTCTCGTCTGTCGCATCGTCACCGATATGAATCGGCCGGCGTTTCTCCCAGCCGAGTTTCTCAAGCAGCCAGAGGACCGCGCGCCCCTTATCCCAATCGACATCCGGGCGCAGTTCCAGGACCATCTTGCCCTGGCTGAGTCGCAGCCCTTTGGTAGCTGCGGCGACGGTTCTTATGGCCGCTCGGATCTGCTCGGCACCGGCGGCGTCGGCCATCCGATAATGGGCCGCGATGCCAAAGCGCTTTCTCTCGAGTAGCGCGCCAGGGATGGTCTTGAGGCGCGCGCGGAGTTCGGTCTCGGCCCGGTCGAGCAGGGGCAGGGCATCGGTCGCTACCTCATGGCGCAGCGCGCTTCCGGCGGGGCCCCGGATATCGAAGCCGTGGCTTCCCACGGCTCCGAGCTGGTCGAGGCCGACCAGGCGGCTCACTTCCTCGCGTTCGCGGCCGCTGACCAGGACCACAGGTGTCCGCACGGCCAGGGCGCGTAGGGTGGCGCGCATTGCTTCGCTCAGGTGCGCGGCATCGGGGCGGTCGACGATCGGGGTCAAGGTGCCGTCGTAGTCGAGAAAGAGCGCGAGCTCGCTGCCCGCCGGCGCCAGCGTCGCAACCGCATCGAGCGCCGAGGGGAGGTCCGCGATCTGCATGGCATCAGCATGCAAAAGGAGACGCGGGATTGCCAGTACTAACCAATTGGTCCGGCCGGGCCTCGAGTCGGGCGGGCGTGTTTGCATGGCCGAGGCGGGGCCTCTACGTCGGTGGCAGGAGTTCGATGATGTTCAAGCACGTTATGGATCGCGTCTGGGCCTTTGATTGCGAGTGGGTCCCCGACCCGCTGGCGGGGCGGCTTCTTTATCCCGAGGTCGCCGACGAGACGGACGACGCAAAGGTAATGGAGGCGATGTGGCGCCATGGCGGCGCGGACGAGGAGAACCCCCGTCCGTTCCTCAAGATGGCGACCTGCCGGGTCGTCTCGATCGCCGCTGTTGAACGTCGTGTTCTGCCTGCCGGTGGTGGCGTCAAGCTCCAACTGATCTCGTTGCCGCATGATGTCAGCGACCGCGAGCAATGCGCGGAGCGGCTCGTGGTGGGGAAGTTTCTGGGTGCGGTCGGTCGTGAACAGCCGCAGCTGGTCGGTTATAATTCCATCGGGGCCGATCTGAAAATCCTCGTACAACGTGGGCTGATCATCGGCGAGCCGGCTCCTGCTTTTTGCAAGCGGCCCAACAAGCCCTGGGAAGGTGTCGATTATTTCGCTCGCGGTAGCGACCATAATATCGATATCCAGGATGCCGTCTCCGGCTTCGGGCGCGGCACGCCTTCGCTGCATGAACTCGCCGTGCAATCGGGCATTCCGGGCAAGATGGATGTCGCGGGTGATGGCGTCGCGGAGCTCTGGTTGGCCGGCGATATGGAACGCATCGTGGCCTATAACGAGACCGACGCGCTGACGACCTATCTCGTCTGGCTTCGCTTGGCTTGGTTCGGCGGGCATTTCTCCGACACCAAATACGAGGCCGAGCAGCTGCGGGTACGCGAGCTCATCCAGACCGAGGCGGCATCGCCGGCCCGTGCCCATCTTCTGGGTTTCCTTACGGAATGGGATCGGCTCCAGGCGCTCATCGCGGTACGCGATTGACCTGGCTCGGCCGGTAGTACACGACCACGGTAGGGGCTGAGGCCTGCGACCGATGGAGGTTGGGCAATGAAGGTTTTGTATACGACGTATTTTGTGATTTTCAGCTTGCTGGTTGGGGGCTGCTCGATCTCGGCCAGTATCGGCAGCTCGATCGATGGCAGCTCGGCGTCGATATCCAGTCCCTTTGAGTCGAGCTCGGGTTCCTCTGGCGGACAAGAGGACAACGACGAAACCGACGATAGCGGAGCCCAGCAATCCTATCTGCGGGATATTCGCGACTTCACGGCAGCGCAGCTGCGGCGCACCGATAACCTCGATACCTTCCGCAAGGAGCTCTCGCTTGTGGCGAAAAAGCATGGTGTCTCGGATTGGGAAGTGCGCCCGACTACCTGGCTGGGTATCGGCGAAGGCATTGCGGCATCGGGCTTTCCCGCGACGCAGGCACAAGCGACCATGGATATGCTGGCCGGTGTGCATGCTGCGCGCGGCTCGGCGATGCGGCGTGGGTATCATAGTGCGCAGGTGGCATCCGGCACTGCTATTTCGAGCTGAAGGATTGCGCCGCCGGCTGGCGGCGCTTCTGCTCGCCTTTTTGCTCGCGGCGGTGCCGGCCGAGGCGGCGCTGATCGAATATATTTACGTTGACGGAAATGAGGGGCAGGCCAGTGGCGGCCACGTCGGCATCGCTTTTGGCGGGCAGACCTTTCATTTTCAATTCCGCGAGGGTGGCTGGATTCTGCCCACGCGCGACGCCAGCGCCTCCTTCGAGCGCAGCTATCGTGTTCTGGCGAACCGGAATCTGCGCGTGCACCGCGTCGAGGTGGATGAGGCGACTTGGAGGATGCTTCGCGATGGCTTCAATGCGCGCTATTTTGCCGCCGAGGTCGCGCTCGCGGAACTGGGTCGGTTGCGCGCGGAACGCGCGGGCCTCGCGTCAGCGCCCACGGAATTGGTCGTGCGCGGCGCGGGTTTCTTTTTTTCCGACGGCGATGCCATGCCGCCGTCCGTACCTACCTCCGCGCTGGCACGGCTGCGCCGCGGCCCGCCGGGTGCCGGTCGGCCGTCGCCGGGAAGAGCGGCCGATGCCGACGCCCGCGCGGCCGAGCTGGCTGAGGCGGCCTGGCTGCTGGGCGCCGCCTTGCGCCCGGAGAGTTATTTTCTCGCCGGCGAGGCACCGATGCATCTCAGCGACGCGGCGCGGACGGAGCTACGGGCTTTGTTGCCGGAGTGGGAGCGCCAGATCCGCGACCTTGGCATCTCCCGCCGCCCGGATGCTGGGGTGGCGCGCCTTCTTGCGATGGCACGTTATGCGGTAACTCTGCGATCGTTGGAGACAGGCAACCTGCATATCCTGGATGCCTGGCCGGCCGACGCTGCCTCGATTGAGGTTGCCGAGATCGAAATCCGCGGCGGACGCTTGGACGAATTGCTCGCCGTGACGCGTGCGGAGTTTGTTGCCGCTCTGGCCCGTCTGGAGGCCGGTCGCCTGCGCGACGAGACCGGCTGGGGCCGTCTCGAGGATGCCGCCAACCGCTACGAGGAAGTACAGCGTGCTGTGCGTTCGGGGGTGCCTATGCGGCTTGGGGCCGAGCGCCTGGTCCCCGAACTCTCGGCGCGTCGCTCTCGCGGGGACGTATCCGTGCCGTCGCCGGCGGCGCGCCGGGCCGCTCTCGCACAGACGGATCAGGCGATTGCGAATCTTCGCGCCGAGCTCGATATGCAAAGCGCCTACAATCTGATTACCCGCAATTGTGTTTCGGAAATCTTCGGCCTGATCAACGAATTACTCGAGACGCCCGAGGCCGCATCCGGGGTGGCGCAGGCGGTAGCGCTCCTGGGCGGGCATATCGCCGGCGATGAGGGACTCGCGTTCGTGCCTTTTGTTTCGGCCGATCTGGTCGCCGAGCGCTTTCGTGTGGTCGAGACATTGGATTGGCCCTCGCATCGCCAAAAACAGCTGCAGCAGATCTACCAGGAAGAAGGCGGCGGCATAGGGGTCTATCTCCGTGAGGCCAATACGCTGACCTCGACCCTCTACCGCCGCAACGCAGAGGACTCGATTTTTCTCCTCTTTACGGATGATGTGGTGGCGCTGCGCCCGCTCTATGGCATCGTCAACCTGGTCGCTGGGGCCACCGCGGCATTGGCCGGAATTCCGCTCGCGCCCTTCGATGGCGGACGGCTTTTATGGGCCGGAGTACGCGGTGCCTTCTGGAGTCTGCCCGAGTTGGGCTTCCTGAGCGTCCGTAAGGGGTCCTTCTTCTTCGTTTCAGACGCCGATAGGGTTGGCACGCGCGGCAAAGCACCATAGTCTGCATTTGTGGCAAAACCCAAGATTCTGACCTGGCTGCTCGCGGCCGCAGCCGTGCTCGCCGCGGTGATTTTCCTCTATACGCGACCCGATCCTATCCCTGTTGAGTTGGTCGAACTCAGGCTGGGTGTGGTCGAGGCGACCGTCGCCAATACACGGGCGGGAACGGTAGAGGCCTGCCGGCGCGCGCGGATGGCGCCGATTATCGGCGGCCAGGTGGCGCGCCTGCCGGTCGCGGAGGGGGCGCGGGTCGCCAAGGGCGATGTGCTTCTGGAGCTTTGGAACAAGGACCTGCGCGCACAGGTCCGGTTAGCCGAAGGGCAAGCGCGGGCCTCGGACTCGCGGGTTGCTGAGGCCTGCGCTCTCGCGCGGGTGGCGGCGAGTGAAGCTCGGCGCGCGCAGGATTTGGTCGGGAAGGGCGTGCTCTCGCAGGAGCAAACCGAGCGGTCTGCCGGCCAGGCAGAGGCACAGGCGGCAGGCTGCTCGGCGGCGAAGACTGGCGCCGAGGTCAGCCAGGCTCGGGTCGATGGCGCCTATGCCGCATTGGAGCGGACGATCATGCGGGCGCCTTTTGCCGGGGTCGTGGCCGAGATCAACGGCGAGTTGGGTGAAGTGGTGATCCCGTCGCCTGTCGGTGTCGCGACCTTGCCGACTGTCGACCTGATCGATGCGAGCTGCCTCTATGTGCATGCCCCGATCGACGAAGTGGATGCCGGTCAGGTGCGGCCGGGTATGCCCGTGCGGATTACCCTCGATGCTTTTCCTGACACGCCGCAGGCGGGTCGTGTCCGGCGGATCGCTCCGTATGTGCTGGACCTGGAGAAGCAGGCGCGCACAGTCGATGTCGAGGTTGATTTCGTGAATCCCGAAGAAGCTCGCCACTTCCTGCCCGGCTATAGTGCGGACGTGGAAATCGTGCTCGAGCGGCGTGAGGGAGTGCTGCGGGTGCCGACCGAAGCCTTGTTGGAAGGGCATCGGCTGCTGGTTTTCGTAGACGGCGAGGTGGAGGAGCGGGTAGTCGAGCCGGGGCTCAGGAATTGGCAATTTACCGAGGTGCGCGGCGGCGCCCGTATCGGTGATCGGGCGATTCTCTCGATGGATCGCGAGGGTGTCGAGGCCGGTGCCCTGGTGGTGCCCGAAAAAGAACTCGAGCAACCGTGATCGAGATCGAGGAAGTCGAGCGTTTCTATCAGGTCGGGGATCAATTGGTTCGCGCGCTGGACGGCGTAGACCTGCGCATCGAGGATGCGGAATATGTCTCCCTGATGGGCCCTTCGGGTTCGGGGAAGTCGACTTTGTTGCATATTCTCGGGCTGCTCGATCGCCCGACCAGTGGCCGCTACTGCATTGACGGGCGCGATACGACCACTTTGGATGAAGAGGAGCAGGCGCGCACGCGCCGCGAGCAGATTGGTTTCGTCTTTCAATTCTTTCATCTCGTGCCGTATCTGACGGCGCTTGAGAATGTGGAATTGCCGCTGATCCTCAGCGGAACACCGGCGGTGGAGAGGCGTGAGCGCGCCCGCACGGCGCTGGCACGGATCGGCATGGAGCCGCGCATCGATCATCTTCCCGATCAACTTTCGGGCGGGCAGCGCCAGCGCGTCGCGATCGCGCGTGCTCTTGTGACCAACCCGGCCGTTTTGCTGGCCGACGAACCGACCGGCAACCTCGACCGCCGCTCGGGCGGTGAAGTCATCGAGTTGCTTGAGGAATTGAATGCCGGCGGCATTACGCTGGTCGTCGTCACGCATGATTTCGACCTTGGCGGCCGGGCACGGCGGCGCATCCGGCTCGCGGATGGGCAGATCGTCTCGGATGAGCAATCCGAGCCATGACCGTCGCCGATTCGCTGGCCTTTGTCGGCCGCGTTCTTTTCCGCCACCCGCTGCGGACCTCGTTGCTGCTTCTCGCCGTGGCCGTCGGGGTTGCCTCGGTGGTGGTGCTGACCTCGCTGGGCGACTCGGCGCGGCGCTATGTGAGCGAGGAATTCGCCTCGCTCGGAACCGATCTTCTGATCGTCACACCGGGGCGCAACGAGACCTCCGGGGTCGGGCCGTCGATGTTCATGGGTTCGACGCCGCGCGACCTGACTTTGGACGACGCACTGGCTCTGCGGCGCAGCTCGGCGGTGAAATCAGTTTCGCCAATGGTCATCGGCGAGGCGAGCCTCTCGCGAGCCGGCCGCGTTCGTCAGGCGCCGACCATTGGGACCACTGTCGAACTTCTCAAGATTCGGCATTGGAAGATGAGACGCGGGCGCTTCCTCCCGGCGGGGGACGTGGCGCGGGCACCGGCCGTTGTGGTCCTTGGCGAGAAGGTCCGCCAGGAGCTCTTCGGTGCGGAACCCGCGCTGGGGGGCTTTGTTCGCGTCGGCGACCGCCGCTTTCGCGTCATCGGGATCCTCCAGACGGA
This sequence comes from Deltaproteobacteria bacterium, assembly GCA_046583355.1. Lineage (GTDB taxonomy): Bacteria > Desulfobacterota > Binatia > UBA12015 > UBA12015 > UBA12015. Next base: position 18,320 of record JAYGCM010000090.1, read on the forward strand.
GGGCCGCTCGTTGGGGTTGGATGTGGATGAATTGGTCGTCTTGCCGGTCGCGCGTGCCATGGAGGTTTTCGATACCTCGAGCCTCTTTCGCATCATGGTCGAGGCTCGCTCGCGCGGCGCGCTCGACCGCGCGGCCGAGGATACGCGGGTCCTCCTGAAAGACCGCCACCAGGGCGAAGAGGATGTGACGATCGTTCGGCAGGATGCGATGGTAAAGACCTTCGACCGCGTGCTGCGTGCCTTGACGTTCACGGTCGGCGGAATCGCGTCTGTGAGTCTGCTGGTGGCCGGCATTCTGCTGATGAATGTGATGTTGGTATCGGTCTCGCAGCGCACGGCCGAGATCGGCCTGCTCAAGGCGATCGGTGCCTCGCGCAACCGCATCCTCTCGCTTTTCCTGCTCGAATCGGGCGGGCTGGCGCTTTTGGGTGCGCTGCTCGGCCTGGCCCTCGGCCTGGCCGGGAATCTGGCGATCGGGTATTTCGTACCCATGCTCACCTTGCGTCCACCGCTTTGGGCCGTCGTGGCGGCGCCGACGTCTTCCTTGCTTGCCGGAGTTGTTTTCGGCCTGATTCCGGCGCGTCGCGCTGCGGCGCTGGATCCGATCGACGCGCTGGCGGGGAGGTGAGCGATGGCGGCGCGTGATTTCCTTCGTCTCGTCATGCTCTCCTTGCTTTCGCACCGGCTCCGCGGCGGCTTGACGGCGCTCGGCATCGCAATCGGCATCGCGGCCGTGGTGCTCCTCACCTCCTTGGGCGCGGGCATTCACCAATTCATGCTGGGCGAGTTCTCGCAATTCGGCACGACCATCCTGGCCGTGAATCCGGGCCGCACCACAACCCATGGTGGCCCGGTGGGAATGTTCGGTGCGAGTCGGCCGCTTACCCTCGATGACGCGGTGGCGCTGGCGCGTGTGCCGCATGTAACCGGAGTCGTGCCCTTCGTGATGGGGAATGCCGAGGTGAAGTCCAAGGGGCGCAGCCGGCGTACCTCCGTGCATGGTGTAGGCCCCGCTTTCCATGAGGTCTTCCGGATGAAGATCCAGATCGGCCAATCCCTCCCGCAGGGCAACCTGCACGCCGCGCGAGCCGTCGCGGTTCTGGGGGCGACGCTGCGCCGGGAACTCTTCGGCACCAACCCGGTTCTGGGCCAGCGCGTGCGGGTCGGCAGCGAGGGTTTTCGCGTGGTCGGCGTGATGGAGCCCAAGGGCATGATGTTGGGCTTCGATTTCGACGACGGAATCTATATTCCGACGGCGCGTGCGATGAGCCTTTTCGACAAACGCGGCCTGATGGAAATCGACCTCTTCTATGAAGAGGGCGCGCCCGCCGATGAGGTCGCCGCGGCGGCTACCCGCATCCTGATCGCTCGGCACGGTCAAGAGGATTTCACCCTTACGACCCAGGAAGATATGCTGCAGGTGCTGGACCGGATTCTCGGCGTTCTCACGTCCGCGGTCGCTGCATTGGGCGGTATTTCGCTATTTGTCGGGGCTGTAGGAATTCTGACGATCATGACGATCGCCGTTCGCGAGCGTCAAGCCGAGGTCGGTCTGCTGCGGGCGCTGGGCGCCAGTACGGGCCAGGTGCTCGCCCTTTTTCTCGCCGAGGCCACCGTATTGGCAGCGCTCGGCGGTGTGGCGGGGTTGGTGATCGGGGTTGGCGGTGCCTGGCTGATCCATTGGGTCTTTCCCGTCGTCCCGGTGCATACGCCGTGGGAATACGTGGTCGCCGCGGAGCTTCTCTCGATTACGATCGGGCTGGTTACGGGTGTGGTGCCCGCGCAGCGCGCAGCCGCTCTCGACCCCGTCGAGGCGCTGCGCGCTGAGTGAGAACCAAGGCTACATCGCCTTTGAAATCAAAGTCTTCTTGAACGCCGTATAGGGCGGGTAGGCGATTTTGGGATCGACCCAGGTGCTTTTGTCGACCACGGCTTTGCGATGCGAGAAGGTCTCGAAGCTGCCGCGGCCGTGGTAGCTGCCCATGCCGCTGGGCCCGACGCCGCCGAAGGGCAGGTGTGGGTTGGCGACATGCCAGACCGAGGCATTGACACAGGCGCCGCCGGAGCTGGTTTCATCGAGCACGCGCTCGGCTACGGTGGCGTTATTGGTGAAGATATAGAGCGCCAGGGGCTTCTCGCGTCCGTTCACGAACTCGATGGCTTCGTCGAGGTTCTCGACCGGGAGGATCGGCAGGATCGGGCCGAAGATCTCCTCTTGCATAAGGCGGGATTCGGGGTCCGGCCGGCGCACCAGAGTGGGCGCCAGGTAGCGCTCTGCTTCGGCGCCGTCGCCGCCGACGATGACGTCCTGGCCTTCGAGCATCGAGGCGAGGCGCTGGTGGTGCCGCGCGCTGGCGAGGCGACCGAAGTCCTTCGAGGCATGCGGGTCGTCGCCGTAGAATTCTTTCAGGACATCCTTGAGCTTCGTGGTGAATTTCTCCTCGATGCTGGCATCGACGAGGATATAATCGGGCGCCACACACGTCTGGCCTGCATTGAGGAACTTCCCCCAGGCGATGCGATGCGCGGCGATGTCGAGGTTGGCATCTGCCGCAATGATGACCGGGCTTTTGCCGCCGAGTTCGAGCGTGACCGGCGTCAGGTGTTTCGCGGCGGCTTCCATCACGATGCGTCCGACCGTTCCGTTGCCGGTATAGAAAAGGTGGTCGAAGCGTTCGGCCAGTAGGGCAGTGGTCTCGGCGACGGCGCCCTCGACGACTTGAATTGCCTGGTTGTCGAGGTATTGCGCGACCAGTCGGCCGAGCAGGGCCGAGGTATTCTCGGTGATCTCGGAAGGTTTGAGGACAGCGCAATTTCCGGCGGCGATGGCACCCACCAGCGGGCTCAGGAGGAGCTGCACGGGGTAGTTCCAAGGCGCGATGATCAGGACGACGCCGAGCGGTTCGCGTCGAATCGTGGATTTCGCCGGCTGCTGGGTGAGCGGTGTCGCGACCTTCTCTGGCCGGGTCCATTGGCTGAGCCCCTTGAGCACGAGGTCGATCTCGGCGACCACGACCGCAATGTCGGAGATATAGGCTTCGACGCTGGGTTTGCCGAGGTCTTGTGCCAGCGCCTCCTGCAAGGCCTCTTTGTTCTCCGTGAAGAGGTCACGCAGGCGGCCCAATTGCGCGCGTCGCCAGCTCAGAGGCCGGGTCTGTCCGCCGCGGAAATATTGTCGCAGATCCGCGACGATTCCCGGAATTATCGTGATATCAGTATGGGGTCCAGCCAGGTTCTGTGCAGGTGCAGCGCTCATGATCTCATCCTCCGCGCGGCTCGCGCCGCAATCAGCCGCCGATCGGCCTGCTTCCTGTCTAGCCCCGGTGCCCGTCCGTGCCAAGTCTTATGAGGTGACGGTCCGCGTGCGCGAGGTGCGGCGGGCTCAATCGACCAGGTAGCCGAGGGCTTCGAGTTGACGGCGGGTGCGCGGATCGATGGTGATGGGCTCCCCGGCAGCGCCGACGCCCGTGCTGCGCAATTCGCTGCGCAATGTGATCAGCGCCGTTCTCATCTCTGCGAGACGGTCGACCTCGCGGCGG
>JAYGCM010000091.1:0-53940 GCA_046583355.1 Deltaproteobacteria bacterium
AAGGTTAATCACCTGACCTACATCGGCGATACGGATATCGGCAAAGGCGTCAACGTGGGGGCCGGCACGATCACCTGCAACTACGACGGTTTCGGCAAGGCGCAAACCACGATTGGCGACCGGGTCCAGATCGGCAGCGACAGCCAATTGGTCGCTCCGGTCGAAATCGGCGACGATGCCTATGTCGCCACCGGCACCACGGTACGCCACGATATCGCCCCCGGAGCCCTCGCCTTCAACCCAAAATCCGATCAGCGCCGCGAAGGCTGGGTCGAGTCCTTCCGCGCCCGCAAAAAGAAGAAATAGGCGCGGCCGCTCAGTCGGCCGACGGCGCAAAAAGCCAGGCGACGAGCGGAACCGCCAGCACGGCGCCAATAAGTTGGGCGGCGATGAAGGCCGGCGCATCCGCGGGCATGATGCCGCTGAAGGTATCGGTCAGAGAGCGGGCAAGGGTCACGGCCGGGTTGGCAAAAGAGGTGGACGCGGTGAACCAATAGGCCGCCGTGATGTAGAGGCCGACCAGCAGCGCCACGGCATCGGGCCGGGTTCGTAGCGCACCGAGAATCGTCAACACCAGCCCGAAGGTCGCGATTCCTTCCGAGAACCATTGCGCGCCGCCGGTGCGATTGGTCGCGCCCAGCTGGAAAATCGTCTCGCCAAACATCAGGTGCGCGGCCCAGGTACCGAGCAGCGCGCCCCCTATCTGCGCGACCAGATAGCCCAGGGCGAGCGCGGCCGGCAGCTCCCGGCGCAAGGCGAAGGCCAGCGTCACGGCCGGGTTGAAATGCGCACCCGAGACCGGCCCCAAAACCGAGATCATCACCACCAAAATGGCACCCGTTGGCAGGGTATTGCCGAGTAACGCGATCGCGATATTCCCGCCGGCCAAGCGCTCGGCCATGATGCCGGAGCCCACAACCGTTGCGAGAAGAAAGCAGGTGCCGAGGGCTTCGGCGGCGAGGCGGCGCAGCGTGGCGGAGGTTTCCATAATTGCCAAGTGGTATGCAGGCTAAACTCGGGCATTGCTAGAGTCGATGAAGAGGGGGTAGCCTCCCCACCAGTTCACCAGCACCAGTTCATCAAGTTCCCAACGGTCCGCATTCATTTTCGAGGTTCAAGCGGGTCGGTTCAGAAAGTAGGTTTCCGGTTCATGTGCGGCATCATGGGTTACATCGGGGATCAGGACGCCACCGGCATCCTGATCGATGGTCTTCGGCGTCTCGAATATCGCGGATACGACTCCGCCGGCGTCGCCACGCTCAACGGCAGTGGCAGCATCGAGATGCGCCGCGCCGTCGGCAAACTCCAAAATCTGGAGGTGCTGCTCGGCAAGGAGCCGCTCGCTGGCCATATCGGCATCGGCCATACGCGCTGGGCCACGCATGGCCCGCCCACCGAAGAGAACGCCCACCCGCACCGCGCGGGCAAGGTCGTGGTGATCCATAACGGGATCATCGAGAACTACCTCGAGCTGAAAGAGAAGCTGGTCGCCAAGGGCCGCACCTTCTATTCCGAGACCGATACCGAGGTCATCTCGCAGCTCATCGACGACCATATGGAGCAAGGGCTCGATTTCATGGCGGCGGCGCGTGCGACGGTGCTGCAACTCGAAGGCTCGTTTGCGATCGTGGTCCTCTCCGACGACGACCGCAGCCGGCTTCTGACCGCCAAAACCGCCACCCCGATCGTCATCGGTCTCGGCGAGGGCGAGAATTTCGTCGCCTCGGACGTGCCGGCCATCCTCGAACATACCCGCCAAGTGCTCTACCTCGAAGACGGCGAAATGGCGGAAGTGACCCGCGAGAGCGTGACCATTACGACATTTGACGGCACGCCTGTCGAGCGCGAGCCCACCCGCATCGACTGGGATCCGATCACCGCACAAAAGGGCGGCTTCAAGCATTTCCTCCTCAAGGAGATTCACGAGCAGCCCCAGGCCCTGATCGATACGATGCTGGGCCGCATCCGCCAGGAAGAAGGCGACGTCTCCCTTCCGGAGCTCGATGTACTCGAAGTGGATTGGGCCGATATCAAGCACATCTACTTGACCGCCTGCGGCACCTCCTGGCACGCCGGCTTGGTCGGTAAATTCCTGCTCGAAGAGATGACCCGCATTCCGGTGGACGTCGATTACGCAAGCGAATTCCGCTACCGGAACCCGATCCTCGGGCCCGATACGCTGCTGATCGCGATCTCCCAATCCGGCGAGACGGCCGATACTCTCGCCGCCGTCGAAGAAGCGCGCAGCCGCGGCTCCAAAGTTCTATCGATCTGCAACGCGGTCGATTCCTCGATCGCACGCAAATCCGATGCGGTGATCTACACGCATGCCGGGCCCGAAATTTCGGTCGCCAGCACCAAGGCCTTCACGACCCAACTGACCGCACTTTACCTGCTTTCGCTGCATGTCGGCCGACTGCTCGGCCGCTTCGACGAGGCCAAGGGCCGCGCCTTGGTGCATGACCTCGTGAACCTGCCGAGTCTCGTCGATGAGACGCTCGGCCTGGCCAAGCAGATCGACAAAATCGGCAAAAAATACGGCCACGCCAACGACTTTCTCTATATCGCCCGCGGCATCAATTACCCCGTCGCGCTCGAAGGAGCCTTGAAGCTCAAGGAGATCTCCTACATCCACGCCGAGGGTTATCCCGCCGGCGAGATGAAGCACGGACCCATTGCACTGATTGACGAACAGCTGCCCGTCGTCGTCCTGGTACCACGTGACCCGATGTACGCCAAAACGCTCTCGAATCTGCGCGAGGTCGAAGCGCGTGGTGGCCGCATCATCGCCATCACCGACGCCCCGACGCCCGAACTCGAAGAGGTCGCCTGGGAAGTCATCACGATCCCCGAGGCCAACCATTTGCTTGCGCCGATCCTCCTGACAGTTCCCTTGCAGCTGCTCTCCTACAGCATCGCCTGCTACCGCGGCACCGATGTCGATCAGCCCCGTAACCTGGCTAAAAGCGTTACGGTCGAATAGCCCCGGCCGTTGGCCCGGCGCGACCAGACCTAAAGAATGACGCCGCCCTCTTTGAGGGCGGCGATCTCTTCCCAATCGCAGCCCATCTCCAGAAGAATCTCCTCGGTATTCTGGCCGAGCTCAGGGGAGGTGGCCGCAATCTCGTTGGGCGTACCCGCGAAATCTACTGGTGTCGCCAACTGTTCGGGCTCTCCCACGGCGCTCTCAAAGGGAATGACGCCGCCGGTTGCGCGCAGCTGCGGGTCACTGGCCAGCTCCTCGCAATCCTGCACCGGCGCCCACCAGACGCCAGCCTCCTCGAAGCGTTCCGCCCATTCCTGGCGCGATCGTGTAGCAAATATTTCGTCGAGCAAGCCGACCACGAAACGGCTATTCTCACGCCGCTTGACGATATTGACCGTGCGCGGGTCGGTGAGCAGATCGTCGCGCTCAATCGCGCGGCAGACATCGGGCCAATGCCGATCGGCCTGCAAACCGATCAGCCAGAACCATTTGCCGCATCCCGCCTTATAGGAGTTCGCGATCGGATTCGGCGTGTCTTCGCGGCTACTGGGTGGCTGCAGGCGACCGAAGCGCAGCCGCGTCGCCATATCCCAGCCGACGATATACGCCCCGGTGCGCAAGAGGGAGGTCTCGACCAATTGCCCCTTGCCGGTGCGCGCCCGCGCCACCAGAGCCGCGCAAATGGCGCCGGCCGCCGTCAATGCCGTTGTATGGTCCCCCATCCCGCCGCGTTGTACGGGCGGTTCATGCCCCTCGGGCGTGAGCATGGCCGCCACGCCGGCGCGCGCCCAGAAGGCGCCAATATCGTAGGCCGGCCGATCTTTGTCTTCGCCTTTACTGCCGTAGCCCGTGACGGCCGCGTAAATCAGGCCGGCATTGCGCGCGGCGAGAGTCTCGTAGTCGAGGCCCATGGCGGCCAGCGCTGGTGCGCGCAGGTTCGAGACGAAAACATCGGCACCATCGACCAGCTGCTGCGCCAACGCGCGTCCCTTTTCCTTTTTCAGGTCGAGTGAGATCGAGCGTTTGCCGCGATTGTCGAGCTCAAAGGCGGGGTTGATCGGAACATCGATCCCGACCGCCACCGCCAGCACGCCACGCATCGGGTCGCCGGTGGGCGGCTCGATCTTCACGACCTCGGCGCCCCAATCCGAAAGAATGCCACTGGTTGCCGGGCCGGCGACCCAAAAGCCCAACTCCACCACACGAATACCTTCAAGAGGACCAGCCATATCCCTTCGCTGCCCCGATCCGGCCGCCAGCGCAAGCCGGTATCCAAGGCCCGACCTGCAGCGCCGGTCTTGCGCCGGGGCGCTACCGGATGTTCATTCGGTACAGAATGTCCGGCCAGCTCGAAGAACCGCTCAAAAACCAAGTCACCAAACCCGGCGATATCGCGACCATCGAGGAAGCCATCGCCGAGTACAAAGCCGGTCGCATGGTCATCGTCATGGATGATGAAGATCGCGAAAACGAAGGCGATCTCTGCATGGCGGCCGAAAAAGTCACCGCCGAAGCCATCAATTTCATGGCAACAGAAGGCTGCGGCCTGATTTGCCTACCGGTGACCGGCCAGAAACTCGCGGCGCTTGGCCTGCCAATGATGGTCGCCGAAAATACCGCACCTCTGGGCACTGCCTTCACCGTCTCGATCGATGCCCGACACGGCAATAAAAGCGGTGTCTCGGCGAGCGATCGTGCCCGCACGATCCTGGCCGCTGTTCAGGAAAACGCACAGCCGAGCGACCTCAAGACCCCCGGCCATATCTTCCCGCTGCGCGCCCGCGACGGTGGCGTGCTGGTCCGTACCGGACAGACCGAAGCTGCGGTGGATCTGGCCCGCCTGGCCGGCCTCCGGCCCGCCGGTGTGATCTGCGAGATCATGAACAAAGACGGCACAATGGCGCGCCTCCCCGAGTTGCGCGTCTTTGCCGCCGAGCATGGCCTCAAGCTCATTACCATCGCCGATCTGATCCAATACCGGCTACGCCACGACTCCCTCGTACACCGCGTCGCCGAGGCCCGGCTCGACTCCCGCTACGGCGGTGAGTTCCGCGCGATTGTCTACCGCAGCGATGTCGATGGCGGCGAACATCTGGCTCTCGTCAAGGGCGATATATCACCAGACCAACCGACCCTGGTACGGGCCCACGCCGAGTATCTGCCCGGCGACGTCTTCGCCTCGACCAAACGCAATACCGCCGACCTGCTGCACCGCTCGATGGAAAAGATCGCCGACGAGGGCTGCGGTGTCATCCTCTACCTCAAACGCGAGCATGGCAGCGAAATGCTCGAGCCACGCGGCGACGCCGCCGCCACGGACGGCGCGAACGACGAATCCGGCCCCAGCACGATGTCCCCGGCGAGGCTCAAGGACTTCCGCGAGTACGGCATCGGCGCGCAGATTCTTCGCGACCTCGGCCTCGGCAAGATCCGCCTGATCTCGAATTACCAGCGCCGGCTTGTGAACCTGCCCGGCTACGGCCTCGAAATCGTCGAGCACGTCCCACTCGACTAAGAGCAGCGAGGTCACCGCCGCCTCGGTGGCCCCATGCCTGAGATTCCTGGTGTCACTTCGGACCTCCCACAAGGTGCCGCCTTGCACGTTGTGCGCGACCCTCTAGACTAAAGGGGTGACGAAGCTCTTGCGGTGGCGTGGCGTGGCGAGCACGCATTGGGTTCTCATCAGCAGCCTCGTGCTGGCCGTGCTCTTCAGCCACGCGCCAGGACAGGCAGGCGTCGATCCGCGCTCGATCGTTCAGCTTATGGGCGAGGTCCAAGGCAGCCAGATCGAGCTACATGGCGTCATCCGCCCCGGCTACCATATCAATGCCCACCAACCGGCCGAGCGCTGGCTGATTCCAACCGCTCTCACGCTGAGCAGTGCGGGCAGCACCTTCGCCGACTTCTCCTACCCCGAGCCCATCGAAGCGGAATTTGCCTTCGCGCCGGGCAAGACCCTGCTGGTCTATGAAGGCAAATTCACCATCCGAGCGCAGGCCACGCCCGCGCCCGAGGGCAGCGTCCAGGCGCTCCTACGCTACCAGGCCTGCGACGATACCAATTGCCTACCGCCGGTCACCATCGAGACCACGATCGGCGCGACCAAGCGCGTCGCGGCGGGCCCAGCAGCTCCGCCAAGCGGCGGCTCGTTCAATGACCCGGGCTGGCTCGAAGCATGGCTTGTCAGTGCCAGCCTTCCGGCCAAACTTGGCATGGTCCTGCTCCTCGGCTTGGGCCTCAACCTCACGCCATGCGTGTATCCCCTGATTTCCGTGACGCTCAGTTATTTCGGCGGCCAGAGCGATGCCAGTCGCTCCACCTTCCCGCTGGCATCCGCCTATGTGCTTGGCATCACCCTGAGCTTTGCCGCGCTAGGCACCACCGCCGCACTGGCCGGAGGCCTCTTCGGCGCACCGCTGCAGAACCCCGCTGTTCTGATCGGACTTGCCGTTGTGCTTGTCGGACTCGCCGGATCGAGTTTCGGCCTCTACGAAATCCGCGCGCCTTCGGGGCTGGTGAACAAGGTTGGCGCCGCACAGACGGGTTTCGGCGGCGCCTTTCTGATGGGCCTCACCATGGGCATCATCGCCGCGCCGTGCATCGGCCCGGTGGTGCTGGGCCTGCTGATTTACGTCGGCAGTGAAAAAGACGCCGTACTCGGCTTCTCGCTCTTTGCCACCATGGGCCTCGGCATGGGCCTGCCCTATATTGCGCTGGCCTCTGCGGCTGGCTCGATTCACAAGCTGCCACGCTCGGGCGAATGGCTGCGCTGGACCAATCGGGTCTTTGGCGTGGTTCTTATGGGCATGGCATATTATTTCTTGACGCCGCTGATCCCGACCGAAACCGAGGAGATCCTGCTGCCATTATTGGTCGCCACGGGCAGCATCTACCTGGGCTTCCTTGAGCCCTCCGGCGCACAGCTCCGCGGCTTTCTCCTCGTAAAGCGCACTATTGGTGTCACCGGACTCGCCTTCGGCATCTGGCTTGCGCTGCCCGGCGCACCCATGGCCGCGGGCATCCGCTGGCAACCCCTCACGCGGGTCTCGCTCTCCCAGGCAATCGAAGAGAACCGCCCCGCCGTCATCGAGTTCGGCGCCGAATGGTGCCTCCCCTGTGTCGAGATGGAGCATTCCACCTTCATCGATCCGAACGTCAGCCACGAGGCACGGCGTTTCACGATGCTGCAGGCCGACGTCACCGAAGAGAGCCCGACCAACACGGCACTCCTCGAAGAGTTCGCGGTCGCCGGTGTGCCGACAATCATCTTCTATGATGCCACGGGCGTCGAGCGCCGTCGCCTGGTCGGCTTTGTCAGTGCGCGCCGCATGCTCGACACCCTGCAAAGCATCACCTCCGCGCCGTCGGCCGCCAAACCCGAGCGCCCCCGCCGCCCCGAGCGCCAACTCAAACTCATCCCCGCCGGCTGGGAAGCAACGCCCGCCCCCTGATCGGAGCCGGACCCTCCAGGGACGGCCGGAAAATCAGGCGGCATTCGAGAGCCGCTTGCGGCCGCGCCTCTATCCCGACTCGGGAAAGAGGGTCGGTGCGTAGTAGCCGCGGATCCCCCCGAAGCTGCCGCGAACCATATAGTTGCATAGCGAGTGAATCTCGAGGCCCTGCGGTCCCAACTCGGCCATGAGTTCGCTGCATTCGGACGGCAAGAGCATGCGCACATCAGTTTCGGCCGGCAGGTCGGCCGAGGCGCCCGCCACCAGCTGACACATGCCTTCGCTGGTTCGACTCAGGACCGGCCCGAGCACAGCGACCGGGCCGCGCACGATCCGCGCCAGCCAACCCTCCAAGCCATCCGCCCCGTCGAGTACAAATATTTCGCCGGTGCGGCGCAGCAGATCGTAGTCGCGGCGGCGCGAGAAGCCGAGGCATTCCTGCTCGAGACCTTCGATGCGCGGAAGGTCAACCTTGCCGGCGGCACGAATCACTCGGGGCCGCCCGCAGGGCTTCGCCGGAAAGCTCGCACGCGCCAGAACGCCGCGCGGCAGAAAGCCGAGACTGGCATAGAGCGCATAAGAGTTCTCGTTGAAGGCGTCCTGAATCAGCCGCAAGGACGGAATCCCCAACTCATCGGCGCGCCGGCAGAGTTCACTCACCAGCAGCCGGCCTAGCCCTTGGCCCTGCATCGCCGGGTCGATTGTGACCGGGCCGATCCCCGCAACCTCGCCGCGCGGGTGGAGGAACCCACTCCCGGCCAGGCGCCCTTCTACCTCAACGACAAAACAATGTTCAGGATCGTGGTCCAGGTAGGTCTCGGCGATCACACGCCCGACGCTCTCATCGACAACGATCGGCCCGTAGCCGCGCCGCTCGTAGATCTCGTTGAAGGCTGCACGAAAAATGCGTGCGATATCGGGAACCTCGCTTGCCAAGAGCCGGCGCACACGCGGTGTCGCGCCTCCTGCAGGCCGCCGGGCCGGGCTCGTCGCCAGGGTCGCCATCCAAGACTTGTACCATGCTCCGCCGCCGTGCGGCATCTGACTTACGAAGAGTCGGTCGTTGGAGTGAGGTCCGCCGCGGCTGCGGCGAGGCGAGTATCGAAGCTCACCAGGCGGCAGGCGAGCCGATCGGCCAGTTCCAGGTAGGACGCATCATAGGCCGAGAGTGAGTATCGCATGGCAAGCGTGCTTGATTCCCGGAGCCCTCGCATGCGAGCGTGCCGATATGGGTGCGACAGTCATTGGTGCGGGTTCGTGGGGTACGGCTCTGGCAATTCAGCTCGCACGGGCAGGGCATGCCACCACTCTCTGGTCGCGGCAGGCCGAACACGCCGACAAAATGCGCGAAACGCGCGAAAACAGCCGCTACCTGCCGGGCTGCCCATTGCCGCCGGCCGTCGCGACGACCGCCAACCTGGAAAACGCCGTTGGTGCGGCAAGCGAGGTCCTCGTCTGCGCCGTACCCTCGCATGCCGTACGCGAGATCATGGGCGCCGTGCGCCCCTGGTTGAGCGGCGAGACCATCATCGTCAGCGCCACCAAGGGAATCGAAGAGGGCACCTCGAAGCGGATGAGCGAGGTGATCAGCGAAGCCACCGGCGCCGGAGAGCGCGTAACCGTCATCTCGGGGCCGAGCTTTGCCCGTGAGGTCGCCGAAGAGATGCCGACGGTCGTGACGGTCGCCGCAAAAGATGCCGCACGCGCCAAGTTCGTGCAGCATTATTTCGCCTCACCGATGTTTCGCGTCTATGCGGTCGACGACCTGATCGGGGTGGAGATCGGCGGTGCGGTGAAGAATGTGATCGCGATCGCCGCGGGTGTGAGTGACGGCCTCGGGCTTGGCCACAACACGCGCGCCGCACTCATCACGCGCGGGCTTGCCGAGGTAAATAGGCTCGCGATCCGCCTGGGCGCGGACCCGGTCACGGTGACCGGCCTCTCCGGCATGGGCGACCTCGTGCTCACCTGCACCGGCTCCCTGTCGCGCAATCGCTCGCTTGGCATGCGGCTCGGCAAAGGCGAGAAGCTCGCCGATATTCTCGCCGGCATGCAGCAGGTCGCCGAAGGCGTGCGCAACACGGTCGCGATCGACGATATGGCGCGCGACCTCGACATTGAAATGCCGATCATCCGGCAGATGCGTGCGCTTCTATTCGAGAACCAGACAGCCCAGGACGCTATGGTCCAACTGATGACCCGCCAACTTGGACCGGAATTCGCGTAAACGTCGAACCACCTGAGCGCGAAAAAGCCGCCCATTGGCCGTTGACAGCGCGCCTTCCGAATGGTTGCCTTTGCGCTTGGCCGTGCCCCTCGGGCGCGTTGCTGTTTGCGAAAGACAACAACGGACAAGAAGCGATGAAGCGTACTTACCAGCCCAGCAATCTACGACGGAAGCGGACCCACGGGTTTCGCTCACGCATGGCGACCCCGACGGGCCGTCAGGTCATCAAACGGCGCCGCCGTAAGGGCCGTAAACGCCTCACCGTCTCGATTCCGCCCAAACAAGCCCGTTACTAAGGCTTCCGTGCGGGAAACCCACGGCGGCTCCCGTGCTCCGACGCTTCCACGTGAGGCTCGGCTGCGCAAACGGCGTGATTTCCTGGCCCTGCGCCGCCGGGGCCAGCGCTCTCGGACGCCTCATTTTCTGATCGTCCGTGACAAAGGCACGCCTGAGCCCACTCGGCTCGGCATCACGGTGACCAAGAAAATTGGCTGTGCGGTTATCCGAAACCGGATCAAACGCGGTGTCCGCGAAGCCTTTCGCCACGTCCGCCACGACCTTCCAACGCATATGACCGTACTTGTGATCGCCCAGCGTGGTGCCGGTGAACTCAGTTCCGCTGCGGTAGCTGACGAAATCTATGCCGCTCTCCTCCCCGCGAAGCAGGCGCCCGCATGCTAAATGCATTTGAATCCGTGCTGACCGCTGCACTGCGGTCCGTGCTACGCCTCTACCAGCTGACCCTCTCACCCCTACTCGGGCCAAGTTGCCGCTTTGCACCGAGCTGTTCCACGTTCTTCCGCGAAGCCCTCACCCGCCACGGTCCGTGGCAGGGGAGCTGGCTCGGCATTCGCCGCATCCTGCGCTGCCACCCCTGGGGCGCCCACGGCTACGACCCCGTACCGCCGGCACCCAAGGCATAGGAATTCCAACAATGGATCGCCGTACACTTCTATTTTTCGCTATTTCAGCTGCAATTCTCCTGCTTTATCAGGAGTTTGTGCTGAACCCGATGATGCCCGCGCCCGGCGTCGAGGTGGCCGCTCCGGCCAATATCACACCCGCGCCGGACTCCCCCAGGGCGGCGCCGGCTGCGACCCGCGCCGAGCTGGCCGTGTTGGACGACGAACCCCTGGGTACGCTGCCGGTCGCGGCGGCGAAGCTCAAAGGGCAGACGATCCTGCTCGAGACCGATCTCTATCTCGCCAAGATCTCCACTCTTGGTGGGCGGGTCGAGAGCTTCCAACTCAAAAACTTTCGCGAAACCTCCGCGGCGGATAGCCCGCTTCTGGAACTGGTCGTGCCGGCCCCTGAAATTGAATTGCCACTCGGCATCGAGCTGCGCGGCGCGCGGGTGTGGACCGACGCATCCAGCATCTACAAGACCAGCGATAAGTCCTTGCGGGTCTCCGGAACCGAGTCCAGGACGCTGGTCCTGCGGACCTCGCTTGGCGGCAAAAACCTTGAGAAACACTTCACAATTCAGGGCGATGCCTACACTATCGGCCTGAAAACGCGGGTCCCGGATGCAACCGCCCTGCCCGCATCGCTCTCGCAAGACGGCCCCGACGGCAGCCTGCCCACGGTCGCCTTGGTCCTCACGCGCGGCGCCAAGCCGATCGAAGAAGGCACGATCTACGAGGGTACGGCCGCTTTGGTCGACGACAAACTCGAAGAGACGGCGCGTGACGACCTGGAAGAACCCGAGACGCTGCGCGGCGCGATCGGCTGGGCTGGCTTCGAGGACCATTATTTCCTCACTGCCGCCGCGCCCGACCGCGCTTCGGCTGTGCTGATGCGCCGCCGCGGCGCCACATCCCTACAGACCCGTATCCTCACCCCGCGCAACGCCAGCGGCCCGACAGACGTCGATTACACGCTTTATTTCGGACCCAAGGAACGCGCCACGCTCGACGAGGCCGGGCATGGCTTCAGCAAGGCTCTGAACCTCGGCTGGTTCGGGCCAATCTCTCTTCTATTGCTCGACCTGCTGCAATTCCTGCATCGCTTCTCAGCGAATTGGGGCGTCGATATCATCCTGCTGACCGTCGTCGTGAAGGGTATCTTCTGGCCGCTCACCAAGAAGAGCTTCGACTCGATGCGAGCGATGCAAAAACTCCAGCCCGAAATGGCGCGGATCAAGGAAAAATACCCCGACGACCAACAGAAGCAATCCCAGGAAACCATGGAGCTCTACAAGCGCCATAAGGTGAACCCGCTGGGCGGCTGCCTGCCCATGGTGCTGCAGATGCCGGTCTTCTTCGGGCTCTACCAATTGCTGCAGAACACCATCGAGCTGCGCCATGCGCCCTTTGCGCTCTGGATCACCGACCTCGCGGCGCCCGAACGACTTCAGGTCTTCGGCTACGCGATACCTGTCCTGACCATCGTCCTGGGTGCCTCGATGTTCCTGCAGCAGAAGATGACGCCGAGCGCGGCCGATCCGACCCAACAGCGCATCATGATGCTCATGCCCTTGGTCTTCACCTTCATGTTCATCAATTTCCCGGCCGGCCTCACGCTTTATTGGTTGACTCAGAATATTCTCACGATCGGCCAGCAATGGCTGAACCTACGCAAACCTGCCTGAACCGGCCGCGCCTATTCCCAGTTCCGCTGATTGACATATCGGAACATCGTCAATCCCTTTTTTTAATGCTTGGGATGCAAGCTCTGCATCCCAAGCCGGAATCATGGCATCCTATTTTGCAGATACGATCGCGGCGATCGCGACACCGCGCGGCGCCGGCGCGATCGCCATTCTGCGCTTGAGCGGGGTAGATGCCTGCGCCATCGCAGGAAAGCTCCTGCGCCGAACCAACGGTACGCCGCTGGCCTTGGACGACTCCCACCGTGCCCGCCGCGCGCAGCTACTCGATGGCCCCGCCGGCCAGCCCCTCGACGATGTCCTGGTGCTGCCGATGCTGGCTCCGGGAACCGCGACGGGCGAGGATTGCGTCGAAATTCACTGCCATGGCGGGGCCTTTCTGCTCGACCGCGCCCTGCGCGCGGCACTCGCCGCGGGTGCCCGCGCGGCCCGGCCCGGCGAGTTCACGCAGCGGGGTTTCCTCAACGGGCGACTCGACCTATGCCAGGCCGAAGCAGTGGCCGACCTCGCCGAAGCATCCAGCCAGGCGGGCCTGCGTGCGGCCTGGCAACAACTCGAAGGGCGCCTCTCGCAGCGCATTCACCAGCTCCGCGACCAACTCCTGGATACCCGCGCGCTGGTCGAGGCCCACCTCGATTTTCCCGAAGAAGACCTTCCGCCCGAGACGCTACGCGAATTGGAAAAAGCGCAGGCCGGCGTCGTGAGCGAGATCGCATCGCTCTGCGAGACCTTTGCGCGCGGCCGGCTTGCCCGCGAGGGCCTGCGCCTCGTCCTGGTGGGCCGCCCGAACGTCGGAAAATCTTCCCTGATGAATGCACTCCTGGGCCGCGAGCGCGCCTTGGTCAGCGACGTGCCGGGGACGACCCGTGACTATCTCGAAGAGCCATTTGCGATCGGCGACCTGCGGGCGCTTTTGTCGGATACGGCCGGAATCCGTGCCACCGAAGATGCGGTCGAACAGGCCGGCGTGGCGCGCAGCCGCGAGCAGATCGAAGCAGCTGACATTCTTCTCATCGTTCTCGATGGCTCTGCACCACTAACCGCCACGGATAGCGAGATTCTTGCCGATACCGCAGGCCAGGACCGTCTCATTCTGCGCAACAAATCCGATCTTGACGAAGCCTGGCCGGCGAGTAGCCTGCACACCGAGACCCGGCTTCTTCCGGTGTCGGCCAAGGCCGGCAGCGGGCTAACGCCCCTGTGCCAGGCAATCCTGGAGATGCTACCCGCAGAGGGAGAAGCCCTCCGAGAAGAGGTCGTGGTGACGCGCGCCCGGCACCACGAAGCGCTGGAGATGGCCGGTGCGGCAGCCGAGCGGGCGAGCGAGTTGCTAGCCGTGGGAGGCGGGCTCGACCTGGTTGCCTGCGAGTTGCAGGCTGCGACCGCCGAACTCGACTCCTTGGTCGGCCTCTCGACGCCCGAAGATATTCTCGACCGAATCTTCGAGCGCTTCTGCATCGGAAAGTAGAACTCGGGAAAACCCTTGAAAAATCTAGAAATTATCGTCGTCGGCGCCGGCCATGCCGGGATCGAGGCCGCGTTAGCGGCAGCGCGCATGGGTGCCACGACCCTGCTGCTGACATCCAACCTCGACCATATCGGTCAGATGTCGTGCAACCCCGCCATCGGCGGTGTCGGCAAAGGGCATCTGGTCAAGGAGATCGACGCACTTGGCGGCGAGATGGCGCGTGCGATCGACGCGACGGGAATCCAATTTCGCACGCTGAATACGCGCAAGGGGCCTGCCGTACGCGCCAGCCGGGCACAAGCCGACAAGGCGGCCTACCGCCTGCGCATGAAAGCCGTGGTCGAGAGCTGCCCGAACCTGATTATCCGCGAAGCGATGGTCGACCGGCTGCTGGTCGAGGGCGGCAGGGTCACGGGCATCGTCACCGAATTAGGCGAGGAATTTCGCGCCTCCGCGACCGTTCTCACCACCGGCACCTTCCTGCGCGGGCTGATGCATATCGGCGACCGGAACAAAGAAGGTGGCCGCGCCGGTGACCTGGCCTCGCAGGGCCTGAGTCCGCACCTCGCGGAGCTCGGTTTCCCCATCGGCCGGCTCAAGACCGGCACCTGTCCTCGCCTCGATGCGCGCACGATCGATTTCAGTGGGCTCGAAGAACAGCGCGGCGACGAACGACCCGTGCCCTTTTCCTTTTCCACCCGCTCACTGCCGCTGCGCCAGGTCTCCTGCCACATCACACGGACCAACGCTGCCACCCACGAGATCATCCGCAGCAACCTGGAACGCTCGCCGATGTATAGCGGCCAGATCCACAGCCGCGGCCCACGGTATTGCCCCGCGATCGAAGACAAGATCGTCCGCTTCGCCGATCGTGAGTCGCATTCCATCTTCCTTGAGCCCGAGGGCCTCGACACCATCGAGATTTATCCCAATGGGCTCTCGACGGCGCTTCCTCTCGACGTACAGGTCGCGATGGTGCGCTCGATTCGCGGCCTGGAGAACGCCGAGATCCTGCGCCCCGGCTACGCGATCGAATACGATTTCATCGACCCCCTGGAGCTGCGCCACTCCCTGGAAACCCGCCGGCTCGGCGGGCTCTACCTGGCCGGACAGATCAACGGCACCACGGGCTACGAGGAGGCCGCGGCACAAGGGCTGATGGCAGGGATCAACGCAGTGCGTCAAATACGCCGGGAAGAACCTCTACGGCTCGGCCGCGACGAGGCTTATATCGGCGTACTCATTGACGATCTCGTGACCAAAGGCGTCGGCGGCGAGCCCTATCGGATGTTCACCTCGCGCGCCGAGCATCGTCTCCTGCTGCGAGAAGACAACGCACGGGAAAGGCTCAGCAAAATCGGTCATTCGATCGGCCTGCTCGGCAACGAGGCCTGGGCCGATTTCCAGGCCTACCGAGAGCAAGCAAACGACCTCGACACCCTGCTCTCACAGGCGAAAATCCGTGTCGGCGAGGAAACCAACCGAACGCTCGCCTCGCTTGGGCTCGACCCGATCCGCGACACACTCTCGGCCCGCGACCTGCTGGGCCGACCGCATGTGGATTGGGAGATGCTGCGCGCTCTTGGTGTCGAGCTTCCCGCGGATGTCGAACGCCACACCAGCCTCGTTCTGGACCTGAAATATTCAGGCTATGTCCGCCGTCAAAAAGACCTGGTCCAGCGCAGCGCCGGATTGGAAAAAACCCGCGTTCCAGAGAACCTCAAATTCAACGAGATCTCCGGTCTCTCCAACGAAGTCTGCGAGCGCCTCAGTCGCGTGCAGCCAGCGACTCTCGGCCAGGCCGCCCGCATCCCCGGCATTACCCCGGCCGCCATCACATTGCTCGGCATCCACCTCAAACGCGCCTCCCGAGGCTGACGTTTCACGTGAAACAATCCGGGCCACCAACGGGCTCGGAGGCCTCTGCCTTACGCCGCCAGGCATTCGGGCACCTGAGAGTAGCTTTATCGGCAGAAATCCATGCCTTGCTGTCCGGGGGGTGGTTGGCGTCTGAAGCGGGATAGTCGCCCGAGTCCGGCACCCCCGGCCTGCAGGTCGGGCCGGTGCCTTTGCTTCGGGTCTTCGATCAACGGTTCAGCTCTACCTGTCTGGCAGGTGGGCTACGTGCATATGCCATGCCCTGCTGTCCGGGGGTGCCGGACTCGGGCTGGTTCGTCACGGTGTCCTCTCGCACTCCTCAACCTGGCGCCGCCGGGTGACGGGCGATGCGGCGATTTGGTCTCTCTTCCACCAGAATTCAGGTGGCGGCGGGACTCCAAGGCGGGCGGGCTTTGGGGGGCGAGGTAGATGTTTCACGTGAAACAGGAGCACCGGGCTTCAGATCCGGGTCCAGGTGGTGAGGTGGAAACGCCTATCGGTGCCGGGAGATAGGTAACTCTGGCGCGTGGGTGGGTGGAAAGCAGGGGTCTGGGGCTGAGAGTCCGGTGAATTCGGGCCCTGAAACGCCATAGCCAGACCACCGGCGCGTAGAATGGGCGCCGCAACAATGAGGAACTCATTGAGGTCGGAGAACGTGGCGCGCGAACAGACGGCATCCGCAGTCGCGGCAACGTCAAGCGCGTCGGCCCGGCATTGGGCGACTTCGATTGGACACTGCGGGATGGCGCGCGCCACGGCGCGGAGGAAATGAGCCCGGCGCTGGCGCGGTTCGACGAGGATCGTGCGGGCTGGGCGCAGGAAGATCGCGAGCGGAATTCCGGGAAATCCAGCCCCGCTGCCCAGATCTACCAACGTCTCGAGGTCCGGTAGCCGCTGCTGGAGTACCTGCGCCGCCGCCAGGCTATCCAGAATATGCCGCTCGACAAGGGTGGCCGGCGCGTAATCGGCCACCAAGTTCAAACGGGGCGCCCAAGTCTGCAACGTCTCAAGGAAGCTGAACAATGCCGCGGCTCTTTCCTCGGAGAATTCCAGCCCAAGCGCAGCCACTCCTTCCCGCAGGAGCCGCTGCGAAACATCATCTATCCCGGCCACACAAGCTCCTTAACCTGAACCACCCAGTGGAGGCGAGTGCGCAACTGTGCCGCCCCCTAACACGACCCGTTGCCTCTCCGCCTCGAGCCAACCTCGCGGACCGTGCGAGCGAACACTCCGAAAAAGGCCCGTAAACAGGCCGTTTTCGCGACGCCAGGATTGTTTCACGTGAAACACCCGACTACAGCACCCGCAGTCCCGCCAACGCCAACTTCCCCGCACCTGAACTCCGTCGCCCGAAACACCGCCCGCTATCCGCACACGCCCACCCCTTCACGTCCCGCACCGCGCCTCCATTATTTCACGTGAAACACCAGCCTTCCCACTAATGTCGTCATCCCGGCACGACACGCCCGCGCCACCCCAACTGTTTCACGTGAAACACCCGGCCCCCGAACCAAGCGCCGACCGCCGGACCCGCCCGCCAAAGGCCAAAGACGCCAGACCACCTGAAACCAGCCGGGTGACGGGTGCTGCCGGGCGGTGAACCTGAAGCCACCGCGACGAGCCCCCCGTAAAAGCGACAGCGGAGACCGGGAACCCCAATCCAACACCTGGCGCTACCACCAAACCCCAAGGGGTGATCCGGGCTCCGATGCGCGGCTGCCCCGCACAAAAAGAGCGCCGACAAGGTGAACCGCCCGGCATTACCCGTTACCCGGCGGCGCCAACCCAAGGAGCCGAAGCTGCCACCGCGACGAACCGGCCCGAGTCCGGCACCCCCGGACAGCAGGGCATGGCATATGCACGTAGCCCCACCCGCCAGAAAGGTAGACCTCAACCGTTGATCGAAGACCCGAAGCAAAGGCACCGGCCCGACCTGCAGGCCGGGGGTGCCGGACTCGCGCGACTCGCCCCCTCAGCCCACCGAAGCAACTCAACCAACCCAATATCCAGAGAGCCCGCACCAAAAAAACTAAATAAACCGTACACTTTACCAAGAAGCCCAAGTGTTTCACGTGAAACATTGCCGAAACGAACCGGCACAATTCCCGCCCAAAAGGCCAACTCCTGGACAGAAAAAAAACAAGTAAAAACCAAGAGAAAAGGTACCGAACACTTCAGAGCGGTGTCTCGATCTGGTAGGAGCATCAACCTATGGGACGCGTAATTGCGATCGTTAACCAAAAGGGCGGTGTTGGAAAAACTACCACGGCCGTGAACCTCAGCGCCGGCCTCGCCATGAACGGCCTATCCACCCTGATGATCGACATGGACTCCCAATGCAGCGGGACCAGCGGCCTCGGTATTCGCCTCGGACCGACCGAGGCCTCGACCTATGATGTGCTCGTCGGAACCGCCAACGCCGACCGCGCCCTGCGGCGCACCATGCTCCCGCGCCTCCAGGTCATCGGGGCCAGCCAAGACCTGATCGGTGCCGAGATCGAACTCGTTCAGGTCGAGAACCGCGAACAGCGCCTGCGCGACGCATTGGCGACCCTGCGCTACCGCTATGATTTCATCATCATGGATTGTCCGCCCTCGCTCGGACTCGTCACCCTGAACGCACTTACCGCCTGCGACTCCCTCCTGATTCCACTCCAATGCGAATATTACGCACTCGAGGGACTCAGCGCGCTGCTCACCACGGTCGGCCTCGTGCGCGATAATCTCAACCCGGACCTCGCCATTGACGGAATCCTCCTCACCATGTTCGACGGGCGCAATACCCTCTGCCGCCAAGTTGCCGATGACGTCAAAACCCATTTCCCGGACAAGGTATTTGACGCAGTCATACCAAGAAATGTCCGACTGAGCGAAAGCCCGAGCCACGGCTTGCCGGCACTGCTCTATGACCCTTCTTCCAAAGGGGCCCTGGCCTACGCAGAACTGGCAAAAGAGCTGGTAGCCCGCGTGGATAGCTACTCGAGCAAGCCTGCGTTGAATGCAGCCGTAGCGAATGCCGCTACGCCACAGGAAGCTGCGGCGGCGGGCACAGCGCCAGCGGCCGAGGCTGCCGCTGCCGCTGCAAGTGCCAGCACCGAGCCAGGCGACAAAAAACAATTCGAAGGTTCCTGATCCGGCACCGGATCAGGACGTGGGGAGGCGGGTCATGAGACAGGCATTGGGAAAAGGAATCGGCGCGCTCATCCCGAACGCGCCTGCACGCCAGCTTCGGCCGGATCCCCGCGCCGGCCTCAATGCGCCGCCACCAGTGGCGATGCCGCAAGCGCCGAGTGAAGAGACCCCGCGCGGTGACCACGTCCGGATGCTGGAGATCGACAGCATCGTTCCGAATCCGCGCCAGCCGCGCAGCATTTTTTCCGAAGATGACCTGGCCGACCTGACCCGCTCCATCGTCGAACAGGGCATTCTTCAGCCGATTCTGGTCCGCACCGGCGAGAACGGAAAGTTCGAACTCATTGCAGGCGAGCGGCGTTGGCGCGCCAGCCAGCGCGCCAACCTCAGCGAGATTCCCGCATTGGTGCGCGAACTGGCCGACGAAGAAAGCCTCGTCGTCGCACTCATAGAGAACGTGCAGCGAGCCGACCTCGGACCGATCGAGGAGGCAACCGCCTTCCAGGCATTGATCGACGAATTTGTCCTCACCCAGGACGAGGTCGCCCAGCGCGTCGGCAAAAGCCGGCCGGCAATCGCCAACAGCTTGCGCCTCCTCAAGCTCCCGGCCGCAACCCAGAAGGAGCTGGAAGCTGGGCGCATCACCGTCGGCCACGCACGTGCCCTTCTGGGGATCGAAAACGACAAGGCCCGCGAAACGCTGACCGCCGAGATCGTCAACCGGAACCTCTCCGTGCGCGATACCGAGAAAGCCGCCCGCGCCACGCGGCACGAACCGGCCAAAAGCAAACGCGACCCGGATGTGGTCCTGCTCGAAGACGAGTTGACCCGAGTGCTCGGAACCCCCGTCGGAATTACGACCCGAGGCAGCGTCGGCAAGGGCAAGGTCGAGATCTCATTTTTCTCCAACGACGACCTCGGCCGATTGAGCGATATCCTGCTTGCGGCAGGGCGCCGGGCAACCCCGCTGAACTGACAAGCAAGGAGCGGGAACTCTCGTCTGATCCGCACTATAGGCTGCGCTAATAAAGCACCGCCTCTTTTGACATCGGATCTGTTGATTGGTACCCAATTGCGTCGGGATTCCGCTACGTTCGGGCTTGAGGGGCGTATGCCCCGCAGCCCGAAAGCGGACTCCCTGCCAGCCTAAAAGGCTGGCTTTTGCAAGGGAAAACGGAAAACCGATGGCTCTCTTCAAGAAGGACCGCACAAGCGCGGCTGGCACTCCGAGCCAGCCTTCTCGGCCCGTCACCGCGAGCCAAGCGCATTCCGCTGAGCAACAGAAGGGCGAGCCGATGACCGGGACAGGTACAGCAGCAACGAGAGCGGAACTCGATTCCGGGCGTGAAACCGCGCTCCTCGGACGGGGAACCCATATCGCCGGCAAGCTCTCCTTTGAGGGCAAGGTCCGCATAGAGGGCGACGTCGAAGGCGAAATCGTCTGCAACGGCACGCTCCATATCGGCGAAGCCGCGCTGGTCAACGCACAGATCAACGCCACCAATATCGTGATCCACGGAAAAGTCACCGGGGATATCACCGCGACCAAGAAACTCGAGATCCGCGCTCCCGGAAAGCTCTTCGGCAACGTAGTCACACCCAGCCTCATCATAGAGGAAGGCGTCGTCTTCGAAGGCCATTGCTCGATGGGCGCCCGCGAAGAACGCGGCAAGAAGGTTACCCTCTTGGCTGGCGACGAGCAAAACGCTGCGAGAAACGGCGCCGACGCAGCGCGCACGAAGAACCAGGCTTGAAGCCGGTTCCCGTAACGAAGCAACCAAGGAGTCATGTAGCGAGATGCTCGAAATACCACCCCAGCTTGGGTTCTACGTCGAGATCGTCGTCTTCTTCCTCTTTGCGGCAATCATCACCCCCCTCATTCTGAAGCCGACGCAGGAAGTCCTGGCCAAACGCGCTGAGAAAACCAGCGGTGCGCAGGCCGAAGCAGAGAATATGCGCGACGAAGTTGCGCTGATGGCCGACGAATTCGCCAAAGCATTCGCCGAAGCGCGGCGTGCCGGCGCTACCGGTGGCGAGCAGATTCGCCGCGAAGCCGAGGACGCCGAACGAAAAGTCCTCGACCTCGCGCGGACCGAGGCCCGCAAGACGCTCGACAGCATCCGCGCCGAGATCAGTGCCGAGACCGACCAGGCGCGGCAGGGACTCGAGAGCCAAGCCGCCGAGCTCGCCCAGGTTGCCGCGCGCAAGATCCTCGGTCGCGAGGTGCAAGCATGATCCGACTGGCAGCCCAGGTCTTCGCGCTGACAATGCTCAGCGCTGTACCGGCTCTCGCCGAAGGAGATGGCGGCCACCACGAGCCGCAATGGTCCCTCACGCTCTTCGGTTTCGTCAATTTCGCGATCTTCCTCTTCATTCTGAAGAAATTCGCCTGGCCGCTCGTGGTCGATTACCTGCAAAGCCGCCACCTGGAGACGTTGCAGGCATTGGAGGCCGCCGCCACAGCAAAGCGCGAAGCCCAGGAAATGAAAGCCGACTTCGAGCGAAAAATGGCATCCTTGGAAAGCGAAACCGCCAAGGCCCGCGAAGAATTGCTCGCCATCGCGCGCAACGAGGCCGCCAAAGTGGTGGCGCATGCCGAGGCAACCGCCGAGCGCCTGAAAAAAGACGCCGTGCTCCTGGCCAACCAGGAAGTCGCCCGTGCGCAACGCATTCTACAGCAAGAAAGCGCCCAGCTGATCGCCAAGATCGCCGGCGAGCTGGTCAGCAAAGACATTACGGATGACGACCAAAAACGCTTCGTCGATGAGTTCGTGAAAGAAAGCGCGGAGGCGGCATCATGAACGGCGGTCTCGACAAACGCTATGCACGCGCCTTGGCCGGCGCGGCGCGCTCTGCCGGCCGAATCGAAGAAGTCGCCGACGAACTGGCCGCTGCCGCCCGCTGGCTGTTGAATGCTGAGCTGGCCGCCGCCTTGGCCTCGCCGACAATCCCGCACACGACCCGAGCAAGCCTGCTTGCCGAACTCGGCAAAGCTCTCGATCTCTCGGATCTGACCCGGAACTTCCTCTCTCTTCTGGTGGAAAACCACCGCATCGGGGAGATTCAGGGAATCGAACTTGCCTACCAGACCCTGGTAGACCACGAACTCGGTCGCGTCCGCGCGACCCTGCATACCGCCCGCCCGCTGCCCGAGGCGAGCACCGAAGAAATCCGCAAAGGGCTGTCCAAAGCCCATGGCCTGGAAGTGCTCCTGAGCGCCGAAACCGACGAGTCCCTGATCGGTGGCGTGACGGTCGAAATCCAAGGCCGAGTCTATGACGGCAGCGTATCCACGCAGCTCGTCGAATTGGCGCGTACCCTCACCCGAGGAGAGAGCGCCAGCTGACCCCGAACGCATCGGCTCGCCGCATAGCGCTAGGGCCGCTTCATCACAGGTAACCAAGGAGAATCACGAGATGGCGATTCGCGCCGCAGAGATCAGCGATATCATTCGCCAGCAACTTGAGGACTACGGAAAGTCCCTTGAGGTGCGGGAGACCGGAACCGTTCTGTCCACAGGTGACGGCATCGCCCGCATCCACGGCCTCGATCGCGCGGCCGTTGGCGAGTTGCTTGAGTTCCCCAACAATATTTACGGCATGGTCCTCAATCTTGATGAGGACAACGTCGGTGCCGCTCTCTTCGGTGAGGGCCACCTGATCGGCGAGGGCGACGAGGTGAAGCGCACCGGGCGCATCGCCGAGGTGCCGGTCGGGCCCGAGCTACGTGGCCGCGTCGTAAACGCACTCGGCCAGCCGATCGACGGCAAAGGCGAAATCGGTGCAAGTCAGACACGACGCATCGAGATCAAAGCGCCGGGCATCGTCCAGCGTCAGCCCGTAACCGAGCCGATGCAGACGGGCCTCAAGGCCATCGACGCATTGATTCCGATCGGCCGCGGCCAGCGCGAGCTGATCATCGGTGACCGTCAGACGGGTAAAACCGCCGTCGCGATCGACGCGATCATCAACCAGAAGGGCGGCGACGTCACCTGT
Source organism: Deltaproteobacteria bacterium (assembly GCA_046583355.1). Taxonomy (GTDB): domain Bacteria; phylum Desulfobacterota; class Binatia; order UBA12015; family UBA12015; genus UBA12015. The sequence continues at coordinate 22,746 of JAYGCM010000091.1, forward strand.
GTTTATGTCGCCATCGGCCAGAAGCGCTCCACGGTGGCGCAGGTCGTGGACCGCCTCACCAAGGAAGGCGCGATGGAGTACACCATCGTCGTCGCCGCAACGGCATCCGAGTCGGCCCCGCTGCAGTTCATCTCGCCCTATACGGGCTGTACGATGGGTGAGTATTTCCGCGACAGCGGCCAGCACGCACTTGTCGTTTACGACGATCTCTCCAAACAGGCCGTCGCCTACCGCCAGCTCTCGCTGCTGCTGCGCCGCCCACCAGGCCGCGAAGCGTATCCGGGTGACGTGTTCTATCTCCATTCGCGCCTGCTCGAACGCGCCGCGAAAATGTCCGATGAAGAAGGCGGCGGTTCACTGACCGCGCTGCCCATCGTCGAGACTCAGGCCGGCGACGTCGCCGCCTACATTCCGACCAACGTGATTTCGATCACCGATGGCCAGATCTTCCTCGAGACCGACCTCTTCAACTCCGGCGTTCGCCCGGCGGTGAACCCGGGTATCTCGGTCTCGCGTGTCGGTGGTGCGGCTCAGGTGAAGGCGATGCGCCAGGTCGCCGGCTCGCTGCGCCTCGACCTCGCTCAGTTCCGCGAGCTCGAAGCGTTTTCGCAATTCGGCTCTGACCTCGATGCCGCCACCCAGAAGCAGCTCACACGCGGCAGCCGCCTGGTCGAGATTCTCAAGCAGAAGCAATACAGCCCCTTGGCGGTCGAGAAGCAGATTCTCATCGTCTTCGCGGCCACCAAAGGCTTCCTCGACGACATGCCCGTAAATCAAATCGCTGCTTTCGAAACCGACCTATTTGCTTACGTCGAGACCAGCGTACCGGAACTGCTCACGGACATCCGTGAACAGCCGAAGCTCGACGATGCCCTCGAAGCTCGCGTCGCCAAGGCGATCGAGGACTTCAAGCAGGTATTCGTGCAATAAGATGCCGAGCCTGAAGGCCATCCGTAAGCGCGTAGCTACGGTCAAAAGCACTCAGCAAATCACCAAAGCGATGCAAATGGTTGCGGCGGCGAAGCTGCGCCGCGCTCAGGAAGCCGCCGTAGCGTCGCGTCCCTATGGTGAGAAGCTGCAAGGCATGGTGCACCATCTGCTCGGCCGAGAGGCAGGCGCGGGCATGCATCCCCTGATGCAGATCCCTGCAACAAGCAAACGCATGCTGGTGGTTTTCGTGACCAGCGACCGCGGTCTTTGCGGTGGCTACAACGCGAATCTATGGCGTGACCTCAAGACCTTCACGGCCGGTCGCAGCGAAGAGATCTCGTATTTTGTCGTTGGCCGCAAAGGCAACGACACCCTCAAAAACGCCGGTATCGAGACTCGCGACTTCGTCAATATGCCCGCCGTCAAGGATGCTCCGGAAGTCGCGCGGGACATCTCCCTGCGAGTGCAGCGCCTCTTCATGGAGGGCGAGTACGACGATATCCGGATTGTCTACTCTGCATTCAAATCCGCCATGACGCAGACGCCGACGATCGAAGAATTACTGCCTCTGCGCAAGGCCGAAACAGACGACCCAACCACGCAAAGCGGTCACGATTACGTATTTGAACCAGGGGCGATGTGGATCATCGCCACCCTTCTGCCGCGTCTCATCGAAGTCCAGATTCTGCACGCGCTTCTCGAAGCAGGTGCAAGCGAGCTCGCCGCCCGCATGACGGCGATGGATTCGGCCACACGCAATGCATCGGAAATGATCGAGCGACTCACGCTTCAAATGAACCGCGCCCGCCAGGCGCAGATCACCACGGAACTGATGGAGATCATCAGCGGAGCTGAGGCTCTAAAGGGTTAGGAACGAGAAACAAACATGTCGAACAACGCTGGTCGCATCACTCAGGTCGTAGGTCCTGTCGTCGACGTCGAGTTCCCCGAGGGGAACCTGCCGCCGATCTTCAACGCCTTGGCTATTTCCAACCCCGGTCTCGGTGACGAGGAAGATAACCTCATCGTCGAGGTGGCCCAACATCTGGGCGAGCGTACCGTACGCTGCATCGCCATGGACGAGACCGAAGGCCTGTGCCGCGGCCTCTCCGTCAAGGACACAGGAGCCGGTATCTCGGTTCCCGTCGGACCGGCGACTCTCGGCCGCATCATGAACGTCCTGGGCCAGCCGGTTGACGAAGCAGGCCCGATCGACACCGACCTGCGCCGCGATATCCACCAACCGACACCAGATTTTGTCGACCAGGCAACCGATGTGCAGGCTTTCGAGACCGGCATCAAGGTCGTCGACCTGCTCGCTCCCTACTCGCGCGGCGGCAAGATCGGCCTCTTCGGCGGTGCCGGCGTGGGCAAGACCGTCCTCATCATGGAGCTCATCAACAACGTCGCCAAACAGCACGGCGGCTACTCCGTCTTCGCCGGAGTCGGTGAGCGTACCCGTGAGGGCAACGACCTCTGGCGCGAGATGAAAGAGTCCGGCGTCATCGACCGTACCGCGCTGGTCTACGGGCAGATGAACGAGCCTCCGGGCGCGCGCGCCCGGGTCGCACTCTCAGCGCTTTCGGTCGCCGAGCATTTCCGCGACGAGGAAGGCAAAGACGTCCTTCTCTTCATCGACAATATCTTCCGCTTCACCCAGGCGAACTCGGAAGTCTCCGCCTTGCTCGGCCGCATGCCCAGCGCAGTCGGCTACCAGCCGACTCTCGGCACCGACCTCGGTGAGCTGCAAGAGCGAATCACCACGACCCGCAAGGGCTCGATCACATCCGTGCAGGCAATCTACGTGCCCGCCGATGATCTCACCGATCCGGCACCGGCAACCACCTTCGCCCACCTGGATGCCACGACCGTGCTTTCGCGCTCCATCTCCGAGCGTGGGATTTATCCGGCAGTCGACCCGCTCGACTCCACCTCGCGAATCCTCGACCCGAATATCATCGGCGAGGAGCATTATCAGGTCGCGCGTGACGTCCAGGAGATCCTCCAGCGCTACAAGGATCTGCAAGATATCATCGCGATTCTCGGCATGGACGAGCTCTCCGAGGAAGACAAATTGGTCGTTACCCGGGCGCGCAAAGTCGAGCGTTTCCTCTCGCAGCCCTTCTTTGTCGCCGAGGCCTTCACGGGTATCGACGGCAAATACGTCAAGCTCGCCGACACCATCACGGGCTTCAAAGAGCTCTGCGCGGGCAAGCACGACGATGTGCCCGAGCAGGCCTTCTATATGGTCGGGACAATGGAAGAAGCGCTCGAGAAGGCCCGCAAGCTCGCCGCCGAATAAGCGGAGATTTCTGCCATGCGCCTACAAATCGTGACACCGGATAGGGCCGTCCTCGACTGCGAAGTCGAGGAGGTCTATGCGCCGGGAACCAACGGTGAATTCGGCATCTTGCCGGAACACATCACCTTTCTCTCGTCCCTCGATGTGGGTGCGTTGCGCTATCGTATCGCGGGCAAGGACGAGTTTGTCGCCGTATCCGGTGGTGTCACCGAAGTCCTGGACGATAGCGTGACGGTTCTCGCCGACACAGCCGAGAAGAGCGCGGCGATTGATATCGAGCGGGCCAAAGTAGCTGCTACTGCCGCAGAGGCCGCGATGGAAAAGCACGAACTTGGCAGTATCGAATACGAAGAGGCCGCCGCTGCCCTGCGCCGTGCGCAGAACCGCACAGCCGTCGCCGCCCTCTGAACCCGGGAGCCTATGAAGCAAAGGCGTATCGCGACCACGGCTGGGTCTGTACTTCGCCCAGCCGTTGTCATTCTGATTAGCCTGATCGTATTCGGCGCGAGCGCTCGCACGTCCTTGGCAGTGCCTGCGCCCGAAGTCCTTGTCCTGCTGCGCGAAAGCATCGGGCGCGATGCGGATCTCCATAGCGCGCGCATCGACCTCGCCACATTGGAGCAGCTCGAACGCATAGCCGACACGCGACTCGTACCGCTCGGCGTGGCGAGCGATGGTGCGCAGATCCTGAAGCTGCCCACCGTAGACGGCGCCCGCGCGATCGCAGAGATTCTCTCTCGCCTGCGAGCGCATCGCGACGTTCTTTATGCAGATATCCGGCCGACCGCGAAACGATCGGCGACTGCCTTCACAGGCGCCGCTTTCGTGGCCGAACAACGCCTGGACCGGATCGTCGTACTCTTCGCCGACCCGGCTCTCCGTGACCTCTCGGATTCCGGCGGCTCTTTGCCCAGAGAGAAGGTCAGCGAGATCATTGGCCTGGCCGGATTGTCGCTCTATGTAGAGCGGCCGATGTCGGGCGGGGCCTGGGTGCTGCGACTGCTGCAACGCATGCCGGCCTCATCGGTTGCGACGGCCGCGGCCCGGCTGCAAGCCGATGCGTCGATCACTTGGGCCGAACCTGCCGTGCGCGGCCGCTTCCAGAACCTGCCCAACGACCCTTCGTTCCCCGAACAATGGGCCCTGACCGATCGCGAAGCCGGTATTGACGCACCCGGAGCATGGGAGATCACTACGGGCTCGCCCGAAATCATCGTTGCCATTCTGGATTCCGGCATCCGACGAAAGCACCCGGACCTGCAAGCGCGGCTACTGCCCGGGGCAGATTTTGTAAGCGACAAATGGCGCTCGGGCGACCTCGACCCGCGCGACCTCGACCCCGAAGACCCGGGCGACGCCGCGCGCCGCGGCGAATGCTCGCCGAGCGCAGCCGCTTCTTCCTCAACCTGGCATGGCACGCATGTCGCCGGCACCATCGGCGCGGCAACCGACAATCGCGAGGGCATCGCCGGCGTCGACTGGCACGCCCGGCTTTTGCCCATCCGGGTCGGGGCCAAATGCGGGATCGATCCCATCGACCTGGCCGACGCGATCCGCTGGGCCGCTGGTGTGGGGCCCAAAGATAACCGGACCATACCGGGACCCAACCCCGATGCCGCCCATATCCTCAATATCAGCATCGGTTTTCCCGGTAGCTGCCCGGCCTATATGCAAGCCGCGATCAACGATGCTCTGGCGGCCGGCGCGTTGGTGGTCGTCGCCGCCGGCAATGACGGCCAACCGGCACAGGACGTGTACCCGGCGAGCTGCCATGGCGTGCTCTCGGTTTACGCCACCGACCGGCGCGGGCGACGCACGCCCTACTCGAATTTCGGCCGCGTCCATCTCGCTGCACCCGGCGGTAGCGCCGGCGGTTGGTCCGCAGACCAGATTCTCTCCACCGACAACCGCGGCGAAACGCGGCCGACCAGCGACCATTACGGCTACAAGGTCGGCACCAGCATGGCGGCACCGCATGTGGCCGGCGTCGCTGCACTTCTCCTGGCGGCCAACCCTGAGCTTCGGCCCGGCCAGCTCATCAATATATTGATGGAGACAGCGCGCCCATTTCCGGCCGCCGGCGCCGGGAGTTGTAGCTCGCTCGGAGCGCGCTCCTGTGGAGCGGGCATCCTCGATGCTGCGGCAGCGGCGCGCCGTGCGAAACGCAGCGCCGCACCGCAGCGAGACTGATCAGGAAGCCGCGCGTCGCGAGCTTGCCAGAGAGAATTCGATCTCTTCGGCGTCCTCGTGCCAATCGACCCAGACATGCTCACCGCCGCGGAGCTGATCCGAGGCATAGAGGCGCGCCAGCGGGAATACGAGACGGTGCTCGAGAACCCGCTTCAGGGGCCGTGCACCCAGTTCAGGATCCGTTCCTTCCTCAAGAATCCGCGCGATCGCGCGATCCGTATAGGTGAACTCGACCGCCTCACCGCGACGCGACAGGCGGTTCTCGATCTTGCGCAATTCCAAGTCGAGAATCCGGCTGAGCTCCGGCGTCGTCAGGCGCTGGAAGACCACCTTATGATCCAGGCGATTCAGGAACTCCGGCGCAAAGGTTCGCTTCGCACTCCACAGCACGGCGTCCTCAATCCGCTGATCCAGATTTTCTTCAGATTCGGTCGATTCCTGCACAAAGCCCATATTCGGCGCGAGAATATCGCTCACGGAACGACTCCCGATATTACTCGTGAGGAAGATGAAGCAACGCGAGAGGTCGACTTCCTTGTTCGTACCCAGGGTGAGGCGTCCCTTATCGAGCATCCCCAAAAGCAGCTGCCAAAGGGAGTCATTTGCCTTCTCAATCTCATCGAAGAGAATCAGCGTGAACGGGCATTCCGGCGTCTGGTGCCGCGTGATATTGGCTGTCGAGAGGTAGGGATTGGTCTCCTGATGACCCAAATAGCCCGGAGGCGAACCGATCAGGCGTGCGATTTCATGGCTGTGGCTGAACTCGGCACAATCGATCTTGAGCATCGACTTGCGGTCGCCAAAACAGGTCTCGGCAATCGACTCGACGAGGTTCGTCTTGCCCGTGCCCGTAGGGCCGAGGAAAAGAAACGAGCCAAGCGGCCGCTCGGAGCTTGCCAACCCGGCGCGGTAAATCTGGAAGGCCTGCGTCACCGACTCCACTGCGGGCGATTGTCCGATCACCTTATCCGCGAGAGATTTGCGAAAACTTTCGAGCTCGCTTCCGAGGCAATCCGGTTTAAGAACGTCTGACTCACGGCGCCGCCTGGGGGCTGCGCGAAGTCGCTCTCGGGTCACCACCGTAGCCGTGCCCGTAGTCGCTGCCGTGTTGTTCATCACCAAGTTTATCGGTCCGGCGGGAAAACGCCTTGAGGCGGACTCCGACAAAGCTGAAAACCGTTGAGTTTTGCGGGCTTCTTGAGGTTCCTACCCATGCGCGAGCGGACCAGAGATGGCAGATCTGCTCGGGCGGCATCGTTCAAGAATAGGCATTGCGAATGCCAAAACAAATGACTAAATAATGCCCACGCGAAACGGCGTTTCGCGACTGACTTTCGGCCGAATCCCCAGGCCCGAGGCCGGATGCGAGCCGCCAGGCTCCTCCCCCTCAGAGAAAGACCAGTGTTTCCGGGGGTAAATTGCCCTCGCCCATGCAAAACGGAGATTCCCAAGGATGTTCGATCTCGAATTGACGGAAGAGCAGGTGCTCATCCGCGAAACAATCGCGGCCTTCGCCGGCGACAAGGTCCGGCCGATCGCTCGTGAATGCGATGAAAAGGGAGAGATCCCGCAGGATGTAGTCCAATTGGGCTTCGATCTCGGCTTGGTCCAATCGGCAATTCCCGAGGACCAGGGCGGTTTCGGCGAGGACCGATCAGCCGTCACCGGCTGTATCGTCGCCGAAGAGCTCGGCTTCGGTGATCTTTCCATCGCGCTCCACCTGCTGGCCCCGCGGCTGGTCGCCTACCCGCTGATCGATCACGGCACGGCAGCCCAGAAAGAGAAATATCTTCCGGCCTTTGCCGAATCCTTCCGCTCGGCGACCGCCGCGATCGTCGAACCGAGATTTGATTTCGATCCGATGAACCCGGCCACCACGGCACGCCGCGAGAACGGCTCCTGGGTCCTGGACGGCGAAAAATGCTTCGTGCCACTGGCCGCAGACGCCGACCTCTTCCTCGTCACGGCCAAAGCCGACGACCGGGTCACGGCGTTTCTCGTCGAGCGCGGCACCGAAGGCCTCAAGGTCGGCGAACGCGAGAAGAATATGGGCATCAAGGCTCTCTCGACCGGCACGATCACCTTGGCCGGCGCCCGCGTGCCTGCCGAGAACGAGATCGGTGGCGGCGACTCCTTCGATATCGCCCGCATGACCAACCAAGGGCGCATCGCCCTGGGCGCTCTGGCCGTTGGTGTCGCCAAATCTGCCTACAAATTTGCCCTCGACTACGCCAAGGACCGTACCGCCTTCGGTGTGCCGATCGCCCAGAAGCAGGCGGTTGCCTTTATTCTGGCCGATATGGCCATCGAAGTGGACGCCGCCCGGCTGCTTCTCTGGGAGGCCGCCGCCAAACTCGATAACGGCCAGGATGCCACGCGCGAGGCCTTTCTCGCCAAGCGCTACGCCTCTGCTGCCTGTCTCAAGACTACCGACGACGCCGTTCAGGTCCTTGGTGGCCACGGCTATATCCGCGATTTCCCCGTCGAACTCTGGCTGCGCAACGCGCGCGGTTTCTCGAGCTTCGAAGGCCTCGCCCTCGTTTAGGAAGGAGCTCCAATATGATTGATTTCGAGCACTCCGAAAAAATCAAAGCCACCAAAGAACTGATCCATCTCGTCGCCCGCGACGCCATGCGCCCGATCTCGCGCGAATACGACGAGAACGAGCATGCGATGCCCGAGGAATTCTGGAAATTCATGTGGGAGGCCAGCGGCGGCAAGCCCATGGGCATGGACCCCGACGACGGCGACAAAAAAGGCCCGCGCGAGAGCAACGTAGCCGCCTGCATCACCGTCGAAGAACTATCCTGGGGTGATGCGGGGCTCTATCTCACGATTCCGAACCCTGGTCTGGGCGGCGCAGCCGTTGCGGCTACCGGTACGCCCGAGCAGAAGAAGCGTTTCCTCGGTCGCTTCGCCGAGGGTGAGCCCAAATGGGCCGCCATGGCGATCACCGAGCCGCATTGCGGCTCGGACTCCGCCGCTTTGCAGACCACTGCTGTGCGTGACGGCGACGAGTGGATCCTCAACGGCACCAAGATTTTCTGTACCGCCGGGCTGATGGCGGGTGAGAAATCCGACGGCTTCATCGTCGTGTGGGCCACCATCGACCGCGAGTCCGGGCGTGCCGGGATCAAATCCTTCGTTGTCGAGAGCCGCACTCCCGGCATGAAGGTCATCCGAATCGAGGACAAGCTTGGTATCCGCGCCTCGGATACCGCCATGATCGTCTTCGAGGATTGCCGGATCCCGGCCGACAACCTGCTGGGCAGCTCCGAGGTCCACCGTACGACCGAAGGCTTCAAGGGTGCGATGGCTACCTTTGATGCCACCCGGCCGATCGTCGCGGCCAGTGCCTTGGGCATTGCCCAGGCGGCCATCGATATGGCCCGCGAAGAACTCGAAAAGCGTGGCTTGACGATCCGTTACGGCTTGCCCGATGCGCAGCTCACCGCAATCGAGAGCGACTTCATGCAGGTCGAGACCGATGTCCACGCGGCACGGCTCCTTACCTGGCGCGCTGCCTGGATGATGGACCGGGGCAAACGCAATAGCCTCGAGGCCTCAATGGCAAAGGCCAAAGCCGGCCGTGCGGTCACCCGCGCGACCCAGAAGGCCGTCGAGTTCCTCGGCCCGCAGGGCTACTCACGCGAAATATTGCTTGAAAAATGGATGCGTGACGCGAAGATCAACGATATCTTCGAGGGTACCCAGCAGATCAATATGCTGATCGTGGCCCGTCGCATCCTCGGCTATTCGAGCAAAGAGCTCCGCTAAATAGCGCTCGCAGACAAAAAGGGCCGGCCGTCATTGGGATGGCCGGCCCTTTTTTTTGCCCCGCGCCTGCCCGGGCTAAAGACCCTCGGGCTTGTTGCCAATCACGCCAGCTTCCTGCAGGGCCGCGATATCGGCCGACGAATAACCCAGCGAGGCCAGAATACTCGAATTGTCCTGGCCCAATAATGGCGCCGGCGTCCGCAGCCAATGCGCGACACTCGCGTAGCGAAAGGGCATCCCGATGAACGATTGTCGGCCGACGATCGGATGCTCCAACTCCTCATAGGTTCCGCGGTGAACCAATTGCGGATGTGACGAAAGTTCGCGCTGATCGGCGAGAGCCGCGGCCGGAATTCCTGCCGCCAGAAGCTCGCCGACAAGCTCATCACGGTCACGGGCCGCAAAAACAGGCTTGAGCTCGGCATCGATTCGATCCTCGATGGCCTGGCGCCCGGACAGATCCAGCGTGCCCATAGCCGCCGCCCACGGCGGGTTGCCGAGCCAGCCCAGCAACGCCGTCCATTGCTCAGCGGTGCGGATCGAAAGCGCCAGCCAGCGCGGGTTCTCCACCGCCGCATGGCCGGCGGTCGGGTAAAGGCCCTGCGGTGCTGCTTCCGGGCAACGGTTGCCGCGGCGCTCCATCAGATTGCCATAAGCCGTATACTCTACCACCTGTTCGGCGGCCGCATTCAGCGCGCCCTCCACCATCGTGCATTCGAGAAAGGCACCCGCGCCGGTCTGCTTGCGCCGCTCCAGCGCGGCAAGGATCGCAAACGCCGCATGAACGCCGGCCAAAGGGTCGCACGGGCCGCGTTGAATCCGCGGCTGGTCATCCACATGCCCGGTCAGCCAGGCCAAACCCGACATCTGCTCCATCGTCTGAGCAAAACCCACATGGTCGCGCCACGGGCCGTCCAGGCCAAAGGCGGGCATGCGCGTATAGAGGCAATCGGGTTTGCGCGCCGCCACAGCCTCGCGCGTGAATCCAAAACCATCCATGACGCGCGGGCTGTAATTCTCCAGGAGAATATCGGCCGTATCGAGAAGCTTCCAGAGAATCTGCTGGCCCTTCTCCTCGTTCAGGTTCACGGCAAGATCACTTTTATTCGTATTGGCCGAGAGGAAAAAAGTGCTGCATTCCCACCACTCGTCGTGCTGCCCCGCAAACATGCCGCCGATCATGCGCGCACCATCGGGGCGTCGCGTCGACTCGATATGGATCACCTCGGCGCCAAGGCAAGCCAGGAAATGACTGGCCGATGGGCCGGCCCACCAATTCGAGACATCCAGAATACGCAAGCCCGCCAAGGGCAAGGCCGCGGCCGCGTCGGTGCCTGGGCGCGGCCGCTCACGCGGTTCTATCTTGCCAGTATCGGCACCAAGCGCGGGCGCAGCACGCGGCGGCGGCGGACTCTCATCGTCCACCCGATAGGGCGGCCGGGGGCGCTGGAATCCACCCGAGGGATCCTCGGAGTAGATCCCGCGCGCCACCAGATGTTCATGTTCGAGCACCGAGCGACCATTGCCGACGGGCGCCACCGGCACGCGCAAGAGGGCTGCCTTGGCGACGATTTCGTCCGTCGTATGCTTGGCCGTCCAGGCGCCGACGATCGCCTCCCATTCCTCAAGCCGCACCATGCGATCGGTCAACTGCTTGAACTCGCCGCTCGCCAAGAGGTCAGGGCGCTCTATGACAATCATGAAGTCGGCAATCTGTTGCTGCGTGTTGGTATTGAAGCCGACAAATCCATCGCGGGTACGATGAATCGAAGGTGTCTCCACATTCTGCATCGAACCCGAAATGGGCGGGCGCCCGAAGAGGCCCCACATCAGGTCCATGTAGGTTGTGGCGGCCAGCGCCATCCCCTCCTGCAACGAGAAATCAATATGTTCGCCGCGTCCACTACGGCGCGCATGCTGCAACGCAGCCAAGGCCGCGACACTGGCAAAAGTACCGCCCATCCACTCGGTCGTGCGCGCGCCGGCCTGATAGGGCTCTTGGCCGGGCACGCCGCGGATGGCGATGGACCCCGCTTCGGCCTGAATCGTGAACTCCGTACTGGCACGGTCGGCCAGCGGTCCGTTCAGACCAAAGGGTGAGATCGAAAGAAGAACCAATCCTGGATTGGCAGCCAATAGGGCGACCCGGTCAAAGGGAGCCTGCGCTGCGAAATCCTCAACCAATAGATCTGCACCGGAGATCAGACGCGCCGCCTCGGCACTATCGGGCGCGGCCACGACCGAGCGCTTCGAGGCGTTCAGGAAACGAAAGAGTGCGCCGGGGGCCCGGCCCGGATGCCCGCCGGTGGCCGACCAGGTCCGCAAGGAGTCGCCGGCGGCCGCCTCGATCTTGATGACATCGGCCCCGGCGTCAGCAAATAATTTGGTCGCATAAGGCCCGGCAATCTCCGAGGAAAAATCGACGACACGAAAACCGCCGAGCGCTGTGAATGCCATCTATTCGAGGCCGTAGAGCTCAGCCGCCGTATCGTGCAATACCTTGCCGACCACGCGCTCGGGGATCCCGGCCAATACGCTCTCTGCATAAAGACGAGGGTGCGTACCGGCGCTCGCCGGACCGGGTGCCTGGCAGGTGGGATGCGGGTAGTCGGTCTCGAAGAGGATATTATCAGGGAACATGTCCAGCGCGGTGGCAATACCGGCTTCCTCAAACCAGAAGCTGCCGTAGATCTGCCGGCGGAAATACTCACTCGGCAGGAGATCATACTCGGGGTGCTCCTTGCGCACCCCGTTGTTCTTCCATTGCCAATCCAAAGCTTCGATGACGAAGGGGAGCCAACTCACGCCGCTCTCCACCGAGACCATTTTCAGCTTCGGGAAACGGTGCGGGATGCCGCTCAGGATAATGTCCGCGAGACAGCGGCCGTTGTCGAGAAAGGCCATCGCCGAGGCGCGCGCAAAGTTGGTCTTGGCACCGATGCCGGCCGTATCGTTGGCGACATCCGAGAGATCGCCACCACCGACATGGAAACTGATCGACATGCCGGCTTCCTCGGCGGCCGCCCAGATCGGGTCCCAATGGCGGTCGCGCAGCAAGGGTTGGCCGTGGTCCTGCGGCTGGTTGCACATCAGCACGGCCGAATAGCCCAACCGGGCCCCACGCTGGATCTCGGCTACGGAGGCCGCAATATCCCAAAAGGGTGTTGCCATCACGCCGATCAGACGCGTGTGGTCGGCCGAGCACCAATCCATCAGCCAATCATTATAGGCACGCACGCATTCCAGCATGAGCTCGGGCTCACCCATCTTGAGAAACCCGCCCATGCCGAAGCCGCCGACATTCGGATAGAGGACGCAGGCCGCGATGCCTTCCGAATCGAGAAACTCGATGCGGGCCTTGGCCTCATACATCGAGTTGGGAATATCCGCGTAGGTTTTGCGGAAGTCCGGGAAGGTTCCGTCATGACCGGCAGCGGAGTAGGCGCCCGGCATGCCGATGGGCTGATCGCCGATCATCCAAAGGTCGAGATCGCCGACCCTCTGGATATGAGGAACCCGATCCCCCCATTTCGCGGCCACGCGGCCCTGCCAGACATCGGCCGGTTCCGTGACATGCGTGTCGATATCGATCACCCGATAGCGGGAAAAAAGGTCTGTACTCTCATTCGACACAAGCTGCTCCTTGGAAAACCCTAATTCTGACTGGATAAATACCCTGGCTCGGACTCAACGCTATCACCCATGCGGGCGAATCACCCATGCCCGAACGCGGGATCCGAGGAGGCAGAATAGGGGAAACTACCTATTCCCATACTCCTTCCAGCGTCACTCCACTGTACAGAGGTGTCACTTTTTCGCCACATGTTGCGCACGGACTTGTACAGCGCAGGAGATATGCCGTCTGCGGGGTCCGCAAAACATTAGGATTTCCGATCTTCTGCGAGCCATCAGGCCGATCCGCGCGGCTACACGTTATGGCATGAGGGTTGCAGTAGATCTTGGTGACAGCACTAGGAGGCCATCATGAAACCATACGTCACACTCACCGATCTCGTCGAAATCGTTTCGGAATTTGCAAAATCCGAGACCGAAATCATCGCAACCGTCGTGCATCTGATCAAAAGCGGCCAGGTCAGCCTGAAAGCTCAGCCTGTAATGGCGGAGCAGGTGCCGCAGGAGGCGCTCCATGCATTCGTTTGAAGAAATGACCGCAAATTCCGCCCCGCAAAGTATCAGCACGGGCGAGGAGCGGAAATTCTATTATGTTTCCGGCCAGCCGGTCGAACTTTGGGAAAACGCCGATATCCCCTTCGGATGGTCGGAAGATGAACTCACCCAATACGCCGACACGGAGAATTGGGAATGTCTCTTCAACGCGCTCGTTCTCGCGGCCACGCTAGAGCACTCCACCGAGGCTTGAAGCCTCAACGGAGCGCCAATCCGGAGCGGTAGCCACCCGCTCCAGCACGGAATTATCACCCACAATACTCAGGATATCTCCGCGAGAACGGGCCGTGCCGGAACTCAAAAGCTTGCCGAAAAGCAGGCCTGCATCCAGGCACCGCTTTCGAGCAGCCCTCGCCACCGGACAGGTTTTGACCTTCGGGTTAGAAATCGTCCTTCAGTCGGCGCACCGCCGCAAAAACACTCGCATCGTCCGGCGGCGTTCCCGGACAACGATGCTCAAGCGTTTCGCGCAATTCGCTGTTTCCCACGCGCAGGAACGGGTTGGTTTCCCGCTCGGAGGCCAGCGTGCTCGGCACCGTAGGCATGCCTTCGCGGCGACGCGCCCGAGACCAAGCCAATTTGTCCCGAATTGCCTTGTTTTTCGGCTCAAGTTCGGCGGCGAACTCGAGGTTCTTCACCGTATACTCATGACCGCAGAAGACCCGCGTATCGCCAGCCAATGCGTCGAGCTTGCCCAGAGATGCCATCATCTGGCTGGCGTCCCCTTCGAAAAGACGGCCACAACCCGCGACAAAGAGCGTATCGCCGGTAAAGAGGGACTTCTGATCGCGAAAATAATAGGCGATATGACCGCTGGTATGCGCCGGAATCCGGAGCACTTCGGCCACAAGACTGCCTAGAACGACGGAATCTCCCTCGCGAACGCCATCAGTCAGCCCCGGAATCCTCTCGGCATCATCGGCATTGCCAAAGATCCGGACCTTCTCACGCGCGGCCATCTCTTCGTTGCCCGCGGTATGATCCCAATGGTGATGGGTCGAGAGAATGGCCGTGACCTTTACACCGAGACCCGCCGCCGCTGCCAGAATGGATTCGACCTCGACGCAATCGACAACCGCGGCAATGGCCTCGTCTTCGGGCATGATCAGATAGCTGTAGTTGTCCTGCAGGACGGGTACGGGCACCACTCGCAAGAGATTCTCCTTTTCCGAGGCCCCCGATATGGGGTACGACGCAGTCTGCACCAGACCGCATCCTCCTTCAAGACACTCCTTGCGGAGGATTATCGGCGAGGAAGAAGCTAGCAACCCGCAATGAGCGCAATTTTGCCGCGGGAGCGATGGGCGGCCCTCGCGACGAAATCGAAAGATCCATCCGGACTGGACAACTCGGGGGTCGATATCGACTTCCCTTTTTTCCTGGCGCCGATGGTCGGTCTCTCGCACGTCGCCTTGCGCGAGACGCTTCGTGCCTACACACCGGCCGATGCCAAAAGCCTGCTCTTCACCGAAATGCTCTCTTCACGACGCCTCTCAGCCGAGAAGATCGGCGACCGGCCCGAGACGACTACCCTGCCGCATGAGACGGACCTGGTGCCGCAACTCCTCGCCAACGAAGAGCGTTTCATCCGGATCTCGCTCGACAAGCTCAAGGCCATTGGGCCACGTGCAATCGACATCAATATGGGTTGCCCGGTCAACCAGGCATTGAAACATAATTGGGGTGTCGCGCTGATGGGCGACCCCCGCTACGCCGAAGAAGTCGTCCGCATGACCGTCGCGCATTCCACTCGGCCTGTTTCCGTCAAGCTTAGAACCGGCCTCACAGACGACCCCGAGTATCTCGTCGATTTCGCGCGCATGCTCGAATCTGCCGGTGCCGCCTGGCTCACGATTCACCCCCGGATTGCCTCGCAGCAAAGACGCGGTTCCGCCTGCTGGGATTATCTGGGGATGGTTCGGGATGCCGTGAAAATCCCGGTGATCGGAAACGGCGATGTACAAACCGCAGACGATGCGTTTGACCTGCTGCGCCGAACCGGCTGCGACGGCGTGATGATCGGCCGTGCCGCCGTCGCGCGACCCTGGATCCTCTGGCAGGTCGGCGAACGCCTGGGCCTGCCAGCACCGCGCGGCCTCGAAGGACGCGAGGCCCCGGCTGATGCCTGGTCCGAAGGAGCGGAGTACCAGCACGCCTTCGCCCGCTTCCGCGAGACCGCCACTGCCACCTTTACGGCCCGCGACGCTCTGCGCCGCACCCGATTTTTCGTTCATTGGGGCGGTCGCTGGCTCGATTTCGGCCACGAACTCTGGCGGCGGATCAACTCCGCGCCCGACCTGGATGCCATGCGCGAAATCGCCGACGCCTTCTTCGCTAAAAAACAGCGCATGACGAGCCGCACAGTGCTGCGCGGCTGAGACCGCGACGCTATTCTTCGCTGGGCTCTTTGGTTTCGCCAGACTCGTTGGTTTCGCTGGTTTCGTTGCTCGCGATGACGCCGCCGTCCGTGCTCTCGCCTTCATCATTGGCGGAGTTCTCGGATGCATCTACGCTCTCATCGACTCGCGTCAGACTCACCACGCGCTCGCCTTCATCGAGATCCATCAGCTTCACGCCCTGGGTATTGCGCCCGACCACCCGGATTTCGGCCACCCGCTGACGGATCAAACGACCGCGATCGGTCACCAGCATCAACTCGTCGGTGTCTGAGACCTGCAGCACGCCGATCACGCCGCCGGTTTTCTCACCGACCTTCATCGTGCGGATGCCCTTGCCGCCGCGGCTCTGCCGCCGGTAATCTTCAAGCGCGGTGCGCTTGCCCTGACCACGCTCGGACACGGTGAGCAGCCGCGCATCCGCTGAGAGAACCTCCGCGCTCACGACCTCATCGCCCACGCCGAGATTCAGGCCGCGCACGCCGCCGGCCGACCGGCCCATCGCTCGGACATCACTCTGCGGAAAGCGAATCGCCATGCCACCACGGCTGGAGAGCAGAACCTCATCGCCTTCCTGAACCAGCGAGGCGCCGATCAAGGCATCTTCTTCGTCCAGCTTGATCGCGATGATGCCGGCGGTCCGCCGGCGCGCATACGCCATCAATTCGGTTTTCTTGACCGTGCCCTTGCGGGTCGCAAAGAGGACATGCGGTCCATGCGTGAATTCCGCAATCGGCAAGAAGGCCGAAACTTTTTCCTCGGCTTCGAGTTGCAGCAGGTTGACGATCGCCTTGCCGCGCGCCGTGCGGCTACCGCGCGGAATCTCGAAGACTTTGCGCCAATGCAATTTGCCCCGATCGGTCAGAAAAAGAAGAACATCATGCGTCGAGGCGACGAAAACATGTTCGATGAAATCTTCTTGCCGTGCCGTAGCGCCCTGCTTACCGCGACCGCCACGCCTTTGCGCGCGGTACTCGCTGGCTTCGATGCGTTTCACATAGCCGGCATGCGAGACCGTAACGACGACATCTTCGCGTGGCGTCAGATCTTCCAGCGAAATATCGGCCGCACTCTCTACGATCTCGCAGCGCCGCTCGTCGCCATAGCGCTCCTTCATTTCCAGGAGCTCTTCGCCGATGATTTTGTCGATCTCGGAGATATGCGCGAGGATGAAGCGGAACTTCTCGATCAGCGCGAGAACCTCGGCATGTTCGGCGAGAATCTTGTCGCGCTCGAGGTTGGTCAGTCTTTGCAGGCGCATATCCAAGATGGCCTGCGCCTGCATTTCCGAGAGTGCGAAAGTCTCAACCAAGCCGCTGCGCGCTTCGGCCGGGTTGCCGGATGCACGGATCAGGGCGATCACCGCATCGAGGTTGTCGAGCGCAATTTTAAGACCTTCGAGGATATGCAGGCGATCTTCGGCCTTGCGCAGATCATAAAGCGTGCGGCGCGTGATGACTTCGCGACGATGGTCGAGGAAAATCACCAACGCATCGCGCAGGTTCAGAAGTTTCGGGCGCCCCTCGACAATCGCGAGCAGGTTCACACCGAAGGAATCCTGCATCTGCGTGTGGCGGTAGAGCTGGTTCAGAACGACATCGCCACTCGCATCGCGCTTGAGTTCGATGACGATGCGCATCCCGCTACGATCGGACTCGTCACGCAGGTCCGAGATGCCTTCAATCTTCTTGTTATTGACGAGTTCGGCGATCTTTTCGATCAGACGCGCCTTGTTCACCTGGTAGGGAATCTCGTGGACGATGATCCGGTCGCGGCCCTTTTTCTCGTTCTCTTCGACCTCGGCGCGGGCACGCACCTGGAGAATCCCACGGCCGGTCGTATAGGCCTCGCGGATCGGCGTGCGGCCGCAGATAAACCCGCCGGTCGGGAAATCCGGGCCGGGAATATATTCCATCAGGTCGAGCGAGCCCAGGTTCGGGTTTTCCAACAAGGCCATGCAGCCATCGACCAATTCGCCGAGGTTATGCGGCGGGATATTGGTCGCCATGCCGACGGCAATTCCTGACGAGCCGTTGAGCAGCAGGTTGGGGATCTTGGCTGGCAGGACAGCGGGCTCATGCTCGCTTTCGTCGTAATTCGCGACGAAATCGACGGTGTCGCGATCGAGGTCGGCGAGCAACTCACCGGCGATGCGCTCGAGGCGGATCTCCGTATAACGCATGGCCGCGGCCGAGTCGCCGTCGACCGAACCAAAGTTCCCCTGGCCGTCGACCAGCGGATAGCGCATGGAAAAATCCTGCGCGAGGCGGACGATCGTATCGTAGACCGCCGTATCACCATGCGGATGGTATTTGCCGATCACGTCACCGACGATACGCGCCGATTTTTTATACGAGCGGTTCCACTCGACGCCGAGCTCGTTCATCGCGTAGAGCGCGCGACGATGCACCGGCTTGAGGCCATCACGAGCGTCCGGAAGTGCACGCCCGATGATGACGCTCATAGCGTAGTCCATATAGGACTGACGCATCTCGTCTTCGATGTTGACGGGAATTCGAAGCGCCATAAACCTGCCCCTAAATATCGAGGTTCTTCACGCTGAGTGCGTGGTGTTGAATGAACTCGCGACGGGGTTCTACCGCGTCGCCCATGAGCGTAGAGAAGATCAGGTCGGCTTCCGGAACATCTTCGACCCTGACCTCGAGCAAAGTCCGTTTATCGGGATCCATGGTGGTCTCCCAGAGTTGCTCGGGGTTCATCTCTCCCAGCCCTTTATAGCGCTGGATATCGAGGCCCTTGCGAGCGCCCGACATGATTTGTCGAACCGCAGCCTGCAAAGACGGCATCTCGATCCGGGTATTGCCCGAGACCACGGCGAAGGGTGCGCGACCCGCACCAGCTAGATCCGTGACCAAGCGACGAATTTCTTGAAACTCGGGCGCCGCACAGAATTCGAGGGACAAATCTGTTTTCTGCGGAAGCGGCTGGTTACTGGCGTTGGTCACCCTGATGAGGGGGAGCTCTCCTGGCTGACTCTCTACGACTTCCACCTCAACTGGCGCAAGCGCTTCGTTTGTGGCGAGTGTCTCGCGCAGGCTCTCGGCAATCGAGGCAAGAATCTCGGTGTCGCGGAAGGCTTCTGGGTCGAGTCTTGGGTCACCGGCCGCCGCAATCACCACATCGCGGTTACGGCGACTACGCTCGATGACCTCGAGCACACGTTCCATCTGCGAGAAACGCTGCAAGACATTGGCGAGCGCCTCGCCCTGCAACGCAACGGAACTATCGGTGCCGACCACCTCGGTTTGTTCGCTGCCAATCCGGATGAGATGATCTTCAAGCGCCGCCTCGTCTTTGAGGTAGATCTCTTTTTTCCCCTTCTTTACTTTGAAGAGAGGCGGCTGCGCGATCAGGATATGCCCGTTCTCAATGAGTTCCGGGTATTGGCGGTAGAAGAAGGTCAGGATCAGAGTTCGGATATGGCTACCGTCAACATCGGCGTCGGTCATGATGATGATCTGGTGGTAGCGAAGCTTCGAGATATCTTTCTCTTCTTTGCCGATCCCCATGCCCATCGCCGTGATCATGAGGCGGATCTCCTGGGAGGAGAGCATTTTGTCGAAGCGGGCCTTCTCAACGTTGAGGATTTTGCCGCGCAACGGCAGAATCGCCTGGAATTTCCGCTCACGTCCCTGCTTGGCTGAACCACCAGCCGAATCGCCCTCGACAATATAGAGTTCAGACTTGGCCGGGTCTTTTTCCTGGCAATCGGAAAGTTTGCCGGGCAAGGCACCGGAGTCGAGCGCTCCCTTGCGCCGCGCCAGGTCCTTGGCCTTCCGCGTTGCTTCACGAACCCGCGAGGCTTCGACGCATTTCCCGACGATTTTCTTCGCGTCAGCCGGATGCTCTTCGAAATAGGTCGCCAATTGCTCGTTGATGATCGACTCTACGTAGCCCTTCACCTCGGAGTTGCCGAGCTTTGTTTTGGTTTGACCCTCGAATTGCGGCTCAGGAATCTTGGTGGAAATGACCGCCGTGATGCCTTCGCGTACGTCTTCGCCGTCGAGCGAATCGCCCTCCTTCTTGAGGAAGCCGTTCTTCAGCGCATAGGAATTGACGGTGCGGGTAAGTGCTGCGCGGAAGCCCGAGAGATGAGTTCCGCCCTCCTGGGTATTGATATTGTTCGCGAAACTGAAAATCGTCTCGTTATAACTTTCGTTCCATTGCAGAGCGACGTCCATGCCGACGCCTTCACGCTCGCCCGAGATGAAGATCACATCGGGATGAATGGCCGTCTTGGTCGCTCCCAGGTGCTCGACAAACGCAGCAATGCCACCTGGGTAGTGGAATTTATGCTCTTTGTCGTTGCGCTTGTCCTCGATCTTGATTCGCAGACCGTTGTTGAGAAAGGCGAGTTCGCGCAAGCGCTGCGAGAGAAGGTCGAAGCTATAGTTGGTTGAGGGGAAGATCAGAGGGTCGGGCTTGAAGGTGATCTGCGTGCCTCGGTTATTGGTGTTGCCGATGATCGCCAGCGATTTCTCCGGTGCGCCGCGAGAATATCTTTGAAAATGTACTTTACCTTCACGCCATATTTCCAGATCGAGGCGTTCGGAAAGTGCATTGACGACGGAGATACCCACACCGTGCAAGCCGCCAGATACCTTGTAGGCGTCTTTCTCGAATTTGCCGCCCGCATGGAGTTTGGTCATCACGACTTCTGCAGCCGATACTCCCTCGGCGGCGTGCATGCCGACAGGAATGCCGCGACCGTTATCGACAACAGTGACGGTTCCATCGATATGGATGATCACCTCGATATCGGTGCAGAAACCAGCCAAGGCTTCGTCTACTGAGTTGTCGACCACCTCGAAGACCAGATGATGCAGACCTCGCTCTGCTGTATCGCCAATGTACATGCCGGGTCGTTTGCGCACCGCCTCAAGGCCCTCAAGCACCTTGATTTGATCCGCACCGTAATCGGCACCTTGCTCCACCTCTGACTCGTTAGATTCCATAGTAAAATCAAATAGTTGGAGATTCTATCTCCAGAAGGAATTCTAACAGAATGAGAGCCGGATCCAAAGGCGGTCTGACTCTTCTGCGCGGCTTTTTTATGCTGCGGCGAAGCCGTTCTGCGGCCCTGGTTTCATAGGCGCATCGGCATAACGACGTAGCGGTAGGTAGCGTCGTCTTCTGACGAGATCACCCCGGCGCTGCTTTCGTCCGAGAGGCCGATCACTACCCGGCGATCTTCGGGCAGAACCCCGAGTACATCGGTGAGATAACGCGCGTTGAAGCCGACCTCGACTGGCTCACCGGCATATTCGACTTCGAGCTCTTCGCTTGCCTCACCGAAATCCGGACTGCTGGCAGAGACCTTGAGCTGGCCCTTGGTAAGCCCGAAACGAACGCCACGAGCGCGGTCGCTGGCAACCACCGAGACACGTCGCAGGGCTGCGAAAAGCTCGCCCTTGTCCACGCCGATGCTGATCTTGGTCGATTCCGGAACCACCTGCTCGTAGTTGGGAAACTCGCCATCGATCAGCCGCATGACCAGGACGACATGGCCCTGTTCGACCCGGATCGCGTTGCCGAGCAGACGGATATTGGCCGTACCTTCGACCTCATCGAGCAGCTTACGCAGCTCTGCCAGGCCTTTGCGCGGCAAAATGATGCCCTTCTCGATGGATCCGCCGCCGCCGCCGATCTCCAGGTCGGCCAGCGCCAAACGATGCCCATCGGTGCCGACAAAACGAAAGCCGGTTTCGTGCGCGGTCAGCAGAACGCCGCCCAGATGGGGACGGGTATCGTCTGTGGAGACCGCAAAAAGCGTGCGATCGATGGCTCGCGAAAGACTATCGACGGCCATCTCGATGGTCGTGCCGTCTTTGTCCGACCCTTGCGGGAAGCTCGGAAAATCGGCTGGGGCCAAGCCTACAAGTTTGACCTTGGATCGGTTCGAGGTCACCTCAACGAAATCGTTCTCGAGCGAACGAATCGTGACCTTACCGGGACCTAGTTCGCGGACCAATTCGAAGAGTTTACGCGCACCGACAGTCGCGGAACCCGGTGTTTTCACCTTGGCCGGCGAACCGCGTTTCACATGTACTTCGAGATCGGTTGCGGAAATCGAGAGTTGCTCGCCATCGGCCTCGAGAAGAATATTGGCGAGAATGGGCATCGTATTGCGTCTCTCGACGACACCCTGA
Organism: Deltaproteobacteria bacterium; assembly: GCA_046583355.1. Classification (GTDB taxonomy): domain Bacteria; phylum Desulfobacterota; class Binatia; order UBA12015; family UBA12015; genus UBA12015. The sequence goes on from JAYGCM010000091.1 coordinate 44,699, forward strand.
GCGAGTCCAAGACTTTGAATCAGGTCTGCTCTTTCGATTGTGAATTCCATGATGATTTAGCTGCCTTCCAGGAAGGAAATTTCTTGCGTCCTGCTCTCTTCTTATTGGTATACTTTAAACTACAAGTAGTAGTAGAAGCTGTGGATTCCGGGGAAAACTCAGTCTCTGTCAGGACTGGTACGGCGCAGAGGCTGTCGACAAAGAGTGGGTAAAGATCCCCGGCTTTTTGCCGATATCGGCCAAGCCTGATTCATCCCCGCTTCATCCCCATCTTTTCGACAGCTATTCCACATAAGTACTTTCCCTGACAGAACTGAATCAAACACGGGTTTTTCCCTATGTCCGCTTCTGTCGGACCGCTTCTTCAAGCGAGCGCAAAGTAGTTGTAAAGCCAGGGTTCTCATTACGTTGTTGGATGATCTTCTTGCAGGCATGAATGACTGTGGAATGATCGCGGCCACCGAATTCTGAACCGATGCTCGGATAGGAAGCGCCGATGACCTCGCGCGCCAGATGCATCGCTACTTGGCGTGCCTGCGCGATATGCTGCGTGCGGCGCTTCGAGCAGAGCTCTGTCACAGAGAGGCCGAAATGCTCCGCCACGACCTTTTTGACGTGATCCATGGTGATGGGAGAGGCCGACACGCGTGCATGGGGAGTCAGGACCTCACGCGCAAACTCGACATCGATCTCGCGACCATTGAGCGAAGCCATCGCGCCCAGCCGTGTAAGGGCGCCTTCGATCTCACGGACATTCGCGCCCACTAATTGTGCGACGACGTCGCGGACTTCGTTGGGTAGCTTCAGACCGGCTTGCTCGGCTTTGGCCTGGATGATCGCGACCCGGGTTTCGATCTCGGGGGCCTGAATATCGGCCGTAAGACCCCATTCAAAGCGATTGCGCAGGCGCTCTTCGAGGTCCGGGATCTCCTTGGGATATTTATCTGAAGTCAGAACGATCTGTCGATGCGATTCGTGCAGCGTATTGAACGTATGGAAGAACTCTTCCTGAGTGCGCTCGCGGCCGGCGAGAAATTGGGCATCGTCGAGAATCAGAAGATCGACCTTGCGGAAGCGGGTTTTGAACTCGGCCATCTTGTTCTGCCGCAGCGAGGTGATGAGGTCGTTGACGAAGGCCTCGCTCGAAATATAGACGATTTTTGCCTGGGGATTGCGCTCCAGGACACGATGGCCGATGGCGTTGACCAGATGGGTCTTGCCGATGCCGACCGGGCCGTAGATGAAGAGCGGGTTATAGAGCTCACCGGGCTGTGCAGCGACCGCTTGGGCGCCGGCGTGGGCAAATTGGTTGCTCGGTCCGACGACGAAAGAGTCGAAGGTATAGCGCTCTATCAGGCCGCCAGGACGCCCCCGGCGGCGGCGCGGTTTGGCCTTGGCTGCCGCCGTCGGCAGGCTCGGCGGCTCCGGGAAGAGCTCGTGCTGTTTGCCGCGATCGATCTCGAAGATGATTTCCGGCGCCGGGCCGTCGCCATCTTTGAGCGAAGTGCGGAGAAGACCGAGATAGTGTCGTCGGACCCAGTCACGATAAAATTTACTAGGTACGTGGATGACGGCCTGGCCGTCTTCCAACCGCGCCAGGCGCAGCGGTTTGATCCAAGCGTCGTAATGCTCTTCGCCGATTTCCTGGCGAAGTATTCGCTGAGCGCGTTGCCAGCTCTGCATGCGGATTCCGATTCCCTTCGGGACTTTTTTCCACACCCGGATCAGCGGATGTGGACAACGATGATTAGCGTAGAAAAAACAAGGGCTTGCGCGAAGATCAGGACAGGGTTTTCCACAGAGGATGAACGTCGAAAGTGTAGGGTCGATCCACAAGACGGATAGACCAGTCGCAGGGGGAAGAACGTAAAAACAAAAAAATGTCGGAATGATTTGGCAACACGTCGAAAGGACGCGGTGAGGCGTTCTAAGCCGATGCGAAAAAAGATTCAAGACGTCGTTCAAACGAAAATGCAAAGGCGTGGTTTTTCCACAGGAATTTTTTTCCGAATCGCGTACTTCTACGACTTTGCGCGACTCGCTTGCGCGAGTCTCTGTGGATTCTCTATCCTCAAATTGCTGTGCACAACATTTCGCGAAAGTTGATGACCCGCGCTCGCACCATCACGCCTGGAGGTGTGAACAGTCCGGTGCGTGCGTGGAATGCGGTTGGTGGCGACCCCATCGTTCTGATCCGCGGCCGCGGCGCCGAGGTCTTTGACGCCGATGGTAACTCCTATGTGGACCTGGTCTGTGCCTGGGGCCCCTTGATCGCCGGCCACGCGCACCCGGATGTGGTCAACGCGGTCGCGAATGCCGTGCGACGCGGCACCGGGTTTGGCGCACCGACGCCGCCGGAACTTGAGCTGGGTGAAATGATCGTCGAGGCGTTTCCCGCCATCGAGAAGGTCCGACTCGTAACCTCCGGAACCGAGGCAACGATGACGGCCATCCGTCTGGCGCGCGGCGTGACCGGCCGCGACCGGATCGTGAAGATGGAGGGTTGCTACCACGGCCATAGCGACGGGCTTTTGGTCAAGGCCGGCTCGGGTGCGGCGACTCTGGGAGTGCCCGATAGCGCGGGTGTGCCCGCCCAGGTGGGTGCTCTTACCAGTGTGGTTCCCTACAACGATATAGAGGCGCTGCGCACGTCGCTGGCCGCCGAACCGCCGCCGGCGGCGGTGATTCTCGAGGCGGTTGCTGCCAATATGGGCGTCGTGCCGCCCGGCGAAGGCTACCTCGCGGCCGTAATCGAGGCGTCCCATGCCGTCGGTGCCCTGGTGATCTTCGATGAGGTAATCACCGGCCTGCGTCTGGCCCGCGGCGGCGCCCAGGAACTCTACGGGCTTACGCCGGATCTCACGGCCTTGGGGAAAGTGGTTGGTGGCGGAATGCCGGTGGCCGCGCTCGGCGGGCGCGCCGAATTGCTCGACCATCTCGCACCGGATGGGCCCGTCTACCAGGCTGGAACCCTCTCCGGGAACCCGGTGGCCTGCACCGCCGGGCGCGAGACCATGAAGCTCCTCACGCCGGAAGCTTATGTAAAGCTGGAGGCGAGTGGGGCGGCGTTGCAGGCCGGCCTGGAGGAGCGCCTGCAGAAGCACGGCATCCAAGGCTGCGTGCAGCGCGTCGGTTCTCTTCTCACGCTTTTCTTCGGTGTGGACCAGGTGCGCAACTTCACCGATGCGCAGAAGAACGACGCGGCCGCCTTCGGTCGCTTCTTCCAGGCCATGTTGCAAGCCGGGGTGAACCTGCCGCCGTCTTCCTACGAGTCCTGGTTCCTCTCGCTCAGCCACGGCGAGGCGGAGATCGCGCGGATTCTGGCCGCCGTCGACACTTCTTTTGGAGCCTGGAGCCGGTGAGCGAGACACCGCCAGCGGGCCGGGGCCCGACCAAGCGTCATATCGGTATCCAGATGACCGCGCTCGGTCTCGAGTTCTCGGCCTCGGTGGTCGGCGGCATGATTGGGGGCTGGTGGCTCGACGACTACTTCGGCACCAAACCGTGGCTCTTTCTCTTCGGCACCTTCGCCGGCCTCGGCACCTCGTTTCTGCGCATCATTCAGCTCTCGCGGCAATTCGACAGGGCGCGCGATGACGACGACGAATGAGGAGGCGACGCGCCCGCCGGCGCCTCTGCGGCTCGTCTCGATCTTCATCTGGCAGATGTTGGTCCTGCTGGCCGGTCTCGGCGTTCTCTACGCGATTCAACGTGGTTCAGCAGCGAGTCTCCTGGCCGGTGCTGCTCTGTTGAGCACCAGCCTCCTGCTTACGCGTCGCGCCTTGGCTTACGCGACCCGCCAGCACGAACAGCCGGCCCGCGGGCTGCTGATGGTGCTTCTGAAGACGGGGCTGATGCTGTTGGTGATGGTGGTCGGCTTCGCCACCGACACGCTGGGCCTGATGTCGTTTGCGGCCGGTGCGACGACCCTTCCCGTGGCGATCACATTGGACGCATGTTACCCGATGAGTGCTCGGTAGGCCGTAGTTTCGCCCGCTGGAAGAGTAAGGAAGAAAATGGAACATCCTGTTACCTGGCTCTGGTTGCTCGGTGTCCCCGACGCTTGGCAGTCCATCGTGACTGGCCTTTTCGTCATGACCGTTCTCGTCGCCATCGGTGCGCGAGCGCGCACGGCGATCACCACGACCGGCGAGCAGGTGATCATACCCGACGCCAAGCTCACCGCGCGCAATTTCTTCGAGCTCCTGGTCGAATTCGTCGGCAATATGGCCGAGTCGGTGATCGGCAAGGGTTCCGGGACCTATGTCCCCATCCTCGTGACCTTCTTCGTCTTCGTTCTGGTCTCGAATATGCTCGGCCTGGTGCCGGGTTTCGCGCCGCCGACCGCTGATTTCGACATCACCTTCGCGCTCGGCGTCTGCTCGTTTATCGTCTTCAACTACTACGGCTTCAAGGTCGCCGGACTGGGCTACCTCAAGCATATGGCCGGCCCTTTCTGGTGGCTGGCCTGGCTGATCTTCCCTCTGGAATTGATCGGCGTGTTCGTGCGCCCGGCCTCGCTCGGGCTGCGCCTCTTCGGCAATATGTTCGGTGACCATCTGGTGCTTGAGATCTTCACGGATCTCACCAAGGTGGTCATTCCGGTGGTCTTCTATTTCCTGGGTACGCTGGTTTCGGCGATTCAGGCTTTTGTCTTCATGCTTCTCAGCATGATCTACATTGCTCTGAGCGTGCAAACCGCTCACGGGCACGGCGAAGGGCATTAGCTGCCACTTCGACCTTACGCAGGCCTCAGGTCCGGACCCAGGGTGGTGTTGCGGATGAGGATAGATGTCGGGTCCGATCAGGACCAAACAGGCCGGGCGGGAAAGGGGGACTACAAATAATGGGAATCCAAGTTGCTATCTTTACGGTGCTCGCCACCGCGATTGCTCTCGTTCTTCCGGAAGTGGCTTTGGCTGCGGAAGGCGGCATGTACGGCAGTCACGGCTCGATCGCTATCGCTTCGGGTATCGCCATCGCCGGTGCGGCGATCGGTGCTGCTCTGGGACAGGGCCGCGGCCTCGCGGCTGCGATGGAGTCGATCGGACGCAATCCGAACGCGGCCGATCGTATCCAGACGCCGATGATCCTGGGCCTTGCCTTCATTGAGGCTCTCGCGATCTACGCGCTGGTCATTGCTTTCTTGCTTCAGGGCAAGATTCCGGGCTGAACACCGCTCGGTTTTCTGACCGAAGAGCCCCATCCGCCTCGTGCGGGTGGGGCTCTTTGTTTTTGTGCGGTAGCAGCCCTTCTGATGCACAGCATCAGCATTCCTTGACTTTGCCAGAAATTGAGGAATAGTGGCCTTGCGGGTAGCCTGGATGTGCGGGGCCTGTTTGAGATCAGCCCGGCGCGGTCGCTTGCCGTCCGCCCGGAGGGGGGTGTGGTCGTGGGTGACGATGCGGTGATCGAAGTAGCCGGCAAGCATGAGCCGGCTGAAACAGGACATTCGGTAGCGGCGGCTGCCGCAGCGGCCGAAGTGGGCCATTCAGTAGCTGCCGTTGCGGCAGCGGCGGCAGCGGCAGCGGGCGCAGGCGCAGGCGCGGGCAGCAACGAGGGGCTGCGTTTCGCCATGGGCGGGCGTCTTTTCGGCAAGCAACGGACGGTTTTTGCGGCTGTGCCGATCAACCAGGTGCATCCCAATCCCAAGCAACCGCGCCAGTATTTCGACGAAAAGGCGCTCGACGACCTGGCTGACTCGATCCGTAAACGCGGCGTGTTGCAGCCGGTGATTGTCCGGCGTGATGAGGGCGGCAGCTATACACTGATCGCTGGCGAACGTCGTCTGCGCGCCTCGCAGCGCGCTGGTGTCGAGCATATTCCGGCGATCATGAGTGATGACGATCTGCTCGAGGTCGCGCTGGAAGAAAACGTGCAACGCGAAGACCTCTCGCCGCTCGAAGAGGCCGAGGCGCTCTCGGTTCTCGCCAGTGATCGCGGCCTCTCGCATGGCGATCTCGCCCAACTCATCCATAAAAGCCGGCCCTATGTCTCCAATACTTTGGCGCTGACGCGGCTGCCGACCGATATCAAGAAGGAGTATTTCTCCCAGGGTGCGCCGATCTCGCGTGAGATCATGATCAGCATCGCGCGCCAGGGCGATGAAGAGGCGATGCGCAAGCTCTGGACGCGCGTGAAGCTCGACGCAATCTCGGTGCGCAGTTTCCGCAATGAGCAGCGGGCCGAGAAACCCGAGGCGCCGTCGCGCCCCGTCCTGCGCGCTGTGCGCCGTCTGGGTCGTGCGCTCAAGGGCCTGACCTCGCCGCAGGAGCTTGCGCCGGCAGAGGCCACGCAGGTGCGTCGCAGCCTGCTCCGCCTGCGCGGCCGGATCGATAAAATGTTGGCTGTCCTGCCAAGCGAAATGCCCGCGGACGCACCTCCGGAAGCTACCCGGGAGCCGCAGGCCCAGGTGGCCGCCGCGGCCGCCAGCGCGGGCGTGGTTCCGGCGGCTTGAGTCAGCCGGCCCGATAGCCGAAGAACCAGACGGGGGCTTGGCGCGCGCGACGTGTGCCGGCCAACGGGGGGTAGTGCCATGTGGACCAGAATTCTGATCGTTTGTGCGATTGCGGCTATGCCGAGCGTCGCGGGTGCTGCGCCTGAAGGGTGTGGCGACAACCCAGACCGGCCCTACGTCTGCGATATTGGGGCTCCACGCACGCTCTCGATGCAGGGCTTCGATAATGTGATGGAGAAAAACGACGCGCTGCGTGCCACCGTGGCCCGGATCGGCAAGCCGGATCGTGCCGAGATCCAGCGTATTCGTGTGGCGGCACCTTGGTCGCAATGGGAGTTGCGGACCTATTATCGCTCGCTCGACCGAATGTTCGTCTACGGCCGTGCCTTTGTTCTGGGCAGCCCCGAGATCACCCTGCTGCGCCATGAGTCGCGCATACCCGGCGCGATGTGGGAGCATTGGCGCGGGAATCCGGCTATCCGCAAGGCCAAAGCTGCGGCCGAACGTGCGGCCGTGGCGGCCGAGCGTTCGGCCAAAGCGGCCGAGCGTACCGCACGGCTGGCCGAAGCCATCGCCGATGATGCCGCCGCGGACTTCCCCAAGCGCCTGATGAAACAATAAGCTTTGCGGCAATTCCGGGCCGTGGCCGCGCCGCGTTGCAGTTCTCGGTAAGGCGGTTAGCCTTATGCGGGTGCGAGCTTTTGTATGGGACGGCCAGCGCGCCAGCGTCGTAGAGGACCATCCGGAGCCGATTGTCGGTGCCGGGATGGCATTGGTCGAGGTGCGGCTGGCGGGGATCTGCTCGACTGACCTGCAGATTCTCGCGGGTTATATGGGATTTCGCGGCATCCTCGGCCACGAATTCGTTGGCGAGGTCACCGCGGGCCCCGCGGAGTGGGTCGGTGCGCGCGTGGCTGGTGAGATCAACTTCGCCTGCGGCCGTTGTACCGAGTGCGCCGCCGGCCACCCCCGGCATTGCCCGAACCGTAGTGTGCTGGGAATTCTCGGCGCCGACGGCGCCTTCGCCGAGCGCCTGGTGGTGCCGACCGAGAATCTGCATCGGCTCCCCGACTCGATTGACAACGCCGCGGCGATCTTCATCGAGCCGCTGGCCGCCGCCTTCGAGGCCGAGTTGCAAAGCCGCGCCTTTGCCGGCGCGCGCACGGCCGTGCTCGGCGCCGGCAAGCTGGGCCTGCTTTGTGCCCAGGTACTCGCGCGTCGCGGCGACGATGTAGGCGTTGTCTGCCGGCATGAGGCGGCCGCCCGGATCGTGCGTCAGCTCGGTCTGGAACCCATCCTCGGCCATCCGCCCGAGGCCAGCTTCGAGTTGGTCGTCGAGGCAACCGGCCACCCCGAGGGGCTCGGCCTGGCCTTGGCGATGGTGCGCCCGCTGGGTGCGGTGGTGCAGAAATCCACTGTGGCCGCGCGCTACGAGATCGACCTGGCACCGCTGGTGATCCACGAAGTCACGCTGATCGGTTCGCGTTGCGGTCCCTTCGCCCCAGCCATCGAATCTCTCGCGCGCGGCGAGATCGCGGTGGCACCGCTGCTCACCGACACCCGCCCGCTCTCGGCTGCCACCGAAGCCATCGCGGCCGCCCGGCGCCCGGGCGCTCTAAAGATCGCGCTTGACCCCGCTTGCTAGCCCGTTTGGGACGACCGGCCTGACCACTCGATGGCGTGCAGGTCACGCGAGGGCAGGTCGGCTTTGTGTGCCGCTTTGAGCAGCCGCTTGTCGGCGCTGACCAACGTCGCGCCTTGGGCCTCTGCCACGGCAAGGTAGAGACAATCGGCAATTGGCGGTCTCGGCCAACATCAGATCCGGTGCCAGGAGCTCCTCGTCTGTGGCGAATACGATTTCGGCCTCGGCGCTGCCGCTCTCCGGCACAACCCATTTGATGGCAACGCTCGCGTCGATGACGAGGCTCATCTCGCGCGGTCCTGGCGCACCATATCGGTGCTGTCGCCATGGCGGCGCGCCGCAAGGCGGTCGCGCAGGTGACGTGCACGAGTGGCGGCATCGCCCCTCTCGCAGAAGCCCGCTTCACGCTCGCCCGGCAAGGCGCCCAGGCTCAGTTGATCGATCTATCAATTGCGCTGACCACCGACGCGGCCGCAGCCCACCTCCTGACCCGCGACCGCGACTTCGAACGCATTGCAGCCGTGCTCCCACTCGAACTCACGATCTTCTAGCGCCGCCGAGAAACCCCCGAGTTCAGGCCGAGCAGGACCGTCCAGCACGGCGCGAGCCGGGGGAGGGCGATTCAGCGGGCGATGGTCGGCCGTAGACCGAGGTGCTTGACCATCGGGTCGAAGTCGCGGTTCGTATAGAGCAGGTCGTGGTGGTGGCGCAGGCAGAAGGTGCCGATGGCGATGTCGATTGTCTTGCGTACGGTGATGCCGCGCCGTCGCAGCCGGCGATGGTTGCGTGCGGCCACTACTGCCAGTTCCGGAGTGAGCATGGTGGCCTGCGGGAACTGACCGAGTAGAGACCGAGCGCGGCGGAAGGCGGCCTCGGTTGCGAACCCCTGGAGAACCTCGAGCAGAATGAGGTCCCCGACGAGAATTTCACGTTCGCCGAGAAGCGCATCGAGCGCGTCGGTTTCTATGGACTCGACGCCGTTGAAGTAGTCGATCCAGACGGAGGAATCAGCAACCGTCATCGCATTTTCGCGGGGAGAGGCGGCCCTGGTGCTTCAATCGCGGCGCATCTCGTCGAGGTTGCCTTCCCAGCGCATGCGGCCCCGCCAGCGTCGAACTTCCTTCTGCGCACCGAGCCGCACGA